>DATBXX010000001.1:0-63542 GCA_036514055.1 Candidatus Acidiferrales bacterium
GGTGAAGAGCGATCCTGGGGCGGAGATACGAAAATTGAAGAATGAACCCGGGGGAGGCATGTGCGTTTTGGGCAGCGGCACCATCGTTGCGCAATTGGCGGAGCAGGGCTTGGTCGACGAGTACAATCTCGTGGTGGTACCAGTCGTTCTGGGTAAAGGCCGCACGATGTTCGATGGCGTCAAGAAGAAGCTCGGTATGAAGCCGACCAAGACCCGGGCGTTCGCCAACGGGAACGTGCTGCTGTGCTATGAGCCTGTCGCTTAAGGCAGCGAACGGCCGCCTATTCAAGGTGTGCGGATTCCGCGCGGTGCGCGAGAGGTAACGGTCTAGCTCGGGAAAAAAAGGGGCGACCTCGCGGCCGCCCCTAATCTTTAGTTCGTCGTTCGACGTCGGGACCTTATTTCTTTTCGCCACCTCTTGCACCACCACCATTGGGGTGTGCATCCGTCTTGGCGTTGTGCTTGTCGTTGTAAATCTGTCGGCTCTCCTTATTCTGCTGATGCTCGATCTGATTGTGCTCTGCGCCGGTCAGATGACCGCCATTTTCAGCACGATCGGTACGAGCCTCGTTGTGGATAGCCGTTTCGTTGTGTTCGATGTGCGAAGTTTCGCCTGGAGTGAGTTGTCCGGAGCGGACTCCCTGATTGATCCGGTTCTGCTGGCGATCCTGACGCGCATTGACGCCCATGCCCTCCGGATGAGACGGAGTTCCGTGGTTTACCGCCGCATAATTACCGCGGTCGACCCGGGCTGCTTGCATGTGCGAGATTTGGTCCGGCGTGCGGCCGAAATGCCGCTCGTTCATCGCGGCACGTTCGCCGGGAGTAGGAGCCGCGTGGATACCGCCCTCGCCGTTGAAGCTGGCGTGGTTGTATTCACCCGCACGGATGAAGCTGCGATCCTCGTAGACGCCGTGGAAGCCGGGGCCAACATGCCACGCCGCCGAGTTGTACAGGAAATGTCCGCCCTCCCAGCGTCCGCCGTAGAATCCGACGCCGCCGTAGCCGAACCCATAGTTAATTCCGCCGTAGAACCCCACGTGCGGTCCCCAATAGCCCCCGTGCCATCCATAAGCGCCGCCCACAAGTCCCCAATAGCCGGGCGTCCAAAGCAGACCTGCTTGTGGGGGCGCGACCCACAGGCCGGGAGTCCAGAAGTAGCCCCCAGGACCGTAGCCCCAGTAGCCGGGCGTCCATAGATATCCTTCGGTCGGGCAGGGAGGCTGCTCATATACCGGCAGAGGCGGCGGAGCCACCGTAATCGCTACACCGACGCCAACCTGCGCGTGCGATAGAGCGGGTATGGCAAGAAGCAATGCAAAGAACACAAGATAGCGAGCCCTGTGGAACGTTCGCATCTAGGAAATCCTCCGTTTTCTGGCCCCCTTCCCACCGCACCCAAAGCGGCGGGACACAGGCAGGCTAATTAGGCCGAGTATGATACAAAACCGGGTTTTGGCGGCCATAAAATATGCGCCGCCTTATCCAACATAGCAAACCCGCCGGGTTCGAAAAAGTTTCGCTGGGATATCGCTGACGGGCACGGTTCGGGAGCAAGCATTGACAGACAGGGGGCAACGATCCAGCACGAGCGCAACGTTTCCGAGAAGCGGAGAACGTTCAAGCGCAGGACACAGGGAGCGTTGAGGTTCGCTCATCCCGCGTGCCCTCACCCAAGCGTAGCGCCTGAGATCGCCGCCGCAGCTATTGCGTTACTTCGGGTTCGTGAAAATCGGACGGCTGGCCATCCGAATCTCGTGCGCGCTGGGCTGCTTTTTCTTGGGCTTCTTTGTTTCGCGCTTCTTTGCGTCTTTGTTTCCCACGGGCTAAGTGTGCCACGGACGCCCAACCTTGGCTAGGGCTCCCTGGTATATTGACCCCCTCTCGCGCCGGGCGTAACATCCTGGAGAGTCGGGAGAGAACCTGCGGCTTTGGGGGTAAAAATGAAAGCAATGGCGAAAATCTCCTTCTCGGAAGCTGGTGGCTTCCTGACCGCAGGATTCTGCGCGATTACCGGCCTGCTCGCGGCAGTGGCATTCATCGCTCCGGCCACTCGCGCCCAGGACGATCTTGCAGACGTGGATCCCACCGCGGCCGTTGCGCGACCTGCGCCGCCGGTCGTTGCGCCTGATGTCGTGCTGAAGATGGTGCTGGACAAGGATCCCGGCGTCGCGATCGTGGACACGCAGCCCACCGATGGCTACGCCGAGGGACACATCCCCGGCGCCATCAGCTATCCCTGGGTGATGCGCGTGAAGGTTTTTCCGATCAGCCTGCCGCGCAACAAGACGCTGATCATGTACGGTTCCTGCCCGCACGATACCGAAGACCTGATTCGCCAGCTCGCAGAATTCGGTTACACCAACATCAAAGTGATGGACGGTGGTTGGTACAAATGGGTCGCGCTGAAGTATCCCGCGGCAGGCAGCGGTAGCGACCCAGCGCAGCATCCGGCGGCGGGACAGATGGACTCCGTACAGAACAAGACCGAAAAGCCCATCACTCCCTAAGCCCATCATGTCCGGGCGGGCAGGGAACTGATCGCTCGGCCTCTACTGTTCGATCTCGATTTTTGCGTAACCGATTTTCACCTGCTCAAACGCCTCGTGGGTTCCACCGCCAGTGTCGCCAGCGCGGATGGAGAGGATCGTCGCATCGGACAATTTATACCGCGCAACGGGTGTGCCGCCGGGCGAGGTCAGGATGATGTCAACCTCCGGATAGTGCTGGTGGCTTGTGGAGGCGCCCAACAGCGCGAGAGATGACTGGTCCTGGTCCTTCACAACGATCACAGGTTTGTGTACGGCCTTCTCGCCGCCCGCACCCGTGGCTGCCTCGTCCGCCATGGCAGCGATTTGGGCCGCAGACGGCATCGTCGCCGCCTGAAGCAGAATCCAGCCGTTGTACTTCGGGTCCGTGGACTCTCCAGCAAGTTGCCCGTGCGACGTGAGCACGCGCATGTATCCGCCGTTTTGCGCGCGAGCTGGCGTCCCAAACAGAAAGCACGTGCTGAGAATCAAGATTGGCGCGGTGGACCGCAACGCGCGACGAACGGTCGCGCGACAGCGCGTCTGAGGCCCGCAAGCATCTGCGGCGTTGTGAACTCCCCGGCTGTCTTCGGTAGCCATGCTGTTCCTCCAAACGATGCGGTTGCTTCAATTGTCTTACGATTCCTTGCGCTTGCAACCTCTGCGTGATCGGAGTGCTACGGGAAGTGCACGCGTTTGCTGCGACCTGGTGGGACGACGACGTGAGCCGGGCAATATCGCTGGCAGGGGGGAGAAACGCCGTAGCTTCTCGATCTGCTGGCCGTCTTGATGTCGTGCAGGCCGAGGTTTCGTTACCCGGAGACTCGCCGAGCCTTAAGGAAGCGTCGCCTGTTGCTTGATAACATCGAGAATGATCTGTAAGCCGCGGCTACCGTTGATGGCGTTTCCGCTTGAATCAACGGCGCTAGCGGCAACATTCATCGTAGTTATAGCGATGGGTGTCGCCGTCGATGTGGACGCAGAGCCTTTCCCACCGCAGGCGGAGAGCGCGGCTCCGAAAAGCATTACCAGCGCGAGCGCGACACGCCCCCAATTCGCTCGCCGACCGTAGGCCATCGGCGGTGCGCTCATCGCGCCGAGGCCGAGCATCGCAAGTATTGCCAACAGAGCAGGGAATTGCGCCGCGTGATTGGTCCTATTTGTCACCGTACGCAGAACCCCGTTTGTCCCGCGGACCGCAGCGGTGGCAGAAGCCGCCGGGCTATTGCACGGGTTCGGGACTGGCGGCGTCAGAACGGTTGTCGTAGAAGTCGCAATCAGAATCTTGAACGGAACAGATCCTCCGACCACGGGCGTGATCGGGCACGGCATAAACGCGCAGGTGGTAAATTCCGGCAAATTTGTGGGGCACTCAAGCGACACGGTTTCGCCGTTTTGACCGAATACCCCGTCGGCCGTCAGCTGCGCCATAAACGTGGCCGTATTGCCCTGCGAGACGGTAACTTCCTGTGACTGACCGGCCACGATTGCCAGGTTGAAATCGTCGCCCGTGCCAGAGAGATTTATTGCCGCGACGTCACCGGCGGTATCGGTCACCACAACCGAGCCCTGCTGCAACCCCGTGGCGAGCGGCGAGAAGGCTACATTGATCGTGCAAGACGCATTGGCCGCAAGCGTCGTCGCGCAACTCGTGCCTGTCACTGAGAAATTTACAGGCGGGGGCGGCGGTTGAGTCGTATTGAGCGGTGGCGAAACCGTGAGCCCGGTCACCTGCGTCCCGGAAGTATTCGTCACCGTGAACGCGGTTGTTGGAGTGCTGCCTGAGGTCGGCTGGTTGCAGTAACCAAAGAAATTCAATCGCGCGCAGGCGGCGGGATTGGATCCTGGCTCAATGGTGTTGAAAACCAGGCCGCTGGTCGTGTTTCCCGCCAGGTACACGAGCGTCGTGTCGCCGTCCGCGTCGGTCGCCGTCAATGCCGCCGAGCGCAGTCCTGCTACCTTCGGGGTGAACTCAACGTCGACGACGCAACTGGCGCTGGCCGCGAGCGTGCCCGCGCAGGTCGTGGCCGCAATCGTGAAATCTCCGGAGCCAAATTCAGGCGACAGTCCGGGGATCGCCGCAAGTGAGAGGATTACGCCAGTTGCGGGGGCGGCTGCGGTCAGCGTAAACGCTACCGGGGTGCTAACGCCTCCGACTGGTTGTGGGCAATACGTGTAGGCGTTGTCCGCCAAGGCGCAGGAATTGCCCGGCGGCGCAATCGCCAGATTCTTACCAGTGCCCGCGATGTTGAAGCTCAGCGTGTCACCGCCAGCGTCGGTTACGGTCACAGCGGCTGTGCGTAAACCGGCGACGGTGGGCGAGAACGCGACACCGATTTCGCACTGTTGGTTGGCCGCGAGACTTCCGGTACACGAGTTGCTGGCGACGGTGAAATCACCCGGGGCAAAGCCAGTCGAAAGCCCGGGAACTTGCCCGAGCGAGATAGCGAGACCGCTCACTGCCCCTGAATTGTCGACGAAGAAGGTCTCTGTGAGACCCTGCGTGCCAGGGGTCTGATCGCAGAAAGTATAGGCGGGACCAAGCGGGCAGCCGCCCGTCGATTGCGCCTCGAATAATACGAGATTGCTCGGTCCACTCGCCGCGGAAACTGTGGCGACCTGATTCAGGCGAGCCGCGGCAAACGCCGCCGATACCGTCAACGTTACCGCGCAAATTGCCAGCAGTCGCCGCACCAAGTTCCCCCTCATTGCAAAAGGATTCGACGCTTTGGATTCACAAGCAGGCGTACGGGTTGCGTCCCAAGTCGCCCATCATACCAGTGGCGAATGACCAGTTGCTAGTGGCTATAGAACGCTGCGCCGTTGCGGTTGGATCGTCTGCGTAATGGAGCAGCCTCCTCCAATTTGTTGCATGTGCTATAAGGGTTTGGCATGACTGGCACGCAGGCGTTTTTCCGCCGCAAATCCGTACTCATCACCGGGGCATCTTCTGGCATCGGCGAGGAGCTCGCCTGGCAACTGGGGCAGGCCGGGGCGCAGCTAACCCTCGCCGCGCGCCGCACGGATCGACTCGAAGCTCTTGCGCAGAGGATTACGGATGCCGGCGGACCGCGTCCGGTAACCGCCCAATGCGACGTCACGCGTGACGGCGACCTTGAACGCGCCGTGGCGGAGGCCGTGCGCGCTTTCGGCAAGCTCGACGTAGTTTTCGCCAATGCCGGATTCGGCGTGGTCGCCCCGCTGAAGAAACTCACCGTTGAGGACTACCGGCGGCAATTTGAAACCAACGTCTTCGGCGTACTGCGCACGATTTACGCGACGCTGCCCGAGCTCGAGCGTAACCGCGGTAATCTCGCCATCATCTCGAGCGTCTCGGGATGGATCTCGACGCCCGGCGCCTCGCCGTATTCGATGAGCAAGTTCGCTCTCCGCGCGCTTGCGAGTTCGATTACCCAGGAGCTCCGGCCCACCGGAATCAAGGTGACTATTCTCAGCCCAGGTTTCGTTGCAAGCGACATCCGCCGCACCGATAATCTCGGACGGCTACATGCCGATGCGCCCGACCCGATTCCGAAATGGATGGTCGTGAGCACGCCGAGAGCGGTGCGCGAGATTCTACATTGCGTGGCCCGTGGCAAGCGGGAGGGGATTATTACCGGGCACGGGAAGGTGATTGTGGCCCTTGAACGATTTGCGCCATGGCTCCTGCGTGCCCTCACCAGACGAATGGCCGTCATCCGCACCAAAGACGACACCCGGAAGTGGTAGTCCAGAACGAGCGGCTGGCGAATTTCGTCCGCGACCCTTAGCGCCGAGCGACCCTGCTCGGACCGACGCTACTTCAGCGTGGCGGCGAAAAGCGCGGTGAGCTTTCCGAACGCGCGCTCCGCTTCCGGCTTGTTGTACACCGGGCTGCCTTCGTCTGGCACGGTCCAGCCGTGGAGTGCGTCGTACACTTCGCTTTGGTACTTACCGCCCCACGCGGCGAGCGCGGCGTCGAACTTGTCGATCGCAGGTTGCGGCATCGAGTGGTCATTCGTCGCGTGTCCGAAGTAAAGCTGTGCCTTCACGCGCGGCAGGCTCAGGTGTGGGCTGGTGGGACCATCGATGAACAGGCGTCCACCGTGGAATGAGGCGATCGCGCCTACCCGGTCCGGACGCGCCGCCGCGGTGCGCAATGCCATCGCTCCGGTAAAGCAGTAGCCAACTGCTCCCATCGTGGCAGCGCTCACTGAAGCCTGGGTCGCCAGGTAATTTATGTAGGTCGACGCGTCAGTCTCCATCGCTTCCGGCGGCATCGGTCCAGTGAGTTCTCCGAAGCGTTTCATGGTCCGTTCATCACCTGCGAAATTCGGCTTGAAATCGAACACGGGCGTACGCGCCGTGCGATAAAACGGATTCGGCAGAAGCACTGTGTATCCGGCCTCGGCCAGACGCCGCGCCATCGCTCGATGGGAGGGGCGGATTCCGACAATGTCAGGGTAATGAATCACCCCAGGGCGCCGCCGTCCGTCTTCCGCCTCAAATAGCACCGCGTCGCAGACGCCGTCCGCCATGCGAACCTCAATATCTTTTTCGAGCATGCTTCCTCCTAGGATCGAGCCAGTTCCAGCACGACTATGCAACAACCCCGTCGAAGTATTCGACGCGAATATCATCCAACAGTGCGCGAATTTTCGGAAAAAAGATTTTTCCGTGCGGTGAAGACTCGTGTGCGGCCAAGGCTTCCGGATCGCGATACTGCTCGTGCACGATGTAGGATCGCGGGTTCGTGCGCGACTTGAGCAGGGAATACACCAGGCAGCCGGGCTCACGATCACGCATCGTTTTGCGAAGCTCGCTAAACAGAGTTTCGAATGCCTGCTCGGATCCGTCCTTCACAACAAAGACCTTCAGCCCGCCAACCATCCACGCACTCCCTTCCCTCCGCGGGTGCCTGACGCCGCGCCGCACAGGCTACCACAACCCTGCTATCGGCACGTCCGGCGAAATCGAGTCATGCCACCCGGCCCGAACTGCAGTCCTTAGCCCAGGCGTGCAAATTGCTCAAGCGACACGTTTGGCGGCCGACACAACGACGAGCGAGCCGTCGGCGATAAACGCCGAATGGGGTGGGCGTCGCAAAGTTTCGCCAAACGCGCGTCCATAGATCTCGGAGCCGTCACTATCGAAACCGGCTCGCGCGCTTTGCCAGACGCACCACTGGGGATGTGTCACGTGGTATTCGATCGAGGCTGCGTTGCGCTGCGCAGAATATCCAAAATAGTGCTCCGTGATGAATTGCTCCATGCTTCCGTCTTCCGGGTGAGCAGGTTCGCCCGTTGCCTCAGAATACAGCCGCGCCCAGCCGCTCGGAAGCCGCCATTCGTATTGGGCCGATATGCTCGCGCCGTCGGACGTCGCCTGGTGCCGCATCGGATAGCGGATGTAGTTTTCTCCGTAGGCCAACCGCGCGAGCATCGCCACGGCGCGTTTCGGGACAATCTCGCGAATGAAAGCCACGCCGCGGCGGATCTCACCGTTCAGGCGGCGTCTTACGTAGAACCGGAGATTTACCTCTTCGAAATTTGAGTGGAAGGGAAGTGTCAACACTCCGAAAAGTTTCGTGTGCAGGAACTGAAATCCTACAAGGCTCAAGAGCGTCCGCCCGTCGTGTGAATCAAGCTCCGTACCTGCCGGACCGTACCCTCGCAGGAGGCGTGGATCCACCTCGTAATTCAGCATCACCAGATTGCGCCATTCTGCCGACAGAAAGGTCCTTGATTCGTCGCCGCTCTGCTTCATGACGTCTGTGGCGCTGCGGTCACTCCCTGGCTGGCAAGTAGCGCTCCAGGAAATCGGCCAATACCTTGCGCGTGATCTGTGCGCCGAGGTCGCCCCAGGCCAAATCGTAGGCGTGCTCGCCGTACGGCACCGAGAGCAACGCGTTCGGCACACCCGCGGCATTCAATTTCTCAACTATCTCAGTGTGCCCACCGAACGGGACTAGGTGATCGAGTGCGCCAGCGGCGATGAGCGTCGGCGGCAGACCCGGCCGCACATGGAACACAGGAGATGTTACGCGGTACCTGTCGGGAAACTGCTCCGGCGATCCGCCGAGGTAGCCGGTATTGAGCCATCGCGCGCCCACCGGGGGGATGCCCATGTCAAGATTCCAGGCCATCGCGAAATCCTCCGGCGGGTACAGCGCGAAGACCGCTTTCGGCTGCGGCGCGGTCCCCCCACAATCGGAGGCCACCGATCCATCACCCAGACCGTAGGCCACCTGCATCGCAAGCCCGCCGCCAGCCGATTGGCCGGTTATTAGCATTCGATTCGGGGAGACGTGATAGTCGTTCGCATGGGACACAATCCAGACCATTGCGCAGGCTACATCCGGCGCTGCGAGGTTCCACGTCACCGGCGGATCGAGGCGGTAGTCGACATCAAAGACAGTGTAGCCGCGGGCCGCAAGCCAGCGATCCCAGTTGCGCCCGTCGCTGCGCTCACCCATCGAGTACCCCCCACCGTGAATCATTACGGCCGGCGCAGACAGCGCAGCAGCCGTTCCAGTGGAAGAGCCTTCGGCGAACTGCGCTGGGAGATAGATGTCCAGGTACAGATTCTTGCCATCGACTGTAGCGAAAAGCTGCGTCTGATCAGGTTTCGCCCTCGGCCCGGGCGCGGCCACGCGGAGGTGCGCCGTCCAGGAAATGGAGGCGCCGTAGCGATTGGCGGTGCGCGACAGAGCGAGAATCGGGATCGTCGCGCCTACGGTTGCGGCAATTGCGGCGCAGAGGATGATAGTGGTCGCACGACGTCCGCCAAGCTGGCGGGCCCAGACAGCCAGCGCTATTGCCGCCACGCCCGCGAGAAAAACGTGCACCGTGAGAAATGATTCGAACAGGCACCCGATTGCGGCGATCAGTCGAATGGGAGGGAAGAGCGCGCCGATCACAATGACCACGACGGGCAGGGTCACAACGACGGCTAGGAAGGTCGCAAGCCGCCGCCCCCAAGTTCGCCCGGATCCCGTGGCCCCTGCGTTCCCGCTCGGCTGGACGGCTTCTTGGCTATCCATGCCGCGCATAGTAGCACTGCCTGCTGGAATCGACGCTGTTTGGGCTTGCCGAGGGGCGCCGGAGGCCTTCACTTGTGGGTTTAATCAGCCCGAAACCACCTTCGCAATGACTTCTGCTAATGAATATTATGTTTACTCCGACCACGGCGGTAAATCAAAGGACCGTAAGGTCTTGGCCCAGTTCGAGGGATTGGGCGCTATTTGGCTCGCTCGATGTGGATGCGCGCACCTCTCGCGGACCGGTGGTATGTCAGCTTCCGATGACGCTACCGCGTAAATGGCGTGCACGAGCGGTGCTGATCTAATTCATATCAGCGCACTGCTGTACCGGAAAGCTACTTCAACTTTGCGTATTCGGATTTGGCTTGCTTCAAAACCGGAAGGTCGGGATCGGCGTCCTTCCATAGCGCGAGAAAGTCCTGATACGCCGTGCGTGCCTTGGCTGTGTCTCCCGCGAGAGTGTAGGCGCGGCCCAGGCCAAGATGGGCGAGCGCGCCCTGGGGTTCATTTCGAACCACTCCAGAATGGTCGATGATCATCTGAAACTGCGCGGCCGCTTCCCTCCCCTGATGCGCGGCGAGGTAGGCCTGGCCGCGCAGATAGAAGGGCATTGCTTGGAACGGATAGGCCAGGTCATACGGACTCGTGGCGCTCAAACTCTCAATCGCTTTTTGCGGGTCGCCTTGGCCCAGCGCCAGGGCGGCTTCGGCTTCAGGTATGTAGGCATATCGAACCGCCGTCGAATCCGGGTACTCTCCCTTCAGTCCGTCGATGAGCTTTCGCGCACCCGCGGAATCGCCGCATAGTGCCAGGACCAGCGCCATCCAGCCGCGTGTGTCGAGATCTTTCGTCCGCCCGATCGTATCCCTCACATCGGCCCGAGCCTCATCGCACCTTCCGAGCAAAGCGGTTCTGAAGGCCAGCTCCTCCTTGTCGCTCGCGGTCTCAACATCCCTGAGTGCGGATGAGACCGCTGCGATGGCGCGGCGGCTCCACTCACGGGAAAGAGACAATTGACCGGCGTAGCTGGCCGTGGCGGCTTGATAATCCTCCCGCACCCCAGGGCTCGCGTCCGGCCACGGGAGCGCCAGTTGTTCCTTCATTCCAGCCTGATCGTTTTGGACGAACGCCAACAGATACATCCCTTGCGAAGCTAGGTACGGCTCTATCTGTTTGGCGCGGGCCTGCCGAACTGTTTCCAGCACTGCATAAAAGTCGTTTTGCTGAAAATAGGTTATCGCCAGGAGTCCGTAGTCCAAAGCCGACGGATTCAGACGGATTGCTTCTGTCAGTGCGGCCGCAGCTTCGCGGTACCGGCCCATTATTTGGTAGGTGAGTCCAAGCTCGAACCAGGGCCGTGGATCTCTCGGGTAGATCGTGGACAACTGCTCGTAGAACGGCAGGGAATGCTCGTAGTCCAGCGTAACGGAGAAATTGTACTCCGCGGAAATGAGGAGTCTTTCATACTCGCTCGTCCGGTCTCGAAGCTGGTAAGCCTTCTTCAGATGGTCATTGAGGGGACCGTTGACATCCGCGACTCCGGACATTACTCCCAAGCTCGCGTGTGCCAAAGCGAAACTTGGGTCGAGATCGACGGCATGCCCGTACGAGGATGCCGCTGCCGGAAAATCAGCCCGGCCTAATTCCTGTTGACCTTCATTGAATGCTTGCAAAGCTTCCAGAGAAGTCGTGGTGGCCTGCTCAAGCGGCACATCATAGGTTTTGAGCGAAGCCCGCGATTCACCGAGCTTCGAACGCAGCTCCGCGGCAGCCTGGCTCAGCGCCGGCAGCACCTTTTCCTTTCCTTCTGCACTGACCTGCGCCTCCGCCAGCGATTCGCCCGTCGCGCAATTGATGCTTTTAAGCCCGAGCACATATTGACTTCCCAGGGCGGCGATCGATCCTTCGATTTCCACCGTCGCGTTCATCCGCTGGCACAGTTCCCGCGCCAGCGCGGGCGTCAACGGGGCGTCCAGCGGCTGCTCCATCATTTTCAGAGTCTGCGTGATTTGGTCGCCTGAGATCACCCTGAGAAACGGCGTCTGTTCGAGCTGGACCGAGAGTCCCTGCTTCAACGTGCCGTCAAAGACGGCATCGCCCGTTGAGTTTGTGAAATCCGCTACTACGATCGAGTCTTTCTCGGTGATCTTCGGCGCGCGATGAAAATAGAAATATCCGGCTAAGGCCGCAAGCACCAGCACAACCGCGGCGCCCATCGCACCGACCTCGTTGCGGATGGACTTGGAGTGCGCATGAGGTAATTGAGTTTCCTTGGCGGGCAGTGCCTGAACGGGGGCGATGAAGCGGTAGCCCCGGCGCGGAAGGGTCTCAATAAAGCGCGGACTCTCCGCTGAATCCCCGAGCGCTTCTCGAATCTTGTTTACGGTCGTGTTCAACCCGTTGTCAAAGTCCACAAAAGTGTCGGCGGGCCACAACCTTTGGCGCAATTCTTCCCGAGTCACCACCTGGTCTGGATTTTCCAGGAGAACACTCAGCACCTGGAATGGCTGGTCCTGCAAACGAAGCTTGACACCGTTCTTGCGAAGCTCGCGCGCGACGAGGTCCGCCTCAAATGTTCCGAACCTGATGACGCGCTGGTGGGGGCTTGGCTGGCTCATGGCGGTCTTCGCTTCGGCCAGAGTTTACCACTGAGGATATAGCCGGCGAAGGTGCCAAACCGAATCAAGCCATACGCACAATTCCTTCCGTTTCAGCCGCTTGGCTAACCAGAACAAACTGCCCCTCAATCAAGGCGCAGTCCATTGATCGATTTGCCAGACCGAATATTTTCGTGGCCGGACCACGCACGGAAGATTGACTTGGCGTCTTTCCGCTGGTTCAGATTCTGCTGGCGAGGAGAAAAAACATGAAACGACCCACGATCGTGGTCTTTGGTGTTTCGCTGTGTCTGCTCCTGTTGCTTGCAGTACCGGTAGCGTCCGCTCAGGTTAAGACGGTGGAGATCCCCTTTTCTGTTTCCGGGGGGCTGATCCTGGTTGAGGCGAACATCAACGGGAAAAAAGCCTCGCTTTTGTTTGATTCGGGCGCGATGAGAACCTTCGTCAATCCGGCGATCTTAGACGGCCTGACAACCACTACCGACAAGGCGATCTCGATCGCCGACGGAAACAGGGTGGATGTTCGAGTCGTAAATACGGTCGTCTCGCTTGGGAGCGCTTCCGTCGAAGCGGCCGTCAGCTCCTACGACATGACCAGGTTCGCGGCTTCGATCGGAATTCGTTTCGATGGGGTCGTTGGCCAAGACGTCATTGGGAAGTTCAGCGGAATCTTGATCGATTATGTTCGCCGCCGGATCACGTTGATCGAATGAGCTGCGCAGCGTGGATCCCATCCATCCCAGTGCACCAGCCCTAATCGGAAACCGACCCACCGCCACCGACGAGTTTCGAAGTGAAACTCCGACGGGTCGTGTATTCTCGACAGTCCCTGGGCCTCGCCAGTCGGTCGTGACAGCGATCTCCTAGCGGGCGATCTACGCATTCGATTCCGCCACCAAGCGGTGTGCGGCGAGATTCGGGGCACTGTTCCGGACCGGGAGGGGACAAGAACTCGTGGGAACGCCTCCATATATGTGGGTGGGATTTAGCATTGCCGTTGTCGCGGCGATTGCTCTTGACCTCGGTATATTCCACCGTAAGGCGCGTCGGATCACGCTAAAGGAGGCGCTTGCAGAAAGCGCCGGTTGGATTGGGCTCGCACTCGTCTTTAGTATTTGGGTGTACATCTCCATGGGCCATCGCGCGGGCCTTGAATTCTTGACCAGTTACGTGGTTGAGAAATCGTTGAGCATTGACAACATTTTCCTCTTCCTGCTGATTTTTGAAGGGTTCGCAGTTCCCTCCCAGTCGCAGCACAAGGTTCTCTACTGCGGCGTTGTCGGCGCACTGGTGATGAGGGGGATCTTCGTATTTGGGGGCGTTGCGCTGCTTGACCGCTTCCACTTCGTTCTGTTTGTGTTCGGCGCGATCCTGATCGTGAGCGCGGTGGTAATGCTTTGGCCTGGCGGGCGCACGATTCGACCGGAGCGAAATTGGCTGGTTCGGCTTGTTCAACGCCTCATGCCAGTGACGCCGGATTATGAGGGCGAACATTTCTTCCTGCGGCAAGCCGGGAAATACTATGGGACACCGCTGCTGCTGGCACTGGTCGCCATCGAGGCGACCGACATTCTTTTCGCTGTTGACTCCGTGCCGGCTGTGCTTGCGATTACGCGCGACACTTTTCTTGCATACTCGTCGAACGTATTTGCCATTCTCGGGCTACGAGCGCTCTACTTCGCCCTCGCGGACTTGTTGCCGCGATTCCGCTTTATGCGACCGGGGCTTGCGGCGATTCTGCTGTTTACGGGAGCGAAGATGTTTGCAAGCGATCGACTGCCGATTTCAACCGGCGTCTCACTCGGTGTGATCCTGGGTATCGTGACAGTGATGGCGGTCGCGTCCGCATTGTGGCCAGTAAAGAAGAGAGCCGCCCTCTAAATGTGAAGCGACAGTTCCCTTCCAGAAACTTCACCGAGATCGGAACCAGGGCGGCCGCAAGTCATGATTAGTGCGGCGACACGCTGTGAATCTCAGCGATGTAGCCGCCAGGGAACTCCACAATCGCAGTGGATCGGTTGTCCGTAGTGTAAGGTGGAGACAGGATCTTCCCGCCCGAGGCTTTGGCCTTCGCAAGCGTGGCGCCCAGATCGCGCACCTGGTACCCGGTTACTTCACGACCGAACGGATACGGCAAATGGCCGTCGGTCACCAGCACCTGCATGCTGCCGAACAGTGATGTGATCCCTATGCGCCGATAGGTCGCATGCGGAACTCCGATCTCGCCTGCGTCGGCTTGCTTGTCGTCTGCGACCACCTTGCCGTGAGCGAATCGCACGAAATCCTTTACGAAAACATCGGCAACGTCTCGCGAGACGTAGACCCGGTTGTCGGGAACGGTCTCAAAGGGTGCGTAGTTGGATTGAGTGAAGTGCCAATAGACTTGCATCTTCACGCCCCCGGGCCACTGGATGACGGCATCTTTTCCGATCGGGTCGTTGAACGGTTCGACAATCACCTCGGCGCCGGCGGAACGAGCGGCTCGGATCGCCTGGTCCATGTCCGTAACCAGATATCCGGTGCGTTCCTCTCCGAACGGAAACGGCACCGGCGTTTGGTAGGCGAAGACGGACAGCATGCCAACGGGAGTAGACAAGAACCGAAATTCAGTCTTGCTTGGAACCGGCAGGACATTCACTACCGACGTTTTCGATGGCTGGCCGCCGAAGGTGGCGACGAAGCTGTTCACGAAGGCATCGAGATCCCCGGGTGCGACATAGACATGTGTCGAATCATATTGCGGCCCTACCGCAACAGTCGCATCGAGGGCGGGCGTTGTCTGGCCGCTCGGAGGTGAGGCAGCGAAGGGAACCAAGACCGCCGCCAGCGCAACGGCACAAGCGAGATGGAATGCGCGAACTCCCCGGCAAAATTGCATCTGGCGAAACTTCCCTTCCCTGTTGTCGTCGAACGAGCTGACGGATGAAAACTGAAAGCCGAGTGAGATAAATGGGGTTCCCGGGCTTCCTCGCGCACGAGCAAGCCCGGGGCACCCGATTCTTACGCTGAAGCCGTCGTTGCCGCGCCCTTGAAAAACGCGAGCAAATCGGCATTGATCTGGTCCGCGTTGGTCGCGGGCATTCCGTGCGGAAAGCCCTTATAGACCTTGAGGGTTGCGTGCTTGAGTATCTTCGCTGACATCGGACCTGCGGCAGCGATTGGCACGATCTGATCGTCGTCGCCATGCAAGACCAGCACGGGAATGTCGATTTTCTTCAGGTCTTCGGTAAAGTCGGTCTCCGAGAATGCCTTGATGCAGTCATAGTGGGCTTTTATTCCTCCCAGCATGCCCTGCAACCACCAGTGCTCGCGGATGCCCTCGGAAATTTTCGCCCCGGGGCGGTTGTAGCCATAAAACGGGAGAGTGATGTCCTGGTAGAACTGTGCCCGGTTGGCCGCAAGCGCCGCCCGAAGGCCGTCAAAGACCGATATTGGCGCGCCTAGGGGGTTCTTATCCGTCTTCAGCATGAGTGGTGGTACGGCGCTGATCAGCGCGGCTTTGGCGACACGCTTCGTACCGTGGCGACCCAGGTAGCGCGCAACTTCACCGCCGCCGGTTGAGTGGCCAACCAAGATTGCGTCCTTGAGATTGAGTTTTTCAAATAACACGGCAAGATCGTCCGCGTAGGTATCCATGTCGTTGCCGTCCCAGGTCTGGGTCGAGCGTCCATGGCCTCGCCGGTCGTGCGCAATGACGCGATAACCAAGCTGCCCGAAGTACAGCATCTGCCCGTCCCAGTCGTCCCCGCTCAGTGGCCAACCGTGTGAGAAAACGATCGGCTGTCCTGTTCCCCAGTCCTTGTAGTAAATCTCTACGCCGTCTTTGGTTGTGACTGTCGCCATAGTTGGCTCCTTTTCAGATCGGGTGCGCTCGAGGTAAAAAACCGGTTGGAACCCCCGATCAAACACCTGAAGTATACGCGACGCGCTCGGACCCGAACGTTACGCTCCGGTTATAACTCGCACCACGATTCCGGCGCCAGTCGTAAAGTTTGAGACGGAAGTCGCGGCATTGGGGTCTGCGTGTGGCGGCCAGAAGCAACTCAGCATATCAAAGGATCAAAAAAGGAATTTCAGGGCGAACTGGATTACCCGCGGATCCTCACGTGTTTTCAGGATCTGGCCGAACGTGAGGTCGCTGAAGTTGCCGTCGGGATTGGCGAACTGGGTGTGGTTCCAGGCGTTGTAAAACTCCGCGCGGAACTCAGACGACCACCGTTCTCCGATGGCCGTGTGCTTTACCAGGGCAATGTCTGTGTTGCTGATCGGTGGCCCGCAGCAGAGCGAGTGCGGCATGTTTCCGAACGTGCCGGGAGCGGGATCGCTGATGTTATCTGAGGTAAACCAGAGGTTTCCATTCGTTTTCGGATTCACGAACTGCACTTTGCCCGTAACTTCGGGTGTGTTGGCATCCTCGAAAAAGAAACTGCTCTCGAGTTCCAGGTCATCCTGTGTCTGGACGCGAATCGGGAAGCCGCTCTGATAGGTGATGATGGCCGACGCCGCCCAGCCGTTCACGAGCTTGCCGGTAATGCCATCGTGCTTGGGAATGGGGATCTCCCAGTAGGGACTAAAGACAAATCGATTCCGCGCGTCGACCAGCGACAGCCCGCGCGTGGCATTAAAGTTCAGGGGGTTCAGCTCGTTTTCAAACGAGGCGCCCTGGTCAATCGCCTTGCTGAACGTGTAGGAAGCCTGAAACAGCAAGCCGTTCGAGAGGCTGCGTTCGACAGAAATCTGCAAACCGTTGTAGTTGGAATTGGCGATGGTGTCTTCAGAGAAAATGTTGCTAAAGACCGGCACGCCGTCTGGCGGGCAGCCCGTGCCGGTAGTGGGCTGGCAGATCGGCGAGGAATACGGGCGCAGGCCGACCATCGTGATTGCCGGCGACGACGGACCTCCTGCTACCGAGGAGACCGAACCGTAGGGCAAGTGCAGGTTGAAGCCGGCCGGAAGCGAGCCGGCCGGCAGATCGTAGGCCGAATCGGAATCAAAAGGCCCGCAGGAATACGCGGAGCTAAGCGCGGGGTTCGCGTTTGGGTTCGCGGCTCCGCTTGGCGAAAGCGGCGCGTAGTAGGTCGACACAGCTTCCAGATCCAAGCAGGTCTGGGCATTGCCCGGATCGAGGTCGTGAATTGCCAGCAGATGATGATCCTGTGTTCCGACATAGGCCACGCGCAGCAAAGTGTCCTTGGACAACTGGCGCTCGATCGTGAGGTTGTACTGCTCGGCGTACTGCGATCTCAAGTGCGGCTGGAACTCTCCTGCAAGCAGGATTGGCCGGAATTGCGACCAGTCGACGCAGCCGTCAGGCCCGCCCGGAGTATCGGATGCACAGGGAGTCTTGGGCGTTTGGTTGATGATTCCGCCGAACGCATTGGGAAAGGGCGAGCCACCCGACTGGGGCTCAAAGGGCAGATTGAACAGCGTGTTCGAAAGCGACGTGCTCCCGCCGAACGGAGGCTCAGCGCTGAACTGCTCAAGAACAAGCTGCTCGATCGGATTGTAGAAGATGCCGTAGCCGGCTCGTATGCTCGATTTGCCCGGGCCGCCAGTGAATCTTGACAGCCAGCCGCTTGTCCACCCGGGGCTCCAGGCCAGGCCGATGCGCGGAGCGAAAGCCTTGAAGTACGTGGTGGTCAGTCCGCGAGGTACGCCTTTGTCTCCCGGGAACACCAGGCCGTAGGGGAAGATTGAGTCGTTGCCGCTGCCGGGACCGCAATCGCCTGCCGGCAGTCCGGTTTCGGCCGAACTTTCCTGGGACATCCAGCACGGATATTGCGTGGTCGCCTCGCCCGGACGGAAAGTCTGCAGACGATTGCCCGTGTCGTAGTACGGCGTGTTCAGCTCCCAGCGCAGCCCGTAATTGAGGGTGACATTGCTTTTGATCTTCCAGCTATCCTGCGCGAACAGGTAGAGCGCGGTATTGCGGTCGTCCTGGCCTTGCGCTGCGCCCTGCGTATAACTGCTGGTCGTGCCCAAAAAGTAGTCCGGGTAGGCGCTGGTGAAGCCCACGTCGTTGGTCGTGGGATTGTCGCAATTCGACCCGGTGGGCGAGGCGACGGGAAATGGCGGATTGGCGTTCGTGGGAGCGCAGAGATCACTGTCGCTGAGAAAACTCTCAAAGCCGTTGATGTTGTAGTACAAAAACTGGTCAAAGCGCTGACGCCTGACATCCACGCCAACCTTTATGGTGTGCTTGGCGAACGCCCGAGTGTAATTGTCGGTCCACTGGAACGTGTTGCCGGTTTGCGGAAGCTCGCCCTCGTTGTTGTTCCCGATCGAAAACCCGCCGTCAACGAGAATGCTCGGAACGCCCTGGCGCCCGGGGATATCGGAGGTGATTCCTGCGGCTTGATTGCTTGGGTCGGTAAAGCACAGCGACGGGTCCAGAAACGGGCCGCAGGAGTCGTGAACGCTCGCAAGTATGTTCACGGGGTGATCCAGGTGGCCCTGGCCCTCCCGGAAATAGTTGAAGCGGAACTCATTCACGGCGTTTGCGCCGAGCGTCCAGGTATGGCCCAGATTCCACTGCTGGGTGCGCGTCTTGAAGTTTGCGCCGAACCCCGGAACATTCGCTCCGGCGGCCTGGAAGGTCGTAAACGGATCGGTGCTATTGTCGTCTTCAAAATAGTAATAGGCAGTGAACTGTTGCGAGTTGCTGATTTTGTGGTCCAGGCGAATCGTGAATTGATCCTGGCGCTCGGGTTGTTCGCCGATCGAGGAACAGTTCTGCGGATCTGCACAGGCATTGGCGAACGGGGCGACCCACTGGTTGTAAACCGCCTCGGCTGCGGGGTCAAAGCACGCAGGGGGAATGATGTTGCCTGGAAATATGTTCGCAAACAGCGTGCCTGCGGTAATTGCACTGCCCCCAATTGCGGTCACAGCCTGCTGGCAGGTTGTGGTGGGAGCATTGGGGTTGCTGGTGCGGGCTGCGAGCAGACTCGCGAAGGCCGGGTCAACCAGCGTGCCGACAAAAGTCGGGCCTGTGGCGCTGAAGTCCCCGTTCTGTTCCGATGAGGTCGGGTACACGACCGTGCCGTCGTCAATTCCCTTCCGCAGGCGATTCCCTTCATAGGAGCCGAAAATGAAGGTGCGGTCTTTCTTGATCGGGCCGCCCAAGGTCGCGCCAAACTGGTTCTGCTTATAGTCCAGGACATAGGGATCGAAATAACCGCGCGTATTGAGGACATCGTTGCGCAGAAATTCGTAGAAATCGCCGTGTAGATCGTTGGTGCCGGATTTAGTGACCACGTTGACGATCGAACCCGAGTTGCGGCCATATTCCGCATCAAAGGTATTGGTCAGGACCCGAAACTCCTCGATGGCGTCGGGCGAAGGCTGGATCGCGGGACCATTGGCGAAGATGTCGTTGCCGTCGCCTCCGTTGACCGTGTAGTTGTTCGACCGGCCGCGGCCTCCGTTGACCGATACAACGCCTGCGTTGTCGCTCCCGTAGAAAAGATCCGCGCCGACCTGCGACTGCACGCCGGGCTGCAACTGCAAGAGTTGGTAGGTGTCCCGGGTGCTGAGCGGAAGCTCCCTGACCGAGGTTTCCGACATCACCGCGCCAATCTGCGTGCTGGTGGTCTCAACCTGCGTGGCACTGGCCTGGACCGTGACGGTTTCCGATGCGCCGCCGATTTCAAGCGAGACATCGAGCACGGCTACGTGGCCGATGGTCACCACCACGTCGCGCGCGGCATAGTTCTTGAAGCCCTTGGCGTGAACCGCGATTTCATAGGTGCCGACGGCAAGCTCGGGAATTTCAAAGTTTCCGTCTGACGATGTGGTTGCCGAACGCACCGTGTCGGTCCCGGCGAGCGTTGCGGTGATATTCGCGTCGGGAATCAAAGCGCCTGAGGGGTCGCGGACCTCGCCGCGAATCACGCCCGTGGTTTGCGCGGCCGCTGCAACGGCACATAGCGCGATCGCACACGCGATCGCCAGGACGTACTTCGAGTGAAATGCAAATCTGAAAACATGCCCACGGACTGGTTTAGGCAATTCGTCCACGGCCCCGGATACTCCGCTTCCACAGTTCGTCTTGATGAACAATCTGTCAGGCCGTCTTCGAGGACCGAGCGGCCTTCACTACAAGACCTACGTAACAGAGGCGCACATAATACGTGGTTATGCCCAGAAGGAAAGCGGTATTTTGGATTTCTGCAAAAAAAGCGCCCGGACAGCAAAACACCCGGGAGGAGGACCCGGGTGTTGCCTTCTCTACTCCCGCCAGGGAGAAATGCCACTGAGAGAGAAACTCGTTGTTTAATGCCGGTTCGCCAAGCTCATATTGTGGATGCCGGAAAACAGGTACATACCGGTGCTCGCGGTCTGCGGAATCCACCAGTTGCGGCGGATGAAATTGTTGTTGCTGCGCTGCATGCGGCGAGCGGCGTAGTCCAGGATGGCCGGACCGACCTGGATCGCGGCATAGATTCCCGGAGAATGCGAAAAGGGACGCAGGAAAGGATCCGCTTCGGTTGCGCCGGTCGCGACGGCCTGCCGGGTCGAATAGGCGTCAAACGCTGCAGCGCTGTGCTGCGCAATAGACAGGAGCAGCCAATTTCGGCGCGGGAACTGCGTGGCAGAGATCACCTGGTCGGGCTTTGCCGAAGGAGAGTCCGGGAGGCGGATGCTTGAAAGCTCCTGGGAATTCCGCGCAGCGGTCTCAAGAGAAGCTACCGTCAACGTGCCGGCAACGGCTCGATCCGGATCGTTCTTTGCAGATGCAGCAGTGGCAGAAAGTTTCGCTTGGTCGGGCCTGTCTTCCCCGACAACTGGCGCGGGCGCTGACTTCGCAGCGGGAACCATCGATCCAAGGTCGACATCCGGAGACGCGGAGATCGCTGGGCTGAACTGAAGAAACAGTGCTGCAATGGCCAACATCATGGAAGAGGGGGTCTCCTTTTGCGACTCACCGGGAAGAGTTGCACGGGCAGTACCATGACAGGCGTAATGTAAATGCCCTGTTTCCAGCAGGGGCCAGCGCATCAGCCGGGGTTCGAGGGAAACTCGCCGGCCAAGTACTACGGCGGTGGAAGCGCTTTTCCACTTTTTGCCTAGAAACTCGAAATTCCGGCGAAACGCCCGGGAACCTCGCATTAACTATTTTATTTTCAATATTTTAAGAGAATCGATGGCAGGAAGGCTCATCCGCCGGATCAATGTATCGCAGCGATCGCGCGGAGGCTTGCGCGAGCTGCCTGGACCGTTCGGTCAATGTCATCGTCTGTATGGGCTGCGGAAACGAACATAGCCTCGAACTGGGATGGCGGCAGAAGAATCCCGTGTGCCAGCATTTCGCGGAAAAAAGCCGCGAACCGAGCTGTGTCGGATTGTTTGGCTCCGGCATAGTCGCGGACCGGAGATGGGACGAAAAACAGTGTGAGTAGCGAGCCCGAGATATTAATTTCACCGGGCACGCCAGATTCGGTGAGTGCGGCCCAAAGTCCATCGGCCAGTCGAGCGGCTTTCGCGTTGAGTGCGGGATAGAAACCGCGCCCCTCAAGCAGGGTCAAAGTGGCCAGGCCTGCGCGCATGGCGAGCGGATTTCCGGACAGTGTCCCCGCCTGATAGACGCTCCCAAGCGGGGCTATCGTCTCCATGATCTCGCGACGGCCGCCGTAGGCTGCGACCGGCAGACCGCCGCCGATGATCTTCCCCAGTACGGTGATATCGGGACGGATTTCGACCGAAATCTCGGCTCCGCCGTAGGCCAGGCGGAAGCCGGTTATGACCTCGTCGAAAATAAGAAGGGCGCGATCGGTTTCGGTCGCGCTCCGAAGCGCCCGAAGAAATTCACGCGCAGGAGACACAACGCCCATGTTGGCGGCGACCGGTTCGACGATAACCGCGGCGATCTTGCCTTTATGGTGGGAAAAAATCCGCTCGACCGCCGCGATGTCGCCAAAAGGAGCGTTGAGCGTAAGTTGGGCAAGCGTCTGGGGAACGCCCGGGCTCGACGAAATGCCCAGGGTGGCAAGGCCGGAACCGGCCTCGACCAGGAAACTATCGGCGTGGCCGTGGTAGCCGCCCTCAAATTTCAGAATGAGCTCCCGCCCGGTAAAAGCGCGTGCGACGCGCACAGCGGACATCGTCGCTTCTGTGCCGGAGCTGACGAAACGAATACGCTCGATCGAAGCAACGGCGCTCGCGATCCGTTCGCCCAGCTCGATTTCAAGCGGCGAGGTCATCCCGTAGCTTGTGCCGCGAGCGGCTTGGTCGGCGATGGCACGGACAACGTCGGGGTGGGCGTGGCCTAAAATGAGCGCGCCCCAGGAGCAGACATAGTCAATGAATTCGCGTCCCTCGACGTCCCATAGGCGCGAGCCCGATCCCCGCTCGATAATGAGCGGTGTTCCTCCGACGGCCCGGAATGCGCGGACCGGGCTGTTTACACCGCCGACGAGAATTTTCTGGGCGCGGGCGAAGAGATCGGATGAATTGCTCACAGGCAAATCATATTACCGATGGCGCGAGATAAAGACAAAATCGAGACCACCGGACCTTAGCACTTGCCGAGCCAGCGGGCGACGTCTTTGGCGTGATAGGTGAGAATTGTAGACGCGCCGGCGCGCTGGATGCTGGTCATGATCTCAAGCACGATGCGCTGCTCGTCAATCCAGCCGTTGCGCGCGGCCGCTTTGACCATCGAATATTCAGCGCTGACGTTGTAGGCGGCAACGGGCACGTCGAAGCGTTCACGGACGCGGACGATGATGTCCAGATACGGCAGGGCGGGCTTGACCATGATAATGTCCGCACCTTCTGCAAGGTCGAGTTCCACTTCCCTGAGTGCTTCGCGGGCGTTGGCGGGATCCATCTGGTAGCTGCGGCGATCTCCGAATTGTGGTGTGGACTGCGCCGCTTCCCGGAAAGGACCGTAGAACGCGGAGCAATATTTGGCGGCATAGGACAGAATGGCGATGTCGGAGAATTTGTTTTCGTCAAGCTTTCGGCGGATGGCCGCCACCCGGCCGTCCATCATATCGGAAGGCGCGACGACGTCTGCGCCCGCTCGGGCGTGCGAAAGTGCGGCATCGGCAAGAAGCGCGATGCTCGGATCATTCAGGACCTCGCCGTCCTTGATGACACCGCAGTGGCCGTGGCTGGTGTATTCGCACAGGCAGACATCTGTGATCACCACGAGATCGAGCTTGGCCTTGCGGATCGCTTCGATCGATCGCTGCACGGCGCCTGTTGGAGAGGCGGCTTCGCTGCCGGTCTCGTCCTTTTTTTCCGGCAGTCCGAAAAGAATCACTGCCGGGATTCCGAGACCCGCGACTTCGCGGCACTCCTCGACGATTTGATCCGGCGACTGTTGAAAGACGCCGGGCATGGAGCTGACTTCGGTGCGGACTTTATTCCCCGGACACGCAAACATGGGATAGACCAGGCCGCTCGCCGAGAGCCTGGTCTCGCGCACGAGACCGCGCAGTCGCTCGGTGCGGCGAAGGCGGCGGGGACGATGAATCGGGAACGTCACGGTTGCCTCGCATGGCCCGGCCGTTCGAGATAATACTTTGCGATGGCGTCTGCCAAGCCCGCAGAGGACGCTTCCTCGGCTTCGATGTGCACGCGCACGCCTGACTCGCGCATCGCTTTGGCGGTTGTGGGGCCGATTGCCGCGAACTGCACGTGTTCTGCGAGCTTGGCGAGTTCGCCGGGGCCAAGAAAGCCGTCCAGATTGTGGAAGGCAGAGGGGCTTGCGAAAATGGTGACATCAATCTCGGCGGCGCGAATGCGGTCCAGGGCAGCCTGATCGGGCGCTTCAGGCGCAACGGTGCGGTAGGCGACTACGTCGGTAACCTGCGCACCACCTTCGCGCAGAGCGATCGCAAGGTGGTCGCCGGCGCGATCGCTTTGCGGCAGAAATACCCTGCGGCCTGCGAAGGACTCCCGCAATTCCTTCGCCAGAGAATGCGCCGTATGATTGGTGGCCACGTAATTCACGTGAAATCCTTGCAGCTTGGCCGCTTCCTCCGTTGCCGGACCGACGACCGCAACCTGGCGAACAACCGGCGGAATGCCGGCTTGTTCGAGGCGAACGGCGACAAATCGTACCGCATTCTGGCTGGTGAACAGAACCCAGTCAAAGGTACGGAGTTGGGTGAGCGCTCGGTCGAGCGGTTTTGAATCCTCGGGAGCCTCGAAAGCAACCGCGGGGAGGGCTACGATCTCAGCGCCCATGTGCTCGAGTGTGCGGATGAGTTCTCCAGCCTGATCCGGCGCGCGCGTGACGAGGATCCGCTTGCCTTCCAGTGGTTTTGCGGAAGCGTTAATCATGTTTGTCCAACCGTCCTTCCCGCGAGGCGCAGAATTCTAGCGGCGCCCGCCTCAAGGAGAATTTGCCCCAGCTGCTTCCCTGCCCCGGCAGGATCTGACGCGGGCCCCTGGTATTCGCGCCGCACCGACTCGGTGCCGTCGGCAGAAAAAACGCCGGCCTCGAGATGCAATTCGCCCTCTACCAGACGCGCCCAGGCACCCAGCGGCACCTGGCAGCCACCCTGCAACTCATGCAGAAGAGCGCGCTCGGCAGTGACGCAGGCCCGCGACTCGGCGTCGTCCAGAGTGGCGACGAGCGCCTGGGTCGACGGGTCGCCCGCGCGCGTTTCGATTCCCAGTGCACCCTGACCGACCGCAGGCAGCATGACATCGGCATTCATGATCTGGGTGACACGGGAAGTCGCGCCAAGCCGGTTCACGCCGGCAACGGCGAGAACAATCGCATCGAACTCGCCGGCATCGACTTTCTTCAATCGCGTGTCCACGTTTCCGCGTAAATCAACAGCCTCGAGGTCGCGGCGGTTGTGGCGCAGCTGGGCCTGGCGGCGCAAACTGCTGGTGCCGATGCGGGCGCCTGGCGGAAGTCCCTTCAGGCTGCGCCCGCTGCGAGAAATCAGACAATCGCGCGGGTCTTCGCGCCGGGTGATCGCTATAAATGCAAGGCCCGGAGGAATTTCCGTGGGGACATCCTTCATGCTGTGGACTGCAAGATCAATCTTATCTTCGAGCAACGCGTCCTCGAGTTCCTTGATGAAGATTCCCTTCCCTCCCGATTCTGAGCCTATCTGCTCATTGATCTGCGCGACGGGCGCGGATTGCATGCGATCGCCCGAAGTGCGGATGCGAATGATCTCGGTCTCGACGCGACCGAGCTTCGCGAGGCGATCGGCGATATGGTTGGCCTGCCAGAGCGCGAGCGTGCTGCCGCGCGTTCCGATCCGCAGCCGTGTCACTCTCCGCTCCCGCCTTTGCCGCCTTTGTCGGTGTCGCGATCAATCCCGAAAAGGTGGCGGAGAGCTTCGATTGCACCTAGCCGGCCGCGCATCTCGCGGGCATTGCGCAGGCGCTCGGCGGGTTCATCGAGAACGCGCTCGATCAGTTCCTCGGTGATGCGGGAAAGGCGCTCGCGCTCGAGCGGTGAAAGATTGTTCATTTCGCCCAGCCGCTCGCGCAGCAGCACCTCGCGGTGCCTGCGGAATTTGCCGCGGAGGTCCTCGACGATCGAGCCGGTCTCAAGTGCGGTGCGCCAGGCTTCAAATTTCGCGACGTGTTCGGTGATCAACGCTTCGGCACGCGGAAGCTCGGCTTCCCGCGCGCGCTTGTTCTGCTCGACGATCTCGCCCAGATCGTCGATGTTGTAGAGATACAGGTTATAGAGTCCGGAGGATTCTGCAGCGACATTGCGCGGGACGCCGAGATCGACCACGAAGACGGGCCGGCCGCCGCGGGCGGCAATCGAGCGTTCCAGCATGTCTCGCGTTACTACCACGCCGGTCGAACCAATCGAAGTGACAACAATATCCGGCGCCGCGAGAACTGTTTCAAGCGCCTCCCAGGCGACTGCTTCGCCGCCCATCCGCTGGGCGAGATCCGCCGCGCGGTCCTGCGAACGGTTGACCACGCGCAAGCTGCCGATATGGCGATTGCGGAGATGCTCGACGACCTGTTCGGCAACCGCCCCTGCCCCCAGGATCAGAGCGGCGCGCCCTTTCAGATTGCCGAAGACACGCTCGGCGAGCTTGACGCCTGCCAAGGAAACCGACATCGGCCGCGCGCCAACCTCAGTTTCCGCGCGAACGCGTTTGCCGACTTCGAGCGCGCCCTGAAAGGCGCGGTTGAGTATCGGCCCGGTTGAACCGTGGTCGAGCGCCTGCCCGTAAGCCGTGCGAAGCTGTCCCAGGATTTCGGCTTCACCGAGCAACATCGAATCAAGGCCCGCAGCAACGCGATAGAGATGGCGGACGGCCTCGGTCCCCTCCCAGCGGTACAGCCGGCCTTGCAGCTCGGCACGCGAGATGCGGTGGAACGAAGTGAGGAACTCTTCCATTTCTTCGGTGACCGCTGAACCTGCGGCCGCCGGGACGCCGTACAACTCGCTGCGGTTGCAGGTGGAGAGAACGACAGCTTCCTCGAGAATGCCCCGGCGGCGGAGCTCGCCTGCGGCATTGAGCGCCTGCTCGCCGGTGAAGGCGACGCGCTCGCGGAGTTCGACGGGAGCGGTGCGATGATTGCAGCCAATCAGCGCGACGCGTATGCCGCCCGGTGCGCGACCGGCGGCAGGGTTATTCGACTTGGAAGCCGTAGCCATCACAAGAAGCGGTGAAACCGCGTGAGATACAAGTTCACCAGCGTATAGCTGAACAGAACAATCGCGAAATTGAGCGTGCAGACAAGAGCCGCCCGAGACCCGCGCCAGCCCGAAGTCCGAGAAAGCATCAGGTAGGCGATGTACACGCCAACGATCAACAGCGTAACGATCACTTTTGGATCGGCCCAAGAGTACATGCCGGTCAGGCGATGCTCCCAGACCAGGCCACTGGCAACGCCGAACACCAGGGCGACCAAGCCGATGAAAACGCTGGTGCGCGACATGCGATCCAGCACGTCGAGCGCGGGAAAGCGCCAGAATGCCGTGCCCGGCCGGTGCGAGCGCAAGACACGGTCCTGCACCAGGTAGACAAGGCTAAGGACGAACGAGAGGGCGAAGGCGGCGTAGGCCCAGATATTCAGAGTTATATGAAAAGCGAAAAGAGGACCGCGGGCAGGCGGCGGGGCAGGCATTTGATGAGGCGCGAGCCAGCCCAGGACCGCCATCCAGAAGACCAGCAGGAGCGTTACGAAGGCGCCCACCGAGCGCTGGCGGTGGAAAAGCTCTACTCCGAGATAGGTGATCCCCAATAGCCAGGCGAAAAGCGACATCGAGCCGTAGAGGTCGTCGTAGGGCACGGCGTGCGTCCCCATCGAGCGGTCGAGCAAGGCAAAATAATGGAGCGCGATGCCTCCGGCCAGTAGCAGCGTGGCCAGACGTCCCAGCCACACGTCCGGGGCATACAGCAGCCGCGCGTAGCACAGAAAGCTCGCGGCGTAGAGTGCGAGGCTCAGATAACCCATTTGATTTGGCATGAAAACCGTACGGACCGGTCAAGCGATTATACCGCCAAACCGGGCCTAGGCTACTGTCGCTAGGGACAATGCGGGGCGCAAAGGGCTTCTGCTATGATGCTGAAGATTCGCGTGTACAGATGACGCAGCCGGCCGAAAACACGAAAGAACTCTTTCTGAATGCGTGCCGGTTTGAGCCGACAGAACGTGTGCCGGTCTGGATTATGCGCCAGGCCGGGCGCTATCTCCCGGAATACCAGGCAGTACGGGCCCGGCATACGTTCCTTGAGATCTGCAAGACGCCACAGCTTGCAGCCCAGGTGTCAATTCAGCCGCATCGCGTGCTGGGTGTGGATGCGATCATCGTCTTCTCCGATATTTTGATCGTCGCTGAAGCCATGGGGCTGCCGCTCGAGGTGCCCGATTCCGGGCCGGTCCTGTCAAACCCTGTGCGCGATCGGGCGGCGGTCGATCAGCTGCGCGATTTTGACCCGGAGCGGGAGACGCGCTTCGTCGGTGATGCCATACGCACGATTTGCAACGAAGCTGGCCCGACCGTACCGGTCGTCGGGTTTGCAGCTGCTCCGTGGACGCTCGCCTGCTATATGATCGAAGGGCGAACGCGCGGGGATATTTCCCGCGCCAAGCAGATGTTGCGCGACGAGCCGCAGGTTGTTCGCGAACTGCTCGCGCGAATCGCCCGGGCGACCTCGGGATATCTGAAAGCGCAGATTGCCGCGGGCGCAGCCGTCGTGCAGCTATTTGACACCTGGGCTGGCGAGCTATCGCAAGAGGAATACGACGCGTTCGAGCTCCCCGCAACCCAGATGGTTCTTGAGGCGCTGAGTGGGGATAGCACGCCGAAGATTCTGTTCGCGAAAGGGTCGGCGCGTCACCTGGAGAGCATGGCGAAATCGGGGGCCGATGTGCTGAGCGTGGACTGGAACACCGATCTTGCCCAGGCGCGAAGCAAGCTTGGCACTCGCGTGGCGCTGCAAGGGAATGTGGACCCGTCGGTTCTGCTTGGACCGGCCGAACAAATTCGCCTTGCTGCCCGAGAGGCAATCGAGAAGACCGGCGGCGCAGGGCATATACTCAATCTCGGGCACGGAATTCTGCCGACGACGCCGGTTGAGAGCGCGCGGGCGTTCGTGCAGGCAGGCAAGACGGCGCTGGTGGCGGCGCGTCGGTGAGCGACGTGAAAACAAATCCGGGTGAGAAGATTCAGATCGCTTCTGTCTCCGAGGATCTGCTGGAAAAGTACAATCGGCCGGGTCCGCGTTATACCAGCTACCCGACCGCGCCGGTCTGGAAGGACGATTTCGGTCCGAACGACCTCGAGGAATCCTACGCGCGGGCGGAATCGCTTGCGACGCCGGTGTCGCTTTACATGCATCTTCCTTTCTGCGAAAGCCTCTGCCTTTTTTGCGCCTGCAACGTCTCGATTCAGAAGGACAAGAGCGTCGCGGTTCCCTACCTGGCAGCCCTGAAGCTCGAAGTCGAACACGTGGCGGGCTTGGTATCAAAGAAGCGGCCAGTGGTTCAATTTCACTGGGGTGGCGGAACGCCGACGTACTTGACGCCCGAACAGATGGAGGATCTATTCGGCCACGCGTTTGAACGGTTTGGGTTCGCGCCGGACGCCGAGATCGGAATCGAAGTGGACCCGCGCGTGACCAGCCGCGCGCACCTGGAATCTCTGCGGCGGCTGGGATTCAATCGGCTCAGCATGGGCATTCAGGATTTCCAGCCGAAGGTCCAGGAGACCATCCGCCGCGTCCAGCCCTACGAGATGACACGGGACCTCATACTTGGGTCGCGTGAGCTTGGTTTTGAGAGCTTGAGCGTGGACCTGATTTACGGGCTGCCCTACCAGACCGCCACGACGTTCCAAGCGACGATTGACCAGGTGCTGACGCTCGCTCCCAACCGCGTGGCCATGTTCAGCTATGCGCATGTCCCGTGGTTGCGCAAACAGCAGGGTGCGTTTGCGACGCATCTCCCGGAGGGCCGGGAGAAATTCCAGATTTTTCGGGTAGGTCTGGAGAGATTTATCGACGCCGGCTATCTCTATATCGGGATGGATCATTTCGCACTGCCGGATGATGAGCTGGCGACAGCGCAGCACGACCGCACGTTGCATCGAAATTTCATGGGCTACACCACCAAAGCCGGCGCCGACCTCTATGGAATGGGGGTGAGCGCGATCAGTTCGGTGGGCGATGCCTACGCGCAAAATCGCCGGGAGGTTCCGGCCTACCAGGCAGCTGTCGCCGAGCGCGGCATCGCGACCATGCGCGGATACCGGCTATCACCGGACGACCGGATCCGCCGCGCCGTGATTGGCCGCCTGCTGTGCCACACGGTCATTTTTAAGCGCGAGGTCGAGCGCGAATTCTCGATTTCCTTCGATGAGTACTTCGCCGCGGAGCTCGGGCGGCTCACTGTGCCAGCGGCCGACGGACTGGTAACTCTCGGTCGCGATGAAATTCGTGTTACGCCCGTCGGGCGCATATTCATCCGCAACGTCGCCATGGTATTTGACCGCTATATCGAGGAACAGAAGATGGACCAGAAGCCCCTGTTTTCAAAGACGCTGTGATCGCCCGGATCAATCGATGAATCCCCAGGTGGTCGTAATCGGCGGCGGAATCTCCGGTCTTGCGTGCGCGTACCGGTTTTGGCAGCTGGGAGTGCCGGTCGAACTGCTGGAGGCCGATGATCGTGTCGGTGGTCTGGTCGGCACGGTCGAGCAGGATGGCTTTCTGTTTGAAACCGGACCGCAGAGTTTTCAGGGCACCGACTCGGTCCTCGATCTGGTCAGGGAGCTGGGCCTTGAGGTCGATCTCTGCCAGGCGGATCCGCGTGCGCCGAGGTACGTCGTGCGTCACGGGCGGCTGCGGGAGCTTCCCATGTCGCCGCAGGGGGTGCTGCGCAGTTCCCTGCTGGGAATGGGATCACGCTGGAAACTTGCCACCGAGGCGCTAAGAAAAACCAAGCCGCCGACCGAGGAAGAATCGGTCGCGCAGTTCGTGCGGCGCAAATTCGGCCATGAGATCTTGGAGTATCTGGTCTCACCGTTCGTTTCCGGTGTCTACGCGGGCGATCCGGAGAAGCTGAGCCTGCGCGCTGCGTTTCCGCCGCTGGATGAATGGGAGCGGACCTATGGGAGCGTTCTGCGGGGCGCGATGAAATCCCGGCCCGCCAAAGGCGCGGGGCAAAGTCGGCCACCGCTGTGTTCCTTCCATCACGGGATGGCGATGCTCACGCAAACCATGGCTGCCAAGCTCGGTGACAGTGTCAGGCTGGGAGCGCGCGTAGAAACGGTTACCGGAAACAACCGGGATGCCGGATATCAAGTTCGGTTCACACAAAAAGGCCGCCCCGAGACAATCGAAGCGCGCGCCGTGGTGATTGCGACTCCTGCTTACACGGCGTCCCACCTGGTCGCGACGCTGTCGGCGCCGCTCGCGCGCGCCTTGTCGGGAATCGCCTATGCCGGGATGGCCGTGGTTGGTACGGGATACCACGCAAAACAGGTGGGCACCGTCCTGAATGGTTTCGGAGTCCTGATACCAAGGGCCGAGAAATATCGCACGCTCGGCATCGTGTGGAATTCGTCGCTATTTCCCGATCGTAGTGGCCAGGGGCGGACCACGCTAACGAGTTTTGTAGGCGGCGCGACGGACCCGGAAATTGTCGAGAAGCGTGATGAGGAAATCCTTGCGACCGTCCAGGAAGAAAGCGCCCGGATTCTCGGGATTACCGGACAACCCATCGTTTCACGCGTCTGGAAGCATCCCAAGGCGTTGCCGCAATATAACCTCGGCCACGGCCACAATGTCGAAACGGTCCGCGAAAGCGAACGCGCGATCCCGGGTCTCTATTTTGTGGGCAACTACCTCGAGGGCCCGTCGATTGGCAAATGCGTCGATTCAGCTTCGCAAGCTGCGGAGTCTGTGCGCGCCTATTTGCGCGGCGGCATGGCGAAATCCGCCTGAACGACTGACGCGTCCCGATGCGCGAAGCTTGCACTCGGGCCCAACCCCGCTATAATGCTCGTGTTTCCGCCATGCCGAACCTGCAGAAGTCGCGCCGCGAGATGCTTGAGCAATTCGTCGCCCAGAAACCTGCCGACGCCTTTGCAAGATATGGACTCGCGCTTGAGTGCGTGAAGCTGGGGGACGACTCCGCTGCTGCCAGCCATTTTCACGAGCTCCTTGTCTTGAATCCCGATTATTCAGCGGGATACTTCCAGTTCGGCCAGCTTCTATCGCGTCTTGGGCGGCTGGATGAGGCGCGGAAACTGCTCTCCGACGGCATGGTCGTCGCTCAAAAGGCTGGCGATATGCACGCGCGGGACGAAATGCAGGCGGCGCTCGCGCTGCTAGGGTAATCCCCGCAGTTCTCGGGACAGTAATCGATGCAGAGACCAAGCCGCATTCCCCTTTTTCCGCTCGATGTGGTGCTCATGCCGGGCGCCGAACTCCCTCTCCACATTTTCGAGCCGCGCTACAGGCTGATGGTTCGGCGCTGCCTGGAGGAACAACTGGAATTTGGCATGATTCTCGCGGCGAGGCAGTCGATCGCCGGTGTCGGCTGCACCGCCGAGATTGTCCAGAAGATCAGGGAGTATCCTGACGGGCGAATGGATATTCTCACCAAGGGGCGTGTTGCCTTCCATCTCACCGAACTACTGGACGAAAAGGAGTATTACGAAGGCACGGTTGAATACCTGTCGGATTCGCCTCAGGTTCCCGATCTCGAGCAGGAGACACAACTTATTCAGATCTTCGAGAGATGCCACGCGCTTCTTTTCAAACAACCGTGGGCAGACTCCTCCGAACATGAGCCCGGAACGCTGGCATACCGCATGGCGGCGCTTTTGCCGATGGAACTGGAAAGGCGGCAGGCGCTGCTGGAAATGCGTTCCCACCGCGCGCGGCGAGAGTCTGTCCTTCGCTGGATGGAGAGATTCCTTCCGAAGCTCGTGGAGCTTGAGCGTGTCCGCGCGCGCGCCGGCGGCAATGGCCACACCCTAAACTGAACCCGTCGCCACGAACCGGGGCAACGATCTTGCCCGTCGACCAATCCTAATTATGCCTGCGCGTTGCGTTCCATTATACTGTCGAGGTCGCATGGAAGGTGATCGCGCTTCTCACCCTCACGAGGAATTGGTGACTGAATGAGTCCACAACCGAAGAATCTTGGCGAGCTTCGCCGCAGTCCCTGGTCGGAAGAAAAGATTGGCTTGCGCACCGTCCGGCAGGAACTTCGCGAGAATTTGCTGCAGAGGCTCGATAAGGGCGAACCGATTTTCTCCGGCGTCCACGGCTACGACGACACGGTGATACCGCAGATCACCAATGCCGTGCTCTCCAGGCATCATTTCATTCTGCTCGGTTTGCGCGGGCAGGCCAAGTCGCGGATCCTGCGGGGACTGGTGGGTTTTCTCGATGCCCAGATTCCGGTCGTGGCCGGCTGCGAGATCAACGACAATCCCTATCGCCCGATCTGCCGCGCCTGCCGCGAACGAATCGCGGCTGAGGGCGATCTAACGCCGATATCGTGGCTTGGGCGCGAGCAGCGATACGTGGAAAAACTTGCCACGCCCGACGTGACCATTGCGGACATGATCGGAGACGTGGATCCGATCAAGGCGGCGCGCGGGGGGCGAAATCTTTCCGATGAGCTGACCATCCACTACGGGCTGCTGCCTCGCGCCAATCGCGGGATATTTGCGATCAACGAGCTCCCGGATCTGGCGGGCAAGATTCAGGTCGGCCTGTTCAACATCATGCAGGAAGGCGACATCCAGATTAAGGGATATCCGGTGCGGATGGCGCTGGACGTGTTGCTGGTCTTCACGGCGAACCCGGAGGATTACACGGCGCGCGGAAAAATCATCACTCCGCTGAAGGACCGCGTTGGCTCGGAGATTCGCACGCACTACCCGGCGACGCTGGCAGAAGGCATGGCCATTACTGCGCAGGAATCGTGGACCGATCGCGATGGCAAGCGCCGGATCCAGGTTCCGGAGTACGTCCGTGAGATCGTCGAAGAAGTGGCGTTTCAGGCGCGCGAGGATAAGCGCGTGGACCGGCGGTCGGGCGTGAGCCAGCGCCTTCCCATCAGCACGCTTGAAAACGTTCTCAGCAGCGCGGAACAGCGCGCCGTGCGCAGCCGGGATTCCGCCGTGGTTGCGCGCGTAGCCGACGTCTACGCCGCCATCCCCTCGATGACCGGCAAGTTCGAGCTCGAATACGAGGGCGAGATGCGCGGCGCCGACAACATCGCGCGGGAGCTGATTCGCGCGGCGGTCGGGAAAACCTTCACCAAATATTTCAGGGACGTGAACTTTCAGGCCGTGGTGCAGTGGTTTGAAATCGGCGGCGAACTGAAGGTGCCGGCCAACGCCGCAAGTACGGAGCTGTTGGGCCAGCTCAAGAAGATACAGGGCCTGTTCGAGCATCTGGAAGTTCTGGGAGTGCGCTCGAAGGACGACGCGGCCATCCAGGCAAGCGCTGCGGAGTTCATTCTGGAAGGGCTCTGGGCGCACAAGCGCGTGAACCGCAGCGAAGAGCGCGGGTTCTTCGCAGAGACGCGCAAGACGCCGGAGCCGCGTGAACCGCGCGAGCCTTCCGGCCGCATGCCCAGGCGTCAGTTCAATTGACGCCCAGCTGAGCGGCAAAGACGGACGCGAATGAAATACACGAAATACTCACGGTACGCTCCGGGCGCAGCAGACGACATCGATCTGCAGGAGCTCATGAACCGGCTCTCGGATTTCTTCCTGCAGAGCGGGTTTGAATCGCAGTACGGCTTTCACGAGCTCGACATGGAGCGCTCGCGCGAGCAGCATATGGACCAGCTACGGGAGGCGATTCTACGGGCCCTCCAGGAAGGCGACCTGATTCCACCGGAGCTGCTTGAAAAGCTGCAGCAAAATCCCGACCTTTCCCAGAATCAGGAACTCCGCGACCTGATCGATCAGATCCTTGAGCGCATGGAAGAAGAAGGCCTGATTACCCAGCAGCAGTCGGCGCGGGTGACTCCTCCGCCCTCTGAGACGCCGGGCGGGCAGATTGGCCGCGACCAGCCGAATGTCGAGGCCCGCTTTGAGATCACCGACAAGGCGCTGGATTTTCTGGGCTTCAAGACACTGAAGGATTTGCTGGCCTCGCTCGGCAAGAGCAGCTTCGGCCGCCATGACACGCGCGATCTTGCAACGGGAGTCGAGTCTGGCGGAAGCTCGAAGCCCTACGAATTCGGCGACACGCTGAACATGGACATCAGCGGGACGCTTTTTAACGCCGTCCAGCGCAACGGCGCGACGCTGCCGATCGAGCTCGATTATCCGGACCTGATGGTCCACCAATGCGAATACCAGAGCTCCTGCGCGACGGTGCTGATGCTGGATTGCAGCCACAGCATGATTCTGTATGGCGAGGACCGCTTCACGCCAGCCAAGCGTGTGGCGCTGGCGCTTTCGCACCTGATCCGCACGCAGTACCCGGGCGATTCGCTCCACTGCGTGCTATTCCACGACAGCGCTGAGGAAATTCCGATCGGAAAGCTCGCACGAGTTCAGGTGGGTCCGTATTACACGAACACCCGGGAGGGCCTGCGGCTTGCGCAGCGCATTCTGTCTCGCCAGAAGAAGGACATGCGCCAGATCATCATGATCACCGACGGGAAACCTTCTGCGCTGACGCTGGAGGACGGCAGGATTTACAAGAATGCGTTTGGCCTGGATCCTCTGGTCGTTACCCAGACCATGGAAGAAGTCGCCAAATGCAAACGCGCCGGAATCCTGATCAACACCTTCATGCTCGCCAGTGACTACAGCCTGGTGCAGTTCGTGCAGAAGGTAACTGAACTTTGCCGCGGCAAAGCCTACTTCACCACGCCCTACACCCTGGGACAGTATCTGCTGATGGACTACGTCGGACGCAAGACCCGCAATATCCACTAGGTCGAACGAATCTGGAATTACTCCTCCGCGGTTGGGTCGACCAGGCGCTTCTTGTATTTCGGGGGCTTGTCGCGCTTGTTGGGAATGGTTCTCCCGGGCGGCGGCTGACCGGCGCCCAAGCGGGCGCGGCGGCGCGCTTCCGTTGAGACCTTCCACTTGGATTTCTTTTTCCGGGCCATGGGATCGTCCCAGGATTGTAAACCGAAAACACTTCCGGCAGCAGGACCGTCAGCTCTTCGGTGATACTGCGGCGAATTTCTTGCGAGCCAGGTCGAGCAGCTTGGCATCGGTGCAGATTTCATAGTACGCGCGTGTGCCCTGCGCGCCGATCTTTCCGCCGGGCAGCAGCTGGCGGACAAACCCCTTGCGCACCACGATTGGCTCGATCGATTCTCCCAGCGGGACTTCCCCGAAATACAGCTGCGCGCGCTCCTTGCCCCAGGGCATCGGGAAATTGCCTCCCATGGGCGAAAGCGCGATCTCGGCGCTAAGTTTCTGGAATCCTTCCTCGTTCAGCACGATTCCGTTGAGGTTGTAACGCACCAGCAGCTCTTCGCTTTCATCGTCGGCGGCGTCATCCATCAGCGTCTGGAGCAGAAAAACGTTGAAGGGCGAGGAGTTGGTCTGGAACAGGCGTTTTGCCATCTTGGCGCAGCTCGACAGGCGGTCGGAAAGATTCAGCGCGCGAGAAATCATGATCTTGGAATCGGCGTCTTCCCAGAGTGAGGGAGCGGAATCCTGAAACGCGACGCCCACGCCCAGTTCAAGCGGCGGAAGGTCGGATGCCTTCGCGCGGTTGTTGTAGGCCGCCATGACGGCCAGAATCTCACGCGCAAGCACGCAGGCGCGGGCGACGGCCCGGCGGGTTGCGCGAGTCGATTCAGTTTCGTAGATGGCCAGGATGATGGCATCGCCTTCGATGAAGACCTTGGCGGCCCCGTAGCGCTCGAGCATTCGCTTGACCGGTTCGTGCAAGTTCATGCTGAAATGCGAAGCCGGATTCATGCCGCGCGCAAGCAAGTCCTTGGTCATGCTGGTCGAGCCCCGGACATCGGCCTTGATAACGACGTGGTTGATCACCGGGTCGTCGGCCGGCCGGTTTTCGTCCGGGTGCAGGAATTCGTACAGGCTTTTGTTGGAGCGAGAAAGCTCCCGCGCGCGCTCGGAGTGAACCAGATTGATGCGCTCCATCCAGGCGGCAACCTGCTGGTAATTGCGGCGGTCGCGCCTGAGGCGCATGAGATCCTCGGCGAATTGAAGGCCCACGCTCAGAGTTTCCTCGGTGGTGCGGCGGCGGATGGCGCGGCAGGCTTCCTCGAGCTTCTTCATCGAGACTTTGCGGGCCGGGAACTTTTCCAGTATTTGTGCGACCCGCTTGGTTTCTTCGCGCTGCACCAGCGCCTTCTTCAGTTGCTGCAAGTGGACCGGCGGGCAGTAGTCGGCTGAAATCTTACGCATTTCGTAGCTCGCGAGAACATGAAACAGCAGGTCGCGTTCCTCGAGCCTGTGAACCCATTCCTCAAGCAGCTTCGCGCGCGTATCGGCGGCGGAGTCGTCGTCGGCTGAGGGGTCGTCGCCAGCGACAGCCTGCGCGTCAAAGAGTCGATGGGCGTTGGCGGGCTGGTTCAGGTAATCGCCCAGACGGTTTTGCAGCTCCTCGGTCAGAAATTCCAGGCGCTGTCTTGCGGCCACAATCTGAGGGTCGAGATCCTCGAGGTTTTTTTCCAGCGAAGCGGATTTCCGCCGAAGGTCGTCCATCTCGCCCTGCGACTCGGCCGTCGAGGCGGTCCTGCGCTTGAATAGCGACGGGAACGAGCGGTCGCCGTCACCGGCGCGGGAGGTGGCTTCTTCAAGCTCGGCTTCGACGCGCGCATGCTCGGAGCGAAGCAGACGTGCCTGTTCGAGCAGGCGCTCGTGTATGTTGCGGGCCTTTGACAGTTCTTCGGCGCTGTCGCCTGCCAGGACATAGTCGCGGACAAAATCCAGCAGCAGCGCGTCAAAGGTCTCGAAGCGGTCCGGATCATTCACGAAATTGCCGAGCAGGACGTAGTGTTCAAGGAAAAACTGGTCGTCGTTGCCGCCCTCAACGAACAGGAACCGGTTCTGCAACAGCGGATAGGCCTCGGGAAAGTCGTCGCCGAAAAGAGCGCGCCTGGTCTTGGAGATCGTACCTTCCTCGGCCTCGCGCCAGATGCGGCAGAGCGTCTCGCCCACCTGCCGGATCACGTTCTTGCGGTCCGCCTGAAGGTCGGCGATTCTGGAACGCATCACGTGGGCCTGCTCGCTGTGTTCGAACAGCTCGCCCCGCCCGCGGATCCAGTCCTTGCCCTCGACCAGGATGCTTGAGAACTGGTTGCCGGTTTCCTGGCTGATGAATTTCAGCAGAGCCAGGTGGTGGAGAACGTCGGTCTCAACCGACTGCAGGTATTTCGCCCGGGTTATCGACTCCTGCAGAATCTCGGTGAGCATTTTGCGAAACGCGGCATGCTCGGGCGAGCCGGACTGCTTGCGGTCCTTGTCCTTTCCATACAGCACGTTGACATTTACCGCCTGGCGAACCAGCTCACCCAGATACTTGCGCGTAAATTCGACAAAGCGGGGGCTGAGGAAAACGTCATAATGGATGTTGTCGATCCCTAGGGTCAGATTGGTCAAGCGGATTTCGGCGGTGTACGGCTCAAGCTTCATCCGCGCGGGGTGGACTGAAGTGGTCACGCTGTGTGTTTCCGGCATCGAAGGTTTGACGAGAGCGAGCTTTTACTTTAGCTGACCGGCGAAGGCGGGCGCAATGGAACGGCGCGTAAGTGTTACTGTACGGGCCGAGGTCCGGGACGGCAAACTCTGGCGTTGAGGTCGGACAGTATGGAAGCTGAAAACCCTGCAAAGGGCAGATTCGATGAAACTTCGGCTGCGCAAGATACCGAGGAAACAACGAGATTGCCCACCCTGTCCCAGGCGCCGGGCGACCCAGACCAGGGTCCCTGTCTTTATTTAGGTCCGAACGGGCAGCGATGCGATCGGCGCGCGCTTGAGGGCGGGTTTTGCGCAAGCCATCGCCCGGGGGCACCGAGCCTTCCCAAGGCTGCGGTTTCCAAGCGTACGCTTGCCGCTATTCTCGGCGCCCTGGGCATTCTGTGGCCGTTTCTTGCCGACATTGCGCGCGAGATCATGCGTTTCATGCATTCGCACTGACAGACGGGCTGCTGCGAACGAAGATGACGCCGAAGTCGGCGTTTACGGGTAAAATATCGAACCATGTCAAAGCTACTTCAGGGCAAAACCGCAATCGTTCTCGGTGTATGGAATAAATGGAGCATTGCCTATGCCATCGCGCATGCGTTTGCTCGCGAGGGCGCAAGACTCCTGCTCACCTATCAAAACGAACGCGCCAGGCCCGCGGTAGAGGAACTGGGGCGCGAGCTTGGCGTCACAGGATTTTTCCCCTGCGAGGTACAGGAGCAGTCTGATATCGATCGGCTGGCAGTGTCGCTTGAGGCCGCAGGACATCGCCTGGATGTCGTAGTGCACAGCCTGGCGGCCGCGAAGCCCGAGGATCTCAACCGGCCGTTCCTGCAGACTTCGCGGGAGGGTTTTCGGCTGGCGCTCGACGTCAGCGCCTATTCCCTGGTTGCGATTTCCAAGGCCCTGTCCCCGCTGATGACCAGCGGAGGGGCAATCATGACGCTGACCTATCTGGGGTCCACGCGCGTGGTGACCAATTACAACGTCATGGGAGTCGCGAAAGCAGCGCTGGAAGCCGAGGTGAAGTACCTCGCAAGCGAGCTCGGGCCGAGCAAAATCCGCGTCAATGCCATCTCGGCCGGTGCGATCAAGACGATTTCGGCGCGCGGCGTGAAAGACCTTTCCAAGATGCTCGAGCTTTCGGCGCAGCGGGCGCCGCTGCGTCGCAATACCGACATCGCCGAGGTCGCCGATGCGGCGGTGTTTCTGGGGAGTGATCTGGGGCGCGGCGTTACCGGGAATGTCATTTACGTCGACGCCGGATTCCAGATTATGGGACTCTAGGCTCCGCGTCCAGAACCGATGCGGGATCTTCGATTGAGATCTCGCGCCGATCTTCCGCGATGTGCTCCAGATGAATGCGCACGACCGGCCAGTCCGTGCGCCAGGTGAGCTTCTCGGGCCACTCAACGATCACGACCGCCTGCTCTGCGAACACATCCTCGAGACCCAGTGTCTCCAGATCGTGGACATTGGTGATGCGGTAAAGGTCGACGTGGTAGACCCGGACGCCGCGGTCGTATTTATGGACCAGAGTGAAGGTCGGGCTGGTCACTTCATCCTCGTTTGCCGCGCCCAGGCCGCCGGCAATCCCCTTTGTCAGCGTGGTCTTCCCTGCTCCAAGATCTCCGGACAGAAGAACCAGAACCGGCGGCTTCAGCTGCGATCCGATTTCGCGCCCTCGCAGGATCGTCTCTTCGGAAGAGTGCGTAACCGACTTCGAGTTAGCCACGGCCGCACGCGGAATAAAACGACTGATAGGCGCGAGGAATGGCGCGGACCAGATCGGAGGCCATCAGAGGCGCCTCTCCGCTGTCCGCGTAGGCGAGGTCGGCCGCGAGGCCATGAAGGTATACGCCGAAGGCGAGCATGCGCTGCCAATCGGTGGTTCCGAATTGCGCTGTTAATCCGGCGAGCATGCCGGTCAGCACGTCGCCCGTGCCGCCCGTCGCCATTCCGGGGTTTCCGGTCGAGTTGATGTAGGCGACTCCTCCGGGGGCTGCAATTACGGTCCCGGAGCCCTTCAGAATCACGATGGCGTTCCAATTGGCAGCGGTCTGAAGCGCGATCTCCACGCGCCGAGCTTGGACATCCTGGGCCGTCGCGCTCAGCAGTCGCGCCATTTCGCCCGGATGCGGCGTGACACAGAGTAAACCATCGGCGTGATTCAGATCCGGGGCATGGCCCGCAAATGCATTCAATCCATCCGCATCGAGGATAATCGGAACGGATCGATTCCCTACCACCGTGCGCACGAACTGCCGCGTCTCGGCGTGCGTTGAAAGGCCGGGACCGATAGCAAGCGCGCGCTTGCCCTTGCGCAGCGTCGCGAAAAGACTTCCCTCAAGGCATCTGGTTGAGACGGTTCCGGCGGTGGTCGCGGCCAGAGGTTCGGTCATGATTTCCGGCGTGTGCGCGGCAACGATCGGCAGCACAGGTTCAGGCGTTGCGACCGTAACAAGTCCGGCTCCGGAACGCAGCGCAGCCCAGGACGACAGGACTGCCGCGCCGCTCTTCCCTACCGATCCCGCGACGACCAGGGCGTGTCCGTAATCGCCCTTGTTGCCTGCGGCCTTGCGCCCAATCGCGAACCGGGTGAATTCAGAGGATTCGCTCCAGCGGAGGTTACCCTTGCCGGTTTCCTCGATCAATACGGGCGGCGAGCCGATTTGCCGGACAACGAGCTCGCCCACGTAGGGTCCGCCCGGGCCCAGTATCATCCCCGGCTTGGGAGCTGTGAAGGTAACCGTGAAGTCAGCGACAATAGCGGCGCCTTGAACGTCGCCGGTATCGGCATGCAAGCCGGACGGAATATCCACGGAAACGACACTGGATCTCGGCTCGCGGGCATTCACACCAAGGATCACTTCGCGCAAGCGGCCTTCGATCGGACCTCGCACGCCGGTTCCCAGCAGCGCGTCGACGATAATCACGTCCGGTGAGAGCGGCATCCAGCCGCCTGCCCCGGTCCCTCGGTCCACAACAAGTTTGCCAAGTTTTTTCCAGCGTTTGAGGTTGGCTGAAGCGTCGCCCTTCACTTCGCGCCAATCGCCAACGAAGTAGACGATCGGCTTTGCGCCGATTTTGACCAGGTGGCGCGCCGCGACGAAGCCATCGCCGCCGTTGTTCCCCTTGCCGCACAGAACCACGATGCGCCGACGCTCGAGATTTAAAAAGCGGGACTGAATGAACTCTGCGACGCTGCGCCCGGCGTTCTCCATCAGGGTCAGGCTCGGGACCCGGCCGCGCGCCGTTGTGAGGCGATCTACTTCTTTCATTTCCGCTGCAGTAAGAATTTTCATAGCGAAGAGTTGCGGCCCGGCCGAACGATTCAGACGGCGCCAGTATAATGCCTTTGGGCCAAGCTAGCCCATCCGCGCGACGACCACGGTCATATCATCGGCCTGTTCCGGAGTGCCGGCCCACTGTTCAGCGGCCGCAATGAGATTTTCGGCGATGCGTGCGGCGCGCGCATCGCGCAGGCGAAGCACCTCCGCATTCAAGCGCTCCATTCCAAATTCCTCGCCGTACACGCTTTCCGGTTCCGTCAGGCCGTCGCTAAAGGCCACCATCAGGGTCCCCGGCCCGACCGCAAGAGTGCACTCTGTATAAGCAGATTCTTCAAACATCCCGACGACGGTTCCGCCTTGATCAAGCGACCTGACCGATCCACGTTCCACGAAAAACGGGGCCAGGTGGCCGGCGTTGGTGTAGGTCAGCGTTTTGGCCTGTGAGTCGTAGACGGCATAGAAGAGCGTGGCGTAGCGGTCGTCGGACGTGTTCCTGAACAGATGCTTGTTCAGCCGCGAGACAATCTCGGCTGATCCGGCGCTTGTTTCCAGCGACGCCGTACTTCGCAGGGCCGCCTGAAGGCTGGCCATCAGGAGCGCCGCGAAGATTCCCTTGCCGCTGATGTCGGCAAGGGCGATGCCCACGCGGGTGCCGTCGAGCGGGATGAAGTCATAGTAGTCGCCGCTCACCACGCGGGCGGGCCGGCAGATACCGGCGAGCTCCAGGCCCGGAAGCGACGGAATCGTATGCGGAAAAAGCTGCTGTTGAACCTCGCGGGCGATTTCGACTTCGTTCTCCAGTCGCTGACGCTCGCGCTGCCCCTCAATGAGTTCGGAGATCGAACTTGTCATTTCGTTGAACGATTCACCGAGCGCTCCGAGCTGATCGCGATTTGCCACGCGCACGCGATGGCCGAAATCACCTCGGCGGACGTGCAGCGTAGCGTCGTAGAGGTCGCCCACCGAGCGCGTGATGGTGCGGGTCAGCACGGTGCCGGTCGCGAGCGCCGCAATTTCCAGGACCAGGAATATCAGCCCGGCCGCACCAAGAATGGCGATGAGATAGGGTCCCAGCGCTCCCATGGAGTTGAACAGACCCTGATTCACTAACACGGGACGCAGCCAGAAGGAAGCCAGGACAGGCGTCTTGGGCGCGTCTTTTCCTGGCTCCTCGATATGGAAGACGTCAAAGGTCGAACTTCCGTGGAAGTGCGGGTCAAGCCAACTCCGGGTGGAAGGCAGGGTGCGTTTGGAGCTCGCGATCTGCTCGCCAGGAACGAAAGGCTTGTCGTTGATCTCGATTGAGAAAGCGCGTGTGGCTCCCGGAGCCAGGGGCCGCATCAGAATCATCTGGATCGGTCCCAACTCCTCGGGAAAGTCGTCCAGGACTTCCGAGGTCATGGGAGCGATCACCAGCACCGTGAACGTACCGGCGGGAACGCTTCGCCGCTGCGCCGCGACGAAGGAAAGCTGATCCTCGTAGGCAACCATGCGCGCAAAACGCTTTCCGTCGGTGGTTGCAAGAAGCGGTTGTCCGCGGTTTACCGAGACGGTGAGCCCCGGCCATTCGGTTTGCTCGTCTGCGATCAGTCCCGCGATAACAGGTCGAGCGAGCACGCTTGGGCCGACCGGAGCGCTCATTTGCGAGGCTTCCCGTTCGATCGCACCGGCAATCGTATCCGCGTCGGTATCGATCAGGTTGGTCCGCGCCTGGACCGCGTCATTGAGCAGATGCGCGCCCAGCTGAAGGTAGAAAAGATAGGTCGCGATGCCGATCATGCTCACCAGCAGGACAACTGGAACGATGGCCATGAACAGATAGGCGACGATGAGCCGGTTTCGCAGGCTCCAAAGCAGGCGCGTGCGCACGAAGGAAACCAGGCGCAGGACGAAGTAGACCACCGCCGCAAAACACAGAAAGCCGAGAAACGTCGAAAACCGAGGCACAGCTGTAAAGGCGTGCGCCATTCCTCCAGCGACATAGAGAACCAGAATCGCGAAAGCCACGCGGTCAAGCGGCGTGGTCCGCCTGAGGTATAGCCAGAAACGGCGCGCGGAGAATTGCGTCATCGGAGCCGGCTTCGAACTACGCGGCACGCAGCAACCCGCGTACGCCTATCGAGAGCCAAGTCGGCAATTTATCACGGATTAACGCGCGGTGCGGTCGCCCTTCTGGACCAGACTGTGATGACGGCTGTAGCCGAAGTAGATCACCAGACCGATCCCGAGCCATATGATCAACCGGGCCCAGTTGATCCATCCGAGCTTGTACATCATGTAGCCGTTGAACAGGACGCCGAGCAGTGGAACCAGGGGAACCCAGGGAGTGCGAAATGGCCTCACTTGGCCGGGATTGGTGCGACGCAAAACCATGACAGCGATGCATACGATCACGAACGCGAGCAACGTGCCGATATTCACCATTTTTCCGATATCGTCTATCGGCACCAGGCTTCCGACGATGGCCGCAAGAAGGCCCACCAGCAATGTGCTCTTGTAGGGCGTACGAAACTTCGGATGGATTGCGGCGAAAAACTTCCGCGGGAGAAGGCCGTCGCAGGCCATGGCATAGAGCACGCGTGTCTGGCCAAGCAGCATGACCAGCATCACGCTGGTAAGGCCCGCCAGGGCCCCTGCTGTGATCAGATAGGACGCCTGGGTAAGTCCGCGGTCCATGAATGCGACCGCCAGCGGCGCCTCCACGTTGATTTCCCGCCACGGCACCATGCCGGTAAGCACGGCTGCGACCAGAATGTAGAGAACCGTGCAAACCAGAAGCGAAACGATCAGCCCGATGGGCAGATCGCGCTGGGGATTCTTGGCCTCCTGGGCCGTGGTCGAGACGGCGTCAAATCCGATGTACGCAAAAAAGATGTAGGCGGCTCCCGCTCCAATCCCGGAAAAGCCCATGGGCGCAAACGTAGCCCAGTCGTGACCCCAGTTTGAGGGATGCACATAATGCACGCCGAGAATGATGACGAACAGCACCACGGCGACTTTGATGATCACGATCGTCGAATTGAATGCCGCGCTTTCCTTGATTCCCACGACCAGAATGGCCGTAATGATCATTGCGATCAGGAATGCGGGGAGATTGAAGCCGATCTCGACACCGAACAGGTGCGGAGCCCCGACCAGATCGTGCGCGCGCCGGATCAGTTCCGGGGACTGGCCGGCCATCATGTCGCCGACCTTGTTCAGAAACGCTTGCGTCGTGGTTACCAGATCCGGATTTGCAGCGTGGGCCATCTGCCGGGCGACGATATTTTCAGCCGTGCGCAGCGCGGTCCAGCGGTCATAGGCGAGCCAAAGCGGCATCTTGAGCCCGAAGATGTTCAGGAACTCGATGAAATGGTTCGACCATCCGGAGGAGACCGTACTGGCGCCCATGGCGTATTCAAGCGTCAGGTCCCAACCGATAATCCACGCAAGAAACTCTCCCAGAGCGGCGTACGCGTAGGTATAGGCGCTGCCGGCAAGAGGGATCATGGCGGCGAACTCGGCATAACACAGCCCTGCGAAGGCGCAGCCCATTCCCGAAATTACAAACGAAAGCATCAAGCCAGGTCCAGCGTACTGCGCGCCCAAACCTGAAAGAACAAATATTCCCGCACCGATCACCGCGCCGACCCCGAGTGCCGTCAGTGAAACAGGTCCCAGGGTGCGCTTGAGTGAATGAGTGCCGACTTCCTTGGCCTCATTCAGCAGCCAGTCCATCGGTTTACATGCAAATAGCGAATTGGCCATTCCCAGCAATCCTCCCAGTTAGGACTTCACCGGTTGCTTTGCCCCGAGCTTCCACAGGCCGTACACCGGTAGTCCGACCAGAACGATGATCAGGCCGGGCCAAGTGTACTGCGGTTTATATCGCAACAATTGGATTTCAAGAAATCCGGCCATCAGGATGTAGAGCGCAGGTAAGACGGGATAGCCGATCGCGCGGTAGGGCCGCGGCATCTCCGGGCGCCTCCAGCGCAGGACAAACAAGCCTGCGAGCGTCAGGATATAGAAAAGCAATTGAGCGAATATCAGGAAATCGAGCAATTGACCGTAGGTTCCGGAAAGACAGAGCGCCGACGCCCAGACGCATTGCGCAACCAGTGCGACTGCAGGAACGTGGTTACGGTTGACGGTACCCACGGACCTGAAGAACAGGCCGTCCTTCGCCATGGCGTAATATATCCGCGCCCCGGCAAGAATCAACCCATTGTTGCAGCCGAAGGTGGAAACCAGGATCGCAACCGCCATCACAATAGCGCCCGCCGGGCCGAAAATAACTTCTGCGACTGCTGTCGCGACGCGGCTCTCGGCGGCAAATTCAATTCCCCGCGCAATGGCCGTCGCCCCGTGCGCATCGCCCGCGAGCGGCAACACGCGCAGATACGCCACATTCGCCAGGGTATACAGAAAAACGACAATTGCCGTGCCTAAGGCGAGAGAAACCGGGAGATTGCGTCCGGGATTTTTCACTTCCGCTGCAGTAAATGTAATGCTGTTCCACGCATCCATGGAAAAAAGCGAACCCACCATCGCAACCCCAACCAGTGTGAGCGTCCCAATCATCCAGGTCGGAGCGTCAGGCGGATAGGGATGCATGGTGGACCAGCCGGCATTCCGCCAGAAGCCGGTAAAGTTCGCGTGGCGGGCAATCGTCGTTGAAAACAGAACTCCCAGCAGAACCAGGCCAGTAAGTGAGATCGTCTTTGCGACCGTAAAGACATTCTGGACGATTTTTCCCAGTCGCAGGCCGCGCGTATTGATCCAGGTAAGCAGGACGATTGAAAGAATGGCCAGAAGATTCTGCCGGTTCAGGCCCACATTGTAGGGGCCGAGCTGCCCGAACCACAGATTCCAGGGCCCGAGCGTCGCGATCTTCCAGATCCAGTGGGAGGCCGAAAACCACGGCGCAATCACCCCGGAAAACTTCGCAAATGCAATGGCCACGGCCGCAATCGTCGCGGTCTGAATGACCAGGAGCATGCTCCAGCCGTAGAGAAAGCCGAAAACCTGGCCGCAGGATTCGCGGAGGTAGACATATTGGCCGCCCGCGTGAGGCATGGCCGCGGCAAGCTCGCCAAAGCTCAGCGCGCCGATGAGCGTGATCAATCCCGAGGCGAGCCAGACAGCAAGCAGAAGCCCTGGACTCTGAACCTGATGTGCGATGTCTGCTGAAACGATAAAAATTCCGGAGCCGATCATCGAGCCGACGACGATCATCGTCGAATCGAATAGACCGAGTCCCTTGACCAGTTCGCCCCGGGACTGGGCTGCGGAGCTATCGATCACTTGTCGGCTGTCTGCCATCTTGGCTGATCAATGGTGTGGCTGGTCGCGCACCGTTCGCGACCGTTCCGCTATGGCCAGGTAGTCCCTTGCTCGTGCTCCTGGATCGGGCGCGGCAAGAAGATCCCGGATAACAGCTAACGAATCTGCGCCGGCGCGAAACACGTCCGCGGCCGACTCGATCGCAATGCCGCCTATGGCCACAAGCGGTTTCCGCGTGAGCTTGCGCGCCGCGCGAAGAAACTCGAGACCGACCACCGGGTCGGGGTTCTCCTTCGTGGCTGTCGGGAAAATAGGTCCCACGGCAATATAGTCCACCGAAGTGAGGTCGGCCTCGCGCAATTGCTCGAGATTGTGTGTCGAAACGCCTACCCAGAGCGTGGGCCCGCAAATCCTCCGGGCTTCCTCCGGGGGAAGGTCTTGCTGGCCGACGTGGACGCCGCCGGAACCGGTCATTGCGGCAATGTCCGGCCGGTCGTTGACGAGGAATCGCCCGCCGCGAGCAGACGATAGCGCCTGCAGCTCCTTCGCCTGGGAATAGAGTTGCGCTGCGGAGCCGCGTTTGTCTCGGAGCTGCATCAATTGCACTCCTGCATCGAGCAATGCGCCGGCAAGGGTCACCAGGGGCACAGGCGCGACCTCAGGGTCAAGGATGGCGTAGAGGGCTGGGAACAATCGGAGTCTCCCAAGGCGCTGCGTGAGGACGTGCGAGCTTCCGGCGGAGGATACTACTTCTCCTTCGCCGCGGTGAGCCGATCAAGAAAATGGGTGTCGAACTTCCCGGCGACGAAATCAGGCTCGGCGAGGATGCGCTTGTGCAGGGGGATGGTGGTCTTGATCCCTTCCACCACGAAGCCGTCGAGCGCCCCATGCATGCGCGCAATCGCTTCGGCGCGGTCCCGGCCGTGCGCGACAAGCTTTGCGACCAGCGAATCATAGTAAGGCGGCACGACCGCGTCGGCGTACACAGCAGTGTCGACCCGAATCCCGGGTCCGCCCGGAACGCGAAACGCCGTAATACGACCCGGTGAAGGCACAAACGTTTCCGGGTCCTCGGCGTTGATGCGGCACTCAATCGCGTGGCCGCGGAAATTGAATGTGCCGACAGCGTCTTCCAGATGCGCTCCGGCCGCAATTCGAATCTGGGCCTTTACCAGGTCCACCTGCGTGACCATCTCGGTCACCGGATGCTCCACCTGGATGCGTGCGTTCATCTCGATGAAATACAGATTCCCGGATGCGTCCCTGAGAAATTCAACCGTACCGGCGTTGGAGTAGCCGAGCTTGCTGAGTGCCTCAACGACCTGCTTGCCGATCCTCTCACGCGTCGCAGCGTCCAGTGCGGTCGAGGGCGATTCCTCAAGAACCTTCTGGTGGCGGCGCTGTAGCGAGCATTCGCGCTCGCCCAAATGCACTACGCTTCCATGCCGGTCGCCGAGCACCTGAAACTCGATGTGCCGCGGATGCTCGATCAGTTTTTCCATGTAGACAGCCGGGCTGCCGAAGGCCTGCTGCGCTTCGGTCCGCGCAGTCTGAAACGCGGGGATCAGCTCGCGTTTGGTTCGCACCATGCGCATGCCGCGCCCACCGCCCCCCTCGACCGCCTTGATCATCACCGGGAGCCCGATTTCAGATGCGACTCTTTTGGCGGCGGCTTCGTCCGGAACGGCTCCGTCACTTCCCGGGATGATCGGCAGGCCGGCCGCGCCCATCTCGGCACGCGCACGGTCTTTTTCGCCCATCATGCGGATCATGGCGGGCGATGGCCCGATGAAGGTGATGTGCGAGGCTTCGCAGACTTCCGCGAAATTTGCGTTTTCTGAAAGGAATCCGTACCCCGGGTGAATGGCATCGACGTTTGCTATTTCAGCGGCGCTGATTACCTGCGGGATGTTGAGGTAGCTGTCGGAGCTGCGTGGCGGCCCGATGCAGATAGCCTCATCGGCGAAGCGCACGTGAAGGGCGTGGCGATCCGCCTCGGAATACACCGCCACGGTCCGGATATCGAGTTCCTTGCAGGCGGAAAGGACGCGGAGCGCGATTTCACCGCGATTGGCTACGAGAATTTTTCGAAACATGGCGTCTGGGACTCGATTCGCATAGAGCGGGGACAGCCAGGACCTAGCCGGTTCAGACGGCAACCGGCGAAAAGCTATTTCTTGGCGCGCGCCCGGATGCCGAACAGCGACTCGCCGTACTCGACCGGCTTGCCGTTCTCCACAAACACTTGCACGACTTCGCCAGCGACATCGGACTCAATTTCATTCATCAACTTCATGGCCTCGATAATGCAGAGCACCTGGCCCGGCTCGACGCGTGCTCCGACCGAAACAAACGCGTCCGCGTTGGGGCTCGGCGAGGCATAAAAGGTGCCCACAATGGGTGACTTGATCACGTGTACGTCTGAGGCCGGCGGTGCGGCTGCGTGGCCCGCGACCGGCCGCGGGGCCTCCGCCGCGGGGCTATGGCCTGTCGCAGGCGGATCCCAAGAGGGCATTCTGGGAGCGGGCGAGGTCCCGATAGAGGCCTTCTTTAGCCGGAGATGGACTCCCCCGCGGGTGTATTCAAACTCTTCGAGGCCATGCTCTTCCATGAACGCGAGCAGCCGCTTGGCCTCAGTCAGGTCCACGCCGCCGGCCACGGATGTGCCTGCTGGTTTGGGTTTGGATTTCTTCGCCATTTAGAGTTCGATAAAGTCTCGGGGTGCGGTCGTTAGATCAACGGCCCCTTTGGCGGTGACCACAACGTCGTCCTCGATACGGATGCCCCCAAAGCCCTCCAGGTAGACGCCAGGTTCGACTGTCAGAACCATCCCGGCCTCAAGAATCGTCCCCTCGCCCTTGCCCAGCCGGGGCATCTCGTGCACTTCCAGGCCCAGCCCATGGCCTGTGCTGTGGGTGAAATACCGGTCCAGTTTCGCCTTCTTCAAGGCCTTCCGCGTCGCGCGATCAACCTCACCGGCCGTCACTCCCGGGCGTATGGCCTGCTTCCCTGCCTGCTGCGCCTCCAGGACCGCGGCGTAGAGGCTTTTTACCTTCTGCGACGCCTTTCCCACAAATACTGAACGGGTTAGGTCGCTGCAATAGCCGGCGAGTATAGCACCCTGATCCAGCACGACCAATTCGTTTTTCCCGATTAGCCGGGAGGTCGGCCGCGCATGGGCCCAGGCGGATCGCTTGCCGGCTGCGACGATGGTTTCAAATGAATTTCCCGACCCGCCCAGGCGCTTAATTTCGTAGTCGATCTCGGCCGCGACGGCAAGCTCGGAAACCCCGGTGTGAATCTTGCCCAGGGCCCTGCGAAATACGCCGCTGATAATGTCCGCCGCCCTTTGCATGGTCGCAAGCTCGCCTGGGTCCTTTACGGCCCGAAGTTTTTCGACCACACCGCTGTCAGCGGCCCACCGCACGCGACTGCCTGATCCTGCCTCCAGCGCCTGTTTCTGGGCCACACTGACCTGGCCCGGGGAATAGCCCACACGCGAGCGCCCTTTGCGGGCGCCCAGCGCCTCGGTTGCGGCCCGGACGAGCCCGTGTCTGCAGATCTGCACACGCGCGCCTGAGACCTCCTCGCGCGTCTGGAACGTGTACCTGCTGTCCGTTAACAGCGTCGCTTGGGAGGAATCGACCAGAAGCAGTCCGGCGCTTCCGGTGAAGCCGCATAGATACCTTATGTTGGGAAGATGGGTAACCAGGAGGGCGTCGATGCCAAGGCCGGAAAAAGAAAGCCGGAGCCGGCCCAGTCTTGCTTCGGGCCCGCTCCGGCTTAAGTTTCGCTCCCCCGACCCTGTCGCCACAGCTTCGAGACTACTAGCTAGCTGGGCAGAATGCGAGGCGTCAGGAAGAACAGCAACTCCTGGGAATTGGAGTTTACCGTTGTGTGTTTGAACAGATTGCCCAGGATCGGCACGCTGCCAACAAACGGAACCTGTTGAATGTTGGTTGTCTGCTGGGTCACGATAATGCCGCCGATAACCACGGTCGCACCGTCGTTCACAGTGACCTTGGTTTCAGCCGCCTGGGTGTCAATGGCCGGAATGCCCTGCACGCGTGGGATCGAGCCATCGATCTGGTCGTTTTCAACGGTCACGTCCATATAGATCGTGCCGTCTGCGGTGATCTGCGGAGTCACGTCGAGTTCAAGGACAGCGTCCACGAACTGGACTGATACTGTGTTGTTGACGATCGTCTGGACCGGAATCTTGGTTCCCTGCTTGACGGTCGCCTTTTCGTTATTCTGTGTGATCACTTTCGGCTTCGACAGCAGTTTGCCAACGCCCCGCTGCTCGGCTGCCGTGATGATCATGTCCAGGGCAAAGTTCGCAGACGAAAAGGCGTACTGGATACCGCTTGTCGGGACCGTCGCCGGCAAATTGGTCGCAAGGGGCATGGTGTTCCCTGTCGAGCTGGTGCTGCCGCTGCTAACAACGATCGGCGGTGTGGGCAGGCCCGTACCTCGGGTAATCGGGCTGGTGCCTACGCCTCCAGTGCCTCCAACCACGTTGCTGCGGCTGGGATTTGCTCCCGCAAAGCCGAACTGGGTACCAATTTCGCGTGAGAAGGAGCGGTTTGCTGCCACTACGCGGGCTTCGATTTCCACCTGTGGCTGCTTCCGATCAAGCTGCCGGATCAAATTGTCCATTACCGGAAGCGTTGTCGGGATATCGCGAATAATCAGAGTATTGGACCGGTCATCGGCGATGATGTCCCCCCGGGACGAAAGGAACTTCTTGAGGGTCACCACCAACGCGGTTGCCTTCGCATAGCTGAGGACGCGCGTTGTGGTAACAACCTCGGCTGACTCGGCGACAGCCTTGGCGAGGTCGCGGTTCTCGTCCGCTTCCTTCCTCAGGGTCTCCTTCGTAGCCAGGCGGAGAACATTGCCGTCAAGCTGTTTGTCGAGATCGTTGTTTTTCAGCACGATGTCGAGCGCCTGATCCCACGGCACGTCATCGAGAACGATCGTCAGGTTGCCCTTCACGCCCGGGTCGACTACGACGTTGAGGCCGCTGATTTCATGGATCAGCCGGAAGAAGTCGCGCAAATCGACGTCCTTCAGGTTGACCGAGATCGGTTCACCCGAATACTTGCCTGCCGGTGCGACCGAGGATGTTCCCGGAGCCTGAGCCACCGGTGCCGGCGCGGCTGCGGGTACGGGCGCAGCTACTGGAGCCGGAGACGGGGCCGGGTCGGTATTGGAAGCAGCTTCAACCGGTGCTCGCACAGGAGCCGCCGTTGCCGCCTCAAGCGGTTGGGCAGACGCCGGAGTTGCAAGGGCCGACGAGGTCTGGGTCATCGCCGCCGGAAGAGCCGCAGGCGGCGCAGGAATCTCGCCAGGCGCTGTTGATGCCTGGATCGCCTCGGGCTTCGTCGCTACCGTCGCTGCAGAATCGGTTGACTGCGCTGAGGTTGCGCCCGTGCCAGCTGCGCCCTTGACCTCAAATGCCACGGTCACAGTGCTTCCGTCACCCTTGATGTTGTAGCGGGCCGGTTCGCGCAGATCGATCACGACTCTGGAAACCTCTGGTGTGAATTGCGCCAGGCGGATTTCCCGGACCGGGTCAAGGTTGCTCGCAATCTGCTTCTCGCTGGTGGTCAGGTGCGAACCTGCAAAATCGAGCACCAGCCGGTCAGGATTGTGGAGTTGAATCGAGTGGTAGCTCAGCGGACCGGAGCCCGAAATGCTCACTTCGGTCGAGGCTCCATTCTGCTCCAGATGCACCTGGCGAATCGCCTGGTGCGCCGAAGGAGTGATCGTTGAGGCCTTTCCAGCTACCGGTACCAGAGCCGCATTCGTCGTCGCCGGCACGGAGCTGTCCGCAGACGGGACGATCCCCGCTCGCGAGACCAGCAAGGTGAGGTCCTGGTTACCCTGCCGCTCGAGCTTCGGCTCGACGCCCTGGGCGAGCAGAATTTCAAGCCGTACGACTGGCTTTGCGCCCGAGGAATACGTAATCAGGCGGTAGCTCTTCACCAGATCGGATGCGACCACGCGAGCGCCCGCGGGATCTGCAGCGGACACACCGGTCAGATCGAGCACGTAGAGGCTCGCGCTGGGGCGATAGCTGGAGTACTCAAACGGAGCATTGGCGTCCGCTTGCAAGCGGACCGCGCCGTCGTTGACCACCGCCTTCACGTGCACCACCGGCGCATCAGCCGCCCGCAGCGCTCCATTTGTCCAAATTAGACCGGCCGCCAGCAGCGCGCCCAGTCCCAACGCCCTCCGTAGGATCCTCATTGCTGCTCTCCTGCACTCGCGTAGATTCGCTTCGTCACCATGCGCTCGACCGGTTTACCGAAAGCGTCCTTCGAATTCTCTTTGAACGTGACTCCATCCAGCCCGATCTTCTCGACATCACCGTCATAGAGCCGGTCGCCTTCCCGGATGAAATAGACACTCTGCTCCGGATTGGAAACCACCGCGATCATTGCATTTCCCGAACGCACGGCGCCGTCTACGCGCACCGTGGCAATTACCAGGCCAGCCTTCCCCGGGGGCAGGTGCTGACCGGTATCTTTCTTGTCGTTGATCAGCGGCGCGAACGGATCGCGTTTGCCGACCGCTTCGATCTTGTCCCCTGCGGGTCCGCCCTGCGCACCGGCGCCTGCAGGATTTGCAGCCGCGGCGGCTTTGGCGTGTTGTGCCTTGGCCACCTTGTGTGGCTTTGAAGGCTTGGGGTTCTGGGCCTTCATGGCCATGGCGGGTGCGTCCTGCGCCGACGCTCCGGTCGCAAGCGGAAGCGCAAGAGCCAGCACTGCGAGTAGCTTTGCGGATGTGTTTGCCATTGTCATCGTCGTCGCCCTACTTTTTCGCCGGCGCTGCAGCCGTAGCTGGGGCTGCATTCTGTTGCGCCGAATTCGTGAAGAAAGTTGTGATCGTGAATGTACCGTTCACGGATGCTCCAGGCGCCATATGAAAGTGCGCACTTGAGGTCGTAAGAGACGCGAGTTTCAGGTCGCCTACGTTGATGATCCTCGACAGGCGTCCCAGCCTTGAGAAGAAATCCAGGACCGCGTAGTAGGGACCGTCGGCCTCGATGGCGAACGGCATTTCAAAGTAGTAAGGCTTCTGCGCAACCGCGCCCGCGGTCAACGAGCGGATCGAGACGCCCGAGGTAATCGCGGCGCGCTGGATCATCAGGATGAACTGATCGGTCTCTTTGTCCTCAGGGACGATGGTCTGCAAGGTAGCGAGCTGTTTTTGCAGCGCGTCCATTTCGGTTTGCAACTCGGCGCGGCGCTGTTTGTAGACGCGAAGGTTCTGCACATCGGACTCAAGCGGTTTGACTTCGGCTTGGGCGGCTTCTAGCTGCGTTCGAATGGTCGCAAGCGGCAACCCGGGGATATAGAACCCCGCCAGAACCAGCACGATCGTCAATCCCACATAAAGCAGGGCCTGTAGGGGCCAGGGCCAGTCTCGGAACGAAGTTGCCATGGCTAGCTCCTCCCCTTAGCCGCCGGTTGCGGGGGCTGCGGTGTTCCGACAGATTCGGGCTTCGCCGGACCGCCTGTGGCAGGAGCGATTGCTACCGTCATCGTGAAGCCATAGGTCTCAACGCCGGGCAACAGGTCGTTCTCTTTAGCGCTCTTGATTTCAACCTGGTCGAAATAGCCCGATTTCTTAAGTTCGGTGATGAAATTGGCGACGGCGTTGATCGATCCCGCCTCCCCCTGCAATTCCAGGGTGTCGCCCTTGCGGTCAAGGGAGGTAAGCCAGAGCGAGTCGATTCGGACGACGGTATTGGCGACCATCTGGAGCATGTCCTGCGCGCCGGTGCGGTTTCGCTGCAGCGTCTCGATCACGTCAATGCGCTGCTGGAGAACGCTCTTCTCGCTCTCGAAGCGGTCGACGTCGAGCTTGATCGCCTGCAGACTGGCTTTTTCGGCTTTCAGGGCAGCGATGCGCTTATTGGTGTCGTCCAGCTGGCTTTTCTGCTGGTAGTAGGAGATTCCCAGAATCACGGCCGCAAGGCCGATCGCCACACATGCGAACAAAATCTGCACGGTGGCTTCCAGCGGCACGGCTTGCTTGGCGGCCTTGGGGCGAGCTTGGCCGAGTAAGTTAATCCGGATCATAGCGTGTCAAAGCTCCTCAGCGCCAGGCCGACGGCGATTGCCAGGCGCGGCGCCAACTCGCGAAGCTGGGTTTCATCGTGACGCCCTGGATTGATTGCCACCTTGCGAAATGGATAGAGCTCCTCGACCGGCATGGCGAATTCTTCCTTCAGCAGGTCGAGCAGTCCGGGAACCCGCGCAGTTCCCCCGGCAACGACAATTCGGCGGATGTTTTCGCCGCTGGCCGTCGCGCGGAAGAAGTCAAACGTCTTCTGGATTTCCAGGATCAAAATATCCGAGACCGAGCGCAGGATGGCCGAACGCTGCTCTTCGCTGACTCCCGCCAGGGTTCCGCCCATCTTGAGTTTTTCGGCGTCTTCGAAGCTCAGGTCGAGTTCCTTCTGCAGTGCATCGGTGTACTGATTGCCTCCCACCGAGACGTCGCGGGTGAACAGCGGGGTCCATCCGCGGATGATATTGATGTTCATAACGCTTGCGCCGACATTCAACAGCGCAACGACCTGCGACGGATCCGGTTCGTAGTTCACTTCAAAGCTGTTCTGCAGCGCAAAGGCGTCGATATCGACCACAACCGGCGTCTTGCCAGCCTGCGCCAGGACGTTTGTGTGGTTCAGGATCTTGTCTTTCTTCACCGCCACCAGCAGAACATCCATCTGGTTTTCGGTTGCTTCCAGCAGCTGATAGCTCAGATTGACGTCGGCGATGTCGAACGGGATGTGCTGGCTTGCTTCGGCCTGGATCCGGTCGAAAAGCTCCTCTTCGGTCATCAGCGGCATGCTCACCCGCTTGACGATCACCGAATGTCCCGATACGGAAGTGGCCACGTCCTTCACCTTGATCTTCTGTGCGTCGAAGATCGAAATGATCTTTTCGGCCACCGAAGGCGCGTCCATGATGGCGCCGTCCACGACGGTGTCCTGGGACAGAGGCTCCAGGCCATAGCTCACCAGCTCGTAGCCGTCTTTTACCTTTTTCAATTCGACGGCCTTCACCGAACTTGAGCCAATGTCCAGGCCAATTAACGCTTTTGATTTACCCAGATTAAACATCGTGTGGCCCCTCGCTTCTTGCTCCGCGCCGTTTGACCGGGCGGTTTCCACATAGCTTTACCGAGTCGCGCGCCGTTTCAGGAAAAACCCACTGCCCTTCGGTTCTGGTTCGCCCCAACCCCTTTGGGGATCGTTCCGGTGAGCGTAGGGCGGTAGTACTGATAGACCCGGTACGCTCCCCTTGAATCGTTTATTGCATCCGCAACTCACAGTGTCAACCCACATGTTCGGTGCGTGTGCTTTTGGTAAAACCCGGCCTCGGGTACAGGAAGGGCCAAAAACGCGGGGAAATCAGGGGAACAGGCTGTTTGGACGGGGTTTGGGACCTACGCCTTGTGTTTGCCCTGGACAATCTTTAATTGATTCCAGATTGAATCGATGCGCCGTTTTGTGTCCGCATCCATCTTTATCTCGTCGGGCCAGCGCCCGGTGAAGCCCTCCTCGGGCCATTTGCGGGTGGCGTCGATTCCCATTTTGGAACCGAAGTCCTGACGCCTGGCAGCATGATCGAGCGTGTCGACAGGACCGAGCACAAAAGCAATGTCGCGCTCCGGATCAATCGCGCACAACGCCTTCCATACAACTTCGCGCGAATCCTGCACGTTGACGTCGTGGTCCACGATCACAACAACCTTTGTGAACATGGCCTGGCCAAGCGACCAGATCGCATTCATCGTTTTCCGCGCGTGTCCGGGATAGCTCTTGCGGATGGAGACGATCATCAGATTCTGAAAAATACCTTCGGCCGGCATGGCCACATCGACGATCTCGGGATGCTGCATCTTCATGACCGGCAGAAACACGCGTTCGATCATGTGCCCGATAAAATAGTCCTCTTGCGGCGGAGGCCCCACGATAGTCGTGAGATACACGGGATCTTTGCGGTGCGTTATGCAATCCACATGAAATACCGGGTACTCACCTTCGAGCGAATAGAAGCCGGTGTGGTCCCCGAACGGTCCTTCGGTTCGCATCTCCCCGAGTTCGACATGACCCTCAAGGACGATTTCGGCGTTCGCGGGAACTTCAAGATCGACTGTCTTGCACGCGACCAGCTCGACTGGATCGTTCCGCAAGAAGCCCGAAAAAAGAAATTCGTCCATATCGGGCGGCACCGGCAGAATTCCGCTAAAGCACGTCGCCGGGTCCGCACCGATCGCGACGGCAACCTCGAGCCGTCCGCCTAGCTTTCGGGAACGCGCGCTCCTGAAATGTTCGGCGCCGTGCTTCTGGGTCTGCCAGTGCATTCCCGTGGTTCTCTGGTCGAACACCTGCATTCGATAGCAGCCCACGTTTCGCTTGCCGGTCTCCGGATTCTTGGTGATGACCATGGGCCAGGTGATGTAGCGGCCGCCGTCTTGCGGCCAGCACTGCAGGATCGGGAAATCAAGGAGCGAGAATCCCTCGGTGCGCACAATTTCCTGGCACTCGCCGCTTCGCACGGACTTGGGGAAGACGTTGCCAAGCTCGACCAGCTTCGGCAGCATCTTCATTTTATCGAGAAGGCCTTGCGGCGACTGCATGTCGAGAATGGATGAGATGCGCCCCGCGATCTCGTCGAGTGAATTCACTTCCAAGGCCAGGTTCATGCGCCGCTCGGTGCCGACGAGATTCGTGACCGCTGGAATTCGCGATCCTCGCGGATGCTCAAACAGCAGCGCCGGGCCTCCGGCCTTGACCGCGCGGTCAGAGACCTCCGTGATCTCAAGGACCGGGTCGACTTCAGCAGAGATTCGCTGGAGCTCGCCTTCCTTTTCGAGTTTCTTTAGAAAATCCCGCAAGTTTCGGTACGCCACTTCCCCTCCCTGGCTCGCTTGAGCGGCCCACTTTATCACGGAGCGTTGCGCGCGACGAACCGCATCCGAACAGGTCCGAGTTCCGCCCCGCTGTGACCAGAAGCGATTTGAGACAGCCGCATGAGGTGATATATAATCGCTCCGTTCAGAGGATGAGCGGGCGTCGTACAATGGCAGTATAGAAGCTTCCCAAGCTTCGGACGTGGGTTCGATTCCCATCGCCCGCTCCAACATTCGCAAAATTCAAGTTGATTCGGCCGCCCTTACTCAGTGTTTTTAAGAGGCACTCGAAGCTATCGACGACTCGTCCGGTGAGCGCTGCGAGCTCATACGGTGGGTCACTGAAGTTTGAAGATGACATCGATGGTCCAAACTCCGCACCCTGGCCTGGGCTGAAATTTACTTTGTTGAAAAGCTGACAGTAACGTTTGCGCTGCTTCTTTCGGCTTTACGGATTTTATGTGCGCTTGAATGACGTCGCCGCCTTCGTTGACGACGAGGCGAACAGTTGCGGTCAATTTCTTGCCCTTCCACTTCGCTTGATCGCCCTCAGCAAACTTCGGATATACCATCCACTTGGCCGGCGCGGTGCAAGTGGGCTCATTGCTTTGCGCGCTTGTGAACGACCATTCAGAAAGAAGGACGACCGCCATGGCAAGAAATGCCAGCCCCAGTCTGTTCGCGCACTTCTTCATTGCTGCCATTTTATGCGATCCAACTTCCGATTGTTCTTTTTCACTGGTTGCCAGTCTACGACTGTTCACGAGCCAAGTTCCGAGTTCCGTTTAGTCGAATGCTCAGACATATGAAGTGGCACTTCACTTGTCCGGTCAGCGCGTTAATCGGGGCTCATCCACGCTTGCCGTTTGCCGCTGCTCATTGTGATGTGTTAACTTCGCACAAATTCAGGGGCCTATTGGTGACGGCGTGAAACGCCTCGTCGAGTGGTTCATGCGGTCTGACACTCGGTCTCACGGCGTCACCGCGAATGGTTCCGTGCTCATACTTCGTGGATTCGTGCGAGCAACCGGAGAGGATCAATGGCCAGAGTGTCGCTTGTAATATTCGGATTGGTCTTTCTCACCCCTCTGCTGGCAAGCGAACAGCCGCCTCCGGATTTGACTCTTGTAAACGGAAAAATCTTTACAAGCGACAACGCACATCCCTACGTGCAAGCGCTGGCGATTCGCGGCGAACGCATCGTAGCCACGGGCGACTCCACGAAGATCAAGGCGCTCGCCGGTCCGCAGACGAAGCAGATTGACCTCGGCGGGCGCACAGTGATTCCCGGTATCAACGACGCCCACGACCACATCGGGCTCGATCCGGCTGGCGCCGTGCATATTGATGTGGGAACGGAAGATCCTACGTGGGCCCAGCTGAAGACCGCGATCGCTGCGGCCGCCGCGAAGGCTCCCAAAGGAACTTTCATTCTTGCGGATATCGGGTTCATCGTCTTCCACGATACGTCCGTGGCGCGTGACGCGCTCGATCGACTCGCTCCCGATCATCCCGTGCTGCTGACGACGCTGACCGGACACGCCGTGCTAACGAACAGCGCCGCGATGGCGAAAGCCGGCATTCGCGAGGACCAGGGAGATCCTGTGGGCGGTCGGTACGAACGCTCTGCAGACGGCAAGCTCACAGGTGTCGTCCGGGAATACGCGGTGCTGAATTTGAACCGCCGCCTCGCATCGTCGGTGCGTGAGGCCGAAGCTCTCCGCCAGTTGCGCGAGTTTTTCGCGCAGGCGGCGAAGTTCGGAATTACGACCATGCAGGATATGTCCGACGGAATCGAGCCGGGGCGGGCGGTGAAATTGTTTGAAGCTGCGCCGACACCGATCCGCATTCGGATCATGCGCATGCCGGGGACGACGCAGACCGGGCGAGACACTCAGGAAGGTCTGTCCGTGCCGCACCATCCCAGTGCGTTGATCACCGTCAGCGGCACGAAGTGGCTGTTGGACGGAGTGCCGCTGGAAAATACGCTGACTCCGCGGGATGTGCCGTCGGTGCCCGCGGGCGAGACGCTCGACTACGGCGCCGGCCATCTTCCGCTGACTTTTTCAGAGCAGGAGATGGAAACGATGCTGCGGGAATCGCTCGCCAATGACAGCCAATTGATGGTTCACGTCTCAGGTTATCCGTCGGCGGCGGCGATGCTCGAGGCGATGACGGCGACAGGCGGAAAGAAAGTGTGGGACAGCAAGCGTGTGCGGTTTGAACACGGAGATGGCTTGTACCCGGACTTGATTCCGCGCGCGAAGGAAATGGGAATTGTCGTCGTGCAGAATCCCACACACTTCGATGCGAGCATTTTGGCTGCTGCCAGGATCGGGTCCAAAGTGGTTCAGCCGTTCCACACGCTTATCGAGGCGGGGATTCCAGTCGCACTAGGCTCGGACGGCCCCATGAATCCGTACCTGAACATCATGCTTGCCTGCGTCGATCCCGGGAGGCCGTCGGAGGCGATCACGCGCGAGCAGGCGGTGACGGCCTACACGCTGACGTCCGCTTATGCCGAATTCCAGGAGAAGGAAAAAGGAAGCCTGGAGCCCGGCAAGCTTGCCGATCTCGCCGTGCTCTCGAAGGATATTTTCAGCGTTCCCTTCGCCGATTTGCCAACGACGGAATCGTTGCTAACACTGGTCGGTGGGAAAATTGTCTATGACTCCGGATTGCTCACGCCGAAGGAGCGGTAGATTTTCACGCGTCCGACCAACGTTGGGCCGTCTGGGACGACTCACCTTGTCAATCAGTCGAGGAACCAGAATCGTTCATGCTGGACTGGATTTGAAATAAGACGGGGAGCCGTTGGGAGACTCGATCCGGTCCACTACGTCTGGATTAGCCTGGCAAGCTGGTTCAATTACCCACCATACCCGCGCCTCGAAATACGGCCCATGCTTTGGTATGCTCCCCCTGTTGAACGGGCCCGCAAGCAGAGTCTTAAGGAACGAATCATGCGGCTGGCCGCAGCACTCTCCGGTTTGATCCTCGCCGCTGGACTCTCGCTTTTTACCATCCCGATCCGTGCCCAAACGAACGAGGACCTAAGCGGTTGCTACCAGGAGAGCAACCCCGATCTGGCAATCACCTATTGCACCGGCATGATTGACTCTGGGCAATTTCCAGCTTCAAACCTTGCGATCGCCTTCACCAACCGCGGCAATGCTTACAACTCGAAGGGTGAGTACGACCGAGCGGTCCAGGACTTCGAGCAGGCCGTTCGCCTCAACCCGACCTATGCCTATGCCTTCAACGGCTTGGGCAATGCCCACAACGGCGAGGGTGACTACGACCATGCGATCCAGGATTACGATCAGGCCATTCGCCTCATCCCAAGCTATGGCTACGCCTTCAACGGCCGGGGCAATGCCTACAATTCCAAGGGCGACCACGACCGGGCCATTCAAGATTATGACCACGCCATTCAATTCACGCCGAACTATGCCAACGCATTCAACGGTCGAGGCAACGCCTACAGCTCCAAGGGCGAATACGACCGGGCGATCCAAGACTACGACCAGGCCATCCGGTTTAATCCGAACCATGCCTACGCCTTCAATGGGCGTGGCAACGCCTACAACTCCAAGGGCGAATACGACCGCGCGATTCAGGACTTCAACCAGGCCATTCGATGCACGCCGAACTATGCCAATGCCTTCAACGGCCGGGGCAACGCGTACAACGACAAGGGCGACTACGACCGGGCCATCGAAGACTACGACCAGGCCATCCGACTCAACCCGAATTATGCCGACGCCTTCTTCAACCGGGGCAACGCTTACAACAGCAAGAGCGAATACGACAGGGCCGTCCAGGACTACGATCAGGCCGTCTTGCTCAGCCCGAACTTTGCCAACGCCTTTTTCAACCGGGGCTTCACGCGATTCAAACAAGGGTCCATCGCTGCAGCCGTGCCAGACTTTGCGAAGAGTGCGGAACTGTTACCAGCAGACCGCTACAGCATCCTGTGGTTGTACGTTGCCTCGGCGCGAGCCGGCCAGAACGCAGACGCCGCTCTAGGCCACGCTCAGAAGCTGGACCTGGTGTCGTGGCCGGGGCCGGTCCTTTCCTTATTTCTCAAGAAAACCGACCGGGAGGCGCTCGTCGAAGCAGCGAAGGATCCCGATGCCCAAAAAGAGCGCGATCGACTATGCGAGGTGCATTTTTTCTTGGCGGAAAACGAACTTCTTGAAGGCGTTCAGAAGAAGGCCGACGCGGATTTCCAAGAAGCTGCCGAGACCTGTCGCCCAACCTTCGTTGAATATTCAGCCGCAACATCCGAGCTGAAACGACTGCCGCTTCCACCACCATCGTCCGTCGGCGTCGCCAGACAGCTAGATGTCGGTTCACCCAAATAGCCTGTGCGCTTGGCCCTAGGTCCTCGTTAGTCGGATTACCGGTAACGTAGATACCGCGACCAACTCGCCGATCAAAAGTGCATGGCCAAACGATTAGGCTGAAAGCGGAGATAAAAAGGTTCGGAACCAACCCGCCGGTAAAGTCTCTCTCTTGACATTCCCCTTTTAGCAAGAAGGATAGGCAGGTTCTGGCTCCCGTCAAATTGCTGCGATCAAACCTTCTGTGTATACTACCCCGCGCCCCAAGGAGGCCATTTCATGCTGCGCATTAACGACGAAGCCCCCAACTTCACGGCGGAAACGTCGCAAGGGGCCATCAGCTTCCACGAATGGATGGGCACTGGCTGGGCCATCCTGTTTTCGCATCCCAAGGACTTCACTCCCGTGTGCACGACCGAACTCGGTTACATGGCTGGGCTTCAGCCGGAATTCGAGAAACGCAATTGCAAGATCATCGGGCTGAGTGTGGACCCGGTGAGCAGTCACAGCAAATGGGCTGCGGACATCGAAGAGACGCAGGGACACAAGGTGAACTTCCCGATGATCGGGGACCCGGAACTCAAGGTGGCGAAGCTCTATGACATGCTGCCGGCAGATGCCGGCGATAGCTGCGAAGGCCGCACCGCCGCAACGAATGCCACCGTGCGGACCGTGTTCGTGGTGGGTCCGGACAAGAAGATCAAGCTAATGCTCAGTTATCCGATGAGCACCGGCCGCAACTTCGATGAAGTTCTGCGAGTCGTCGACTCAATGCAACTAACAGCCAAGCACAAGGTGGCCACCCCCGTGAATTGGAAACAGGGCGACGATGTGATCATCCTTCCGGCGGTATCGGAGGAGGAAGCCAAGCAGAAGTATCCCGGTGGCTGGAAGGCCCCGCGGCCTTATCTGCGAATTGTTCCCCAGCCCAGTTAGCTCACGCAGACGAGGTCGGGCGCGGTGATCCTGAAGCAGTTCTATCTACAGTGCCTGGCGCACGCCTCCTACGTCGTTGGCGACGAGGCGACGGGCGCGGCTGCCGTTATTGACCCTCAGCGCGACACGGACCAATACATCGCGTTTGCTGCTGAGCGCGCGCTTGCGATCAAGTACGTATTCCTGACGCATCTCCACGCCGATTTTGTCGCCGGGCATCTGGAATTGCGCGATCGCGTGGGCGCGGCAATCTATTTGGGAGCGGCCGCCAAAGCAGGCTATGCATTTACTCCCGTTCACGATAGCGACATCGTTGAATTCGGGCGAGTTCGGTTGAAAATGCTGGAAACGCCGGGCCACACTCCGGAGTCAATCTCGATCGTCGTTTATGACCTGAACGCAAGCGACGCCCAACCGCAGGCCGTGCTCACGGGAGATACCTTATTCATCGGCGACGTGGGGCGTCCGGATCTGCGGGCGGCGCTGG
>DATBXX010000002.1:0-89904 GCA_036514055.1 Candidatus Acidiferrales bacterium
GTTCGCTCTTGGCCGGCGCGCACCGGGCGGGGGTGGCGAGGCGCTCGCGCTGGTTGGCTTGGACGGGAACGTGGATACATCGGTCGTGCAGCACATTCGCGCGCTGCCTTCGGTCACCGACGCCAGGCTCGTACGGCTTCCCGCAGCGCCGCAGGTTACAGCCACCCCTAAATAAAGACCCAGGGACAAAGCTCAGGATCGAAACCGCACTGGGCAACTACGCCTGGCACCACACGGAACGAGTATTGCTCACCGCACGCGTCGTGGTCTTAGAGAATCCACGCCCAATTCGCGGCTCCCCGGTGAGTCGACCTCAGATCTGACCGCGGCCGCCATCTACGTCAATTTCGACACCGGTCACGTAGGATGCATCCGAGGACGCCAGGAAAGCGACGGCTCCAGCCACTTCCTCCGGTGTCCCGATGCGCTTCATGGGAACCGACTCGATCAACCTCGCGGTGATCTCATCCAGCGCAGCCTTGGGAATTCCGGTCCGGCTGATGATGGGCGTGGCGATCGGACCTGGTGCAACGGCATTCACGCGAATCTTGCGTCCTACAAGTTCAGCGGCAATGGACCGCGTGAAGGAACGCATCGCCGCTTTCGTCGCGGCGTATACGCTGCCGTTTGCAATGCCTTCATGGCTGACAACGCTGGTATTGAGAATAATCGAGGCGCCGTTATTCAGATGGGGAAGCGCTTTCTGGATCGTGAAATACGAGCCCTTGGTATTGATATCGAACATTTCGTCGTAATCCTGCTCCGTTGTGCCCTCAAGCGGAATGAACTTTCCGATACCCGCGTTTGCAAACAGGATGTCGATCTTTCCGAATTTCTGCGTAACCGCCGTAAAGAACTCGTCGATTTCAGAAAGCTTGGAAACGTCGGACTGGACGGCGAGCACATCCTTGCCGAGCAGGGTGACGGCCTCGTCCAGTGTTTTCTTACTGCGTCCGGAAATGGCCACGCGCGCGCCCTCCTCAAGGAGGCGCTTTGCGGAAGCCAATCCTATACCGCTGTTGCCGCCGGTCACGACTGCCACCTTACCTTCAAGCCTCTTCATTCCAGCCTCCGCCCCCGTTGGGGCTTGGATTTGCACAGCGCTCCGAACCCGCGCGACATCGCGGTACGTACTTAGATGATGGCTTCGCCGGGCGGATGCAGCTGATTTTGATTGAGCACCCCGCGAGGCGCCAAGGCCGAACCGACGCTCTTCGGCGTGGTTTGCTCGCTCAGAACTGGGATCCTGACCCGATCCCAGCTTTGCAGGAATATGCGCGAGCGGCTACAATGCAATTGGAAGCATCTTGAATCGAAAATGACTCCTGGCAGCATCGAAGCCAATACATATGGACGTTGAAAAGGTCATAGACAATGTCGTAGCGCGCTTCATCGGCACCAAACACGAGCGCGACGTCAAGCGGATTCAGCCGCTGGTCGAAGCGGTCAATGCGCTCGAGCCCGAAATGAAGCAGCTGTCGGACGAAGAACTGGGTGTGCGCACGCTCGCGCTAAAAGCCGAGGTTCAGGCGCGTCTGGAAGGCGTTGAGGGAGACGATCCCGACTATAAACAAAGGCTTCAGGAGGCGCTCGAACCGGCCGTCGTACCCGCGTTCGCCACGGCGCGTGAGGCAGGACGTCGGACGCTCGGAATGCGTCATTTTGACGTGCAGCTGATCGGCGGAATCGTGCTGCACCAGGGCAAAATTGCGGAGATGAAGACTGGTGAGGGCAAGACGCTCGTCGCCACCTTGGGTGCGTACCTGAATTCGCTCGCCGGCAAAGGCGTGCACATCGTGACCGTGAACGACTATCTCGCCCGGCGCGACGCCGAATGGATGGGGCCGATCTTCAAGATGCTGGGATTGACGGTCGGGGTGATTGTGCACGACCTGGACGACGCGCAGCGCCGGGCCGCCTATGCTGCCGACATCACCTACGGCACGAACAACGAATTCGGTTTCGACTACCTGCGCGACAACATGAAATACGATCTGAAGGATTGTGTTCAACGCGGCCATCATTTTGCGATCGTTGACGAGGTGGACTCGATCCTGATCGACGAGGCGCGCACGCCGCTGATCATTTCCGGGCCCGCCGAGGAGTCCACCGACAAGTACTACCGCATCGACAAGATCATTCCGAAACTGATTCGCGACATCGATTACACGCTCGATGAAAAACTGCGCACCGCGACCCTCACCGAAGAGGGCGTCGCAAAATGCGAGCGCCTGCTGAACCTCGGCAATCTCTACGATCCGGCGAACATGGAGATCATTCATCACGTCTATCAGGGTTTGCGCGCGCACACGTTGTTTGAAAAGGATGTGGATTATGTTGTGAAAGACGGTGAAATTGTGATCGTCGATGAATTCACCGGACGGCAAATGCCCGGTCGGCGTTGGTCCGACGGGTTGCATCAGGCCATCGAGGCAAAGGAATCGGTGAAAATCGAGCGTGAAAATCAGACGCTTGCCACGATCACGTTCCAGAACTATTTCCGGATGTACAAGAAGCTTTCGGGTATGACCGGCACGGCCGAAACCGAAGCGCCGGAGTTTGACAAGATTTACAAACTCGAAGTGGTGGCCATCCCGACGAACAAGAACCTGATCCGCGTCGAGAATCCGGATGTTGTGTATCGGACCGAAAAGGAAAAATACGAAGCAGCCGTGAACGGAATCATCCAAGAGGATGGCACGCGCGCTGGCGGCATTCGCCAGTATCGCGAACGCGGCCAGCCGGTACTAGTCGGCAGCATCTCGATTGAAAAATCGGAAAAGATTGCGGAGCTGCTGAAAAAATTCAACATTCCGCACCAGGTCCTGAACGCCAAGCAACACGAGCGCGAAGCAAAGGTTATCGCCCAGGCCGGACGCAAAGGCGCCGTGACGGTTTCGACGAATATGGCAGGACGCGGAACCGATATTTTGCTCGGTGGCAACCCCGAAGCCATGACCCGCGAGTACTGCCTGAAGGAAAAATTGGCGATCCCCTACCTGCCCGCGGGCTCGGTGATTGGCGCAGCACCCGGGACGGAAACACCCGCCCAAGCCGATGCCGCCGGGGCGGGAGTTTCCGGTAACGGTGCGGCGAGCGCTGCCATGGTGCTGTTTCAGCAGGAAGGCAATATTTTTCAGGTTCCGCTTGATCAATGGAAACCCCTGTACGAACAGTTTGCGGCACAGTGCAAGGCCGAACACGACGAGGTCGTCGCGATGGGTGGCTTGCATATCCTGGGAACCGAACGCCACGAAGCGCGTCGAATTGACAATCAACTTCGCGGACGGGCCGGACGCCAGGGCGATCCGGGCTCGTCGCGATTTTTCCTTTCACTCGAGGACGACCTGCTGCGGATCTTCGGCGGCGAGAAGATGCAGGCCATCATGTTCCGGCTGGGTATGACGGAGGGTGTGCCCATCGAATCGCGCCTGATCAGCCGACGGATCGAAGGCGCGCAGAAGCAAGTGGAAGCGCAGAACTTCGAGGCCCGCAAGCACCTTCTGGAATACGACGACGTGATGAACAAGCAGCGGGAGACGATCTATTCGCTGCGACGCTCCTTCCTGGAAGGCCGTGACCAGAAGGAATTCGTGCTCGAACGCGCCGAGGCCATCGTGAATGAACTCGTCGAGACCTACTGCCCGCGCGAGCAGCACCCCGATCAATGGAATGTCACCCAGTTTGGGAATGAGATGCTCAACCAGTTTGGCCTGGAACTGAAATCAGCCGGCATCGACGTAGCCGAACTGGGCCACGACACACTCGCCGATGCGCTGCTGGAAAAGGTACGGGCGCGATATGAGGATAAGGAAAGCCTGTTCGGCGCCGAAACACTTCGGTGGCTCGAACGACACATCCTTCTCGACATCGTGGATGCCCAGTGGAAGGACCACCTGTTAACCCTCGACCACCTCAAGGAGGGTATCGGGCTGCGGGGCTATGGGCAGAAGGACCCCCTGGTCGAATTCAAGAAGGAAGCCTTTACTCTGTTTGACGAGCTGATGAACCGGATCGACACCGAGGCGGTCCGCTTCCTATTCCTAATGCAGCCCGCCAAACCTCAGGACGAGGCCAAGCAGATCGAGCAGCGCCAGCGACGGCAGCAGCAAAATCTCCAGTTCCAGGCCGGCCCGGCCCAGGCCGAGGCCCCCAAACCGGTCCGGTCCGGTGCCAAGGTCGGACGCAATGAGCCCTGCCCCTGCGGCTCGGGCAAGAAGTACAAGAAGTGTCACGGAACCGCTGCCTAAGCCCCCCAGAAGCGAATTTCCCCCACCCGGTTCCGCCAATTCCGAAGCCCCATGTCACCAAGTATCTCATTTATAAACAATAACTTACGTCATTTATTGAAGGGGCACAGCCCCTCCCGGATCGCCTTGTTGAGCCCTACCCGGAATGGTACAAACGAGGGGGGGGACAACCCAGTGGGCTGAGCGAGCACCATAGATGTGGATGTCCAGCGCCACATACCCTCCCGCGCCGGATTTGGGGCGGAAAACCTAAAATACAGGAGCTATAAATGAAAAGGTTGGCATTGTTTTGTGGGGCCATGTTGCTGTTCGCAGGAATCGCCTCCGCCCAGGACTCATCCAGGGCTGAGGTATTTGGCGGATACTCCTATGTCCATGAAAGCGATAACGGCCAGACAGCCAATTTCAACGGCGGCAGCGGCTCTTTGGCCTACAACCTGACACCGTGGCTAGGCGTCGTCGGAGATTTCGGCGGTTATCACTGGAGCAACAGCGGCGTCGACGCAAACCTGGTTACGTATCTGTTCGGCCCGAAGATCTCCTACCATCGGGGCCCCATCACGCCGTTTGGCCAGGTTCTGTTCGGCGGCGCACACGTGTCGGGGAACAGCGCCTTTTCGGAAAACGCCTTTGCGATGACGGTGGGAGGCGGCGTGGATTGGAATGCCACCCCGCACCTCGGCATTCGCCTGGTTCAAGCCGAATACCTGCTAACGAAGTTTAATGACGGGATCAACAACCGGCAGAACGACGCACGCATTTCCACCGGCGTGGTCTTCCGGTTCTAGTTGACGGTACGCAACGAGCGGTAATTTTTCGGGCCGGCGGGATCACCGCCGGCCCTTTTTGTTTAGCCAGGTTTTGTTCTAATTGCCGACCACAAACATATGCCCGTCATTCTGGGTATACAGTTTTCCGTCCGGCCCGATCGACAGAGGCGTATAGGCCGAGCCCACCGCCAGGTTCAGGAACAGATTCGCCGAGGGCGTCGTGAAGACCCCGGTATTGCCCTGCGGGAGGACGTAGAGATTGCCGTCCTCGCTGGTCACATACACGTTCCCGTTCGCGTCCACCGCGGGCATGTTGATGCACCATTCAAAACCGTTCGGATTCGTAGTTGTGCATGAGATCGTACCGTTTGCATTGCGGGTGCAGCTTTGTGTGTTGGTGCTCTGAAACTGCCACTCGATATTGAAATTCGGGTCCAGCTGAGTGATATAATACGGCCCCTGCGGCAGCCTCTGGCAAATCGGGCTATCGAAATTGCAGTAGAGTCCTGTGTCGTAGTGATTGTCCTTGAGGACGACCGAATACGTCGCACCGTGCGTGTAGACGGCGGGCGTCGAATCCCATCCGAAATCGTAGGCGCCAGTGAAAGTCCCCGTCGAGTCAAATTTGAACATGTGCCCACGGAAGCCGTTGTAGTTCGTAATGGCCCCGAAAATCACCGAGCCGTCCGGCAGGGCCGTAGGAGACGAGGACGCCTGATCAAGAATGACGCCGGAGCCGGGTGCGTTCGTCGTGGGATCGACACCAACGTTGGTTCCCACGCGACAGGCGTTCGGAGTCGTGTTTGTCGGTCCGATCTGTACCAGGAATGCGGAGCCGGTGCCGCAGCCGTCAGTCAGCAAATGCTGCAAAGACGCTACCCATTTTGCTCCCGAAAAATCCGATTTCACGGCGATCAGATACGTCTGCATGTCGTCGAAATGAGCGCGGCTGGCTGTAAAAATGGTCCCGTCGGATGCCACGGCAGGCGCGATGTTTAAGCCGGGTCGCTGCGAGCCGCAAGCGACGGTCGCCGGAGCCGCGGTCGAAGATGGCGGCCACGGCAACGTTCCCGCATCGGAGAATTCCCCCGGACAGGTCGTCGCGCTGCCGGCGGGCGCGCCCGGGATGAGCGACGCAAAGGAAAGGACGCTGGTCGCACCAGCGGGGGTGACCTTCACGATCCACGCTCCCTGGATGTCATTTTGCCAGGGATCGCCCACACTGGGGTCGGCCAACTCGATGGCGTTGTAGTAGATGTCGCCGGCAGTATCGGCTGTCAGCGGACCGGCAACGTAGGTGTCGGCCGCCGTGATGTTCATTCCCGCAAACGGGTTGATGGCCGCCGACGACGTGCCATCGGCCTGATTGACTTTCCAGACGGTGCCGCCCGCGCCAGGGACATAGATAAATCCATTTGCGTCGACTGGATGAAATACCGGTTCCCACCCCTGCAGCCCCGAGCCGTTCGGCTCCGGCTTCCAGTCACTGGCAAAAATCCAGACGGGAACCAGATTCCCGTCCAGCCAACTGAATCGCTCCTCGTTCCACTGTTCCAGGGACCACGTATTCGGCCCGCAGGATGACCCGTTCACCCAGGCTCCAGGCGGACTGCAGGACTTGTAGGTCCCGGTTTTGGACATCATATAGACGTCGTTGCCGTCGGTCAGCGGTGCCTGATAGTGGACGGTTAAGTCTCCGTCTCCTGCGGAACCGCCGTTCTCAGCCTGCTCCTGGGCGACAAACGGGTCGTAAATGATGTTCGCAAGCTGATTCGCCGCGCCCTGTGCGGCGACGCTGACCATTCCAGCGTGCTGCGGGTCTGCTCCCCATTGCGCCCAGAACGGGGCATTCGCGGGCGCCTGGACGATGTCAAATGTGACCGTGATTGTGGCGGGCGCCTGCGCACCGGCTGCCGTAACCGTGACATGACCTGTATAGAGGCCCACCGTCAGACTCCCCGGGGCGACCGACACGCTTAACGATTGAGGAGCGAGTCCAGCTCCGGGAGTCACGACAAGCCATGAGGAGTCGCTCGTTGCCGTGAACGTAAGCGTGCCGCTCCCGGTGTTGGTTACATTTACCGGGCTGACCACCGGGGTGTAGGCGACGCCGAAGTTCGCAACGAACGAGAGCGCTGTTTGCGAGAGTTGGACGACCGGCGTTCCTTGTTGGCCGGAGCCGCCTCCGCACCCTGCAACACCGATGCAAACCGTCAGAAGCACGATTGCCCCGATCCGATTCATCGATCCTCTCACGCGGACCCAGGGAATCACGTTCTCGCCATGGGTTCACCGAAACGCAAATGGATTGTAACCAAAATTCCGGTGCCTCCATCGTCAATCTCGCCAGGGATACTTCCGCACTCACGGAAAAGTTATGGTAGTCTCTGTCGCACGGCCCTCGGAAAAAAAATCCATTTTGGGTGATTGAGATTGGCTATGAACGCGGCTGCCACTGGAAGATGCCGAAGGTCAGCGTGTCCGAATCCGATTCCGGCGGCCCTCGCAAACGAACAGCTGTGCCTCGAGCATTTCTTGGACGACGCATTTCTCCGCACGGACCAGACCTTCGATCGCTGCCGCGAGGGGCGCGCGATGAATCCCGCCGATGTCGAGTGGCTGCTTTCCGACGCGCTCGCAATCGTCAAGAACCTGGAAGAGAAAGCAAGTGATCCCGAACCGCAGCATCGGGACCGGATGCTTGAACTGCTGCTGATGCTCGCCAACCTCCACGAATATGTGGCGCACCATTCGATACGTCTGGACAGGCCAGCGTAGTCAGACGGAAGCCGCCGTTTCGCGACGAACGCCCGCGTGCCAGTCAGAAGCGGTTCGATCGGCCCTACCCGCCGCCACGGCAGACACCCACACAGGATGTCGCAGTGGCAGGGTCAACCGTACCTGCCAAGCGCACCTGACCAGGCGCCGCCGTTCACCTCGAATCCGGCTCGGCCGAGCAGCCTCACACATGCGAAAGTGACAATACCCCGCAGGCCTCGTCATCTTGCATTTCCACAACCGGCCATTCAATCTGAGGATGCTGTTCCGGACACCTGAGCGTGACGGCCGAAAAAAAAGTCGATCCTTTCAAGCCCCAACAGCCGATTATTCCGGGTGTGTCGTCCAGCGACGCAAAGGCCAAGCCCGAGCCCCCGGCGTCGTCCCCGGACCCAGGCGCGCCCCAACAAGGCACGCCGCTTCCCATCAACTTGATCGCAGTTGCGGTGGGCGCGCTGATCATCCTAGTGGCAGTCGTGTTTTGGAGCAGGAGTTCCAATCCGAAACCCGCGCTGGCATCCGCTGATTCGACCGGGTCAGCTCCCTCCGAGCCTGCGGCCACAATCAAAAGCGCGCCGAGTCTGCCAACCGGGCCCGGCCCTGTCGCGACGACCGAGGAGCTGGCGAAACCCTGGTCGGCGAAGAGATTCCTGTTTCGCAACTCCATCACGGGTCAACCGCAACCCGCGCTCGTCGTGCGCTTGCCGCGCGGAGAGTACTGGGGGTTCTCGCTGGTCGAGCCGTTCGGCAGCTGCGAGCTGGAATTTGTCACCGACCTTGATAAGTTGAAGACCGACTATGGTTTTCGTGCCGACCATCCGATGGTCGGCGATCCGTGCAATCACACCGTCTACGATTTGCTGCGCTACGGCGGCGGGGCCTCGAGCGACGATCTGGTTCGAGGCGTGATTGTTCAGGGTTCCGGAATCCGGCCGCCGATGGCGATTGAAATTCGCGCAAACGGTAAAGAGATTATGGCGGTGCGTGAAGAATAACGCCCGCTTTACGAGCAAACGCAGTTCCCTCCGCTGATATCCGGTGATCGCCCCAGACAGAATCGAAATCTAGAAATACAAAGCCCGCTGTCCCGGGTTCAGCGAAACGGGACAGCGGCGGTCGTACGGCATTTTGCTGTTGGGTTAGTCGGTCAACTGCGTAACGGATCGGGCGACCATTACTGGCGTGCCGGTCGCCGGATCGATGAGAATGAAACCGACAACGCGAAGCGGGATCGCTGTGGTCCCCGTCAATCCCGAAAGCCCACTGAGATTGATGAAGTTCGTGTTGTTTGTGGTCAACACGGTGAGCGGACTCGGCAACAAAACTCCGGCGGTCCACTGGTCGCTTAACTCAAAGCTTCCCGAATTGCCGGACTGCACCACCGTCTGGCCGGTAACGAGCGTACCCGCCTGACCCTGGCGTCGCAGCACGACGCGGTGGACGGTCAGGCTTGCGACTCCGTTCGTGGTAACAAGTTTTCCGCCGACACCAACGGACTGCCCCGCGGCCAGCGCAGAGTTGTTGAACAGCAGAGTTGTGATCGGATTCGCGATATTTGCGATCCTGCACTGTTCGCTGCCGTTTAGGGTCAGCGTTTCAATCTGGCCGTCCTCGACGCCGGTAATATCCGGCAGTTCGGCGCGAACGTACAAATCCGCTGCGGTCGCAGGGCCCGTGGGCGGACGAATGCTGGTAAACAAGCCGGCCAGATAGAAGCCGTCGTTGGACACGACCTCGATCTCCGACGCGTCGATGTCGTGCGTGACAGGGTCGATCGTTCCAGAAACCTCCACGATCGTATTGGTGGTGAACGAGCTGATTGGTTCGCTCGGATCGTCAAGAACCGTGCTGGCATTGGTCTGCACGGTCCACTGGCGGCCCTTCGGACCCTGGATCACGAAGCTGGTGCCGGTTGTGGTGCCAACCACGCCACCGTAGAAGTCGTCGATCGACACGTTGGCGTCATCGGCCGCCAGCAGTTGCATGTTGAAAACTGGGTTGATTGCACCGGTTACCTGGCCGTTTACGTCGGTTGAAAGCGACCGCCGCAGGTCGAACTCCATGCGCAGGCCGACGAGCTGGGCATCGCTCATCACAAAGGGGTTTGCAAAGGTCACCATTACGCTTGACGTCGATAGCGTCCCGTTGATCGTGTTGATCGTCGGCGGGTTCTGGGTTGTGTCAATGAAACCAATGACCGGACTCGCAAGCGTGACCGTCGCGGAGGAATAGGTTCCGGTCGGGACAGCGTTGAGATCCAGGAGCTGGTGCAGACCGCTCAACTGCGCGAAATCGACGACTTGCGGCGTGCTCAGAACCGAAACGTTCGTCGCGCCATTATTCAATGTCACGCCGGTAACCATGATCTGGCAGGAAATCACGCTCGGCAAAGGCGCATCGGTGCCGATGGTGAAGACCGACGCCTGTCCGTTCGGTGCGGGATTTGGACCAGAAGAGGATCCGCCGCAACTGCAAAGACCCAGCACAGCCAAAAGCACAAGGAACACACCCGTAGATTTAGAATTCCGCATGAGGATTCTCCTTCACCCTATCGATGACTGCAGGTAGCCGAATACGCTATTTCGGCTGCTCAGAATCAAACACGCGAGGCGCAATAAAGTTGTGCGCGTGTCTCGCGGCAAACCGAATATTCACGCGCCCGGAAGCCGGATGGGACGGCACTTAGCGGACCCATCGCATCGTAGTAGAGTGGACTGGCCGGCCGCAAAGGGATTCGGGGACTCGCAACCGCCCAAGGCTGGCGAGAAACAAGAGGGAGAAACCAGAATGCGCGAGAGATCGATCCTCTGGGTCGCGATAGTGGCCGTCGCGATTTCGATCGGATGCTCAAGCAAGGCGAATGATGCGGCGCTTGTCAATCATATCCAGTCGCAGATGTATTCCGACCAGCAGCTCACGGGTGCGAGCCTGCAGGTCAAATCCGACCGCGGGCAAGTGACGCTCGACGGGACTGTGCCGAGCGACCGAGCGCGGCTGGACGCATTCAAGATCGCGACGCAGACACCCGGCGTGAGAAACGTGAATGATCAAATGACCGTCGTGACGGCGCCGCCAACGGCCGCCGTCGCGGCGCCGGTGGCCGGCAACCCAGCCCGCGCAGCAAAGACGGCCGTCGCGAAGCAGAAAAAGAAAAAACAGCAACCCGTCCCGGACGATGCGGACTCCGCCTACAACGCGCCTTATGATCCTCCGCCGCCCGCAGAAACGCTTGCCGCGACGTCCGCTGCGCAACCAGAACCGGCACCCGTTCCGGCGGCTGCGCCTGCTCCGCCGCCCCCGCAATCTGTACCGGTCGAGGTTGCCGCCGATACCACCCTTGCGATCCGCATGATTGACGGCATTGATTCGTCGGCGAATCATGCTGGTGAAATCTTCCACGCCGCGCTTGATGCGCCCATCGTTGTGAACGATGAGGTGCTGGTTCCCAAGGGCGCCGATGTGTATGTGCGGCTGGCGTCGGCCAGCTCCGCGGGAAGATACACCGGCAAAAGCGAACTGCATCTGGAGCTCGTGAAGCTGGAGTTCCGGGGACAGTCTTATCCGCTGGTCAGCAGCACCTATTCCCTTGCTGGCGCCTCCCAAGGGAAGGGCACGGCTGAGAAGGTCGGCGGCGGAGCTGTGATTGGTGCAATCATCGGCGCCATAGCCGGTGGTGGACGGGGCGCGGCGATCGGAGCCGGAGTCGGGAGCGCCGGCGGCGGAATTTACCAGAGCGCTTCGGGCGGCAAGCCGCTAAAGATCCCGTCTGAGACCAAACTGGATTTCCAGCTAGGCCAGCCTGTGGTAATTAACGCCATGCCACATTCGGTTCCCTCAGCAGAGTAGCCGGTACCAGCAGTGGCATTTGCCGGATTCTTGGTCCTTGGTCCACTCCTGGTTCAGCGTACTCGTCTGGTTTCTACGGGATTCAAATGGTTGGCTAATCCGGCAGATGCTACGCCAACCCCGCGAGAGGCGCGCCAACTCTTTGTTCTCTCCCCGTTTGGCCCAAGAATGATATTTTAGCCATGGAAATAATGGCTCGTGCGGCTCCGATCGCACCTGTCCAGGGATCGTGCATGAGACTTTTTGGTTTTCTGCTCTTGTTGGCGGGTTGGGGCATCGTGGTCTGCGCTGTGGCGCTGCTGGCGGAGGACACACCCAGGATTGCGTTCGTGCTGGCCGGCATCGGTGTGGAAATTGCGGGACTTGTGCTCGTGATCCGCGCCCATCCGCTTCGCCGAGGTGTTCACGAGTGATACCTGCGCCCACTGCCGGCGTTTCCTACATCGTGATGATGCTTTGCCTCGGGTTCATCTTTCTGGTGCCATGCGCGGCGGCTGGACTTGCGCTCATCAGCACCGGCCTGGGACGTTCGCGCAGCGCTTCACACTCGATGATGTCTGCGATGTGTGTGCTGGCCGTCGCTGCGCTGGCTTATTTTGTGTGCGGCTTTGCGTGGCAGGGATTTGCCGGCGGGCCGGCGCATGTCGCCTCCGTGGGCGGCAAACCGTGGAGCCTGATAGCCTCGGAACATTTTTTCCTGCGCCACGAGGCGCTCGAGGGTCTGCCCGCATCGCTTGCGGCATTGCTCGGAATGCTCAGCGTTGGATTGGCCGCGCTGATTCCTCTGGGTAGCGGGGCTGACAGGTGGCGGCTCGGCGCATGTTGCGCCTCAACGGCAGTTCTGGCGGGATGGACGTATCCGCTATTTGCGCACTGGGTGTGGGGTGGCGGATGGCTCGCGCAGCTAGGGACCAATTACGGGCTGGGACGCGGCTTCGTGGATACCGGAGGCGCCGGTACGATTCAGGCTGTGGGCGGATTGACCGCTCTGTCCATCGCCTGGCTCTTGGGCGCACGGCGCGGCAAGTACATGCACGGCGGGATGCCGACTGCGATTCCCGGACACAACGGCGTGCTGGTAATTCTCGGTTGCGTGCTCGCGTTGGTTGGCTGGCTGGGATTGAATTCCGCTGGTGCGATCCTGTACAACGGCGCCGAGCCCGGCCAGACCGTGCTGGCGGCGATCAACACGATCTTGTCGGCGGCGGCTGCTGCGCTGACCGCGGCTGTAATCACGCAGGCGCGTTTCGGCAAGCCGGACGCGTCACTGGCCGCCAACGGCTGGATTGGCGGGCTTGCGGCCAGCAGCGGTGCGTGCGCGTTTGTCAGCCCGGCTGCTGCGGCGGCGATCGGACTACTGGCGGGCGCGCTGGTCACGTTCTCGGTGGAATGGTTCGAAGTGCACATGTCGGTGGACGATCCCGGAGGTTCGATTTCGGCGCATGCGATGGGCGGCCTGTGGGGCGTCCTTTCGGTGGGATTGTTCGCAAGGATCCCGGCCGCCGGCGAGCTCGGTGGGCAGTCAAGTGGCGATACCGGACAGTGGCTTGCGCAACTGGTTGGCATCGCGACGCTGATCGGTTTCATCCTGCCGCTGACCTACGGACTGAACTGGGTGCTGGATCGAGTCTATCCCCAGAGGGTGGCGACCGAGGGCGAACGGCAAGGCCTGGACCTTTACGAATTGGGCGCGGGCGCTTATCCGGAATTCATTGTGCACAACGATGAATTCACGGAGAGATGACGAAAACAAGTTGGCGCAGCTTTGAGCCCAAGTGCGCAGGCTTGCGCAAGCAAACAACTTCAATCGATGGATTCGGGTACTATAGAGGCGGCGCGACTCTCTGTGTGTGTAACCGCAGGTGAGCCTTGGCCGTCAAAGAGCTATCGGCTGCTGATCCAGGTGGGGATCATCCAATGAACAGACGCAAACTGCTGTCGCTGCTGGGAATGTCTCCGGTGCTGTTGACCGGTGAGCCTGCTCACGCCGGTCAGACCAAACACGCCGCCTCTTCGGGCGCTGATTCGGGGCCGCTCAAATTCACGGCCGTCAATCCCAAAGGAATACCCCCTTCCATTCAACTGATTCCGATGGCGCCGCGCCTGGACTCACTTGACGGCAAGACCGTGTACCTGGTGGACACCGGGTTTCACGGCTCCGATTTACTCCTGCATCAGGTCGAGCTGTGGTTTAACAGAAACATGCCGAGCGTCACCCTGGTATTCCGTCGCAAGGCCGGCCCCTACGCGCAAGACGATCCGCCTCTCTGGAAGGAAATCAAGGAAAAGGGCAACGCGGTCGTCATGGCCACCGGCCATTGAAGCACGTGCACCCCAGCGACCGTCGGTCACTGCATAACAACTGAAAAGATGGGCATCCCAAGCGTCCCGCTGGTAACCAAGGCGTTCAAGGATCTGGCAATCCTGAACGCGGCCAAGCGCGGAATGCCGCACGAACGCATCGTCTTCACTCCGCACCCGGTCTGGGGCAAGACTCCTGAAGAACTGCGCGTCTATGTGGACGGTCCGGATCCCGTCAGCGGAAAATCACTGATGAAGGAAGTGGTGGATGGATTGACCGTACCGCTCAGCGATGACGAGAAGAAGACAGGAATCGTTTCCGTCTCCGTGGGGCCGCCCACCTATACAGATACCGCCGAGAACCTTCAGGACTTGTATCTCAACAACGGATACACGGATTTTCTCCCGATCGTTCTGCCTACCGAGGAAAAAGTGAATGCGATGCTGAAGGGCACAAGCCACCATCCCGACGAGGTGATCGGCAAAATGGCGGCTGGCGCCTATCCGCCGTGGAGCTACACCGTCCGGCACGTGGCTGCGAGCGCCGTAATGGCGGGATGCAGGCCGGAATATTTCCCGATCTTGCTGGCAGTCGCATCGACGGGAATTGCTTCGCTGTTCAGCTCGACGAACTCGTTCGCGTTTTCGATGATTATTAACGGTCCGATCCGCGACAAGCTTGAGTTCAACTACGGCATCGGGGCGCTGGGACCGTTTGCGCAGGCAAACGCAACAATCGGGCGCGCCTGGACAATCATGTCGAAGAATCTCGGAAACGGCGGAATCCCCGGTGACACCTACCTGGGATCGGTCGGCAACAACCTGAACTACAACAACGTGGTGATTGCAGAGAACGAAGAGGCAAGCCCCTGGGATCCTTTTCACGTGCAAAGAGGCTTCAAGAAGGAAGAAAACGTCGTCAGTTTGTTCCGCGGCCTGGGCGTGGTTCCAGGACAGGTGGCCAGGGGCAGCAGCGTCAATACCAGCCCGATGTTCGACGCCCAGCTCAGCGATCTATTCAGCACTTTCACCGGATTCTTCGGCGCGCTGGTGATTGCCGACCCGCTCGTCGCCGTACGTTTGAAGGAACAGGGCTACGACACAAAAGAAAAGCTGATTGATTGGCTCTACAAGAATACGACGCAAACGGTGAAGGACTACAAAGGCCGAAACTACTCCTACCTGTTCGAGTACCCGCAGGCCTTGCAGGGTGTCGAACCCTTTGCGACCTGGTATAAACTCCCGGACGATGCGGTAATCCCGCATTTCCCGAGGGCCAGCAGCTTCAATGTGGTCGTCACGGGCGGACAGACCAACGCCTACCCGCAAGCCGCGAACATGAGCTACGGGGTCAGCGTTTCGATCGATAAATGGATGTAATCCGGCCCGACTCTCGCGGGCCGATCGGGCACCGAACAGGGGTGAGCCATGAACAGACGAAAGCTTCTATCGCTTCTGGGGATGTCTCCGGCGCTCCTGGCTGGTGCCGAACTGCAAGCGCAGCAGCCCAAGGCTGCGAAAGCCGGCAAAAGCCCCGCCGCAGGAAACGCCCAGTTCGAAGCGCTGAACCCGAAAGGCTCACCGCCCCCCGTAAGGCTGATTCCGATGGCGCCCCGGCTGGATACGATTCACGGCAAGACAATCTACCTGGTTGACACCGGATTCATGAGCGGAGGCGTACTCCTGCAGCAGATGCAGATCTGGTTCAACAAGAACTATCCCGATGTCACCGTCGTATTCCGCAAAAAAGCAGGGTCCTACATGGAGGACGATCCGCCGCTCTGGAAGGAAATCAAGGAGAAGGGCAATGCGGCGATCATGGCCATCGGCCATTGAAGCAGCTGCACACCAGCGACCGTCGGTCACTGCATAACAGTTGAAAAGCTGGGAATCCCCGCCGTTCCGATGGCGACGAAATCGTTCGCCGATCTGGCGAAATCCAACGCCTCCAAGCGCGGCATGCCGCACATTCGCGCTTGTTTCACACCGCATCCGGTGTGGGGCAAGACCGCCGAACAGCTGATGGCGTACGTGGAAGGCGACGATCCGGTGTCGGGCAAGCCGTTGATGAAGGAAATCATCGACGGCCTGACGGTGCCGCTCACCGCCGAAGACACAAAAACCGGGATGATGGACGTCAACGTCGGCCCGCCGGTGTACGGGCCGGACACTCTGGATAGTCTGCAAACGCATTTTCTCAACAATGGAATGACCGATTTTCTGCCGGTGATCATACCCACGCCCGAAAAAGTGGACGCGATGCTGAAAGGTACCAGCCATCATCCCGACGAAGTCGTCGGCAAGATGGCCGCGGGCGCCTTTGCCGCGTGGACCTACACCGTGAAGCAGGTCGCGGTGAACGCGGTGATGGCCGGATGCGAGCCGGAGTATTTTCCGGTTGTTCTCGCTGTCGCTTCGTCCGGAATGGCGGCGCTCGGCAGCTCGACCACCTCGTTTGCGTATTCGATGGTCATTAACGGACCGATTCGCGACAAGCTCAACATGAATTACACAATTGGCGCAATGGGGCCTTTCGCGCAACCGAATGCGACCATCGGGCGCGCGTGGACGCTTATCGGAAAAAATCTCGGCAACGGCGGAATTCCGGGCGACACCTACATGGGCTCTCAGGGCAACAACACGAACTACAACAATATCGTGATTGCCGAAAACGAGAAGGACAGCCCATGGACCCCCTTCCACGTCCAGAAAGGGTTCAAGCCTGAGGAAAACGTCGTCAGCCTGTTCGCGGGCGAGGACATCCGCCAGGGCCATGGCGCGCGCCGCGCCGGGGTGCTGGAGAATCCGATGTTCGACGATCAGATCAGCGACATTTTCCGCACCCTCACCAGCCAGTTCGATGCTCTGGTTATCTGCGATCCGCTGACGGTCAAGCGCCTGGTCGAACAGGGCTACGACACGAAAGAAAAGCTGATGGATTGGTTGTGGAAAAACACCCAGCGCACCGCCAAGGACTACCGCGATTCGGCCTTTGTGTACACGTTTCATTACCCGCGGGCACTTCGCGGCGAGGAACCTTACGCCACGTGGTACAAATGCCCGGAGGGGACCCTGATTCCCTACTGGCCCAAGCCGGATAATATTGTTCTGGTCGTGGCCGGCGGCCAGACGAATCCGTTCTTTCAGGTCGGAAACCTGACGTACCGCGTAAGCGTCTCAATTGATAAGTGGATGTAGGTTACCGGTTTGGTTCTGGCAGGATTCTCGGGCGCCCGACGATGATGTACTATAGCCGGGAGCGGAAGGAAGAGAGGCGAGACCATGGGCATGAATCGGCGCAAGCTTCTGTCGCTGATCGGGATGTCTCCGGCGATCTTGGCCGGCGCGACCGCTGAGGCGCAATCCAAAGCAAAAGATAAGAACGGGAAGCCTGGCTCGGCTGCAGCAGTCAAGCTTACCGCGCTCAACCCGCGCGGCATCCCCCCTCCGATCACCCTGATTCCGATGGCTCCGCGCCTGGCGACGCTGGATGGCAAGACAGTGTATCTGGTCTCGGACGGTTTTCCGGGCGCCGACCACTTCTTGGATCAGGTCGGCAACTGGTTCAAGAAGAACATGCCCAACGTGACGACGGTCTACCGGTTGAAGGCCGGAGGATTTGCGGACGACGATCCAAAGCTGAATGCCGAGATCAAGGAGAAGGGCCAGGCCGTCATCATGGCCATAGGGCATTGAAGCACGTGCACCCCAGCGACCGTTGGTCACTGCATAGCATACGAAAAGATGGGCATTCCCGCGGCTCCCATAGTAACAATCGCCTTTAAAGATCTCGCCCAGACAAACTGCGCAAAAAGAGGCATGCCCCTGCAGCGAATTTCCTACACCCCGCATCCGGTGTGGGGCAAGACGGACGAGCAGATGTACGCCTACCTTGATGGAAACGATCCGGTTCATAACGTACCGCTGATGAAAGAGATCGTCGACTCGCTAACCAGACCCCTCACGGCGGACGAATCGAAAACCGGCACCGTGACTCCTCCGGTCGGTGCGCCTTCCTTCACCGATACGGCAGATAACCTTCAGCAGTATTTCCTCGACAACGGCATGACAGACACCATGCCGATCATTATTCCCACGCAGGAAAAAGTGGACGCCATGCTCAAGGGCACGAGCCACAAGCCCGACGAAGTGGTCGGCAAGATGACTCCGGCTCAGGGCGCTTTCCCGGCGTGGTCGTTCACCGTGCAACAGTGTGCGGTTAACGCGGTGATGGCAGGGGCGACGCCGGATTATTTCCCGACCATCCTGGCGATCGCTTCTACGGGAATATCGGCGCTGTTCAGCTCGACCAACTCGCTGGTGTCCGCGGCGGTGATCAACGGCCCGATTCGCGACAAACTCGCCATGAATTACGGAATCGGCGCCATGGGTCCGTTTAACCAGCCCAACGCCACGATCGGGCGAGCCTGGACGCTGATGTCAAGAAACCTGGATGGCGGGGGAATCTGCGGCGAGACCTACATGGGCTCGCAGGGCAACGTCATCAACTACAGCAACCTCATTATTCCCGAAAACGAGAAGGACAGTCCCTGGCCTCCCTTTCATGTGCAAAAGGGGTTCAAACCGGAAGAGAACGTCCTCAGCTTCTTCTTCGGATTCTGCATCACGCAAGGGCAGGGCGGTAAAGGCCTGGGCGTAAAGCCGGTTCCGCTCTATAACGTGGCGATGTCGGCGAATTGCTCGCCTTTCGCCTCGCTGTTCGGTGCGCTTTTCCTTCTGGATCCGCTGGTAGCCAACGGGTTGGGCGATCTGGGTTTCAAGACCAAGGATTCGGTGGTCGACTGGCTGCAGAAAAATACCACGGTGGTGGTGAAAGACGTCAAATCAATGCTGTTCAGCGGCCTGCCGAGAGGTCCAGAGGCGGCAAGTCTCACGGATGATTCGGTGATTCCGAAGTGGCAAAAATCCGACGCTTTCAACCTCGTCGTGGTGGGAGGCCAGACCAATCCGTATCACCAGCTGGCAAACATGAGCTACCGCGTGAGCGTATCGATCGACAAGTGGACGTAGTCGACGCCCACGGGAAGACACCCGGGCCGCGCGTTGCATGTCATGCGCGGCCCTTTTTTCCCCAGTTGATTCCGTCGACGACGCCTAAGGCAGGGTAAAGGCGATATAGGCGTTGCCGGCAGTCTCAAAGATGTACTGCTTGCCGTCCACTTCGTAGCTGATCGGATTGGACCGCGCCGCGTGTCCCATGTAGAACTGCCACAGGGGCTTGCCGCTGGAAGCGTCGAGAGCAAAAAAGTTTCCTTCATCGGAACCGCTGAATACCAGGCCTCCGGCAGTTGTGAGCACCGGTACCCACGCCGGGGCCAGCAGCTTGAATTGCCATCGCAGCTTTCCGGTGGTGGCCTCGAGCGCGCGAATCGCGCCGTAGGATTGCTCGCCGGCCAGTGCCCGAATTCCCCCTCCTCCCACAATTCCTTTGGGAGGGCCCGGTTCGATTTTGCCCTGTCCTTTAATGAAGTAGGCGCCCGTTTCGTGGACGCTCACGTAAAAAAGCCCTGTCTGCGGGCTGTAGGAGGGGCTGGTCCAGTCAACCCCTCCGGTAATGCTCGGATACACCAGTGTACCGGCACCCAGGGTCGGCTCCTGATTCGGTTCGGGTATCGGCCGCCCGTTGGCATCGAGCCCTTTGGCCCAGGTTTCCTTCACGAATGGCTGGCCGGCAATGAATTTCCCGGTAACGCGATCGAGCACGTAGTAAAAGCCATTGCGGTTGGCAAAACCAAGCAGCTTGCGCGGCTTGCCGTCGATCGTAGAGTTAAACAGAACTGCGGGCTCGTCTGAATCCCAGTCGTGATCTTCATGCGGGGAGAACTGGAAATACCATTTCAGTTGTCCGGTATCCGCATCGAGCGCAATTACGGAACACGTATAGAGGTTGTCGCCAGGACGCTCGTCATCGTTGAAGTCCGGCGCAGGATTCCCCGTGCCCCAGTAGACCAGGTTCAGCTCGGGATCATAGGAGCCGTTATTCCAGGTAGTGGCGCCGGCGCTTTCCGAAGCGCCGACCCCCCAGGTTTCCGCTCCCGGCTCTCCCGGCCTGGGAGTGGTCCAGAAGCGCCACAGCCGCTTGCCGGTCTTCGCATCGTAGGCGTCGAGAAACCCGCGGACAGCAGCCTCGCTCCCGGCGCTGCCGATAATCACTTCGTCCTTGATCGCAAGCGGTGGTCCTGTCATGGCATAGCCCATGGCATTGTCTGCGACGTGCACGTTCCATCGAACGGCGCCGGTCTTGGCGTCGAGCGCAACCAGGTGTGAGTCGGCCGTGCCAATAAAAACCGTATCACCGAGTATCGCGACCCCACGACTGGTCGCATACAGGCCAATCGAGACAACGTGCTCGGGAAGGATGGGCGACCAGCTCCAGAGTCTGAGTCCGGTGCGGACGTCCAGCGCCGTCACCGTGCTGGGTGGCTCGGTGATGTACATTACGCCGTCGGCAACGATGGGGGATGCCTCGAGATTCGACACGGCCTTGCTTGGTTGATAGATCCAGGCCACCTTCAAATTGGAGATGTTCTCGCGGTTGATCTGCTTGAGCGACGAATATTGCTGAGACGAGTAACTGCCTCCGTAGGTCAGCCAGCTTTGCGGTTCGCTCTGCGAGTGGAGTATGCGGTCGTAGGACACGCCTTGCGCAACCGACGTCGCCGGGTTGCAGGCAAGAAGGCCAGACAGAATCAAGGCGCACGGGAAGATTTTCATTGGTCTCCTTTCAGGCTCGCAAGGTAGGCGACCAGATCTTCGATCTGCGTATCCGACAATTTGCCCTTGAAACTGGGCATCACGCTTTTGCCCGGCTCCTTGTTGAACTCTCGCAGCTCGCTTTTCTGAAACGAGTGAAACTGCCCGCTCGCGTCTTTGATCACGATGCGGAACGAGTCTTCGGTCACGCGCGTGCCGTCAAATGTATGCCCGTCCCTGGTGACGATGTGGACGAACATATAATCAAGAAGCCCGCCAGTTTCCAGGAACACCCGCGCCTGGGGCAGATCCGACCCGGGATACAGGAGTGTGGTCTTCAGGTAGCCGGGTCCGCGCAGTTGGCCAACCTTGGTAAGCTCGGGCCCCGCGCCGCTGCCCTGGCCTGAAATAATGTGGCAGGTGGCGCAACCGCTTCCGTCATATACCTCCTTGCCCTTCGCCGCATCGCCGGTCACCGTCCCCGAATCCTTGTGGGTAAGCGTGAGAAGGTAGGCGATGACTTGCTGAATCTGGGAGGCGTCCAGTTGCCCTGCGAAGGCGGGCATTCCGCCGCTCATGCCGTTCTTGATCACGTCGGCAACTGCGGCCGCGCCCAGCCGCATGGGAATTCCCTGAATGTTGGGACCCATGGCACCGCCACCATCTAGGCCGTGGCAGGTCGAACAGCGGGCCTCAAACGTCTGTTTGCCTTGATCGGCATCGGAGGGCGAAGGATTTGCGTTCGGCGCATCCTGCGTGGCCCGCCCAGACGCGGCAGCCCGATTCGGCATGAGCCCCCACAATAGAATGATGAACGCGGCAATCCGGATGCGGCGAATCGCAGTCATGATCCTTCCCCCCTGAGGCGCGCCAAGAATTCGCATGGCCGGCGGACAGCATACTACCCGAAATCCGGCTAGTCTAACGTTTCAGGTCAATTGGCGAGCGAGCAACGAGCGGCCAAGGTGCTGTCTTGGTTGGATCGGTAGGGAGCGAACCGGAAGGTCAGGTTTTTGCCGGAACACCAGCCCCGACTGTTTGGGGCTCCGGGACGGGCAAATTTTGCGGATGAACAAACGGCGCCGGCGGCGGCGGTTCCGGTGCGGCGATTTCCCAATCGCAATTCTCGCGGATGCAGGACCGGAAGTTTCCTTGCTTGGTACGCTTCTCGACGACAAACGGAGCTCCGCACTTCGGGCACGGCTCGGCAATGGGCTCATGCGGAGTCGTGAAGTCGCAATCCGGGTAGCGGCTGCAACCGTAGAAGATCCGTCCCCGCCCACGGCCCTTCGCTGTCCCGCGCCGGACAAATTCCCCTTCGTTGCACTTTGGGCATTTAATGCCCAATGTGATTGGCCGCGTGTATTTGCACTTCGGATAGTTCTGGCAGCCGATGAAATCGCCAAACCGACCCGCGCGACGCAGCAGCACGCCACCGTCGGTGGGGCATTTTTCATCCAGAACCACGTCGGGTTGCAGCGCCTTCTTGGTGCCTGCCGCCAGACGCCGCGTCGTTTTGCAATCCGGGTATCCGGTGCACGCAAGAAACGTCCCGAAGCGCCCGCGCTTGATGGTCATTTCCTTCCCGCAATTGTCGCAGTAAACGACGCCGCCCTCGCCTTCGCCGTCTGAGCTTCCCGTCTCAGCGATGTCGCGAATGAAATCGCACTCCGGATAGCGCGAGCAACCGAGGAAAAATCCGTGGCGGCTGATGCGTTCCAGCAGTTCACCCTGGCCGCATTTTTCGCACTTCTGCCCGGTCGGGATGCCCGCCTTGTAGGATTCCATGGCATCGCTGGCTTTATCCAGGTCCACCGTAAACCGGTCCCAGAATTCGCCCACCGCGGTGCGCCAGGTGAGCTTGCCTTCCTCGATTTCGTCCAGCTCGTCTTCCAGGCGCGCGGTAAAACCAACGTCAAAGATGTCCTCGAACGCTTTCACCAGAAGGTCGCTGACCTTTTCGCCCAGCAGCGTGGGCGTGAAGCGGCCCTGATCCTTGTTCACATATTCGCGCTCGACAATCGTCGAGATGATCGCGGCGTAGGTCGACGGCCGGCCAATGCCCTTTTCCTCCAGATCTTTTACCAGCGTCGCTTCGGTGTAGCGCGGCGGCGGCTCGGTAAAGTGCTGATCGGGGCGAATCGTTTCCAGGCGCAACTGCTCGCCTTCCCGAACCACCGGGAGCCGGTTGCCGGCCGCGTCAGCCTCGTCGTCTTTTTCTTCCTCATCCTTCACGGCCTGGTACGCGGCAAGATAGCCCTCGAACTTCAGCACCGATCCGCTCGCACGGAATGTGTATCCGTTGGCGTCCACGTCAATCGAAGTCTGGTCAAAAACAGCCGGCACCATCTGCGAGGCCACAAAGCGCTGCCAGATCATCTGGTAGAGCTTGAACATATCGTCGTCGAGAAAGCGCCTCACGCTGTCGGGCGTGCGGGAGACGTCGGTCGGACGAATGGCTTCGTGCGCTTCCTGCGCGTCTTTTTTCGATTTATAGAAGTTGGGTTTTTCCGGCAGATAGCTCTGGCCGTAGCCCGATCCGATGTGGTCGCGCACCTGGGCGATCGCGTCGGCGGATACCTTTACAGAGTCCGTGCGCATGTAGGTGATCAACGCGACCGAGCCTTCGTCCCCGAGCTCGACGCCTTCGTAAAGGCGCTGCGCGAGCATCATGGTGCGCTTGGCGGTGTAGCGCAGGCGGTTATAGCCGGCCTGCTGAAGTTTCGAAGTGGTAAACGGCGGGGGCGCGAACCTGCGCTTTTCTTTTTGCGCGACGCTCGTGACCTGCCAGATTGCATGATCGACGGACGAGAGAATTCGCTGCGCTTCGGCCTGATCGGGGATTTCGACATCCTGACCGTTGTATTTGATCAGCTTGGCTTCAAACGAAGGCGGCTGGTCAGCGCCCAGCAACGCGTGGATCGTCCAGTATTCTTTGGGAACGAAAGCGCGGACCTCACGTTCACGCTCGACAATCAGCCGCAGCGCCACGGTCTGCACGCGCCCGGCTGAAAGCCCGCGGCGAACCTTGTCCCAAAGGATCGGCGAGATTTTGTAGCCCACCAGGCGATCGAGCACCCTCCGGGCCTGCTGCGCGTCCACCAGATTCGCATTTACCTCCGTGGGATGCTCGAAGGCGGCTTTGATCGCCTTCTGGGTGATTTCATTGAACATCACGCGGTAAATCTTGGGTGGTGCCGAGCGGGTCTCGGCCTCCTGCTTCTTTGCAGGCTTGGCGCTCGCCTCGGGATGATCGCCGTTTCCGTTTGCTTCTTCAGCCTCGGCGGCAACCGCGGCGGCCACAACCTTGATGTATTTGCGGGGTTTGCTCAGGATTTCGGCCAGGTGCGCGCAAATCGCCTCCCCCTCGCGGTCCGGGTCGCCTGCCAGATAGATGGCTTCGGCGTTCACGGCAGCCCTTTGAAGGTCCCCGATGACTTTCAGCTTCGTCGGGATCACTTCATAGGTCGGCTCGAATATATTCTCGGCGGTAACGACGATCGGCTTGACCGGCTTCTTTTCAGCGGCCTTGCTCTTGCCTTTACCCTTGGATTTGCGCTTGGACTTCTTTTTCCCGTTTTGATCGCCGGGCAGAAGGATACCGATCGTCTTCTTCGGCAGGTCCATCACATGGCCGTAGGAGGCCTTCACGTTGTAGTTGCGGCCGAGGTACTTGTTGATGGTCTTGGCCTTGGCCGGCGACTCAACGATTACGAGTGATCTTGCCATCCGTCTCCATGTTCCTTGTGGAACGATTTCGCGTGAGAAACCAGGCTACCGCAAACTCTACCCCGGGTCGTTCGGGCGCTCCCATCCTAACCTGCTGTCCCTAAGGTTATTACAACAGGACTTTCAGGAATTGCTCACCAGGTAACTGGCGTATCACGCTCTCTGGCTCCCTGTCAAACTGGGCTGCGGTACTTTCGAGTAATTCAGCCCCGAAACTCTCGACCCACGTCACCAGCCAAATCGCCTTTCAGCATCCTATCCCGCCACCCGAGCTTGCTTGAAATTGTCGCAGCCATTTGATTCCCGAAGTGCGCCCGACGTCGCGCACTTGGGACAAAAATCCTGCCGGGCTTCAGAAGTTCAATGTTTCCGCGGACATAGAACGCCCCTTGCTTTTCCGCTGGGCTGATCGCGGTCAACAGGCCCGGGTTATCTAAGCAATCGGCCCCAAAGGTCCGAACTTGCGCAAATTCGCCTGCGGCATCGCTGGGCGCCCGACGTAAACCAAGCGCCCGCTCAACGGCCGCCCGGTGCGCGCCCGGCCTCCCATCAACCGAAGCGCCAAAACTCCTTCGTTGTCACCGGAATGCTGCGAGAGGGGGAAGCTGAGGCTGAGCGTACAGATCGGCACCTGAGGTTGTCAAGATCGGCAAAGTACTTAGAAATCTGGACGGGACTTGCCACTCATCGGACCAGAGCCTCCCCGTCTCCTCCAGCAGCGCTCTGAGAAGCTCAGACTCGCCGGGCACGTTCCCCCAGCTCGGCCGTCCGAGCGGCGCCCTGGCAGCCTCGCCTGCCGGATATGGTAATATTGGCGCGTCCGACGATAAGGGTAACGCCTTGAAAAAGTTGCGCATTTCAGTCGTCGAGTACCTCAACGCCGCACCACTGGTCTGGGGGTTCACCGACGGGCCACTGGCAGGCAAGTACGATCTGTCGTTCACCGTGCCGTCGCAGTGCGCCGAGGAACTTCGTCGTGGCGACGCTGACCTGGGAATCATCCCCTCGATTGAGTACCAGCGCATCGATGGCATCGTGGCGCTACCGGGAATGGCCATCGCGTCGAAACACGAGGTCCGCAGCCTCCTGGTGGTCGCCAAGAAACCGATCGAGAAGGCGAAGCGCATTGCACTCGACACCAGTTCGCGAAGCACAATCGCTCTGGTGCGCCTGCTGGCCGCCGAACACTGGGGGATCGCTCCCGAGTTTGTGAACTCTGCGCCCGACCCGACTGAAATGCTGCGGGAAGCCGACGCCGCACTGCTGATCGGCGATCCTGCGCTCAGGATCTCGCTCAAGATGGAAGCTCTGGCCGGAAAGGCGCCGAGCGGCGAACAGTGCTGCCAGGGCGACCCCGAAGAGATGCCCGTACCGGGCTTTGAAACGCTCTACGTCTACGATGTGATTCACCAGTGGCGCGAGATGACAGGCAAACCGGCTGTACTTGCGATCTGGGCCGGGCGGCGCGATGCAGTCACGCCGGAAGTTCTGAGCGATTTCGCCGCGTCCAAGCAGTTCGGCCTCGAGCGAGTCCGCGAGATCGCCGAAGCCGCTTCGATCAAACTCGATCTGCCGCCGCGGGCACTTGAGCGTTACCTGACCGAAAACATTCATTTCGATCTCGATGAAGAGAATCTGGCCGGTCTGCGGCTCTACTTCGACAAGGCCGCCGCCGCGGGATTGATCCCGCGCGCCAAACCGCTGGAATTCCCGCAGGCTGCCGCGCGTTCGACCATGCGCCAGGGCGCGTAAGGCGCACAGTAAACAGCCGACCTGGTAGATTTAATGCGAGAATAGGGGACTCATGGGAATCAGTTCGCAGGAAGCGCTGGATCTATTCAACTCCGATGATCTGATTGGTATCGGCATGGCGGCCAATGAAGTCCGCCGCAGCAAGACCGATCCTCGCGTGGCCACCTATCAGATCGACCGCAATATCAATTACACGAATTTCTGCACGGAATATTGTTCCTTTTGCGCGTTCTACCGGCCCCTGGGCGCGAAAGACGGATATATCCTGCCGCTGGAAGCGATCTACGAGAAAATCCAGGAGATGCTGGACCTGGGCGGCACTGGCGTCCTGCTGCAGGGAGGCCTCCATCCGGACCTGCAAATTGAGTTCTACGAGAATATGCTGCGCTCGATTCACGAGCGCTTTCCGCAAGTTCATCTCCACTGCTTTTCTGCGCCCGAAATCACCTGCATCGCGGAAGTCTCCGGACTCTCGATTCGCGAGACGATCATGCGCTTGCGCGACGCGGGCCTGGTCTCGATTCCGGGCGGAGGCGCGGAAATCCTGGACGACGAGGTCCGGGGCCGCATCGCGCGCCTGAAATGCAAGTCGGAGGAATGGGAAACGGTTCATCGCGAGGCGCACAAGCTCGGCATGCGCACCACGGCGACGATGATGTTCGGCTGCGGCGAAGAATACCGCCATCGCGTGAACCACCTCGAAAAACTCCGCCAGATTCAGGAAGTGTCGGGCGGTTTCACCGCTTTTATCCCCTGGATTTTCGCGCCGGAAAACACTCCGCTCGGGAAGAAAGTGCCGGAAACGACCGCGTTCGACTATCTGAAGACGCTCGCGATCAGCCGGCTGTACCTCGACAACATTGACCACATCCAGTCGAGCTGGCTCACTCCGGGAATCAAGATCTGCCAGGTTGGGCTGCAGTTTGGCGCCGACGACGTTGGCAGCATCCTGATTGAAGAGAACGTGGTTTTCGCCGCCGGCGTCCGCAACCGCACCAATGAGCAAGAGCTTCGCAGGATTATCTCCGACGCCGGCTACATCCCCGCGCAGCGCGATACGCTCTATCTTTCCTACGTTCTGAAGCAGTAGCCCGACTCTGGGTACCCCATTACGACGACTGTTTGGGCCCAAGCCGTAGGTCCAGCAGGACTTCGGTGCCTTCGGCAAGGTCGATCGGCGAGTCAGGCACCAGGACGCCGTGCGTATACCTGGCGCGAATTTGCCGCGGCCGCAAAGGCTGGCTCCCCGCGCTTGCTGCTCGCGCGGGCTCCCTCGTCCCGGACGCCGTTGAGGACATCACGGGCCCGGAATCCAGTGCGACATTGGCGAGAGCATCGGCGTCGCGGTTTTGTTCCCTGCGGACGTGTTCGATCGCGAAGTACTTGAGCTGGCGCGACAGGATACAAGCGCGCTCATGGAGCGGCTTCAGATCCGCACTTTTTACTTTGTAACGCCCCTGCATTTGGCGAACCAACAATTCGGAATCGCTGCGAATGCGCAACGCCGAAATGGCGTGGGTCGTCGCATAGTCGAGCGCGGCCAGAAGCGCATAGTATTCTGCGACATTGTTCGTATCGCGGCCGAATTTCTTGGCAAGCTCAAGCACCAGCTCTCCCTCCGGATCACGGATCACCACAGCGTACGCAGCGGGACCCGGGTTGCCGCGCGAGGCGCCGTCAATGTTGGCGATGTGAACTCCGGCAGGCGGCGATGCTGGATGGGATTCCGAGAATAGCCTCGCGCTGCCCGGCGGAGAAGTTTTGGGTCCTCGCATGCAGGGCGCCCTCAGCTTTCGCGCGAAGTGGAGGCGGAAGCGCTGGCCTGGGAGGCCGATGCGGAGGAAACGCTCGGCTCGATATAGTAGATAATCCGCGTGCACGTCTCGCAATGAAACATCTCGGCGCTGTCGGCGCGTCGCATTTCCTGGATTACGTGCGGGCGCACGATCATTCCGCAGGCGCCGCATTTCTCGTCGCGAACTTCGGCCAGCGCCACGCCGTTGTGTTTCCTGACGATCCGATCGTAATGATCCAGAAGGTTTTCCGGGATCTCGGCGACGGCGCGCAAGCGCTCGGCATTCAAATCGGCCAGGTCTTTTTCGGCCACCGTGCGATCGGCTTCTACCGTGGAGCGTTGTACGCGCTCAACTTGCTCCACGTCCTTGAGTGCGATCTCCGACGCCTTGATGCGCCGGTCATATTCCTCGCTCGCCACCATCTGTTCCAGAAGCCGGTCCTCGGCCTTCGCAATTTCCTCCTCGGCCATCTGGACTTCGTGCAACAGCGCTCGGTAGGACTCGTTGGTCTTGATCTGCGAGGTCTGGTCCCGATACTTGCGAACCTTTTCTTTCCAGCTGTCGACGTCGAGTTCGTATTTCTTCCGGTCCTTCAGCGTCGCCAGCTGCGCAGCTTTGCTCGCATCGAGGTCCGCCTTGGCGGCCGCGACGCGGGCATCGGATTGGGCGAGTCGGTTCGGAAATTTGGCCAGCCGGGCCCGAACTTCGTTCAGACGGCTGTCTACGTGTTGCAGGTCGAGAAGGTTCTGAAGGATTTTTTGCACAGCTCGCTCATTCTAGCACAGAGCCGGACGGCTCCTGGTTTCCGGAGCGGGACGAGATCCTGTCCCGCGTCTAGCCGGATCAGGACCGCAGCGAACGTTTATCGCCCTGTCGCGACGTAACACCGTCACGGTCGAGCCGCTCGAGCAAAGGGATTGCCACGCGCCTGCTGTTGCCGAGCATCTGGCGAAGGTCGCTGGTGGTGGCAGGGCCCTTCGCGCCGATGAACTCACGGATCATCGCGCTTGCTCGTTTCAGGCTTTCGCTGGACATTACGATCTCGACGTTGATCTCGGCGACCTCTCCGGTCTCGATCAGGAAACGCAGCGCTTGTTGCGAGCCGGCATCGGGCGCAAGATCCTTTCGCGAGGGCGGGTCCAGCGGCTTGGCGGCCAACACGGCTCGTATCTTCGCGCCGGCTGCCCGAAGCTGGGGAGGCAGCGCCGGCACGTGCGACACCCTGCGGATCGCTGCGCCAACCTGCACAAACTCCCGCGTGCACAAATCTGAGACGATCGCATCGAATAGATCCGCCACAGGCATTTCGTCCTTGAGCACTCCGCGCAGATCTGTCAGCGGCAAGCCAGTCTGCTCGGGATGTGCCCGATGACGTGCATCAATCGCCTCCATTGCCAGACGATGAAGAGTATCCCATCTGGCGGCGTCGACGATGAAACCTGCCGCCTGCACAACGGAACCCGCGGCGGCCAGGCGGCCGACGCTGGCGGAGATATCCGCAGCGGAGAAGCGCGACTTCAGAAGTAATCGGGATTTCCGCGAAGCGCCTTCAAAGGCCACCTGCGATGCAACGAGGCAGGAAACGTCCGAGGGCGATTGGTTGCGCGCGTCGAGGAATTGCATCCGCGACTCGCGGCGGAACAGCTTCCGGTTCCCATCCGGATCCAGAGTGATCGCGCCGCCCAGGGTGTTGCGCTCGGCCCAGTCTCGAATGATGAAATGGTCGCTTGCGAAGACGAACGCAGGCGCCTCCAGTCGAAGTTGCGCTACGGCGTGTTCTCCGGCGGTCAAGGTTCGGTGCTCGTGAAATGCGACGCGACCCGCTACGTTTCCACTTCCGTGATGCGCATGGACCCGGACGCCATCCTTGACCGTATGGGTGGCGCGGGGCGAAATCTCGATGCGTACGTCCAGAACACTGTTCGGCCCGCCAAAGTCACTCAGGGTGATGACGTCGCCGCGGTGAATGTCGTCAACCGCATCGAGCGACAAATTCAGCGCCGTTCGCCTACCTGGTCCGCTTGCTTCGACGTCGCGGCCGTGCGACTGGATATTGCGGATGCGCGCCGTCTTCCCGGAAGGCTGAATCGCGACTGTCTGACCGCGGCGCAGCGTGCCGCCGTTCAATGTGCCCGTGACCACCGTCCCGATTCCCTGCAGCTTGAAAACTCGATCGACCGACAGCCGCGGTTTGCCGATATCGGCTTGTGGCGACACACCCGCGAGGGCGCGCCCGAGGGTGGCTTTCAGCTCGTCCAGGCCGCGTCCGCTGACAACTGAGGTCGGAACGACCGGTGCGCCGGCAAACGGGGTGTCCCGCAATTTTTCAGCGATCGCGGCGACCGCACTTGTTTCATCCTGGATCAGATCGATTTTCGTCAGAGCGACGACGGCTCGGCTGACGCCGAGGTAGGTGAGGATTTGCAGGTGTTCTTCGGTCTGCGGCATCCAGCCGTCGTCGGCGGCGACGACCAGCAGCGCCAAATCAATGGAGCCGACGCCCGCAACCATGTTCTTCACAAAATCCTCGTGGCCGGGCACGTCCACGATTCCGAGCACCAAGGATGAAGAGGGACTCGCGGGATCGGGCAGTTCCAGGTGCGCAAAACCGAGATCGATGGTGATCCCGCGCAGCTGTTCTTCCGGCAGGCGATCGGGATCGGTGCCAGTCAGCGCCTTAATCAAAGCGCTTTTGCCGTGGTCCACGTGCCCTGCCGTCGCGAGAATAAAGTGTCGGGCGGCGGACATCGGCGTCAGCGACACACTGCGCGAATCGCGGCAATCAGCTCCGCGTCCTGCCGCGGGAACATTGTACGCAGATCGAGCTTCAGGCTTCCGCGGGCGACATAGCCAATCACCGGGACCGTCTGATCGCGCAGGCGGGTGGCAAGTTCCAGGGGCTTGAGCGCTGAATGGACCAGATCGAGTGTGACCGACGCGATCGCCGAACGCGGCAATGTTCCCCCGCCGATCTGTGCCAATCCCTCGCCGACGCTTGCCTTGATCGGGAGCCCGTCGAGTGCGGACCGGATCTTTTCGGCACGCAACCGAAGCGCCTCGTTTGAGGCTCGCAGCATCTCAAGAACCGGGATTCCCTGCTCGCCATGCATGTAGATATCGACCGTAGCCTCCAGCGCCGACAGGATCAGTTTGTCGCATCGCAGCGCGCGGAAAAACGGGTTGCGTTTGAGCGCAGTAACCAGGTTTGCCTTACCGGCGATCACTCCTGCCTGAGGGCCGCCGAGCAGTTTGTCCCCGCTGAAGCAGACAAGATCCACTCCGCGACCGATCACTTCCGCAGGCGTGGGCTCATGTTCGAGGCCTGCCACCGTTTGAGTCTCAACGATCGCACCGCTCCCAAGGTCTTCAACCAAAGGAACTCGCTTCCTGCGCGCCAGCGTGGCAAGCTCTTCGGCCGGCGCCGACTCAACGAAACCGTCCATGAAGAAATTGCTGCGATGCACTTTCAGGATCAGCGCTGTCTCGCGACCAATCGCGCGGGCATAGTCCTGGACGGATGTTTTGTTGGTCGTGCCCACCTCGCGCAGCCGCGCTCCACTGGTTTCCAGAATGTCGGGAATCCGAAAGCCTCCGCCGATCTGGATGAGCTCGCCGCGCGATATGATCACTTCGTTCTTCCGGAGAGCCGTCGGGCGGCCCGAACGACCGCTCGAACGTTCGGTCGCCACCGCATCCGGCTCGCAAAAGTGGCGCAGGATCAAGACGAGCGCGGCAGCGTTGTTGTTCACAACCGTAGCGGCTTCGGCAGCGCAGAGCGCCGCAAGAGCCTGCTCCAAGTACGCCGCGCGCCCGCCGCGCGCGCCACCCGCAAGACCGTATTCCAGATTGCTGTAATTCGATCCGATCCCCAACATCGCTTCGATGACCCTCGATCCCAGCGGAGCGCGGCCGAAGTTGGTGTGAATCAGAATTCCCGTTCCATTGATCAGCGGCCGGATGCGCGAGGCTCGCAAATCGCGCAGCGCGCCCTGCACGGCAGCGAGCACCGCCTCGAACGCCGGGATTGATTTCTGCTTTCGAAACGCCGCGAGTTCCCGGCGTACCACTTTGACGACCAGGGGCCGGGGCAGATCCGTATCACCGAGCGCCTGCAGGACTTTTTCCACGGCCGGAATCGCACGGAGCTGGGACGGCTTCATGCTCGGACCCATATGTGCGGCTTGCTGGAGCGAACGATGCGGCCGATCACCGCTGCGCAAAGTGTCCGCGCTTTTTCGAGGCGCTTCAAAACAGCTCCCTGATTCTTCAACGGCACGCAAAGCAGCAACCCGCCGCTAGTCTGAGCGTCGGTCAGAAGGGTCTTCTGAGAATCTGTAACGCCTTCCCATTCCGTGAACCCATTCGCATGAACGAGATTGTCGCGACTGCCGCCGGGAATGCAGTTGGCGGAAATCAAATCGAACACCTCGCTGCTGATCGCGGGCACACTCGCCGCCGAAATCTCCGCGCCCACTTTGCTCGATACGCACACGGCGCCCAAATGGCTGAGAAGTCCAAAACCAGTCACGTCAACCGCGGCGCGCACCAAACCGCGCTCCGCTACATCCGCCCCAGCGGTATTCAGCTGGGTCATCACGTCAATGGCCTTGCCCTCAAGCGCGGGCGTCGCGAGTCCCCGCTTGATGCCGGTGGTGATGATGCCAGTGCCGAGCGGCTTGGTGAGGACGAGCAGGTCGCCCGGGCGCGCCTGGGCATTGGTCATCATGCGGCGGGGCGAGACCATGCCGGTGACGGCATACCCGAAAATCGGCTCGGGAATCTTGATCGTGTGGCCACCGATGAGGACGCATCGGGCTTCCTGGATCTTTTCAGCTCCCCCGCGTACGATTTGATTCACCATCTCGAGCGGCACGACGTCTGCCGGAATCCCCACGATGTTGAGTGCGGTCAGCGGTCGTCCGCCCATGGCATAGACGTCGGACAGGGCGTTTGTGGCGGCGATTTGACCGTACCAGTGCGGATCGTCCACGATGGGGGTGAAAAAATCGGTGGTTTGCACCAAAGCGCGATCCCTGCCGATGCGATATACGCCTGCGTCATCTCCCGTAGCTGTGCCGACAAGCACATTGCGGTCTTTCAGCGTCGGTACCTGGCGCAACACTTCGGTCAACTCCCTGCGGCTCAGCTTGGAGGCGCAGCCCGCGCAGGAAGACAGCCCCGTCAGTTTTAGAACCTCAGTGGCCATGCGCAATCACCATCCTTTGGGACCGCTGCTTGAAACGTCCGGAAAAGTTGGCGGACAAGACAGAAATCCGATCCCGCCGGCTTTTGTAGCGTTTGGGCACGCGGACCCGCTGCGGAAGCACTAAAGAGATTGAACAGCGGGGGTTGAAAGTGGCGGAGAGGGTAGGAATCGAACCTACCCCCCGACACGAAGTGTCGGGGCGACGGTTTTGAAGACCGTGACGACCACCAGGCACGCATCACTCTCCACTCGCGTCGCTTTGTAATGTTGATTTCTCGACGGACCGATAATATACACCGGCGCCCGCCGGCACGGTATCGCTCGGCTGGGGAATGCGGTGTGCCGTTCGGTGCCCAGTAGCTGCCCGGACCCCTCAGCTAGTACCCCTGGGGTTGTTTATGGCATCGGGGGGACGGTGGCCGCCCAGAGCTTCAGCGATATTCCGGGCCGCGCGCATCTCAATCTCCAGTCGCACGTCGGCTACCGCCGATCCGAGGTGAGGCGTGAACAGGGTCTTGCCGGCCTGAGCAAGCAGCGCGGGATGGACGAAGCTGGGCCGGCCGGCGCGGTTCCAGTCTTCCATCTCGAAGACATCGGCCGCGTATCCTCCGAGCTTTCCCGATGCCAGTGCGCCCGCGATTGCCTGCTCGTCAACCACTGAACCCCGACCGACATTGATGAGGAAGCCTCCAGATTTCATCCCCGCGAGCAGGGAAGCATCTATCAGGTGCGTGGTCTTTGCCGATAACGGCAAGAGCGAGAAGACAAAGTCGCTGCCCGCGAACACCCCGGCCAGATCCATATGCGATGCCCCGAGTTCCTGTTCGACCGCCCGAGGCAGCGCAACCGGATCGGCATAGAGGATCTCCATGCCGAACGCTCGAAGGCGCCTGGCGAGAGCGCGACCCAGCTGTCCCATTCCGACAATGCCCGCCGTGCGACCGCTGAGCCCCGTACCGTAGAGCTCGGGGCGCCATCCGGCAAACTTTCCCGACCGCACGACTTGGTCGCCCTCGACCACTTTGCGCGACAAGCCAAGCGCAAGGGCGATGGCCAGCTCGGCGGTCGGGATCGTGAGCAGGTCGGGGACGATCGTGAACCATATTCCGCGGGCCGTGCATGCCGCCACGTCAAAGTTGTCGCATCCCTTCAGCGCCGCGGCCACGATGCGCAGCTTTGGACAGTGATCCAGCGTTCTGGCATCGAGTGAATCGTTCATGAAAACCATCAGGGCGCTGGCGTCCGACGCCTTTGCGACAAACTGCGCTCGCGAGAACGGCTCGACGCTGGGATTTGAGACAACGCGCGCAAACCCGTCCAGAAACGCTATGACCTCGGGGAAAACGCGATTTGTGAGAACAACCGTGGGCCGTTGAACATCCGAGATTTCGCGCGCTGTCATTCGATCGCTTCCCAGGAGACGCGGTAACGCTTGCGTAATTGCGTGCCGGCGATGTCGAACCCGCCGACCATCACGCAGGTGACCAGCAGGTAAGCCAACATTTGCGGATAAAAGAAAAGCTGCTGGGCATTGTACAACGCCTGTCCAACTCCGCCGGCGCCGATGATTCCAAGCACGGTGGCTGCGCGAATGTTCCACTCAAAGCGAAACAGACCGTGTACCACGATGGGACCTGCCGCCAGCGGAACGTTTCCGAAGGCTGCGACTGCGATCCGCGAAGCGCCGGTAGCCCGCAGAGCACGGATCGGATCCGGTGGCACATTTTCCAGACTCTCCGCGAACAATTTCCCCAGCACGCCAAAGGAGTGCAGCCCGAGCGCCGCGACACCGGCCCACGGGCCGATGCCCACGAAGGTGACAAACAACAAGCCCCAGACAATCTCCGGAATCGCCCGCGCAACCTCGAGCACGCGACGGGTGAGCTGCACCACGATTCCGGGCGCGATTCCCCGCGCGGCAGCAGGCGAAGCCAGAAGGCCTAAAATCGCCGCAAAGAGCGTTCCGCCCGCCGCCATACCCAGAGTCTGCAGGATCAGCGAAGGCAACTCGTGAAGGTCGGCTGAGCTTAAATGCGGCGGCCACATGCGCGCAAACGTTTCCAGGGCGTGCCTCGCGGCGAAAAACCGCGGCCAGCAAAATACCAGACCTGCGATTCCGGCAGGCGCGAGCGCAATTACGGCGAGCGGGTATCGGCGAACCAGTCGGCAAAAGCGGTCCACCAATATCATCAGAACAACCAGTATGATCACCAGCGTCGTGACGCGCCGATATTCAAACGCGTTGAGTTCGCCAACCAGTTCCGTCCCGATTCCTCCGGCGGCTACGGCCCCAACGATCACCGATGCGCGCACCGCGCTTTCAAGTTCGTACACCCCGTAACTGAGTACGTCGCTGAGCTTGAGCGGAATCAACCCGAACGCGGCAAGCGAAATACGGGACGCTCCGGTGGCTCTCAATGCCTCAAGAGGTCCGGGATCGGCAGCGAGAAATATTTCACCGAATATTTTCGCCATAGCCGCTGCGTAGTAAATAACCAGCGTTACCAGCCCGGCACCACGGCCAATGCCCACAATAATGACGCAGAAGATCGCAAGCGTCAGGTCAGGGATCGAGCGGATCGCCGCAAGCACGGCGTAAAGCAGCCGCGACCCGGGCATGCGCGTGCCGATGATGACGCTTAGGGGAAAGGCGATCAACGCCGCGCAAAACACTCCGGCGGCGGCGATGCCGAGCGTCTCGACGACGGGCAGGCCCAAGTAGGAGAGATAGCGGTAGGAATGATCGGGCGGGAAAAACTGCCCGAGAAAGTGAAAAAAACTGGCGATGCGATCGAAGCCTAGCACGGCACCGGCGCAGCCTGGCGCGCCGTCGCGGCTGGTGGCGCCACAGGCACGGCCTGACCCGCCTCAATCCGCAAAAGGCGGTCAAAATAACGGCGCGCGAGTTCGGGTTGATGCAGTGAACAGAGCAGGGTAATTCCCCGGCTCCTCGCCAGGTTGCAGAGAAGCTCGAGCACCTGCGCTGCGGTGTCGGGATCAAGCGAAGCAACGGGTTCGTCGGCGAGGATCAGCAGCGGATGTTGCACCAGCGCGCGCGCAATCGCGACCCGCTGCTGCTCGCCGCCGGAAAGCTCCGTGGTGCGTGAACGCAATTTAGAAGCGAGACTCACAGATTCCAGGGCTTCGCGCGCCTCCTCAAGCTCGCTCGCCTTGGGCCAAAGCAAGAATCGGAGTGCGTGTGCACTGGACCATCGGCCCAGCGCGCCCGCCATCACGTTCTGATACACCTTCAGACGGTCAACCAGGTCATGCTTCTGGGCGATGAAGGCAATTCGGCTGCGAATTCCGCGGAGTGCATGGCCGCGCGCGGTTGAAGTCTTCACATTACCCAACCACACCTCGCCGGATTCAATCTGGACGGTCGAGTTGATTGACCGCAACAGCGTTGTCTTCCCCGATCCGCTGGGACCGATCAGCGCAACGCACTCGCCAGCCTCGGCGGACAAGCAAAGACGACTCAGGACGGAGGGCCCTTGTCGCCGGTAGCGGACGGTGAGGTCTTCAATCTTCAGCATTCGCGTCGTGAGATGCCCCGAGATTTGCGACTACTGAAGCATTTGCAGTTGACGTGCAACCGAGCGCAGTGTCTGGTATTCCGCATCACCTGCGCGAACAAACTTGTTGCCGCGTAGAATGTCCAGAATCGCCGTGTCCTTTGGTTGCTGCAGGCTTAGGAAGGCCTGCGAGAATTTCTCGGCGAGCGCCGGATTCACGTCCTTGCGCCCCACCCAGACGTAATCCACAAAAGGCGGCGTCGTGTAGAACACGCGGACCTTTGCAGGGTCCACGTCCTTGTTCGCGGTCACCTGGCGAAACACTGTCTCGTCCAGCGCACCGGCATCGGCCGCCCCAGCCTCAACGGCCTTGGCGGTTGCCGGGTGGCTGCCGCTGTAACGGAATTTCAGATCCTTGTTGGGATCGACACCGGCGTTCTTCAGCGCGAGGTACGGCATCAGGTGGCCGCTGGTCGAATTGATGTCGCCAAAAGCAAAGTTCTTGCCCTTGAGATCGGCGAGACTCTGAATGGATGAACCCGCCTGCGTGATGAACAGCGAGTGAAACTGCAAGTCGCTGTCTCTTTGTACCAGAGGCGTGACCCCATATTGCTCATGCGCCTTCAGGTAGGTAAGGCCGCCAAGATAGGCGAAATCAAGCGAGCCATTGCCAAGCGCCTCGACCGTTGCGTTGTAGTTTGTCGGAATGATCAGCTCGACCGGCTGGCCCATGGCCGCAGCGAGGTAATCTCTTAGGGGTTTCTTCTGATCCACGGAGACTTGAGTGGCTCCGGCATCCGGAATCATGCCGACGCGAATCGTCTCGCCTGCCGCCCTCCCGGGGCGGTCTGAGAGTGCCACTGCTAACATCACTGCGAACGCAATCACAACGTAGTTATTTCGGTTCCGCATACCACGCTCCTTGAATTCCGTTTGAATATCGTGCACGCCGCAGGATTGTAGAGGGTTTTTGTTCCCTTGTCGCGCCCGAACTGGGTGAGGAGCCGTCGGCCGCGCGCGAGCTGTCATGCGGCATTCACGATCGCACAGCGAGTCTGCGACAGGACGCCCAGGTGCCCGATGTCAGCAGGATGTTGTGGAAATGCAAAGTTGGAGCAGGCGATCTCAGGGCTCGGCGCGGACTTCCATCGTCTGATCGACGGCGTAACTCGTACAGCCCGCGACAGCGGGAGGGCAGTGCGCGATCACGCGAAAGCCCTCCGCGGAAGGTTCGATCTGGTAGGTATAACCGTCGCGGCCCGACTTTTTCATGCTCAGTTCGCCGCTCGATACCAGTTCGTCCAGCGATGCGATCGAACTGTGCTCAGCCTGGTAGGCGCGCTCGGCTTGGGCGATGGACAGCAGATCATTTTTTATGCCGATGACATTTATGGTTTGTGCCGGCGTGGCCGCGCCGGTCATCTGGGATTGAGTGATATAACTTCGGTACACGAACAGCCCGACAAGCGCACCGACCAGCAGTGCAACGATTCCACCGATGCTTCGCATGGGCACCTCCCGGCCAGGCTTAGGTTCACTGGAACGGCTATTTTCAATAGCAGCATAGCGGCCGCAGCCGTCGCAAGTTTGTGTTGCTTGCGCGTGCGAATCGGCAAACAGGCGCCCCCGCCACACGCTCGCCGGGCAGGAGCCGCCCAGTGCTACCTTTCATGGATGGAATGCGTCCAAGTAGGAGGGCCTGAGGAAACGCAGTCGCCCTCCAATTCTCAGGTTTGTTTGACACGCGCGCAGGCTCCCGTAATACTGGGGCGTTGAGCTCCACCATTTGGGCGGTTCACGCATCTTCCCCTGACCGATCGGAGCGATTCATGATGAGGACCAACACGAGGAAATGGATTTGGTCGGCCGCGGCGATATTTCTCGCTACCGGCACCGCGGCATCTCTCACCGCACCGCTTGCGGCGCAGGAGCTGTCAACCTCGGATCGTCCGCCAAAACTGAATTTCACGACCCACACTCTCTCCAACGGTCTTCAGGTGGTCCTGCTCGAAAATCACGAGGTTCCGGTCATCGATCTCCAGGTCTGGTATCACGTGGGAGGAAAAGACGAACGTCCCGGCCACACGGGATTCGCGCATCTGTTCGAGCACCTAATGTTTAAGGGATCGGCCCACGTGGGGCCGGACGAGCATTCGCGCATCATCGAAGCCGTCGGCGGGTTTGACAATGCTGAGACGGTCGATGACTCCACGAATTTCTTCGAAACGTTTCCGAGCCAGTACCTGGAGCGCGTTCTGTGGCTTGAAGCCGATCGCATGGGCAGTCTCAACGTGAACGACGCAAACTTCATATCGGAGCGCAAGGTCGTCGAGGAAGAACGCCGCGTTCGCGTGGATAATCAGCCTTACGGTTCAATCGAAGAAGATCTTCGTGCCGCTGCATTCACCGTTCACGGATATCACCACACTCCCATAGGCAGCATCGCGGATCTTGACAAAGCCACCCTCGAGGACGTGCGCGCCTTTTTCAACACGTATTACAAGCCGAACAACGCCACGCTGGTCGTCGTGGGCGACTTCAATTCCGAACAGGCGCTGGCATGGACAAAAAAATACTTCGAGGGCATCCCCGCGTCCGCGGGACCGATTCCGCGGCCCAATACGCCTGAGCCCGTGCAAACTGCCGAGCGGGATGTCGCGAAGTCCTATACCAACACTCCGCTGCCCGCCGTCGTCATCGGATACAAAATTCCTGCCCGCTACACCCCGGATTCCTATGCGCTCGATCTTGCGTCGAACATTCTCACCGGGGGTGAAAGCAGCCTTCTCTATCAGTCGCTCGTATACAAGGACCAGATCGCCGTGCAAACGGCCGGATACGGGGATTTCACCGAGGATCCCAATCTTTTCTGGGCCTTCGCGATCATGAACCCGGGCCACTCGCCGGAAGACGGCGAGAAAGCGCTGGTGTCCATCCTGGACGGGCTGAAGACTCAGCCGGTCAGCGCGAAAGAATTGCAGAAGGCCAAGAACCAGGAGATCTCCGGGTTCATTCTCGGCCGCGACACCGATGAGGAAAAGGCCATCGCGCTCGCCGGCGCTACATTGATCGGCAAGGATCCCGACCTGGTCAATACCGAGCTGGAACGCTATCTAAGAGTCACGCCGGAAGACATCGAGCGGGTGGCGAAGGAATATTTTGTTTCGCAGCGAGCCACGATTCTCACAATCAAGCCGGCGGCGCAGGCGAAATAGCGAAGGGCAAGAAATGCAATCCCCAGGAGCACCGATGAAGCGCGCGATCAAACGATGGATTCTTCTTTCGGCAGCATTCATGTTCGTGGGAACTGCGGCGCTCGCCCAACAGCCCATGCAACCGGCGAGTCCGCCCGGTGGTCCTCAGGATGAGAAAAATGGCACCGGGGTAGTTCCAAGCGGCGTGAAGCTGGTGCCCGCGATGCCCGCGTCCGGCCCCCCGACTCATTTCCAGTTTCCGCGGGCGGCCACAAAAACTCTCGCAAACGGACTGCGCGTATTCGTGGTAACCGATCACGGCGAGCCGGCTGTGGCCGTCCGGCTCGTCGCGTTGTCGGCCGGCAGCGTCAAGGACCCCCAAGGAATTCCGGGCGTGGCGCAAATGACCGCGAACCTGTTGACGCAGGGAACTGCAAAACGTTCCGCGAAGGATATTGCCGAGGCGATTGACTTCATTGGCGGCTCCCTTGAGGCCTCGGCCAGCAAAGATTCAACCGACGTCAGCCTCGACGTCGTGAAAAAAGATCTCGCTACCGGGCTCGATCTGATGTCTGACGTGGTCCTGCACCCCGCATTTCGCTCCGAAGAACTGGACCGTCAGCGCCAGCAGCTTCTTTCCAGTCTTACGGTGCAGTACTCCGATCCGGACTTCCTCGCCTCGGCAGCCTTTAGCCGCGTCGTCTATGGCAGCTCGCCATACGGCTGGCCGGAACAGGGAACCCCGGAAACTCTCACGAAGCTCGATCCCGCAGTTCTGGCTAAATTCCACGATGCCAATTACGCTCCCAATCAATCGCTGCTGGCTTTTGCAGGCGACATCACGCCCGAGGAGGCATTCGCCGCTGCCGAAAAGTACTTCGGACTCTGGCCCAAAGTAGACGTTGCCTCCGCCGTTCCGCCGGCTCCGGAGACTGTTGCGGGCATGCATATCTGGCTCATTGATAAGCCCGACGCCGTGCAAACCCAGATTCGCGCCGGCAAGCTCGGCATACGCCGCGGCGACCCGGACTACATTCCCGTTGCGGTGATGAACCGAATTTTCGGCGGCGGATACAACAGCCGCCTCAACACCGAGGTCCGTGTGAAGAAAGGCCTGACCTATAGCGCCTATTCGTCATTCAACCCGCACCGGTTGACCGGCTCGTTCGCCGTTGGGACCTATACCCGCACCGAAGCCACCGTCGAAGCGGCGAAGTTGGTTGTTGATCTGATCGCCAAAATGTCCACAGGCGACGTGACGCCGCAGGAGATGGATTTCGCGCGGGACTATCTCGCCGGCGTATATCCGATTCAATCCGAGACCTCTGAAGATGTGGCAAATCGGGTGCTGACGGTCGCCGCCTTCGGTCTCCCGGCGGACTACAACAGCACTTATCCGGACAAAATTCGCTCCGTCACCTCGGCACAGGTGCGCGACATGGCGATGCGTTATCTCAGCGCCAAAGACCTTGACCTGGTATTCGCCGGAAACGTCTCCGCGTTTCGTGACGCCCTGAAGAAGGCGTTTCCCGATGCGAAGTATGAGGAAATCGCGTTCGACCAGGTGGATCTACTCTCTCCCGATCTGCGCAAGGCGAAGGTGGCGTCGGCGACGAACGCATCGATCGAGCAAGGTAAGCGGATTGTTCTTGCCGCCGCACGCGCCTCGGGAGGAGAGACTCTCGCATCTCTTGCCGCGCTGAAAATGACCGAAGATGGCAAAATCTTCCGGCCCGATGGCGATACCGAGCGAAGCGTGAAGTGGCTGGTGTCTTACCCGGACCGCGCGCGCGGTGAGTTTAGTCTTTCCGGAAAAAGTATCGTGCAGGTCTGCGACGGGCATTCTGCTTGGGTAGAGATGGGAACCGAGATGCGCGATGCCACTCCCATGACGCGCGAATTCCTGCGTGCGATCTCGCTGTACGGCGGAGGCTGGGGCTTATATCGTGAAATACTGGGCGGCAAAATCTCGGATCCGGCGATTTGGGCAATCGGCGACGAGGAAATCGCGGGCAAGAAAACCACCGGTGTGGCCGTGGACGCCCCGTTCGGCACCGTCAAGCTATATTTCGATACCGCGACCCACCTGCTGGTTGCGGCGCGGTACCAATCGGCTGGCGCGCAGGGAGCGTCGGACAATGAGCAGCGCTGGAGCGATTACCGGACCGTCGAGGGCCGGCAGTTCGCTTTCTCGACCGTGGTCTATCGCGACGGCACAAAATACATGGAGTCCACGATTCAGCAACTCGATCTGAATCCCAAGGTGGATGACGCACTTTTCGCCATGCCTGCGGGCCCGAACGCGTCCGCGCGCTAGCCTTCTGGATTCTATTTCACAGACAGGATGACTTTACCGATGTTTTTTCGTTCGTGAATGTATTGATGGGCAGCGGCGGCTTGCTCCAGAGGAAACGTCTTGCCGATCGCCGGTTTGATTTTTCCGGAGGCGTACATACGGAACAATTCGTTGAGCTCGCCGCGCAAAAGGGCGCCGCGTCCCTGAATCTGGCCCAGGTTGACGCCAATCACGGAGGTGCTTTGCCCCATCAGTTTCAGTGGACTAAATCGGGGCATCTGCGCGAATGCCTTCAGGCTGCGCCACCACTTTCGCTTGCCGTCCGCCCCGGCCGCGGCAGAAAATCCGTACACAACCAGCCTCCCGGTCGGCCCCAGACAATCGTAGCTGCGGGCAAAGGATTTTCCGCCCACCGCATCCATGGCCATTTCGATGCCATCCGGGGCAAATTTCCGCACGGCTTGCACGAAGTCGGTTTTCTCGTAATCAATCGGATGATCGACTCCGATCTTTCGCAGATACTCCTGCTTTGCCGGTCCGGCTGTGCCGAAAATCACCAATCCCTTCGCGCGCGCGAGTTGCACGGCGGCGATTCCCACGCCTCCCGCTGCGCCATGGATCAGAATGCGATCCCCCGCCAGCAGATTGCCCATCGTGAACATGGCATGGTGGGCTGTCAGATAATTCGCGGGAATCGCGGCGCCGTCATCGAAGGACATGCCCGACGGAAGCCGGTATACCACGCTTGTAGGTACCGCGACCCACTCCGCATACGCATTGAAATGCGGCAGCGCCGCGACGGCATCACCCGGCTTCAGGGCGTCGTCTTCGCCTCGCCGGGCGCCTTCGATGACTTTTTCGACGACGCCCGCAATTTCCAAACCCGGGACAAACGGTGGCTTGGGAGTATCGGGATAGAGTCCCATACGTTGGAGCAAATCCGCGAAATTGACGCCAATGGCCTTGACGCGTACCAGCACTTCCCCGGGCTTGGGCTGGGGGTCGGGCACCTGGCGGGCCTCAAAAACCTCCGGAGGGCCATACCGCCGTACGACCAGTGCGCGCATCTAACTCTCCTTAGGCTGGGAACTCTCCGGCCGGGCCCGCTCCCACCGTTCGCCGGGGACCCGAACACCTGCACCACCGGCATTTCATTAGGATTCGATTGCATCCTATCTTAAACTATTGGACCTTGCCCAACGATGAAACTCAATCTGACACATAGAGCGTTCTTGACCGGTGCAGCGTTACTTGCAGGATCGTGGGCTTGCGTCGCGGCGAATCGTCCCGCCCCTGCCCAAGCTCCTCCGCCAGCCGTACTGGCCGCCATGCAGGACGAGCTCGGTCGGTCGATGGAGGCGATGTCCGCCGCCGATCCCTCGGCCTATTTCATCAGTTATACGGTTTCAGACCGGCAGCTCGCCGAAGTCTCCGGCTCCAACGGCGCGCTGCTTTCCAGCACCGCCGACCGCGCGCGCTGGCTCGAAGTGCAATCCCGCGTCGGGACCTATCAGCTGGACGACACCCACAAACTTGGCGACCGGCCGCCCAGTTGGACCAGCCCGGGCACCAACGTTCCGATTGACGACGATATTTCCGTCCTCCGCCGCGAAATCTGGCGCGAGACCGACCGCCAGTATCGCGCCGCTGCCCAGGCCTTGATCAAGGTCAAGACCAGCCAGCAAGTGCAGGTCCAGACCACCGAAGGCGGCGCTCCGGATTTCTCGCACGAGCAGCCGCATACGTCCATCGGTCCGCGTGTTGAAATCAACGTGGACCGCAAACCCTGGGAAGAGCGCGTGCGGAGATACACGGCCGAGTTCAGCAAGTCACCTGCTGTGTTGAACTCCATCGCCACGTTCACGGCGCTTGCGACCAACCAGTATCAGGTGAACACCGAGGGCACGAAACTCGCCTTTGGGCAGATCCATTACCGCCTCGAACTTTTCGTCCAGAGCAAGGCTCCCGACGGAATGGATATCGAACGGTATGCGAATTTCGACTGGCTCGACCCCAAGGACACTCCCGATGAGAAAACTGTCTTTGACAGCATTCATCAATTGATCAGGGAAACCGAGGCGCTCGACAAGGCTCCGCTCGCAAATCCTTACGCCGGCCCCGCGCTTCTGACCGGACGCGCCGCCGCCGTTTTCTTCCATGAAGTTTTCGGACATCGCGCCGAGGGATTCCGCCAAAAGGACATCAGCGAGGGACAGACGTTTACCAGCAAAGTCGGCGAAAAGATCCTTCCGGATTTCATTTCGATCAAGGACGATCCGACCGAGACATCTCTGGGCGGGCAGATGCTCCTGGGAAGTTATCCCTTCGACGACGAGGGTGTGGCCGCCGTGAATGTACCGTTGGTGGATCACGGCGTACTGAAGACTTTCCTCATGGGGCGTTCGCCGCTGGTCGACGTTCCGCACTCCAATGGCCACGGACGCCGCCAGCTCGGCTTCACGCCCGTCGCAAGGCAAGGCAATCTGATCGTCTCAAGCTCGCAGACCTTGCCTTTCAGCGAGATGCGGCAGAAACTGATCGCGCTTGTGAAGCAGCAGGGCACTCCCTATGGCCTGCTGATTGACGATATCTCCGGCGGCTTCACCTTCACCGGCCGCGGGCAGCCGCAAGCCTTCCAGGTAACCCCCCTGGTTGTCTATCGCGTTTTCGCCGACGGGCGGCCTGACCAACTCGTGCGCGGCGTAGATATCGTTGGAACGCCGCTGGTATCTCTGACCAAGATCGTGGCTGCCAGCGACACGCAGGAAATCTTCAACGGCTACTGCGGCGCGGAATCCGGTTCCGTGCCGGTGTCGGCCGTCGCCCCCGCGATCCTGATTTCCGAAATGGAGTTTGCGAAAAAAGAAACATCGACCGATCGGCCGCCCGTCCTGCCGCCGCCGGCGCACGATCCGGAAGCAAAGGTCCAATAACCGTGAAAAAATTCTCTACACTCGTTTTGCTCGCGGCGTTTGCCATGCCGCTCGCCGCGGCTCCCGCCGCTGGTAACCGCGCAGCAGCGTCCCCCTCCGGACAGGCGCCCGTACCGGCAGGCGAGACCGACCAGACACTGCACGCCATGCACGACGAGATGGCGCGTGCCCGCACGCGCCTGGTGCTGACCGGTGTCGGCAAACCCTTTTACATTGAATACCGGTTACTGGACCTCGATGTCCGCAATGTCACGGCGTCTTTCGGAGCGCTGGTCTCCAGTTCGACCTCGCGCATCCGCCAGATGTCGGTCGATGTGCGGGTGGGCGACTATCATCTCGACAGCTCCAATTTCATCAGTGAGGACGGTTTCCAGGGTTTCCTCGGATCGACCGGCGAAGTCGGCATCGACCGCGACTACAACTCGCTCCGCCAGGACTTGTGGCTTGCGACAGATCAGGCATACAAGGCGGCTGTCACGCAGATGGCGCTCAAGCAATCGTTTCTTCGCAGTCTCACCAAGCCTCCCGAGATCGACGACTTCTCACAGGCGCAGCCGCTGGTGAAAATTGATCCCCGGATCGATCCCGATTGGAGCTCGCGAAACTGGGAAGAGGAAGCGCGCGAGGCTTCGGCGGTCTTCAAGAATTTCCCGCAGCTCTACGGAAACCGCATCAATTACTACCTGGTGTACGCGACCTCCTATCGCATGACGAGCGAGGGCACGCTCATCCGCTCGACTCGTCATCTCGCGGCTGTGGAAGCAGCGATCGATACCCAAGCCGAAGACGGCATGTCGCTGCACAATTACTATTCCGTCTATGCCGCGCTGCCCTCGGGGTTGCCCGACGCCGCAACCGTCGCGAAAGCGCTAGCAAGCGCAAGCACGGACCTGATGGCCCTCCGCTCAAGCCCGCTGATTCCTGATTACACCGGCCCCGTACTGTTTGACGCGCCGGCCGCCGCCTCCACGCTTGCGCAGGTCCTAGAGCCGTCCCTGTCGGGCGCGCGCCCTCCGCTTTCGATGACGCGCGATTTCGACGCGTTCCTGGAGCGCTTTGGCGGACGCAGCGAATGGTCGGGCCGCGTCGGCACTCGTGTGCTGCCGGCGAGCGTCACGCTGGTGGACGATCCCACGCTTCAGCAGCTTCAGGGACAACCGCTGCTCGGAAGCTACGACGTGGACGACGAGGGCGTGAATGCCCAGAAGGTTTCGCTCGTGGAAAGCGGCATTCTGAAGGATCTCTTGATGTCGCGCCGGCCCGGTCCGGATTTCATGTACTCCAATGGCCATGCTCGCTCGGCACTTCTTTCCGATCCGTTTCCTTTGAGCAGCAACCTGATCCTGCAAGCGACCGACACGCTGAAGCCCGACGATATGCGCAAGAAATTCCTCGACTCCTGCCGCTCCGACGGACATGAATGGTGTCTTGAAATAAAGCGCATGGACAATCCCGCGCTCTCGGCGGTTCGCCAGGAGGACTTCTCGCAATTTATCGCCGAGCTGGGCGGAGGGATCTCAAACGGCGATCGCGTGCCGCTGCTTGTCTATCGCGTGTACGTAGCGGACGGCCACGAAGAACTGGCGCGCGGCGGAATCCTCGAAGGCCTCACGTTGCGGTCGCTCCGAAACATCCTGGCGATCGGCGACGATCCGGCGGTCCTTACCTACATGCTGAACTCCCAGGAGGGCCTTGGCGGCACGGCCCTTGGCGCTTTTGGCTCGGCCCAGGACGGGATTCCGAGCACGGTCGTCGCTCCGTCGCTCCTGCTCGACGACGTAGAGATTCGAGGCTTCCACGGCGAACCAAGCCGGCTCCCGCTTGATCCTGCGCCTCCAATGAAGTGACGATCGCTGGAGAGTCCCCCCGGCCTGCTGCTGTGCCCCTCGTTGCTAATCGAGACGGAAATCAGAGCCCCTGCTGGCCCTGCAATTAGTGTCCCACAGCGTATAATCCCCCGAATGAGTTCGACCACGATCGAACAGGGCAGCCGCGAAAAGCGGATGGCCGCGCTCGGCTCGGTTGGCTCGGCTGTAGTGCTCGTATCCCTGAAAGTATTTCTCGCAGCAATCACCGGCAGTCTCGGCATTCTCTCCGAGGCCCTGCATTCGATCCTCGATCTGGTAGCCGCCGTCATCACATATCTTTCTGTCCGTGTCGCGGACAAACCCGCAGACGCGCAGCACCTCTATGGCCACGGTAAGGTGGAAAGCTTTTCCGCGTTCGTCGAGACCGGCCTGCTGCTGCTGACGGCGCTGTACATCATCTGGGAAGCAGTCCAACGGCTGGTCTTCCGTGCAGGACAGGAGGTGCACCCGAGCCTGGTGGCCATCATCATCCTTGCGCTTACGATGGGGATCGATTTCGTCCGCGCGCGCGCCCTTGCTCGCGTCGCACGCAAGTATCCAAGCGAAGCTCTCGAGGCAGATGCGCTGCATTTTTCAACCGACGTGTGGAGTACATTCGTCGTAGTCCTTGGAATCACGGGCGCGTGGCTCGGCCTGAGATTCAGCATTCCTTGGCTTGGGTCGCTGGACGCCTTCGCCGCGCTCGGCGTAGCGGGCGTCATTATCTGGATCGGCTCGCGGCTGGGACGCCAGACCGTCGACGCGCTGCTCGACGTGGCCCCGCAGGGCCTGCGCGAGAGAATTGCGAACGCCGTGGACGAAACCGAAGGCGTGCTTCAAACCGAACGCGTACGCGTGCGGCGATCCGGGCAGCGTTATTTTGTGGACGTGACCATCAGCGTGCCGCGCACTGCCAGCCTTGAGCAGGCACATGCGGCGAGCGAGGCCGTCGAACGCAACATCGGGACGATTGTGCCCGCCGATGTCGTCGTCCACGTTGAGCCGCGCGCCCGGAACAACGAACCCCTGTTTGAAACCATTCGTGCGATCGCCCAGCGCCGCGGTCTCGCCGTTCACGAATTGTCGGCGCATCACTACGAGGGCCATCTTTTCATCGAGCTCCATCTGGAAGTCGACGAGGTTTCGACACTTCGAGACGCCCACCGCCGGGCCACGGAACTCGAAGAGGAGATCCAGCGCTCAACGGATCCTGGAACGCGCGTCAACATTCACATCGAGCCGCTTGGCGCGCGCATCGTTGGCGCCGAGGAAATGAAGGAGCTTTCGCGCGCAGTTCAGGATTTCCTGAATTCACTTCCCTCGGAATATCATGAGCTCGTGGATTGTCACGAAGTTCACGTTCGCAGCGTCGAACACCGCATTCTGGTCTCCTGCCACTGCGCGATGGATGGCAATCTGCCGATCACCGACGTCCACGATTTCACCGCCCTGCTGGAGGGCCGCGTCAGGGAGCGTTTCCCTCAAATCTACCGCCTGACGATTCATCCCGAGCCCGTCGAGGACAGCTGACGCCTTCCGCCGAAAGCCTGTGCGGCAAGCGCCAGCACTGCAGGAAAACATTCCAGAACGTAGCGCGGTTCTGGCGTTTCGATAAAGCCCGCGATAAACGCCGTACGTACCACCAGGAATACGATCAGAAAAGCGACGCCTGGCCGCTTGCGCGCTAGCCACACCCCGGCGAGCGCTAACGCGACGTACACCGCATTCAGCAGCGCCATCCCCAGTGTCACCAGAAAATCCAGGCGATCGTCCTCCCATTCACTCTCAATCGGACGCAGAGGGCTGCTGGTGGGAAGCAATTCCACCCGGGGCGTAAACCAGAGCGTGACCGCGCGCAGCAGGGGGATCTTCACGTAGGTCCGCAGAGGCTGGCTTGCCGTGCGCTCCCGCGCAATTTTCCCGAATTCGGCGTCTTGCTCCCGTGAAAGCGTCAGCGTGTAGTTGTAGGACTCGAGCATGTCCGCGACGCGCGCGCGTTCTCGCGGGGAATCAAATGCCTGCGCCGGGATGCTGGACATCGGAATTTCTTCCGAGTTCAGCCGCCATAGGGTGGTGTACACATCGCGGAATCGCCAGAGCCACGTGCCCGTCCACGCATCGAACCCCACCGGAGCGAAATCGTCAGGCATCTGGAGATAGCGCGGCGCCAGGAATTGCGTTTCGTGAAGCGTGTGCCAATTCCGTGCGGCCCACGGCACCAGCGGCAACAGCAGTCCGACTCCCATTAGTACACCTGCGCGCGCCAGATTCATCCAGTTCCTGGGCCGTCGCCACTTCACCGCCAGAACCAGCCCCATTCCGACAAGTAACAGTGGAGTTTCCGGGCGAACCAACGCTCCAAATCCGACTACCACGCCCGCCAGAAACCAAGGACTGAGCGTTGGGGCGTGCATGTCAGCGCTCGGCCCGCTTGCCGCGGCGCTCCCCTCGGCCTCGACCAGCAGCAGAATCGCGAGCGCCGTCAGGAACGTGACCAGTGTCTCGGTCAGTACCACTGCCGTGTAGTTCGCCGTAAACGGACACAGCGCGGTGAGCCACAGCCCGGCCAGCGCCACCCGGCGGCGCGACACCTCGTTTGCTACCCGTACGGCGATCAGCACCACGATAAAACACGTGGCGAGGTCCACCACCGCTTGCGCCTGCATCACTGCTCTCGAGGAGTTCCCGGCCACGCTGAAAATCGCGGCCAGAAAGGCCGGATAGCCTGGTACTCGCGTGTCCAGGGGCACAAGTTGCCCTTCCACCACACCGCCGTACACGCCCTTCTTCAGCCAGTTCCAGGCCAACTCCATGTAGAATGGCGCATCGCCCGAATCCGTCACCGGCAATTTCAGGACGAAATAAATACGTAGCGCCAGCCCGGCCAGAGCAGCGAGAGCTACGTTTGCGCGCATCACATATTTGGCGGTCATTGACAGCGTCCCAATGGACGGCTAGCTTGGAATGTCCCTATGTCTGAACGCAAGCCCATTTTCTACGATGAGGAACGCCGCCGCTGGCGCCGAACGCGGCTCGCGCTGGAAATTGCCGGGGGTTTGTTCACGCTCGTTCTGGTTGTCTTCCTGCTCAATGTCGGCCGCAATCCGGACCTTCCGGATATCCTGCGGCCGGACACCCGCGCCGGACTGCATGCAATCCGTACGAAACTGAAAACCAAACCGACGCGCCAGGGTCGAAAGCGTAAGGTTGCCGCGCTCGGTAAGGTTCCCCAGAATTACGACCCGCTGCGCGCCGCCTTTTACGTCGGAGACGATTACACCAGTCTCGCGTCCCTCGAGCTCCATTATAAGGATCTGGACTTGCTCATTCCCGAGGCTCTGCATGCAGTGTCGCTCGATGGAAGGCTCGACGCGGACCAAGACCCCAAGCTTGCCGCCTTCTTGCAATCCCTGCAATCGCGCACGCCCGCCGTCGATATGCAGGTTATGTCCATGGTCAACAACTATGACGCAAAGACCGGCGTGTGGTGTTCTCCGGAAATGCTCAGGATGCTGGCGAACCCTGTCGCGCGGCAACATCTCGCCAAACAGCTCGAGGAATTCGCAGATGCGGAACATCAAGCCGGCATCGTCGTGGACTTCGAATCGCTTCCGAAATCCAGTCAGCTGGACTTTCAGCATTTCACGCACGAATTGGCGGCCGATTTACACGGAAGAAATCTGAAGCTCATGGTAGCGCTCCCTGCCGCGGATTGGAGCTACGACTACAAGTATTTTTCCTCGCAGGCCGACGCCATTATCCTGATGAACTACGATTTCCATTGGTCTACGTCCGATCCTGGTCCGATCGCACCGCAGGACTGGTTTGTGCGCGACATTCAGAACATCGTGAAGATCGTTCCCCCGGAAAAGCTCGTCATGGGCATCGCCAATTACGGCTACGACTGGCCGGCGAAATCCAAGCGAGTGCCGCATCCGGTTGCGCAGGCCGTAACGTTCCAACAGGGAGTCATCACCGCCGTCGAATCCGAGTCCGACATCGAGTTCGACTCCGATTCCATGAATCCGTATTACTCCTACGAGGATGAGAACAACCAGGTCCACCACGTTTGGATGCTAGACGGTCTGACTGCCTACAACGAACTTCGCGCCGCGGAACGCGCCGGAGTAGCCGGCACTGCGCTGTGGCGCCTGGGCATGGAAGATCCCTCGATGTGGTACATCTGGGATGCCACGCATCCCGATGATGCGGTTCGGAACAAGATGACGGATGTTCCGCCGGGCTACGACCTGATCCTTGAGGGCGACGGCGATATCTGGCGCATCACCTCCACTCCCCAAAGCGGCAAACGAACGTTTGACTATGATTCCGATTCCGATAATTTCGATGACGAGGGCTTTACCAGCTACCCGATGTCTTGGCGGATCGAGCAGCTGGGCGCCGTTCCCAAGAAGGTAGCCCTCACGTTCGATGACGGCCCCGATCCTGAGTGGACGCCCAAGATTCTCGATGTGCTGAATCGGGAGAAGGCGCCAGGAACATTTTTTGTAATCGGCGAGGAAGCGAACCAGAATGCCGCCATCGTAAAACGCGAATATGCGTTGGGTAATGAAATCGGCAACCACACATTCACGCACCCCGAATTCGACGTCGACCGCCTTTCGAAAACCGAGCTGCAGGTTCAGCTCAATCTCACCGAGCTTCTCCTTGAAAGCTATCTCGGCGTTAAGACCACTCTGTTCCGACCGCCCTACGGCATTGACCATCAGCCAGAAACGGCTAGCGAGATTCAATTGCTTCCCATCCCGCAGTCCATGGGCTACGTCATCATCGGAGCACGAATCGATCCGCACGATTGGGGCGAAAATAACGGACAGCCGCCCGCGCCCGCCGACACGATTGTCCAGCGCGTGCTCGCACAGACGGAAAACAACGACGGCGACATCATCCTCCTGCATGACGGCGGAGGCGACCGCAGCCATACTGTCGAAGCGCTGCCGCGCATCATTGAAGGACTTCGAGCCAAGGGTTACGAGTTCGTGTCCGTTTCCGATCTGCTCGGGCAAACCCGCGCGCAGATGATGCGTTCTTTGTCCTACCGCGAATGGCTGCTGGTACGAGCGGATTCTTTCATCTTCGAAGTGTTCCGGTGGCTGCGAAGCGGAATCGCATTCATTTTCGTTGCCGGGATTCTTCTGGTCGGAGGGCGCGCACTGATCATCGGCCTGCTTGCTCTGATTGAGAAGTTGCGTCCCGCGCCGCTGGATCATCCCGAGTATCGGCCGGAGGTCAGCATTCTGATACCGGCTTATAACGAAGAGGGTGTGATTCTCAATACCGTTCAGGCGGCGCTGGCTTCCAATTATCCGAAGCTCGAAATCCTCGTTGTGGACGATGGTTCGGCCGATCGCACGGCCGAACTGGTACGCGCAAACTTCGGCCGCGACCGGCGTGTACGGCTGCTGTTGCAAACCAATCACGGCAAGCCTGCGGCCCTGAACCACGCGCTGAGTGAGGCGATCGGTGAAATTGTTGTTTCGATTGACGCCGATACCATCGTGGACCCCGAGGCAGTTTCGCGCCTGGTCCGGCACTTCGCCGATCCCAGTGTGGGGGCAGTGGCCGGCAATGTGAAAGTAATTAACCGCAATCGCTGGATCACGCGCTGGCAGGCACTGGAATATATCACCAGCCAGAATTTGGAAAAGCGCGCCTTCGATCTGCTGAACTGTATCCCTGTAGTTCCCGGTGCCGTGGGGGCGTGGCGCGCGGACCTGCTTCGCAGCAACGACGGCTTTTCGGGCGACACCGTGGCCGAAGACACGGATTTGACGCTAACCATCCGTCGCAACGGCTGGAAAATCCTCTATGACGAGACGGCCATTGGCCGCACCGAGGTGCCTGAAACTGTTGATGCGCTCGTGCGCCAGCGATTCCGCTGGACCTTCGGAACGCTCCAGGCGGTCTGGAAACACCGTGACACCGCGGGAAAAGCGCGCTATGGCACGCTCGGGTGGATTGCCATTCCCAATATCTTCCTGTTTCAGATAATTCTGCCGCTTGTGTCCCCGGTCATAGATTTCTTGTTCTTACTGTCGCTGGCGCTCTGGGGGCTCGGGCAGCTGCGGTTCGCGCGCCTGCCGGAACTCTGGACGTCACAGGACGTCGAACGTTCGCTGATTTTCTTTGCCCTGTTCATGCTGATTGATTTGCTCACCTGCGTGATTGCGTTTGCCCTGGAAAAGGATGAGGACTGGACTCTACTTGCACCGCTGATCCTCCAGCGCTTCTATTACCGGCAGATGATGTATGTAGTTCTTTTCCGCGCGATCCGCGAGGCCCTGCGGGGCCGTCCGGTCGGTTGGCGCGGCGTCGAGACGCATCTTCCACCGTCGGCTCCATCATCCTCCGCACCTCCCACGCCCGTTGCGCAAGTCTGACCGCCCTCTCCCAGCCTCCATGGAATTGGGCGCACGGCCTGCTAATTCTTTGCGGGAATTCGCATCATTCTGATAGGATCTGCTTGTTGGTGGGCTGCATCCCGAGGTTCAGGAGCGGCACCGGAGGCGTCAATGAGTCTCGCACCCCGTGCGGACAACGGTCGAGTCACCGTGCCCGACATTCTCTCCCGCAAGTCCCATTCCCAGGCCGGTTTTCCGGAATCGAAACCAAAGATCACTTGCGTAACCGCGTACGACTTTCCCACCGCGCGCCTGCTCGACGATGCCGGTGTGGAAATACTGCTTGTCGGCGACTCGCTCGGCATGGCCGTGCTGGGCTACGACAGCACGCTTCCGGTCACGCTGGATGAAATGGTGCACCACACACGCGCGGTTCGGCGTGCCACGCGCCGCGCGCTGGTTGTCGCCGACATGCCTTACGGCAGCTTTCACATTTCTCTGGACGAATCTGTTCGCAATGCCGTGCGCCTGGTGAAAGAAGGCGGCGCGGAGGCCGTCAAGGTGGAAGGCGGCGAGCGGCGCATCGAATTGATTACGCGACTCATCGAAGCCGAAATCCCGGTGATGGGACACGTCGGCCTGACACCGCAGTCGGTGAACGCGCTAGGCGGCTTTCACGTCCAGGGCAAGACGACCGATGCGGCGCAGCAGGTGGAGCGCGATGCGCGCGCGGTGGAAGCTGCGGGAGCATTTTCGGTCGTACTCGAATCCATGCCGCGCGAGTTGGCGGCGCGCATCTCGAAAAAGCTGCGCATTCCCACCATCGGCATCGGCGCAGGTCCCGATTGCGACGGCCAGGTGCTCGTCTTCCACGATCTGGTTGGCCTTTCGATCGGTCGCCTGCCGAAATTTGTGCGGCAATACGCCAATCTTGCCGTCGACATTTCACGCGCAGTGTCCGCGTATTGCGACGATGTCCGTAGCGGAAACTTTCCGTCGGACGCGGAATCCTATCACTCCGCATCCGAGCTCCGCGAACATCAGCCTGCTCCCGGCGGCGCTGACTGACACAGGCCTCCAAGGGCGCAATCCAGATCGAAAAGGAGCCATTCGGATGAATATCGACGACATTCGCCTGCTCTATGATTTCAACGCCTGGGCGAATCACCGCACGATTGACGCCTGCGCCCCGCTTGCGCCCGAGCAATTCACGCGTGACCTTGCGTCCAGCTTCCGCTCCGTTCGCGACACGCTTGCCCACATTTACGGGGCCCAGTGGGTCTGGCTTGAACGCTGGCATGGCCGCATACCGACTGCTCTTCCGGCAACCGCGGATTTCCCCAATCTGGACACAGTGCGCCGCCGGTTCATAGAAATCGACCGCAACCTGGTGGACTTCGCCGCCTCGCTCAACGCCGACGATCTGCACCGCATAGTGCAGTACAAGACGGTGGCGGGCACGGCGCAAGCGCAGCCACTTTGGCAAATGTTGCAGCACGTGGCCAATCACAGCACGTATCACCGCGGCCAGGTAACCACGCTGCTGCGACAGCTGGGTGCAAAGGCCACGAGCACGGATTTGATCGCTTTCTACCGCGAACGCGCCACACAAACCGACGCGTGACCGGCAAGTGACCCGGGCCCGATGGAACTGATTCACACTGTCGCATGGATGAAGCAGGTGGCTAGCGATGCCCGCCGGAACGACCGCCTGCTTGGCCTGGTGCCGACAATGGGCGCTTTGCACGAAGGCCATTTCTCCCTGATTCGCTATGCGAAAAGCCAGTGCTCACCGGTGGTCGTTTCAATTTTCGTGAACCCCAAACAGTTCGGCCCGTCCGAGGATTTTCAGAAGTATCCTAGGACGCTTGACTCTGACCTCGCGGCGTTGAAAGACCTCGGCGTCGACTATGTGTTTGCACCCACTCCGGAGCAGATGTATCCTCCCGGCTTCCGCACCGCCGTCGCTGTCGATGGACTGAGCGACCGGCTCGAGGGGCGCTCGCGTCCCGGGCATTTTCGTGGCGTTACTACGGTGGTGCTGAAACTATTCGAAATTGTGCTGCCTCGCTTCGCGTTTTTCGGGCGCAAGGACGCCCAACAAGCACGCATCATTCGCCAGATGACTGGCGATCTTGATCTCGACACCGAAATTGCAGTCTGCCCGATCGTGCGCGAGCCGGACGGCTTGGCGCTTTCTTCGCGCAACAGGTATCTTTCTGCAAGCGATCGCCGCGCGGCGACAGTGCTATATCGGTCATTGGACTCCCTCCGCCGCGAAATTTCAGCGGGCGACCGGGATGTCGTTCAGCTGCTTGCGACCCTGAGCACGATCATCGAGTCCGAGCCGGGTGTGTCGCTTGACTATGCCGAAATTGTGGATGCGGACTCGCTCGAGCCGGCGATGGTGCTGTCAAAGACATGCTACGCTCTGCTTGCGGCGCGCGTGGGGGGCACGCGGCTGATTGACAATGCGCTGATCGTTCAGGCGGGCGATTCCTTCGACGTCACAATCTAGCCCGGTGGTTGCGCCAGGCCGTGGGTGTTTACAACGCCTGGTGGCCGCTGCGCCAGATTCATTCCTCGCGGATCGCAGCCAGCACTTCAGCAGCGTGCCCCTTGGGAGTTACCTTGGGCCAAACCTTGCGGATTTTTCCGTCCGGTCCGATCCAGAAGGTCGATCGCACGATTCCGAGAAACGATTTGCCGAAAAAGCTCTTCATCCGCCGGGCCTTGTAGGCCTCGACAACTTCGAAGTCGATATCGGCCAGCAGCGGAAAATTCAATTTGTACCTGGTCTTGAATTTCGTCTGATCCTCGACGGAATCACCGCTGCACCCCACGACCGCGGTGTTCAACGCCTTGAAGTCCCTCAGTGCGTCGCGAAACTCCACCGACTCGTGCGTGCAACCGCTCGTGTTGGCCTTGGGGTAGAAATACAGGACAAGGTTCTGTCCGCGATAATCCGCAAGCGAGACGTCGTTGCCGTCGTCTGCCGTTACCTTGAAAGCGGGAGCTGTTTCGCCTTCCTTGGGCACGCTGGTGTCTCCATTTTGCTGCACGGACTACTGCTCCGCGAGCACACGCTTCACTATTTCATTCACCATCTGAGGATTGGCTTGCCCGCGCGTCTCGCGCATCACCTGCCCTACGAAAAACTTGAACACGCCCTCGTTCCCCGCGCGGTATTTCGCCACGTTGTCCGGACTTTTTGCCATTACTTCCCGTGCGATTTTCTCGATCGCGCTAGTGTCCGTGATCTGCGCAAGACCCTCGGCTGCGATGATTTCCGCGGCGCGCTTGCCGGTATCGAACATCGTCGCAAACACCTTCTTCCCGCTTGCCGTAGTGATTTCGCCCTTTTCGACTTTCGCCAGCAGTTCTGCTAGAGCCGCGGGCTCAACCGGACAGTGTGCGATATTCTTCGCTGCATCGTTCAGCCGCCGCAACAGCTCCACAGAGATCCAGCTTGCGGCCGATTTGGCTGGCGCGCCGGCGCTGGCAGCCGCCTCGAAATAATCCGCAAGCGCTCGCGTGTCGGTGAGCACTCCGGCATCGTACGCCGAAATTCCGTACTCGGCCTGGAAGCGGGCACGTTTTGCGGCCGGCAATTCCGGCATTTCCCGGAGTACTCCCGCAATCGTCTCTTCTGAAATGGACACCGGGAGCAGGTCCGGATCAGGGAAATAACGATAGTCGTGCGCAAATTCCTTGGAACGCATTGGCTCGGTGCGCCCCGCGGCCACGTTCCAGAGCCGCGTCTCCTGCGTCACCGCGCCACCAGATTCCAGGACGCCGATTTGCCGCTCGATTTCATATTCCAGCGCATGAGCGAGATAGCGGAACGAGTTCAGGTTCTTTACTTCCGCCTTCGTTCCAAATTTCGGAGCCCCACGGAGCCGAACGCTGACGTTGGCATCACAGCGCAGCGATCCCTCTTCCATGTTGCAGTCGCTCACTTCCGTATATTCGAGAATCTGTTTAAGGGCCGTCAGGTACGCGTAGGCGTCTGCGGGCGCGCGCAGGTCTGGCTCGGACACGATCTCAATCAACGGCACGCCGCAGCGGTTAAAGTCTATGTAGCTCCATCGGTCGGAGTCGGGAAATCCTTCGTGCAGGCTCTTTCCCGCATCATCTTCCATGTGCAACCGCGTGATGCCGATGCGTTTTCTCTCTCCGCCGGTCTCAATTTCAAGCGCCCCTTGGATCGCCAGGGGCAGTTCGTACATGGAAATTTGGTAGCCTTTTGGCAAATCGGGATAAAAGTAATTCTTGCGGGCGAAGCGGGACCGGTTCTGGATCTTGCAGCCGATGGAGAGCGAGGCCCGCAGCGCGAGTTCCAGGGCTCGTTTGTTCAGTATCGGCAGGGCGCCCGGCAGGCCCAGGCACACCGGACACGTATTCGAATTCGGCGCGTCGCCGAATCGCGTCGAGCATGCGCAGAAAGCCTTTGTGAGCGTCTGGAGGTGCGCATGCACCTCAAGGCCGATCACGGCTTCGTAGCGCGCCATTACACCCGGTTCCATCCGCGATGCCTCTTGTGCTGTTCGGCTCATTATAAGCCGCGGATTATAGCATTCGGCCGGGCGGCGCGCTTTTCGCCGTTTTTGAGCGCGCCCGACAATTTGGCCGGTGGCAACTTGCGTGTCTCAACGACGAATCCTTTCTAGGGAGACGAGCGGTTCCGTCCCGCGGGCAACTCCACCTTAAGCCCGGAGACAAAGTTCAGCCGCAGCGCCGGGAAGCCGAACGATTCCTCATACTTCTGGTCGAGAAAATTGTTTACCCGTCCGTAGATTTCGACTCCGCGCGGAAGGTGATAGGCAAAACCCGCGTTCGCAAGGACATAGCCATGGTTTCGAAACACGCATTGTGGCTCGAATGTGCACGTAAATGTGCCGTCGTTCGGCTCCAGATCCAGAACGGCACCGCGAATGCTGGCATTCGAATTGAGCATCAGACGGCCGTGCGTCCAGGTGATGTCGTAGCCGGCGGAGCTGCGCGGCCGCCTGATCAACGGTTCGCCGACAAAGAAAGGCAACTGGACGCCCGTGGTCCCGTCCAGCGCCAGGACGGCGGTGTTGAGCCAGGTGTATTCAGCCATCAGTTCCAGCGAGCGAGCAGGGCGAAGCCTCAGGCTGCTTTCAATCCCATCGGCCCGCGATTTCGCCAGATTCGCCGAGGAAAACGGGCTCAACCCTGAAAACGAGCCGCCGAGGGTGACGATCTGGTCCTTGTAGCGATTGTAAAAGTAGGTCACGTCAATCACGGCCTTGTCGTTCAGAAATCGCTGCTCAACGCCAGCATCGACGCTGATGCTTCGCTCCGGTTTCAACTGCGGATTGTCGGTGAAGCCCAGCTCGAAGCCGTCCGGCGGGCGGATCCCAGTCCCGAAGCTGCTGTGAATGCGCGTGATTCCCACAACCCCGCTGTTGGATTGCCGGGCCATATAGGCGACGGAGATCCGAGGGTCCACCTGCGTAATCGATGTTGCCGAGATGAACGGGCGTCCGGCATTGACCTCATCGGCTGGCAAATCCCCGGTCTGGATGTTATCGACGCGCACGCCGGTGCTTAGAAACCAGCGGTTGCCGGGGTTCCAGCGGTTTTCGGCGAAAAAAGCGTAGCTATCGCGGGGCAGATCGAACGGGATCCCGGTCGGGCTAGCCACGAACGTGTCCTTGTACTGTTCGCGGTCATACTCAAACCCCGCGACCAGAACATCTTTGGACGAAATGGCGATTTCACTCCGCGTGTTTGCGACCAGCCGGACATTCTTTGTAAACGAGGAGCTCCCAAACGACCCTGGGGTGGCGGGAAACGATAACTGATCGGTCGAAACGCTCACGGTCGACACCTGTTGGAATCGGCTGGAAAACTGCTCCGTCTCGCTCGCTTGGTATCCGAACAGATCCTGCACCTGGTCGGTAAAAGCGGCCGGAATCCCAGGATACAGGCCGTAAGGATCTGAGCCGTACGGCCCTGGATTTCGGGCCCGTCCGGCATCGCCGAAGAAATGAACAACGAATTTGCGCCGAGGAGTGCGCGAGTAGCCAAGGCTCACAAATGAGGTCTGATTGCGGTAAGTGTCGTCGACAACCGGGCCTTGGGTGCTCACCCGCGACAGGTCGTAAGCCCAGCTGAACCCATTGGTCAGTCCCGCCCCCCCGGTTGTGAGGCGGTATGTGTCATAGCTACCGCCTTCGCCGGAGAAACTGAAATGCGGCGAACCTTCCCCCTGGTTGCTAACAATGTTAATCACCCCCGCCACTGCATTGGAACCGTAGAGCGCGCTTTCCGGTCCGCGCAGCACTTCCGCTTGATCCACGCCTTCAGTCGGCAGCGGCGCAAGATCGAATGCACCGCCAAAATCATTCATCGGAATACCGTCGATCATGACCAGGTTGTAATTGGAGTTTCCTCCGCGGATGAACGCGCTAGTTACCGCGCCCTGCTGGCCCGTCCGGTTGATTTCCACTCCGGGGACGTTGCGAAGAGCATCGGCGACCGTTTCCGCACCCTGATCCTCAATCTCGTCATGGCTCACCACCGTGACCGAAGAACCTACCTCCGGAGCGAGCGCGCCACCGAGTGAAGCCGAAACAACTACTTGCTCCTGCACTGCGCTCAGCTTCAGGCGCACGTCCTTGATGGAATCTTCCTGCCCCTCCACTTTGATTTCAGCGCCGACACTTGAAAACCCGGCCAGGTTGGCGACGACCGTGTAGGTTCCGCCGCTCAGGCCATCGAATCTGTATCCGCCGCGCGAGTCGGTGAGCATCTCCCCGACAACGGTGAAGGAGCAGAGCAGCGTGACTTCGGCGTCTGGCACGTGGCGTCCGTCGGGGTCATACACGACCCCGTGAAGGGTCGCTCCGCGCGTCGAACCGGCGGTTTGGACGGGCGATTGGGCACAGGTCGGGTAAGGCAACAGCAGCACAGCCGGTAAGAACAATAGAAGGGAAATTCGTAGTCTCATTTTTCCTCCTCTCCCTCTCGCGCGGGAGTTGAAGGTTGTCCCGAAACGCACGCCTTCGGTGCGTTTCCGGATTGAGACTCCGCCGGTCTCCTGGCTCAGCGGATTGTCCCGAATCACTCGGGACCGCAGCGCGGCCTTCCCAACCCTTTATCGATTCCGGGTGGATTCGATACTCGGGTCAGTGGCACGCGCCGAATGCTCTTCCGCCTTACAGTCGCGCGGCGGCGACGGCTTTTCACCGTCTTCCCTAGCGCGGAGTCTCTGTGATGGTGGACGGCGCCCCCGGTGTGCGAGGGCGCCGCTTACGGAGGCCAGTCGAGCCTCCGGCGAATCCGTAACACAACAACGACGTCGTGCTTAGTGATTCCCTCCCAGAATCACCCTTGGGCGCCCGCTTTCGCGCATCTCGACTTCAAGCGGCGCTTCGAAGACTTCTTCCAGTAGCGCGCGGTCATAGACTTCTGCGGGCGTGCCCACGCGCAGGCACTTTCCTTTGTGCAGCAGCACGATGCGGTCGGAAAACTCCGCAGCCAAGTTCAGTTCGTGCGTTACGACAAGAACCGTGTATCGGCTCTCATCCGCCAATCGCCGCAAGCGTCGCAGCAATTCCACTTTGCCACCTATATCAAGGTGCTGTGTTGGCTCGTCCAGCAGCAGAAGCGACGGTTGCTGTGCCAAGGCCCGGGCCAAAATTACGCGTTGCTTCTCGCCTCCGGAAAGCTGATCCATCCAGCGGTCGCGCAACGCGTCGGCTCCCACCTGGGCCAGTGCATTTCCGGCGAGCAGACAATCCTGCTCCGATTCGAATCTCAACCGCTTGCCGTAGGGATAGCGCCCCTGCAGCACGTATTCCCACACGCGCAGCGGAAAAAGCAACTCGCTCTCCTGCTGCACCAGCGCAATCCGCTGCGCGCGTGTTCGCAAATCGAGCATGCTCACTTCGACTCCGTCCACTTCAATACGTCCAGATAGCGGCCGCGCCATCCCCGCCAGTAGTGTCAACAGCGTTGACTTTCCGCTCGCGTTCGGGCCGAGAATCGCAACAAGCTCCCGTTGATGGGCCTCAAAGCTTGTCGGACCAAGCGTGAATTTCGGCGCCGACCTGTCCGTGGCCGCGTAGGCGTAGCTCGCCTGCTCCACTTTCAGGCGCACGCCACCGGTTCTCGGCACCATGATGGCCGGAGACGCGGCTGGGCCGCCGCTACCGGTTACCGCGTTCATCGCACCCTCCGCCGCATTAGATAAATAAAAACAGGCGCGCCAGCAAGCGCCGTCATCGCGCCAACCGGCAATTCCGTGGGACTGACGATCGAGCGGGCCAGCGTGTCGGCCAGCACCACCAGAATCGCGCCGCCGATCGCCGATGTCGGAATCAAGAGCCGGTAATCGGTGCCGAACATCATCCGCATCACGTGCGGCACAAGCAGACCCACGTACCCGATCGTCCCGCTCACCGACACCGCAAGTCCCGTCAAAACCGACGCTGAGATATACACGACCAGCTTCACGCGATGCACGTTCACTCCCAAGTGCCGCGCCTCCTGCTCGCCGGTAAGAATTAAGTTCAGGTCGGAGGAAGTCGCATAGATCGCGCCCGCTGCCAGAACAAACACCAGAAACAATCCCTCAAACCACGGCAGCGGATTTGTGGGCAGCGTCGAGCCAAGATCCCCCATCAGCCAGAATGCCATGCCCCGCAGGTCGCGACCGCTCAGGGTGGTCATCAGAAACATAATGATCGCGGAAAGAAACGACGCGGCGACGATACCTGCAAGCAGAAGCGTCGCGCTGTCGAGTTGTCCGCCGCGGCGGCCGAGAAAGTAGACGGCGGCGGTCGTGGCTGCGGCCCCGGCGAAGGCTGCTAGCTGAATCGCACCCGGGGTGTGGGGCGCCACAATTAGGCTGGTGATCGCGCCCAGCGCAGCGCCGCTGGACACGCCGAGCACATAGGGGTCGGCCAGCGGATTCCGCAGGAGCGCCTGAAAACCGCAGCCCGCAGTTGAAAGCGACGCGCCAACCAAAATCCCCAGCAGTATTCGCGGCAGCCGGATTTCGAACACCACCGATTTATAGCCGCTGGGGATGTCGTCCCAGCGCCCAATCACGCCGCTAAAAAGCGTCCTGACGATGTCGGTCACCGAAATTGGATAGGCGCCCATGCGTAGGGAAATCACCGCCGCGGCGAACAACACCGCACCCAGCCCGGCGCAAATCCAGGCGACTCGTCGCGGTGTCAGCGGGCGCACAGTTCGCACTCCTGTCCGATTTTCCCGACTCTCGCGGGCAATCCGCTAGTTTCGAGTTTCGGATTGCCAGTTTCGTTGTTCTCCGCAAAAGCCTCCGGATGCACGTCGTGCGCAAGCTGCACAATCGCGTCCACCAATCCTGGGGAAGGCCGGATCGCTTCTTCGCTCATGTTCACCACATGTCCGGTCTCCACGGCATCAAGGTCCCGCCATCCGGGGCGCGCGCGCAATTCCCTGAGGGTTGTCGCGACCGGTCCATGATCACTCGTGAAAACAAGATAGTCCGGCTGTAATCGCAGGACTTCTTCGAGGTCGAGGCGCGGCCATTTCTGCTTGGATAGGACCACCGACTCGGCCCCCGCCCATCGCAATGCATCGGCAATAAACGTGTTCTGCCCGATCGTCATTAGCGGCTGGTCCCAAACCACGAACAGTACATGGACCATTGGCCGATCGTTCAGCCGCGATTGCACGGCATCAAGCCGCTGTTGCATTCGTGCAACAAGCTGGGTCCCCTGTTTCTCCGCTCCCGTCGCCTGGGCTATGTGCATTACTGAATCAAGCATCCCGCGAACCGTCTGCGGATCGGTCGTGTATACCGCAATCCCCAGCTGCTTCAACGCGTCGGCTGTCTCTACGCGATTGATTGACGTCGTCGCCAGTACGAGGTCCGGCTGCAGCGCCACAATCGATTCCAGGCTGGGATTTTGTGGATCGCCCACATGCGCTTTCAATTTCGCCGCAGGAGGTGTGTCGCAGTAATTCGTGTCGGCCACGAGCAAGTCTTCGAGTCCCAGTGCGTACACCGTCTCAGTCAAATTCGGCGCGAGCGTCACAATCCGTTTCACTTCGGTTGATATTTCCACGCGCCGTCCCATTTCATCGATGAAAACCCGTGATCCGAGCACGCCGTGATCGGGATAAGGCCCCGAGCTATTTTGCGCGGCAGCGGGCGCCGCAACAAACATCCCCGGCGCGGCGCTCATCAGCACGCCTGCAGTCGCGACCATGAGAGTCCGGCGACGCCACTCGTTCCGCAACCAACCCTCCGGTGAACAGACAATAAAAAAGCCTCGCGAGAATAGCGAGGCGCGTTGCCACACTCTTTCTCGCGAAGAGTGTCAGCTTCTACTAGCCCGGGTGCGTTCCTGACTCTCGGCGCTCGCGCCGTAACTGCCGCGCGCGCCGATCACAGTGGCGGGACCGTGGCCGATTTTCACGGCCTTCCAAAACCCGTGCCAGTTCGATTGTCGATGGCGAGTGTATGCCCTGCCCAAGGTCGTGTCAATCTGAGCCAACTACACGACGCAACTCAGCGGTTCTTCCACTTCGGGGCGCGCTTTTCAACCAGCGCTCGCAAACCTTCCTGCGAATCCTCCAGCTCGGCAAGTTCGTTCAAGAAAACCTTCATCGAATTACGTACGCCGTCGCGCAGCGGTAATCCCAGACTGCCCATGATGGCTTTCTTGGCCATGGTCAGCACCGGCGCAGATTGAGCCGTCACTTTCGCAATGACATCATCTACTTTCTTTTGCAGCTCGTTTTCCGGCACCAGCCAGTTCACCAGTCCCAGCTCTCGCGCTCGCTCGGCGGACATCGCTTCTCCGGTCAACACGAGTTCGAGTGCTTGCTTCGGTCCCAGGATATAGGGAAGGATGGCCGCAGCCAGCGGCGGGAAGACTCCGAGTTTGATTTCCGGTTGCGCGAACCGCGCCTTGGGAGTTGCGACGACCAGGTCCCCCAGCGCGGCCAGCTCCGCGCCTCCTCCGAGCGCCGGCCCGTTCACGACCACTAGTAGCGGCTTAGAGGTATCCAGCATTGCCGAGAACGCACAGTGGAATGCGTCGAGCAATTGGAACACGCGCCTCTGCGTATATTCGCCGAGCTCGATGCCTCCACAGAATGTCTTCCCGGCAGAATCAAGAATGATCAGCTTAATGTTGTATTGCTCGCCAAGGATGTTGATTCCGGAGGCCAGTTCGCAGAGCATCCGTTCATTTAACAGGTTGTGATCAGGGCGATCGAGCGTGAGCCGCGCAACCTCTCCGTCGATGCGCACCTTCACGAATTGAAATTCGCTGATTTTGGGCGCGGCCAGCGCCAAGGTTCCAAGAACTTCGACACCTGCTCCGCGCGTCGGTGTATGTGGGGACATGAAGAATCGCTCCGGTCTGTGCACTCTCCCAAAACCGCTGAAGAGCGCTCCTGAAAGGTTAGACCGTTTCGATTTCGACCGCCACGCCCAATCCTCCGGACACACACAATGTGGCAAGACCCCGCCGGCCAGTCCGCGGACTGGCCTGTTGGCCAGTTTCCTGTCCGACGGGTCGCCGGATCTCGTGAATAAGGGTTGTGAGAATGCGGCTACCCGTGCACGCAATCGGATGCCCGAGCGCAATCGCGCCGCCGTTGGGGTTCAGCCGGTCACGATTGAAGTGCAAATCGCGATCGCAAGCCAGTACCTGCGCGGCAAACGCCTCGTTCAGCTCGACCGCGTCGTAATCTTCCACCTTGGTGCCCGTGCGTTTGGTCAAGTTGCGCACCGCGGGCACCGGACCGATACCCATCACACGCGGATCCACCGCCGCGATTGTTGCGTCAACAATTCGCGCGATCGGCTTCAAGCCCAGCTCACGCACTTTTTCCTCGCTCACAAGCACGACGGCTGCGGCGCCATCGGTAATGCCGCTGGAATTCCCCGCGCTCACGCTGCCCGTCTTGCTGAACACTGGCGGCAGTTTCCCGAGCGCCTCGAGCGTCACGTCCCCGCGCACGTGCTCGTCCTTCTCGAGCTGGGTGACGTTGCCCTTCTTGTCTTTCACTTCGATGGGCACCATCTCAGCCTTGAAATGGCACTCCGCAGCCGCTCGCGAGGCTCGCTGGTGGCTTTCGAGCGCGAATGCATCCTGTTCGGCTCGCGGAATTCCGTATTGCAGGGCCAAAATTTCTGCCGTCTCGCCCATAATCAGCTTCGATATCGGGCATACAAACCCGTCCCGGTACATCGCGTCGATTAACGGTTGGTTGCCCAACTTGAATCCCCACCGGGCTTCCAGCAAATACGGTACGCGGCTCATGGACTCGGCGCCGCCAGCCACAATAATTTCCGCCGAGCCGGTCAAGATCTCCTGCCAGCCCAACACCACCGCGCGCAATCCCGACGCGCACGCCATATTCACGGTAAACGCCGGGACGTCGTCGCCGAGCCCGGCGCGCCACGCCACTTGCCGCGCTGGATTCGGTCCAACGCCAGCCGGCCGCGCATTGCCAAAGATCACTTCGTCGACATGCCACCGGATTTCGTTGCCTTCGCCCCGAGGAACCCCTCGACCGGCGTCCGTCGCTGGCGCGTGCGTAAATTCTCCCGGGGTTCGTGCAGCCGGTAGGGGCAATCCAAACGCCCGCTCCAGGGCTGCACGTACCGCGATCGTTCCCAGATCCGGGTGCGTAAAATCCGCGAGCATCCCGCCGAATTTTCCGATCGGCGTCCGCACCGCGCTCACAATGTAAACAGTCTTGGCCATGTTTATCGGATGGTAGCACAGCACCCTGCGCTTCAAGGACGCCGCAGCCTGCGCGGCACAAACGGCAGGTCCAGCGCATTTTTTGCATGGTTTTGGCACCCCTCGAGGAGCAGTTTCTTGCGACGAAGCTGCTATGTAACCCTCCCAGATGCAATAACTTGTGTCTTCGCACCCGGGTTGGCAGGACCGTTGCTTTCCCGTTACTGGGCCAGCGCTTATTACGGCTGTATCCCCGTCGGTTTTACTTAGGAGGCGGTCGATGAGTACCGCAGTGCTTGTTCGAAATCGCGCCAGTGGCGCCTCGAACCACGAATTCAGTGCCCGCCCCGGAGAAGAACCTTTCCCGGCAGAACAGGTCGAGGCGCGCATCCAACGGATTTGCGACCGCTGCAAGGATCTGGACTACGCTTCGCAACCGGTTCAGTTGAAGAGCGGGCCCCACACCTATAGCCCCGAACTCGATTTGTGCGTGAAAGTTGAAGCGGTACGCTGGATGCTGCGGATCGCGAAACGCATGAGCGAACCCGCCCGCGAAGTCGTGCTCCTGCGAGCTGAAAATTCCCTGCGAAAGCTCGAGGCAACCGTTGAATCCTGCACGTACCGCGCCCCATCGCCAACCAGCGCGGAGCGGATTCGTCGCTGGGCTCGCGCATAACACTCCTGCGCGAAATACAGCTTCTTCGAAAGCCGAATGTGTCAGATCTGGAATCACGCTATTCTCGATAATCGCCCTACCCTTCGTCGAAAGTCTTAGATTCTTTCCGGGCGCCGTTTTCGCTATTCTTGTCGGCCATGAAAGTCTACGAGATACCCCAGGGCTCGACCACGCTCGAAGAGTTGCGTCGCGCGGACCGCCCCGACCCAAGGCCCGGACCCAGCGACGTCCTGGTTCGCACGCGCGCAGTGGCGCTGAACTACCGCGACCATGCCATCGTCACCGGCAAATATCGCTACGGCCTGGATCACGCCACAATCCCATGCTCGGACGGAGCAGGCGAAGTTGTCGCTGTCGGAGCAAGCGTCACACGCTTCAAATCAGGCGACAGGGTGATTCCCACTTTTTTCCAGGTGTGGATCGACGGCGCACCGCCGAAAAGCCGCGGGGCTCTGGGGTCACCTCTGGACGGCACACTTGCCGAATTCATCTCGCTGCATGAAGACGGATGGGTCGCAATGCCGAAGGGTCTATCGTTCGAGGAGGCAGCCACGCTCCCGTGCGCCGGACCCACCGCCTGGAACGCCCTGATGATGGTCGGCACCCGCGTGAAACCCGGCGATACGGTTCTGTGCCTTGGAACCGGCGGCGTTTCGATGTTCGCGCTGCAATTTGCACTCGCGGCCGGTGCGCGCGTCTTCGTGACTTCGTCAAGCGACGAGAAGATCCAGCGGGCTCGCGGCTTTGGTGCGTCCGCCGGCGTGAACTACAGAACGCATCCCGACTGGGCGAAGGAAGTCATCGGGTTGACCGGCGGGCGCGGTGTGGATTGCGTGATCGAAAATGGCGGCATGGGCACGCTTGCGCGTTCGTTTGAATGCCTCGGTTACGGAGCCAAGGTGGCGCTAATCGGCGTGCTCGCAGGCCCTGAGGGAAATGCCAACCCGCACGACCTCATGTTTAAGAACGCCAGCCTGCACGGAATCGGAGTTGGCAGCCGCGTGAGCCTCGAGCAGTTAATTCAGGCGATTGAGGTCAACGGGATCAAGCCCATCATTGAAAAAACGTTCCCGTTTGACCAGGCCGGGGACGCCTTTCGCCTGCAGGCCTCCGGCAGCTTCCTGGGCAAGATCGTGATCAAGCTGTAAGAGAAGTCTAACTGACCCGTCGGGTCACATTTTTCTCGGATTATTCAGTCGATTTTCTGGTTTCCGTTCGACTAACCGGTAGGAGGAACAACCGATGCAATATCTGCTTTTGATTTACGGTCAGGAATCGGACTGGTTTAATTTGACCCCGACGCAAAGCGCGGCCATGCAACAGGAGTACGGCCAGTTCAGCAAGGAAATCGCGGAGTCAGGAAAACATCTGGGATCGAATCGGCTCACTCCGGTCGCCTCGGCAACAACAGTTCGCGTGCGAGACGGAAAGCGAGTGGTCACGGACGGTCCCTTTGCTGAAACCAAAGAACAGCTCGGCGGCTATTATCTGGTTGAGGCCAAGGATCTCGACGAAGCGATTACCCTCGCCGGCAGGATTCCGGCCGCGCGCCACGGTTCCGTTGAGGTGCGACCCATCTTTAAGATGTAACTGCCGGCCCGATCGTGAGATCGGGAACGCCAGAACGCAATCCTGGCTACAGAGCGAGCGTAGGCCTTCCTCAACATGGATTTCGAAAAACTCCACCGCGAAGAATCAGGCCGAGTCCTGTCTACACTGATTCGTCTCCTCGGCGACTTTGATCTCGCCGAGGAGATGTTGCAGGAGGCCTACGCCGTTGCTCTGCAGAAATGGCCAGCGGAAGGAGCGCCCGCGAACCCTCGCGCGTGGCTCATCAGCACCGCGCGGCACAAAGCCATCGACCGGCTCCGTCGCGACCATCGCTTCGAGATGAAACGCGACGAGATCGCGCGCAACGCTGATTCCACCGCCCGGCCTGCCGATGATTTCGGAGACGCCATGTTTCCAGACGACCGCCTGCGCCTCATCTTCACGTGCAGCCATCCGGCGCTGGCCACCGACGCGCAGGTCGCCCTCACGCTTCACACGATCTGCGGCCTGACCACGGATGAAATCTCGCGCTCTTTTCTGGTTTCGGTCGCGACCATGTCACAGCGGCTGGTTCGCGCGAAGCGCAAGATTCGCGACGCGAATATTCCCTATTGTATTCCCGCGCTCGAAGACCTGCCCGATCGCCTCGACGCCGCGATGCTCGTTGTGTACCTGATTTTCAACGAGGGCTATCTCGCCAGCACCGGCGATGCGCTCGTGCGGCGAGAGCTTTGCGCGGAAGCGATTCGCCTCGGGCGTGTTCTGTGTGAACTGATGCCGCGCGAAGCGGAACCCCGGGCTCTGCTGGGCCTGATGCTGCTCCACGATTCGCGATGCGACGCGCGCACCAGCGCGGACGGCGACCTGATCGTGCTCGATGAACAGGATCGCACGCTCTGGCACGCGGAGCAGATTCGCGAGGGTACCGCGCTGACCGAATCGGCGCTTCGCGGCGGGTCAAAAGGCCCGTACGCGCTGCAGGCTTCAATTGCTGCGCTTCACGCCAACGCGCAAACGGCACGCGACACCGACTGGCCGCAAATCGCGGCGCTCTATGCCGCGCTGCTGGCGGTAAATCCCTCGCCGGTGATCGAAGTGAACTGGGCCGTCGCCGTGGCGATGGCGCGCACTCCCGACCAGGGGCTTGCGCTCCTCGACAAACTCGAATCGCGAGAGAAGCTTTCCGAGTTCCATCTTCTGCCAGCGGCGCGCGCGGATTTGCTGCGCCGCCTGGGAAAATCAGCAGAAGCCGCCGAAGCATATCGCCGCGCGCTCGCGCTCGCGACCAATGACGTGGAGCGCCGCTTCCTGCGCCGTCGCCTGGCTCAGCTGCCGACTCAGTAGCCTTTTCTTTGGAGTGACGCAGTACGGTTCGCCGGGTGCGGTTCTTCGCGGGATTCCGGCGATTCAATTCCAGGTCCGCCATTGAATGGCCGCCTATGGCCCCCCCCCTAGTGCTCATCGGTTACCCTTCGCCCTCATCCCAAAGCATCGTGTTATCATCCGCGAGCCGCGACGAAACCAGGAGGAAACGCAATGAATTTCAAGCGCCGGGATTTTCTTTCCGCAACTGCAGCAGCGGTAACCCTTTCGGCCGCGCTTCCCGGGAAGCTCGCCAATGCTGGTAAGACTCCGGCACAAGCGGCGACAGCACAGCCCAATAGCTCCGACTACGCCGCTCCCACGGAAATCAAAGCCATCGAAATCATCAACCTTCGCGAACTCGAGCCCGCAGCGCTAAAAATAATCCCAACAGGCGGGTTCGGCTACATCTCCAGCGCGGCCGGAGACGAATGGACCAAGCATGAAAACGAAGCGGCTTTCAAGCGCGTCACTATCGCGCCGCGCTATTTGAGTGGCTACAAGGAGGCCGACCGCTCAACCACCCTGCTCGGCTCGAAAATTTCCATGCCAGTAATGGTCTCCGCGATGGCCGGTCATGGCATGGCGCATGTCACCGCCGAGGTTGGCTCTGCGAAGGGTACCGACGCGGCCAAAGCCCTGTATTGCGCGGCGTCGCTCTCCACGATGACACTAGAGCAAATCGCGCAGGCGTGTCCCGGCCCGAAGTGGTTTCAGATTTATCTGCCCGAGGACCGCGGCAAGGCCACTGAGATTCTCGGGCGCGCCAAGGCCGCGGGCTACACGGCCATCGTGCTCACAATTGACACGGTTGTGCCAAGCAACCGCGAGACCGACCGTCGCAATCATTTCCGTTCGCCGCTCCCGGTAGGAAACTTTCCGGGACAAAATGGCAGCTATGGCGTGTCGCCGATGAAGCGCGATCTGGATTGGAATGATGTCGAGTTCATCGGCAAAACCACGGGCCTCCCGGTCCTGCTGAAGGGCGTCATGTCGCCCGAGTTCGCCGTGGCGGCCGTCGAGCATGGCTGCGCGGGGATCCAGGTGTCGAACCACGGCGGGCGGCAGCTCGACGATGTCTCCGCCACGATTTCGGTCCTGCCGGCTATCGCTGACGCGGTACATGGCCGCGCGACGATCCTCATTGATGGCGGCGTGCGCCGGGGTCAGGATGTGTTTAAGGCACTCGCACTTGGGGCCAACGCTGTCGCCGTCGGTCGGCCAGTGCTCTATGGCCTGGCGCTGGGCGGATGGATGGGCGTGCAGGCTGTTCTTCAGCATCTCGACGGCGAACTGGAAATGACCATGCGCCTCGCAGGTGCCCGCAACATTGCCGAAATTTCAAGACGCTACTTGTCCTAAGTGGGGACGAGGGGCTTCAGTGCCTGGACCCGGACGACCGCATTCCCGCTTTACTGCGAATGACGACCGTTCAGGGGCGTTCGCCACTATTCACCGGCTGCTACTTTCGGTTATCCTTCTGAGCCTATGCATGACTTGGGATTTGTGCGAGAGCATCTGGAAGAGATCGGGAAGATGGCCCGGGACCGCGGGATCACACTCGACCTAGGGCCTTTCGTCGAGTTGGACGCCGAGCGCCGCAAAATCATCACTTCGACCGAGCGCATGAAAGCCGATCGGAACAAGGCGAGCGAAGAAATCGCCGGGATGAAGAAGGCCGGGCAGGACGCCTCGTCAATTCTGGCGCGGATGAAAGAAGTGTCTGAGCAGATCAAGCGCGACGACGAACGAGTAGCGGAGCTGGACGAGCGGATGAAGCAGTTTCTTCTTACCGTTCCAAATATCCCGCATGCGAGCGTTCCAGTGGGGCAGAGCGCCGCAGACAATGTGGAGGTGCGTCGGTCGGGCGCTCCGCCGAAATTCGATTTTGCGCCGCGCCCGCACTGGGAGGTCGGGGAGCGAACGGGGATTCTGGATTTCGCCGCGGCGGTGAAAATCGCGGGTGCGCGGTTTGCCGTGTACAAGGGACTGGGAGCGCGACTGGAACGCGCCATCGCCAATTTTTTCCTCGACCTACATACCGGCGAACACGGCTATACGGAAATCCTACCACCGTTCCTGGTGAATACGGCGGCGCTTACCGGCGTAGGCCAGCTGCCGAAATTCGCCGCCGATATGTTTCACCTGGAGGGCACTGACCTGTGGCTCACGCCCACCTCCGAGGTGGAGCTGACCAACCTGCATCGCGACGAGACGCTCGAAGCCGATTCGCTACCTCTAAAGGTGTGCGCCTGGACCGCTTGCTTCCGCTCCGAGGCCGGCGCCGCGGGAAAAGACACGCGCGGCATCAAGCGCCAGCATCAGTTTCAGAAGGTAGAGCTCTTCAAATTCACGCGCCCCGAGCAGAGCTACGATGAACTGGAGACGCTGGTCCGGAACGCCGAGAAGTGCCTCGAGCGGCTGGGCCTGCACTACCGCGTGATGCAGCTCTGCACCGCCGATATGGGCTTCGCTTCGGCAAAAACCTACGACATCGAAGTTTGGCTGCCGTCGGCGGGCGAATTCATGGAGATTTCGTCCTGTTCGAACACGGAGGCTTTTCAGGCGCGGCGCTCGGGGATCCGCTACAAATCAAAGGGAGCCAAGAGCGAATACGTGCACACTCTGAACGGCTCCGGGCTCGCTGTCGGGCGGACGTGGATCGCGATCGTAGAGAATTTTCAGCAGGCCGATGGCTCGGTAAAAATTCCAGAGGCGCTGTGGCCTTATATGGGAGTTGAAAAAATCGGCGTGGAAAATAGGTCTTAGGAGTCAGGTTGTAGGGGTTAGGCCGCGACCCAACCCCTATAACCTCACACCTGCCTGCTCAAGCCCTACAATTTTTAGTGGGCGATGCCGTCCACCTGAAGCGAACCGTCGTCGTTCATGTGACCAGTCAGCTTAACTTCCTGTCCCAAATCTCTGTCACCGTCGACCGCGTCCTGATTGTGAATCGCGATGACTTTCTTATTTTCGTTATTCACGAAAACCCAGGAAGCGCCTTTGTCCTTCATGCACGTCTTGGCGCAAGCCTTGTGCGCTGCATTGGCGCCTTTCACTCCGCAGGAGCTGTCGCTGATCCAGCCTGTCCAGGTCATCGTCTTGTTGTCGGCGATGGTTACCAGGCTGAGCGTGGCGAACAACACTGCGAGAAGACCAAACGTACCAATCGCTCTTTTCATGTCTGCTTCCTCCTGAGATCGCAACTGGCCGCGCGGTCCAGATCCTGCCGCACACGGCTCGGTTCGTGATGGTTTGAATACGCTATCGAGCTAGGGCTGGAGAGTTCGTGGGGAAAAGTTACCAGCTTTTCCCCGCTGGATACGTACACCTTATACCGCAAGAGTTCATCCCCGACAAGGTGGAACTTGAAGCGCGCGCTCCCGGTACACGCGAAAGCCCGGAAACCGGCAGCTGTCCCGTTCACACGCCTGACCATACCTAGCCCTACGCACGGCCGATCAGTACCATGGGGCCCGTCGGCTGCGGCATGCCGCCTGCGGGCTCGAGCGACACGGCAAATTCCCTGGCGGCGATTCCCTGCGGCAATTTCATCATCCAGTGATCGGTCCGACCGCCTACGGGATTGAATACGCCTGCGCTGATCGGCTTGCCGTCTTCAGGAACGAGCCACAGCTGGTAGCTCTTGGCTGCCGGAGCCGGGGCGATTTCGCCGTCATACATCAGCATGCCCATCTTCGCATTGTACATCACGTGTGCGGCACCGGCCGGCATGCCGGGCTGCTGCGCCAGCGCAATTGTCACCGTATCGTGCGACTCGATCATATCGGCGGCTTCGCGTGCTTCCTGCAGTTGGTGTTGTTGCTGCTCCACGGCGGAGCGCAATACGTCGAGTTGACGATCCAGTTGGCGGTTTTCGGTCCACAGAAGGATCGTGGCAACCGCAAGAACCGCGCCGGCCGGCACGAGTACCGCGGCCCACCAGCGGCTGAAGGATTCGCCCGAGCGCGGGGTGTCCCGGGGCGCGCGCCCGGAAGAGCGCACCGGCACACCAAGTGACGCGGAAACTGCCGGGCTGCGCTCGGCGTCGGAGCGGATCTGCTGCATCAGACGCTGCTTCGCGGCGGCCGATGGTTCAGAGGGCGGTGCGGCGAGCGCGAGCAGCGCGATACGTCCATGCGCCTCGGCGAGTTTGTGCGCGCAATCCGCGCACGAGACGACGTGCGTTTCGATCGCGACCCTCTCGTCGCCTTCGAGCGCGCCCAGAGCGTAGAGATCGAAATCTTCCTCCCGAGTTGGATGAGCGTTCATGTCGTTGAAGCCGCCGCCGAATGCAGAGTCCGCCTGAGAGTTTCAACCGCCGAGCGCAGGCGCGTCTTCACGGTCCCGAGCGGATCGCCCGTGCGCTTCGCAATCTCACTGTGCGTCAGGCCATCGAAATACGCGAGCTCGACCGCAGCGCGCTGCTCTGGCGGCAGATTTGCGAGCGCGCCTTTCACACGACCGATCAATTGCCGCTGTGACGCGGCGCTTTCCATATTGAACGTCGAAATCGCTGCGGCTTCGCCGAGCGGGTCGCCCGCGGCAGGGTTGTGCCGGCGCAATTGCGAGATTGCGCGATTGCGCGCAATCACCGTAAGCCATGCGGGCAGTGAACCCCGTCCGGCGTCGAATCGTGATGGCGCGCTCCAGAGCTGAAAGAAGATATCCTGCAGGATCTCCTCGGCTGTCTGGGTGTCGCGCAAAATCCGGATCAGGACAGAGGAAAGCATTCCGGCATAGCGGTCATACAGCGCGGCGAGCGCCGTCTGGTCCCGCTGCATGATTCTGTCGATGAGCGCCGCGTCCGAGGCTCTCAGCTCCGTTCCCGTTTCCGAACTCACCAGCGTGTGGCGGCTCCCTTCTATAAGATACGCGCGGCCGGGCTTTCCGGATTGGCCCGCGATGTGAATCGCCCGTCGGTCGATCGATGAGCGCGACCGGCACAGTACCGTGCGAGGCCTTACCGGTCAACAGGGTTGTCGCACGGCCTGGCGGGCTCCCGACGGCGCGCTTGATCCCGCCGCGGCCAGAGTCGCAGGGTGTAGATTAAGATCATTATTTACAATTACTTAGGATCGATACGATCTCCGGTAGTGACACGATATGTTACTGGTAGGCCTCCGCAGCGCGGCTTTTGCACTGGTTTTCATTGACATCCCCGACGGCTCCGCTAAACTTCGATTCTCGCGAGACTTACGAGCACCCGGCCAATTCTGAAGACTCGAAAAGCGGTTAGAAGCAGCACAGAGCTTCCCACCCCAGGAGGAAGGCAAGATGGCGATGGTTGCCAAGGTGATCCCCCAACCAGTACCCCGAATCGCGCCCCGCGAGGATCTGAACCCGTTCCGCATTGCCCAGATTCAGTTCGATCTCGCTGCTGAATACCTGAAGCTCGACGCGGGCCTGCGACAGATCCTGCGCACGCCGAAGCGCGTACTGGAAGTATCCATCCCCACGAAGATGGACAACGGGCAGATAAAAGTCTTTACCGGCTATCGCGTGCAGCATAACGTGACCCGCGGACCTGCGAAGGGCGGCCTTCGATACCATCCGGGCGTTACGGCGGATGAAGTGAAGGCGCTGGCGATGTGGATGACCTGGAAAACCGCAGCCGTGAACATTCCGTTCGGCGGCGGCAAGGGCGGCGTGATCTGCGACCCAAAAAGGATGAGCAAGCCTGAGCTGGAGCGCATGACGCGGCGCTACACCTCTGAAATATTGCCGCTCATCGGACCCGAACAGGACATTCCCGCACCCGACGTCTATACCGATTCGCAAACAATGGCCTGGATGATGGATACGTACTCGATGACGAAGGGCTTTTCGGCGCTCGGCGTGGTCACGGGCAAGCCGGTTTCAATTGGCGGCTCGGAAGGACGCAAGGACGCGACAGCGCGCGGATGCCTGGTGGTTGTGGAAGAAGCGTGCAAGGTAAAGAAAATGTCGCTGCGGGGTTCAAGCGTCGCGATACAGGGATTCGGCAACACCGGGTCACAGGTAGCGCGGCTGTTTGCGGAAAAAAAGGCGCGTGTGGTCGCCATCAGCGACTCTCGCGGCGGCGTATTCAATTCGCGCGGAATCGATCCTCTAAAGGCCATGCGCTACAAGGAACGCTCGGGCACGGTGGTTGGGATGCCGGGGACGTCGCGGATTTCCAACGATGATCTGTTGACGATGAAGTGCGATATTTTGGTTCCAGCGGCGCTTGAGAACGTGATCACGCTGAACAACGCCGACCAGATCAAGGCGAAAATCGTCGCCGAAGCCGCAAACGGACCGACCACTCCGCACGCCGATGAAGTTCTGGCGCGCAAGGGAATCCTGCTGCTGCCAGACATCCTGGCAAATGCGGGAGGAGTGACCGTCAGCTACTTCGAATGGGTGCAGGACTTGCAGAGTTTTTTCTGGCCCGTGTCGGAAGTGACGATGAAGCTCGAGACGGTGATGCGCCAGGCATTTCACGAGGTGCACGAGTCCATGCGAAAGCATCGCGCCCACATGCGCACCGGGGCGTACGTGCTCGCCGTCGGCCGCGTCGCGGACGCAACGCTGGTTCGTGGACTGTTCCCCTAGTTCTCCGCTGCCCGAACCTTTCACGAGTACCGCTCAATTTCTTTACTTCCAAAAATTGTTGTTGCGTCCAGAGCAAGAAGGCGCGTACATTTTTTCTGCCGGCACGCCCAGCAAGTCAGGGTGTCGCCGGCATTTGTGCCTAGCGCGGAGGACATACACGAATTGAGCAGCCACCACCATCACATGGGCAACGGCCACCACACGCCGCCCATACTTCTGTCCATCGCGGGGTTCGATCCGACGTGCGGCGCGGGCATCGCAGCGGACCTGAAAACCTTTGCCGCCCATAATTGCTACGGCGTTGCCGCGGTGACAGCGCTCACGGTGCAATCCACGGAGGGCGTGCGCACAGTTCATGCGACAGCGGCGGCGACGTTGCGAGCGCAAATTGATGCGCTCGTTGAAGACGTTACCCTGGCAGGGGTGAAGATCGGCATGCTTGCAAACAGGGCGAATGCCTCTGTGGTGTCGGAATTTCTCGACAAATACAAGTTCACGCATGTGGTGCTGGATCCGGTCTCGCGGCCGACCGCCGGTGATGCCGAACTGCTCGACGCGGCGGGCCTCAAGTTTGTACGCGACGAACTGCTGAAGCGCGCAAGCGTAGTCACTCCGAATATTCCCGAGGCGGAATTCCTGACTGGCTTGGAGGTGAAGGACGTAGCCGGGATGAAGGCCGCCGGGCAGAGGCTACTGGAAATGGGCGCGCGCGCAGTCATCGTCACCGGCGGACATCTCGATAAGCCGATCGATGTTCTCTGCGAGGGGACGGAGGTTGAAACTTTCGGCGGCGATCATGTGAGAAGCCCGAATACGCATGGCACAGGGTGCACGTTTTCGTCCGCGATTGCCGCACAGCTTGCCGGCGGGCAACAACTTCGCGAGGCAGTGATCCTCGCGAAAGCTTACGTGACCAAAGCGATTGAAAAATCCTACCAGACCGGCAAGGGCGCCGGGCCGCTGAACCAGCTCTTCCGTTTCCATCAAGAGCCGCCGGCGCGCGGTGTCCACGAAGTGCCACAACACGGGATGCATCCTGCGTCCGAACCTGCTACACACTAAGGGAAGCTGAACAGAGAAAATGGGTGGCCGCGCCGCTACCAGGAAGCGACAGTCCCACAGAATCCTCAGTGCAGCATCGCCCCGGTCATAACCCGCGCTGCTCCTAGGACACCAGCTGCAAGACCAGGGCTTCCACGACGGCGATGTTTTGGATCAGCTCTTGGGGCAGGCTGTGACGCTGTCTGAGATACGCGGGCGAGTTGTAGGAGATTCGGGCTTTTTCGTCCGCGCCTTCTGCGACGAGGATTTTCAGCGGCAAATCGATGGCGCTGCTGGGTGAGGCAAGCATCAGCGGCGTGCCGCCTTTCGGGTTACCGAATATCAGCAATTTTGTCGGCGGCATCTTCAGGCCGGCCTTTGCGGCCTCGCCGCTGTGATCGACGAGTGCAAAAAGTGTAATGCCCTTCGCCTGCAGGATCCCTTTTAATTTCTCCACGATCTCATCCACCGAATGATCGCTCTGCTTGCTGATTATTCCATTGTCTTGAGTGGAAGGCATCGCATCCTCCGGCGCGAGAAAACTACTCGCCACATTGCTTACACCGAGACCAAATAAATGGCCATGCCCACGCCGACCAGCGCCAAGAACGCAGCCAGAGCGATCGCTCCGCTGGATGGTCGCGTGAATTCCGTTTCGCCGTGGTTCAACTGGTGCACAAGCCGAACGTGATTCCAGATGGCAAAAATGTCTACGAGCACGCCGGTCGCAATCAGTGCCGTCCCGAACCAGATCGATCGGCCGTAGGAGTGGCCCTGGAGGCTGGGTTCGACAGTGCGAACCTGCTGCAGGAAGAGACCGAAACGAGCCACCACAAAACCGAAGCCCATGAGCGCGAGGCCGGTGCGAATCCACGCAAGGAACGTGCGCTCGGCCGCCAGATAGTCGTTTACATTTCGGTCCATTGGGGCTTGCAAGGGCTTCACCTGTCCCCTTGAGTTCTACTCTGCCGCACGGGGAGAGAATCTAGCACAGATCGGTGAACCCGGACGAACCCGAGCACCGTAGCACAAACCTGAAAAGACCAATGGCCTGCGCGACTGACGACCCGGGCTCTTGCCGGTCGGCCGCGTGTGGAATTACGTCGAGCGGCGGAACGCTAGGCGGCCGGCGACGATTGTGGCCATTGGCGCGCCGCGAAAACTACGCCCGTCAAATGGCGTATTGCGCGACTTGCTGGGGGAATCGCTTGCGCGATAAGTCCACTCGTGGTCGGTCGAGAAAATCGTGAGGTCGGCAGGCTCGCCTACGGCGATTTTTCTCTCCATGGCCAGAACGCGTGCGGGGCCGGCCGTAAAAAGCTCGACCAGGCGCATCAATGAAAGTTTTCCCGCGTGCACCAGCTCACTTAAGCCGAGTGCGAGTGCCGTCTCAAATCCGATGATCCCAAAGGGCGCGCGGTCGAATTCGACGTCCTTGCTGGCGGCGTGATGTGGAGCATGGTCGGTTGCGATCGCGTCGACGCTGCCGTCGGCAAGGCCGGCGATCAGCGCGTCGCGATCGGAGCGGGAGGCCAGCGGCGGATTCATCTTGTAATGGGAGTCATAGCGGACGTCTTCGTCGGTCAGAGTAAAATGATGCGGCGTCACTTCACACGTGACGCGCAGCCCGGTCTTTTTCGCAAAGCGCACATATTCGACCGATCCGAAAGTGGACATGTGCGCAATGTGCAAGCGGGCTCCGGTGAGCAGAGTGACTTCCACGTCGCGGCCGACGCAGATGGATTCCGACTGCGCCGGGATGCCCTGCAGTCCAAGCTTCAGAGACTGCGGTCCCTCGCGCATCACTCCGCCGGCAAACAGCGACGGGTCCTCGCAGTGGTCGATTACCGGGAGCCCGAGTGGGGTGCAATAGTCCATCACTTGGCGCATCAGGCGCGCCGTGGCGACGGGTTTTCCGTCGTCGCTGACCGCGACGATTCCGGCGCCCTTCATCGCCGAGATTTCCGCCAGCGCTTCACCCTTGCTTCCCATCGAAGCCGCACCAATCGGCCACACGCGGACGGCACCGGCGGCTGCGGCGCGTTCAACGATCGAGCGCGTCACCGAAGCATTGTCGTTGATGGGCTGCGTGTTGGGCATACAGCAGACCGCCGTGAATCCCCCTCGGGCGGCGGACTGCGTCCCTGTCTCAATCGTCTCGGACATTTCCTGGCCGGGCTCGCGCAGATGGCAGTGAAGGTCGATGAAGCCTGGCGCGACGATCAAGCCCTTCGCATCGAATACCTCGGCGCCCGGCGCCTGAAGATCCGCGCCGGTTCTCGAGATTCGTTCGCCATCGAGCAAAACGTCGAGCTCGGCGTCGGTTTTACTTGCCGGGTCGATCACGCGTCCGTTCTTAATCAGAAGCATTCGAGCGATCCTTTGCGGGGTGCGGAGCGTCGGCGGCTGCGCCGCCGATCAGATGGTAGAGCAGCGCCATGCGTATCGCGAGACCGTTCGTGACTTGCTCAAGCACGCCGGACTGCGGTCCATCGGCCACGGCTGAATCGATTTCCAGGCCCCGGACGATGGGGCCGGGATGAAGGACCAGAGCGTCGGGCTGTGCCAGCCGCAAGCGCGCGGGAGTCAACTGATAGCCGGCGATGTACTCGTCGGCTGCCAGTGGTGGCTCGTGAATACGCTCGGTCTGGACACGCAGAACCATCACGACGTCGGCACCGTCAAGCGCTTCGTCAAGGCGGTGCACCACGCGCAGGTTCGCGGCGAGCTTCTCCAGTTCGCGGGGAACCCACATGGCTGGGCCGCAGAGTGTGATCCGGACGCCAAACTTGCTAAGAAGATGAATATTCGATCGGGCCACGCGGCTGTGCAGAATGTCACCGAGGATCGTGACGTTCCTGCCTTCGAGTTTTCCCTTGCGGTCGCGAATCGTCAGTGCGTCAAGCAAGGCTTGAGTGGGGTGTTCATGGGTGCCATCGCCGGCGTTGACGACAGGAATCTCGAGCCGTCGCGCCACAAAATCCGCCGCACCGGAGGATGCGTGGCGAATCACGATGCCGTCCGGACGCATCGCTTCGAGCGTGCGAACCGTGTCCAACAGCGATTCACCCTTCTTCAGGCTCGAAGATTCCGCTTGCAGCGCCATCGTGTCCGCGCCCAGACGGGCCGCGGCGGTCGTGAAGCTGATGCGCGTGCGCGTAGAAGACTCGAAAAAGGCCATGGCCACGGTCTTTCCCCGCAGTGTGGCCAGTTTCTTCAACGGATGGCGCTGGAATTCCTGGAAAGGCTTGGCTTGATCGAGAATAAATGCAATTTGCTCGCTGGTGAGGGCTTCTGTTCCGAGCAAGTGTGACAGGCGCTGGAGCACTTTTTCCCTTTAGACGCTGCCTCCGGACCGTTCCCAGACGGAATCAGGGAACGCGGTCCACTAGCACGACGCGTTCCTCGCCATCAATCTCTTGAAGGCGGACTTCCACAATCTCGGTATCGCTGGTCTGGACGGTTCGACCGATGAATGAAGCCTCGACGGGAAGCTCCCGATGCCCGCGGTCGATTAGCACGCACAGTCGAATGCGCCGGGGACGGCCCAGGTCGAACAGACCATTCATCGCCGCGCGGATCGTGCGGCCGGTATACAGAACGTCATCTACGATCACCAGATCGCGATTGTCCACCGGAAATTCTATCTGCGTGGACTGGACCACAGGCTGCTGGCCAATCGTTGAAAGATCGTCGCGATAGAGGGTGATGTCCAGCGTTCCTACCGGAACATCCGCCTTCGCGAAGTCCCGAATCTGCTTGGCCAGCCTCTCAGACAGCGGAACGCCCCGCCGACGGACTCCAATCAGGGCGAGGTCTTTTGCGCCACCGCTGTTTTCGACAATTTCGTGCGCCAGCCTGCTGAGCGTGCGGCCAATTTCTTCGGCCGAAAGGAGTTGTCTTTTTTCTACGACGCGCATTTCGTGGCACATCCTAACACAGAGTCTGGCGCGTACGTAGCGGCCGAATCCGGGAGTGAAACTTGTGCCGACGCGCCGAATCCTTGACCACCGTGGTAGAGTGCTTGGCGTGAGTTCGCCCGAGCGGGCACGCATCCCTCAAACAGCCTCGGGGGTTGATCTCCGAGTCAGCATCGGTAGCACCCATCTTAAAAACCCGATCATCGCAGCAAGTGGCACGTTCGGCTACGGCGTCGAATTCGGCGAGCTCGTAGATCTGAATCGGCTGGGCGGGATCGTCGTGAAAGGCCTGTCGCTTCATCCGATGGCGGGAGCGCCGCCTCCGCGGATGCTTGAAACTCCCAGCGGGATGATCAACGCCATCGGATTGCAAAACATCGGTGTACGCGCGTTTGTGGCGGAAAAGCTTCCTGAGCTTCGCAGGATCGACACCGCGATCATCGCCAACGTTTTTGGGCACACACTGGGCGAGTATCTCGAGGTAATTCGTGTCCTGGAAGACACAGATGGGCTCGCCGCGTACGAGCTCAATATCTCCTGTCCAAACGTAGAGCGGGGAGGCGCGGAGTTCGGCACGAATCCGGCCCTTGCGACCGAGCTTGTATCCGCGGCGCGCAAGGCGAGCCGGCGACCCCTGTGGGTGAAGCTATCACCCACTGTTGGATTTATTGGAGTTATGGCAAAGATAGCTGAAACGGAGGGGGCAGACGCAGTTGTCATCGCCAACACATACCCTGCTCTGTGTCTAGATGCCCACACTCGAGAGTCCCGACTGGGTAGTACGACGGGGGGGTTGTCGGGTTCGGGTATAAGACCTATAACCATGAGGCTGGTTCACGAGGCGGGTCGGGTAATTAAGATCCCGATCATCGGACTTGGCGGTATTGAGAGCCCGCCGGACGTGCTTGAATATCTCGTTGCGGGCGCCTCGGCCGTAGAGGTTGGCACAGCACACTTTGTGGACCCCAGGGCTTCCGAGCGACTGGTTGACGGTCTCGAAGCGTGGTGCCGGGACGAAAATCTTAATGAAATCAATGGCTTACGGGGGTCTCTAAAGGGCTAAAGCGGTTGCTTTAGGGCGCCTCGAAGTGCTAGAATTTATTGATTTCAGGGAGGTTAGTCGGATATGAGAGCTAAGATCTTTGTGGTTCTCGAATCGGTGTTCTTAGGATTGGGTATGCTCGTCCTAACTCCGTCAGCCAATCCAACGGCGGCCGGAGAGGCTGGCAACCCTTCCCAAACGACACCCGCGCCCCAGTCAACAACGCTAGCAAACCCAAACTTCCCCAACCAGCACAAGCCGCTGGCAACCTGGGTGTGCACTACGAGCTGGTATGGAGGGGACTTCGACGGGCAGCAGACGGCCAACGGAGAGACTTACGACATGTACGCCGAAACGGCCGCCCACCCAACCCTACCGCTCGGCTCTATCGTCCGAGTTGTAAACACGAAGAACCACCGCAGCCAGGTGGTCCGGATCAACGACCGCGGCCCCTATGTCGAAGGTCGCGAACTCGACGTCTCCTACGAGGTGGCCCGGAGGCTCGGGTTCGACCAGCGCGGAGTAGCAAAGGTCCGGCTGGAGCTGCTAGAGGTGCCCTCACGTCCCGCCTCGGAACATCGCAACTAATCGTAGCCCTGGACGTCGACCGCCTGGGGCCGGCCTGCGCCTTGGCGCGGAGCCTTCGGGGTGCGGCAGGCTTACTCAAGGTTGGACTTCAACTCTTCACGGCGGAAGGCCCGCGGGCGGTCCAACGGCTCGCGGGCTTGGGCTTTGAAACATTCCTCGACCTCAAGTTCCACGATATCCCCAATACTGTCGCAGGAGCGGTCTCCGCGGCGGCGGACCTGCCAAAGGTGCGGATGGTGAACATCCATACCTTGGGCGGGCTGTCCATGATGCGCGCCGCGCGAGAGGCGCTCGCCGGCAAGAAAAGCCGGCCGGCACTGCTCGGCGTGACGATATTGACGAGCATGGACCATGAGGCACTGCGCCGCGTGGGCGTTTCCGGCTCCCCGGCCACCCGTGCTATCGCCCTCGCGCGTCTGGCAAAGCGGGCGGGACTTGACGGTGTTGTCGCCTCGGCGCATGAGGCGCGGGCGATACGCCGTGCGTGCGGGTCAACTTTTCTGATCGTTGTTCCAGGGGTACGGCCGGCGAGCGCGTCTGTGGACGACCAATCACGCGTCGCGACACCACGCGACGCGATTCGCTCGGGAGCAGACTTTCTGGTCGTCGGTCGGCCGATTACGGGCGCACGTAGTCCCCGCGATGCGGCCATGGACATCGCCCGAGAAATGGCTGAGGCGTGGCGTAGTTAGAACGGATCATTCGGTGCTGTGCGAGGGTCGCTGTGCTGGCAGCGTGGCGCTAGATTTTGCGTCAGGGGCACAACCTCTGGAAGTTGGAGCCACTTCCAACGCACCGGGAGCTGCGCACTTTGACGTCTGTCCCGCAGGGACTAGAGTAATCTTACCCGCTCGGTTTGCCCTTTTTCACCAAACTGCGACACCCCTCAGACGCGGGGGCGCGCCGCGCCGCATACCGAGGGGCGTGCTATACTGTGCGTGATTCGGACGTGGCTCCCGGAGTGGCCTCCGCTACGGTAATCCGGGCGTGAAAGGTAGGTGCCCTATGTGGGACAGCCCGATGCATTTGCTGATCATCGCGATCGTCATCCTCGTGCTCTTCGGCGGCCGCAAGATCCCGGAAGTCATGAAGGGACTCGGACAAGGGGTCCGCGAGTTCAAGGAAGGCATGCGCGGCGATCAGCCGGCGCAGACGAGCCAGCCGGTGAACCCTCCGGTCGCTGCTACACCCCCGTCGGCACCAGTCGACGACAAGAAGTAGCTCTCAAGCGACTCCCGATAGCCATGTGAGTGCTTGCCGCCGATCAACCCCATCCATTTGCTCATCCCCGGGACGGGGCAGCGTAACGCCTTCCGGGGCCACCGGCTTCTGAAACGATGAGCAGATCCTCCGGCGACCGTTTTACATGCATCGCGTCTTGGTCGGGATCTATTCCCTCCACCCGAATTCCCTCAACAGGGACCACAGGCGTGCCAGAGGCAATCCCATCACGTTGAAGTAACATCCTTCGATGCGGGTGACGTAGCGCCCGCCGATCCCCTGGATTCCATAGGCTCCAGCTTTGTCAAATGGCTCACCGGTCGCCATATAGGATTCGATGACTTCGTCCGTCAGAGGCGCAAAAGAGACCCGAGTGATTTCCTCGATGATTCCTTCCATCCCGCCCGGCCGGCGAACAACGGCGAGCCCGGTGTGCACTTCGTGGACGGCTCCGCTCAGAAGTTGAAGCATGCGGCGCGCGTCGCTGGAGGACTCGGGCTTTCCCAGAATTTCATCAGCGGCAACGACTACCGTATCCGCGCCAATGAACAGGCAATCGCCGGAATCCAACTGCGCGCTCGCTGCCGCACGGGCCTTGGCTAGCGCCAGGCGGCGGACGTAATCAGCACGCAGTTCGCCCGTGCGACGGGATTCATCGACAGTCGCCGCGTGTGTCTCGAACGGAATCCCAGCATCGCGCAGGATCTGGGCGCGCCGGGGCGAAGCTGATGCAAGAACCAGTTTCATCTGTGCCTTTCGCGTTTCGCGTCCCGGATCTCAAGCTGTGCGGAGCCGAACGCGGTTAGGGCGTCCTCCCTGGTCCAGCCAAAGAGGCGCGCCAATTGTACCGGAGGTGCGGCGGAGTACGACTCAAGATACTTTGCAGCCAGTCGCGCGCGAGCCACGTCCACCGCGATGGTCCGCGCCGCGGCGGTCTGGTCCGGGAACGCGCGGCAGGTCAGCTCGAAGCGCCCCGAGGCCCATGCTCCGGTCTCCTGCTCGGATCCGAAGTGCACGACCACGAGCAGGCACTGCAGGTCGAGCATGGAACGCTTGAATCGTATGTTGCCTGCTTTGGTTTCCATGTGGCAGAGGTGGCGGAGTTCCAGTGTGGCAAGCGGGCCATGACGCTCCAGGGCTTCCCAGATGACGCGGGCATCGTCTCGGATGCGTCCATCGGCATAGAGGCGCGCATGATCGTCCGGAGCGACTGCTGTTTCGCGCATAGCCAGAAAATAGGGCAATTGCTCGAGGGAAATGAGCGTGCCGCGTGCGCGAAAATACTTCGCATAGAATGCGCGACGGCGGCGCGGCAGTTCGTCCTTCCACCGCCACAGCCTCTCGAAGTGCTTATCAAAGACGATGCCGGCGCTCGGCTGGCGGCGCGTTACGGCGCAATACAGAGATGGTAGAGGAACGCTCGTCACCGGAAAGAGCATGCAGAACCCCGCGGCATCAATGTACTTGCGGGCTTCGGCGAGCGTTGAAACGCGCCTGGGCCAGCGGATTTTCCCCCCGGGGCTAAACTCTGGATCCATACCGGCAGGAAAACTTACCACACCGGACGCCAAGAGGACCTGCCCGCTCGCCGTCCCCCCTTCTGACAATCCAAGCGGTGCCGCGATGCCGATCGAACTATCAAATCACCACGGTTTCGCGGTATTCGCCGAAGGCGCGGCGCAAGGCGTCGGAGATTTCGCCGACCGTGGCGTACGCTTCGACTGCCGCGAGGATTCCGGGCATGAGGTTCTCGGCGCCGCGGGCCCGGCGTTCAACCTCTTCAAGTGCAGTTCGCGACTTGGCGGAGTCGCGGCGCGCCCGCAGGGAGTTCAGCCGTGCAATCTGCGAGCGCTCGATTTCAGGATCGATTCGCATCGTGGGGATCGACTGTTCCCCTGTGGTCTGAAAGCGATTGACGCCCACGACCACTTGTTCGCCGCTTTCCACCGCCTGTTGATATTCGTACGCCGACTTTTGAATCTCCATTTGGGGATAGCCAGCTTCGATCGCGCGCAGCATTCCTCCCAAGGCGTCAATCTTTGAAATATAAACCTGCGCTGCAGATTCAATTTCGTTGGTCAGCTTCTCGATGGCCCAGGAGCCCGCGACTGGGTCGACCGTATTGGCAACACCAGTCTCCTGCGCAATGATCTGCTGTGTCCGAAGGGCGAGCAGTGCGGATTGTTCCGTGGGAAGGGCAAGCGCCTCGTCCAGGCCGTTGGAGTGCAGCGACTGGCAACCGCCGAGCACAGCGGCAAGACTCTGGAGCGCGACGCGCACAAGATTATTTTCCGGCTGCTGCGCCGTGAGCGACGAGCCGGCCGTCTGTGCGTGAAACCGCAGCATGAGTGAGCGTGGGTCCTGGGCGCCGAAGCGATCTTGCATGGTGCGGGCCCAGAGGCGGCGCGCGGCGCGGAACTTGGCTATCTGCATCAGAAACTCGTTGTGGGAATTAAAGAAGAACGAAATCTGTGGCGCAAATTCGTCCACCTTTAATCCCGTACTGACAGCCGCCTCGACGTAGGCGATGGCGTTGGCGACAGTGAAGGCGACTTCCTGCACCTCGGTCGAGCCGGCTTCGCGAATGTGATATCCAGAGATCGAAATCGCGTTCCAATTGGGGATCTCGCGGCGGCACCAGCCGAAGATGTCAGTTACAACGCGCATCGCGGGCCTCAGAGGGTAGATATACGTGCCGCGCGCAATGTATTCCTTAAGGATGTCGTTCTGCACCGTGCCCCCAAGGCGCGAGAGGTTCGCTCCCTGCTGCTTGGCCACCGCGACGTAGAGAGCCAGCAGGATGGCCGCGGTCGAATTAATGGTCATCGAGGTCGAAATGCGCTCCAGGGGAATGCCGTCAAGCAGCGTCTGCATGTCCTCGAGCGAGTCAATCGCGACTCCGACTTTGCCGACTTCCCCCTGCGCCAGCGCGTGGTCGGAATCCATGCCGATCTGCGTTGGAAGGTCAAAGGCGATCGAGAGGCCGGTCTGGCCTTGGGCGAGAAGGTAGCGATACCGGCGATTGGATTCACCGGCCGAGCCGAAACCGGCGTATTGCCGCATGGTCCACAGCCTGCCGCGATACATCGTGGGATAGACACCGCGGGTGAACGGGAATTCACCGGGATAGCCGAGGTCGCGCTCCGCCTCCCATCCGCGCAAATCGGCTGACCCGACCGCCGCTTCCATCGGTAGGCCGGTGGAAGTCGCGGATTTCCGCCCAGACACAGACGCGCGATCTTTCAGTTCGCCTGTCATCGAACGCGCCGCGCGCGACGAAACGCCGTGAATGCAAATACAGCCATCATGAGCGCATAGATGACGACGAACCCTGTGACCCACAGTGCCGGGCGGTGCTTCCATTCCTTCCAGACGATAAACGCGCCGTAGGCGGCAAAAACTGCGAAAAGCGCGCCGGTAAACTCGTGGAAGAGCTGGCGCGTGACCCGCCAGACCACGCGGAGTGTCACCAGGCTCGAACGCCAGAGCGCCTGAGTCAAGCTAACGGGCATGGGACAATTCTAGAAGTAATCCCGCAAATGGCAAGCGTGGCGATCGCGACCGGAGACTTCCGGGGACTCGTATCGAATATCCCGGGCGCACCATCTATACTCTTGGCATGAATACGGAAGTGGAGCTGCTGTCGACTCTCCGCCGCTACTGGGGCTACGACTCGTTTCGACCGATGCAGGAGCGAATCGTGCGGAGCCTGCTCAACGGCCGAGACAGTTGCGTGGTGATGCCCACCGGGGGAGGCAAGTCGCTCTGTTACCAGTTGCCGGCCGCGATGCTACCCGGCAAGACCGTGGTGGTGGTTTCTCCGCTGATCGCCTTGATGCAGGATCAGGCCGCGCAGCTTGCGCAGATGGGGATTGAAGCTGCGGTGCTGAATAGTTCGCTTACGGAATCGCAGAAATCCACGGTGATCCGCCAGGCCCTCCAGGGCCAATACCGGCTGTTGTATGTCTCGCCCGAGCGCCTGGCGCGCGACGACACTTTCGAATGGCTCCGGAAGGTGCCGGTCGGCCTGTTCGCGATTGACGAGGCCCATTGCATATCCGAGTGGGGGCACGAGTTCCGGCCCGACTACCGGCTGTTGAGCCGGTTAAGGCTCCATTTTCCCCAGTGCCCGATTGCAGCGTTCACCGCGAGCGCCACGCGGCGGGTGCGGCATGACATCATTGACCAACTCCAGCTGCGCGATCCAGACAAGTACATCGCGAGTTTTCATCGGCCGAATTTGAATTACATCGTGAAAGCCTGCGACGCGCACACGCAACAGGGCCTGCTGGTGGCCGCGCTCACCAAGCATGCCGGCAGTAGTGCGATTGTTTACTCGCCAACCATCGCGCGGGTCGAAGAGACTGTGAAATTTCTCAAAGGGCGCGGAATCGGCGCCATCGGTTACCACGGGAAGATGGATTCCGATACGCGAAGGGTAAATCAGAAGCGCTGGATGTCGGACGAGGTGCGCGTGCTGGTGGGCACGGTCGCATTTGGATTGGGGATCAACAAGGCGGCAGTGCGCACCGTGATTCACCTGTCGCTGCCGAAATCAATCGAGCAGTACTATCAGGAAGCGGGCCGGGCAGGGCGCGATGGCAAGCCCGCCGACTGCGTACTGCTCTGGCAAAAACGGGACACCGCGCTGCTGGTGCATTTCATAAAGGAATTGGCGGACCCGGCTGAACAGAAGCGGGCCTGGCAGCGCTACGACGAAATCCGCAGCTTCGTCGCATCGGGGAAGTGCCGCCATCACCGGATTTGCGCGCATTTTGGGGAAACCCCGAATTGGAAAAGCTGCTCGGCGTGCGACACCTGCAGCGGCGAGCCCGCCTGGCTCAACGAGCGGCCCGCTGCGATGCCCGAACCCAGACGGAAAAAGATAGGACGCGGAGCAAAGCGGTCGTCAGAGCAGGTCGCTCGTGACGTCGATCCGGCGCTGCGCAAATACCTTCGCGAATGGCGTCGCATCACGGCAAAACAGAGCGGCATTGCGGCTTTTATCGTGATGCACGACGCGTCGCTTGACGAGCTCTGCCGCAAGCGTCCCGGTACGCTCGCCGAGCTGCTGCGCGTGCCAGGATTCGGCGAACGCAAGACCGAAGTGTACGGCCGGCAAATTCTGGAGGCGCTGCAAAACTTCCAGGCTGGTGCGAGAGCCTGACCCGCCCATTGGCTGGCCCAAAGGGGCTCCGGGGGCTGCGCCAGGGGACAGGTAACCGGACCGATGGAGCCCTCCACGGAACCCTTGTTTCGGGCTTGCTACGGAACTAGAATTAGCGTAGGTAGAGTTCCACCGGAGGTGATACCCCCTTGCAACTCGACGACCGCATGAAACAATTGCTGCGAGAGCTGGGTCACGCAATCAACGATACCGTCTCGGATTCCGAGCGGATCGCGGAGGCCATTTCTGGTGTGCGCGCCGCGGGCTTCGACATCGTGCTGAAGCTGGACGCTACGATCGGACTGGCGCGCAGGACATCGCAAGACGCCAAAATGACGTCGCAGGACCGCCGTTTTCTGGAGTCCCTGCACATTCGCGTGGACGAAGAGGCTCTGGAGGAAGAGCACGCGGAAGCAAAGATCGAAATCACACCCCAAGATATCAAGTTCCTGAAGTCCCTGAAAATTTCATTCGATGAAGAACTTTAAGATACTCGGTTGCTTGCTTGCGCTGGCCGCGTCGCTGACGTATTTCGCGTGCCCCGCACGCGCGCAAGTTGCCGAAGCCGCCGCCGCGTCGGTGGCTGCTCCGATCGTCACAAAGATCTTCAATGCGGTCTTGCCGCAAGGCACGCCGAAAAACTCGAGCTGGCTGAAAGCGGAAGTGGTCCACGCCGATTCGCAGTCCATCATTGTCCGCGAGAAGAAGAACGAGATGGCCATTCACACGTTCAACTTTTCGCC
>DATBXX010000003.1:0-26702 GCA_036514055.1 Candidatus Acidiferrales bacterium
CGCGCGCTTGGAGAGTTCTTGGGCCCGGGCGCTGGCAAGATCGAAGGATTTCTGCCGCTGATAGTCCGCGAGCACACGGTCATGCACCTCGGCAAGTGTGCCCTGATGCGCTTGCAGAACGTCCTTCACCGTCAGAATCACGAAACCGCTTTCAATCTGGATCGGCTGGCTCAACTCCCCGGTATGCAGTCCGAACAGGACCTGATGGAGTTCGGGCGAGTTACCCAGAGGCAGGATCGGATCGGTTGCCGCAACCGGTGGCGTTTCGCCCACGTCGAGATGAAACTTCTTCGCCAGGTCGTCCAGCGACTGGCGGTCGGACTGCCGGACCGCAGCGGCCATCTGGTTTGAAGTGTCGCCGGCCTGGGCGCTCACCTTCTGGTCCAGAACCGGCTGCAGAATGGAGTCGCGAACTTCCTCAAAGCTCTTGGTATGGGCCGTTTCGCGATCCAGGACCTTGATGATGTGGAAACCATACTGGGTCTTGACCAGATCCGAGATCGAGCCCTTTGGCACGCTGAAGGCGGCCTGCTGGAATTCGGGCACCGTCTGTCCGTCCACGATCCAGCCCAGGTCTCCGCCCTTCGGCTTGGTGCCATCGTCCTCGGAATATTTCTTTGCGAGATCCTCGAAATTGGCGCCGTGCTTGGCCTGTTTCAGAACGTCTTGGGCCTTCTGGTGAATCTCGGCGATTTCGGCGTCGGTCTTGCCGATGGTTTTGAACAGGATGTGCTCGACGTGGGCGCGATTTTCAACTTTGTAGTCGTCGATGTGCTCGTTGTAGTAGGCGCGCAGGCTGTCATCGCTGACCTGGGTCGCGGCCCGGAGCTTTGAGAGATCAAGCAAGGCGTAGCGCGCCGAGCGCCGCTCGGGAACCTGGTAGGCAGAGGAGTTTTTCGCAAACCACGCGGCAAGATCGGCGTCGCTTGGATGGATCGAAGAGGCCAGGTCCGCTGGTTTGATGAAGACAAAGTCGATCTTCACCTTCTCGTTTCGCCAGAGAAACTCTTGTACGATTTCCTGCGGGGTGACGGTGATACCATCGGTGACCATTTCGTGGAACTTTTCACTCAGCATGTCGTCGCGGAGCAGGTCCTCAAACTGCTCAACCGTCATCCCATACTTGGTCTGAACCTCATTCGGATAACGATCCTTTAGCCAGGTGCTGCCGGACCAGGCGGTGGGCAGCAGTTCCTTGATGCGTTCGGTCTGCTCTTCCGGTGTAACGCGCATCCCGAGGCGGTCTGCTTCAAATTCAAGCGCGCGCTGAAAAATCATCTGATCCAGAACCTGCTTCGAGTACGCGGCCCGGAGCATGGGAGGGACCGCCTGATTGCGCGTCGCCTGCTGGAATTCCTGCTGGAAGTCGACGACCGTGATGTTCTGTCCGCCGACCGAGGCGATCGCGTCGGGAGCGGCTCCGCCGGTCGTGCCGTTCATCAAGCCCGGAATCAGCGTGATCACCATGCTGACGATGATCAGCCCAAGGATGACGCCCATGGTGATCTTGATCCACCGGTTTCGATCCAGGTCCCGCTGCTGAATGCTTCTTAACATAGGTAGATGCGGCCTTTCGGATGCTTCAAACCGTCGATTATAAAGGAACTTCGACCCGTCGCTCCATTAGATTCCTGGGAGAAAGAAAAATCAAGCGGGCCCCTTCGAGCTGCCTCGATAGACGTCTTGCGATTTTTTCCGAGAGGATTCCGGGCGTCGCCGCTCGATACCCTTAGATGGCCCGCGATCAAGGCTCGATCCTTCTTGCAGGCGGCGGCCCCGTGGCCATTCCCTGGATCATCTGCACTGCCAGAGGCCGCACTGGCCCTGTGTCGACGTTGCTCCCAACGCAGCGCGCAAAATCGCGTGAGGTGCGACCTACCGGGTGACCTCGTCTTCGATTGGGTTTCCGGCAACGAGCCAAGCTTGCGGTCCCATAATCTGTTCATATAAAATACGTTAGGCGAGATCTGGTGCACGTTTAGGCGAGCCGGAGTTGCGCGAAAGCACTCGCGGTCGACAGTGGGAGCTCGCCCTGTGAGTGGAAGAGTTTTTCCTCTCTTGGGCGTCGCATCACACACAATTGCTCACTTTCTGGGATTGACGGCATCTGAAACCCAGCAATGGGACTTGGAGGGGGCAGGCAGGTCCTGGTTTTCGCAGGAAGCGGCCACAGAAGGCGAATTTATTGCCCTTTGGTGGAAGTTCCCCGGGACTTTTTGGAGCCCGAATCCACGGAAATCCGCGTGGCGGAGCTCCTGTAAGTCATTGTAAATAGAACCCGTAATGGCTCACCGGGGGCATTTTTGAGGGGGTTGACCGTTGGCAACAGCCGTGCTTTTGAATCCGCTAAGGCCAGGGATCATAACCCGAAAAGGAATACGAGACGGTTGTGCTGACTTACAGGACCTTATGACGATTGAGACGGCGCATCGAGAAATGGGCAAGGAAGACACGAACTGGGTTGCCGGCCTGAGTCCGGCTATCCGGGACCTGGAGAGTGTCATTGGCGAGATTGCGCCGACGAACTTGCCGGTCCTTCTTGTTGGCGAAAGCGGGACGGGCAAGGAACTGTTCGCCAATCGAGTTCATCGGCTTTCACAACATGCCGATAGACCCTTTGTGCGCGTCTCTTGCGCTTCGGTGAATCCCACAACTTTTTTCTCGGAATTGAAGCTGAATCCAAACGAGCCGGGCGACGGTCCAAAGAGCGGACCCGGCACCGTATGTTTTGATGAAATCGGTGAGCTCGATGCGGCCTGCCAGCGAAATCTTCTGGGCGCTCTGCCCGACGGAGACCTGGGGGCACGGCGCGGTGAGTTGCGGGCGCGTTTGATTTCGACCACGAATCGGAATCTGGATGAAGAGATGCGCGCCGGACGTTTTCGTAGCGAACTGTATTACCGGATCAGCGGAGTCTGCTTGCGGCTGCCTCCCTTGCGGGACCGCAAGGAGGACATTCCGCTGCTGGTTGAATTCTTCCTGAACAAGCATGCCGCACAGTTTGGCCGGTCGCGGCCGTCTTTGAGTCCGCAGACGCTGCAAATCTTCCTGGATCATGCTTGGCCGGGAAACATCCGCGAACTGGAAAATGTGGTGAAGGAAATCGTAGCGCTGGGCGACGAGCGCCTGGCGGTGGCCGAGCTGGGTATTCCGATCTCGGAAAGAAAAAGAACGCCGGCAACGCCGGTACGCAGCTATTCACTGAAGGCCGCGGCACGGGCCGCTTCACGCGAGGCCGAGCGGGAAATGATCATGCAAGCCCTGGCGCGGACGCGATGGAACCGCAAGCGCGCCGCTCAGGAATTACAGATCAGCTACAAATCGTTGCTCTACAAGCTGAAGCAAATCGGATTCGAAGATTCGGAAGTGAATCAGTAAGACGGGAGAAATCGATGTTTGGACGATGCAAGTTCTCTTTGGTGGCTCTGCTGCTGGTGACCACCTTTGCCACGCAAGCACACACGACGGCCGCGCAGGATCCGGCTGCGGCGACCGGGACGGACCCGGCCGTCAAACCTGTAACCCCCCAGGACCCGAACTACGTTATCGGTCCACAAGACATGCTCGATATCAGCGTCTGGAAAGAAGCCGAATTGACCCGCACGATTCCTGTGCGTCCTGACGGGAAGATTTCGATGCCGCTTCTCAATGACGTACGGGCCGCCGGGCTGACGCCCAACCAGTTGGCTGCGCAGATCACCACAAGCCTGAAGAGATTTGTGACCGATCCGCAGGTCACTGTCATCGTCACTCAAATCAACAGCCAGCGCGTCTACATCCTCGGTGAAGTTACGCGTACCGGAGCGTATCCGCTGTTGCCGGGTATGACGCTGTTGCAGGCGCTGTCGAGTGCGGGCGGTTTTACGCAATTTGCCAACCGGAAAAAGATCTATATGTTCCGCACGGAAAACGGGAAGCAGACAAAGTATCCGTTTGATTACAAGGCGGTCGTTGACGGAAAGCGGACCGACGAGAACTTAGTGCTGAAGGCCGGCGACACGATCGTTGTGCCATAGGGGGAATGATGCGGAAGTTGTCGAACACATTTTGGGTGGCCTTGTGCGTGGTTGCTCTAGGCGTGCCTGCGGCCCGAGCCCAGCAGCAACAGCAGCCAGACCAGCAACAACAGGCCCCGGATCAGCAGCAGACGCCCGGTCAGCAGCAACAACCACCGCCGGACCAGAATGGTGGGCCGATTCCGGCCTATCATTCGCCCCTGGCCTCGCAGGCTGGTGATCAAGATACCGACACTCAGGGCACACCGGATACTCGTCCGCTTTCCGGGGCGCAGGATCTTTCACCCATGCTGCTGCCGACACGCAGCTACTGGCAGCCTCAGTTCAACGTGTACGGGACCCTGGAGTCAAACGCCGGCGAAGTTGGAGGAGGCAGTGCCTGGACCGGCGGGGCGGCTGTGTCAGGCCGCGTAGACATCCATCGGATCTCAGGTATCTCCGATCTGAGGCTGAGCTACACCGGTGGAGGAACATTTTCAAGCGACGCCGGCGTGGGCAACGGAATTGTGCAAACCTTGGGTATTGGCGATAAGTTTACGTTTCATCGCGCGGTGCTGTCTTTCTTTGACCAGTTCGACTATTTGCCGGGATCGTCGTTTGGGTTCGGCGGGCTCGGTGGGCTGGTTGGAACCGGCAGTACCTCAGGACTTGGGTCGGAATTCGGGCAGGGGGAGACGATATTGACTGGAACGGGCCAGACGCTGGAGAACTCGTTTGTGACGGAATTCGACGTCCTTCTGTCGGCTCGCACATCGCTCACGCTTATAGGCGGTTATGGTGTGCTGCACTATTTTAGCAGCGATCTGCTGAACTCGAACGATCCGCACGCCCGCATCGGCTACAACTACCTGGTGACCCGCAAGGATTCGGTCGCTTTGCTCTATACGTTCAGCGAATACAACTACAGCAACTCCGATCAATCGTTCACCACTCATACGGCGGAGTTTTCCTATGGACGGGTTGTCACCGGGAGGCTCTCATTTCAGATCGCAGCGGGGCCGCAGTACATCATTTCAACCTTTCCGATCACCGTCAGTGGCGTAACGGGCCCGGTCACTTCCGTAACGCAGCTGAACTGGTCGATGAACACGGCTCTGACCTGGACGGCCAAGCGGGACGCCTTCGCCGTTGCTTACTATCGCGGAGCAAACAACGGATCCGGCGTTCTGGCGGGCTCAATTGGGGATACAGTAAGTGCAACGTTCACGCGGCAGAATTCGCGGACGTTTAGCAGCGGCATCGGCGGCGGGTTTGCCCGGAACTCTGGAGTACTCGAGGGAGCGACCACGTTTACGAGTCAATCCTACGATAACTGGTATGCCACGGCGAGTCTGAGCCACCCGATCGGGCGGACTCTGGGCCTGACCGTTTCCTATTCCATGCAGTACCAGGTTCCTCACACTGCGGTGTGCACCGTGCCGCCCTGCGCCGTCAGCACCATAACGAACCTGGTTGCAGTCGGAGTTGGCTGGCACGACCGGCCGCTCTTGTTCTAGCAAGGATTTTCAAGCGACGGTCGACGGGAGACGAGACAGCGATGGACGACAAAAGACAGCGCGAATTGACCCCTGCAGATTACATGGCCATGGTTCGACGGCGGTGGGTCATGATAATGATTTGTGCCCTGATCGGGCCGCCGCTCGCCTACGGTGTCTCCCGCTTTCTTCCGGTCCGTTATAAGTCGCAGACCCTGGTGCTCATTGAACCGCCCAATGTGCCTGAATCTTTTGTGCCCCAGGTCGATATGACAAGTATCGGTCAGCGGCTTGGCAGCATGGAGCAGCAGATCCTGAGCCGCGCGCGCTTGGAGCCGATCGCTCAAAAATTGATCGCCGACTCCGGCAACCCGAATAAAGTGTCCATGGATGACCTGATTGACAAACTGCAGAAGTCGATCGACGTAACCGCCGTGCGGCCTACCATTGAAACCGGCGACAGGTTCCTGCCCGGGTTCTTTGTCGGTGTGTCCTGGGCCGACCCGCGCACCGCCCAGGAGGTGTGCACGGCCGTGACCAGCATGTTCATTCAGGAGAACGTTCGGCTTCAGCAGCAACACGCGCAGGAAACCACGGACTTTCTCTCAACACAGCTGGTTCAGGCGAAAGCCGACCTGGATGCGCAGGATGCAAAGCTCGCAGCGTTCAAGAGCGTTCACCTCGGGTCGCTTCCCGATGACGAAACGATGAACCTGAATGTTCTGACCGGTTTGACTTCGCAGCTGGATGCCGCAAACCAGGCGCTGGCGCGCGCGCAGCAGGACAAAGCCTTCGCGCAGTCCATGTTGACGCAGCAGCTCGCCACCTGGCAGGCAACTCAGAGCGGGCGTGATCCGGATTCGCTTGAGCAGCAGCTTGCCGCGATGCGGGCCCAGCTGGCAAGCCTCGAGTTGCGCTATACCGAAGATTATCCCGATGTGATCAAAGCCAAGAGCGACGTCGCCCGGCTGGAAAAAAGAGTCGCAGAGGCCAACGACACCAGACAACCCGTTCCGGATGTGCCCAAGACCGGGAAGCCCGCGGCGGAGCCCGCTCAAATCATCCAGTGGCGAACCCAGATCCACGCGGCGGAAGCGGGAATCGCAGAAAAGACCCGGGAACAAGAGCAGATCAAGAGTCAGATTGCAATGTATCAGGGCCGTGTGCAGGGCAGCCCTGCGGTTGAGCAGCAGTATAAGGAACTGGTCCGCGGCTATCAGACGGCACAGGATTCCTATAATGACCTGCTGAAAAAGCGCAGTGAGTCCGCCATGTCGGGCGAGCTGAGCAAGGAGAGCCAGACCGAACAGTTCACCGTGCTGGATCCCGCGAATTTGCCGGACTCGCCTTCGTTTCCCAATCGTCCCCTGTTCGCACTGGGCGGCCTGGTTGGCGGACTGGCAGTGGGTCTAGGGCTAACTTTCCTGCGCGAGATGCAGGACACCTCGCTCAGGACCGAAAGAGACGTCGAGGTCGGTCTGCGGTTGCCCGTGCTTGCCATGCTGCCTGCGATCAATCCGATTGCGAACAGGAAGCCCAATAAATCAGCGGTGAACCCACTCGCCAGTACCGGTCTGGGAATCAGCACGGGAGCCTGAGAATAAAACATGTACCAGCGATTCTTTGGTTTGCGAGAGAGCCCATTTAACGTTAATCCGGATCCGCGCTATCTGTTCATGACCGCGCAGATTCAGGAAGCGCTGGCCGGTCTGATGTACGGCATTCAGAACCGGAAGGGTTTTATTCTCCTGACGGGCGAGGTCGGCACGGGCAAGACGACCCTGCTGAACCGCCTGCTCGACTGGTTGCGCGGTCAGAGGGTCGCAACCGCCTACATCTTCAACTCGCGTCTGGAAGTGAACCATCTGTTTGATTTCATGATGGCGGACTTCGACATTCCCTGCGAATCGCGGGAGAAAAGCCACATTCTGCTCGCGCTCAACCAGTGGTTGCTCGAGCGTTATCGCGCCGGAGAAACAGCCGTACTGATCATCGACGAGGCGCAGAACCTCTCTGACGACGTGCTGGAAGAGATCAGGCTTTTGACCAATCTGGAGACCGCGACCGAGAAACTGCTGCAGATCGTGCTGACCGGACAGCCGGAGCTGGAAGAGAAGCTGAAACGGCCCCAGTTGCGACAGGTGCGCCAGCGCATCACCATCTCCTGCCGCACCAAAGCGCTCACGATAGAAGAGACCTTCGGCTATGTTGCCGAACGCCTGCGCATTGCCGGCGTCAACGGCGAACCGGTCTTTTCCAAGGAAGCGATCGAAACCGTGCACCTGTATTCGCGCGGCATCCCTCGTGTCGTGAATCTGCTGTGCGAGCATTCCATGATCAACGCCTATGTGGACAGCCTGCGCCCCATCCCGGCCCGCCTGGTTGAGGACGTCGCACGGGAGTTCAATCTCGATGAAATGGCTCCGACCGCTTCGCTTGGTCTCTCCTCAGGAGAGCGGGACGCCAACACGCAATCGGTGCTGAACAACATGGACGAGTTACTCGGGCGTTTGCGCCACATCAATGCCGTGCCGACCCGAGAAAGGAAATCATGAGCCGCATACACGAAGCACTCAAAAAGGCTACTCAGGAGCGGGCAAATATGCCCGCGGCGGATAATGGCGCCCCGCCGCCGGAAGCGCCGCCCGCGGTCAACAACTGGACGCCGAGCGCAGCACCGGCCGTGCTCTCTGATCTTGCTGCGGGAAACGGCTCGCAGGCCGCCGTGTCGGCCGGCTATCTGCGGTTTGAAGACTTGAAGGCACGATGCGCGCACCCGACCTGGCACCTGGACCCGAACGTCAACGTTTTCTTCAACACGCATCTGAGCCCGCACGCTGCCGAGCAGTTCCGCACCCTGCGGACGCGTCTGTATCAGCTTCGCAGCAACCAGTCGCTTCGAACCATCCTGGTTACCAGCGCGCTTGCAGGCGAGGGGAAGACGTTTGTAACCAATAACCTGGCGCAAGCGATCGTGCATCAGCCGGACCGCCGCGCTCTGATCATTGACGCCGACCTGCGCTGCGCGCGGCTGCATCTGCCGCTTGGCGCGCCCTCAGGCCCTGGTTTGTCTGACTATCTGCAGGGCAAGGCCGATGAAATGTCCATTATTCAGCACGGCCAGGAAGGCAATCTCTGTTTCATTCCTGCGGGAAGCGACATTACCAACCCGAGTGAATTGCTTTCAAACGGCCGGCTGAAAAAGCTGCTCGATCATGTGGCGCCGGTGTTTGACTGGGTGATTATGGATTCACCCCCTTGCGTGCCCGTGGCAGACTCGAGCATTCTGGCTACTCTTTGCGATGGCATTGTCCTGGTGGTGCGGGCGGGTTCAACACCGACACACGTCGCGCAACGGGCTTGCCAGGAACTGCACGGACGAAATCTGGTCGGAGTAGTGCTGAACGCCATAGACGAGTCCAACCTGAATAGCTCGCATTACTACCAGGCTGACGGTTACGGCTACGGTCACGGGAAAATCGCCGCGAAGGAGCTGCAACAGTAAGTCTTCGCCCCGACTGGTGGTAGAGTGATAGTCCTGCGCGCGCCGGTTCGGGCCGCATCGACTGCGTGGCCGATGGTTTCCTGGAGGGGCACGATCTCAAGCCAAGTGCACACCATTTAAGCGGGCCCTTGTCGGCCCCAGACGTCACCTCGTGTGAACTTGTCCCTGGCTAAGCAGAATGCATGTCCAACACCCCACAAGGCGCTGAATCTCCCCTCACGATCGTTGATCGCAGACTCTGGGTCCGCCAGCCTGTTCCGTCACTTGCCTATGTTGACCTGGGAGAAAACAACGGCGGGATCATCCTGAATCTGGGTGAAGGCGGACTCGCCGTAACTCTGGTTGCGCCTCTGCAAACCGATCGGCCGTCACGGATGCGATTTCAATTGCCTGGATCGAGTGATTGGCTGGAGGCAAGCGGCGAAGTCGCACGGATCAGCGATTCGAAAAAAGAAGCCGGGATGCGGTTTGTAAACCTCTCCGAGGATGCCCGCATTCGAATCAAGGACTGGGTTTCATCAGAGTCTGCCGGGATGCCCCTACAAGAAACCGCTGCTGCCGAGGACGAGGAAACTGCGGGCTCATGGCCCGCTCGGCTGGCAACCAGCCGGACTGTCGAGTTCACACCTGAGCCAGTTGAGCGCGAGCAGGCTCAGGGCCCCGTACCTGTCGCCGGGACCGATCCGCGATTGCGCCGGGCAGCAGCACTCACCGGACGCCGCCTGCTCGGTGATGAAGAGTTCGCGTCCGACGACCTTGAACAGTCGGGAGAGCCCCTGGAAGATCTTGATCGCCGCACCCACGCGCGCAGACCTGTCCCTTCACTTGCCTATGTCGACCTCGGTGAGAACAACGGCGGGGTCATTTTGAATATCGGTGAAGGCGGAATCGCCCTGACTTCGGCCGCGCCTTTGTACCCGGGTGTCCCGACGCAGATGCGGTTTCAATTGCCGGGATCAAACGATTGGCTCGAAGCCAGCGGTGAGATTGCGCGGATCAGCGATTCGAAAAAAGAAGCCGGCCTGCGGTTTGTGAACCTCTCGGAAAATGCCCGCCGTCGAATCAAGAATTGGGTTTCCTCCGACATCTCGGCTTCCGGCTCCCGGCTGGATGAAGCCGCATCTCGCGAGAGGGCTTGGCGGCGTCTGGAGATGCCGATTATCGGCGTTGCCCCAAGCCTGTCTACCCAGACTGCAAAATCCCGCCGGGTCATCCAAAAGGACGCACAACTGTTGATGTCTCAACCGAGCCCAGCGTCCACAGCCGCGAGCACCAGGAAATGGGCCGCAGCGTCTGCTCCAACCGAGCTACGCCCGACCGTCTGGGACGGAATCGGCCATTACACCCGCGCTGAGACCGACGACGGCAGGAAACGATTTCTTCTCAAGTGGGGTCCCTGGGCAGTCCTTGCGGTCGTAATGTTTCTGGGTGCGTTTTTTGCTGGCTGGTTTACCGCGGGCCCTGGTTCGATCAACAGAAGGCTTCCACCGGTTGCAACAACCGGGCCTGACACGGGTGAAACGGCTCAAGTGACCCCATCATCCCCTGCGACTCCTGTCGCCTCGGTCCCTGATCATGTGAGTTCTGCGCCGAAAGATCTGAGCAGGGGCGCAGACGCTCGCCGAACTTCCGCGCTGGTCCTGAGCCCGCAAACGCATACCGCACCGAGTGGCTCTGTGAGCTCTCAAACCAATGTTGCCCCTCACGCTTCCGAGAGTGCGCCGTCTCCGGCAGCTGCGAGCGCCGCTCCACCGGTTCAGCAGACAGGCACTGGAGCTTCTCCGAGCGCAAGTGTGAATCAGCCGGCGGGCGCCCAAGTGGCAGGCACGACCGAGCCGGTGAGTCCGCCGCCTGCGAAGCCTGTTGAAATTCCGCAAGTCCCGAAGAGTTCGGTTTCCGTCAGTTTCGGCCCCTATCCTTCCATCCGAGTGCCGGCCGGGCTCAAGACCCAGATGTCGCAAAAAAGCATGGCCCTGCAGATCGGTCAATTGCTATCCCGCGTTGATCCTGCTTACCCTGAAGACGCGAAGACCCAGCAGGTAGAAGGTAGCGTCAAGCTGCATGCCGTGATCGGCCGGGACGGAACCATCGAGAGCGTCGAAACACGAAGCGGCCCGGCTTTGCTCGCGCCGGCGGCTGAAGGCGCAGTCAAGCAGTGGCGCTTCACGCCGAGCTCGGTCGGCGGTCAGCCGGTCGAGGCCGAAGAGGACATCACCATAACCTTCAAGCTGAACGGCCAGTCAACCCAGCCAAACTAGCTTCCGGCCTGCCGGGCGAGCTAGCTATCCGCAGAGAGCCATTGCATGAAATGAAGGCGCAGGCTATCTGAGGGGGGACCGAGAACTTTCGCGCAAACTGCCCGAGGCGGCCCGGACTGCAGCCGCCGGACTTTATAGCGAGGATGGGCTAACAGCCGGCGAGCTCTTGTGGGAAGCCAGTACGGCTCCGGCGATTCCGGCTCCTCCGGCTGCCACACCCAGAATAATCCAGCCCGTGTGACTGTTGCCTGACGACTGAGCTTGAGGCACAGGGGTGTTGTTGGGCTCGGTGTTGATCAAAGCACCGGTTGTCGGGGCCGACAGTTCCCCTTGCGCGGAAATGGTCACCGACTGACCCGGCTGCAGGAAAACTCCGTTGGGGGGGCCTTCCAGCGGCACGACACCTACGCTTCCTTCTGTAGCGGTCACCAGGAACGAACCATCGGTCGCACTGTCAATCTTCGCAGTGGATTGGTCTCCCTGAGCGACTGCCACCACCACGAAATTTCCGGCGCGCAAGTTGATACCCGCGGGCCCGTTCAAAGAACTCATTACCACGGTTCCGGCTTTCAGTTCGGCCAAAAACTGCTGGCTGCCGGTGAACACAAGCTGGCTCTTGGGAGCAATCGCGTAGGAGCCCTTCCCGCTGATCGTAAATGTCGCCGTGGCCATGTCGTCGGTGCGGACGGTGTCGCCGGTGAAAACCGTTGATTGGGTCGGCGCCACGGCGTTACTTACGTAGACTTGCCCGACACTGTTCAATGAACCCAGCGGTTGCCTGTCCTGTGCTCCAGCGGCCGTGCCTGCGCCTGCAGGGGCTGTGAACAATACCAGCTCGAGAGCAAGCAGATGGATAAAACAGACGGCGAGACGCGGCCCCACCACTCGTTTCGTCTTCCTGATCAGGACCAATGCTGAAGTCACGGGCGTCTCCTCAGAACAACGTCACAGGGCCGGGGGAGACTTTTTACCACCTCTCCCCCTTGATTGTCCAGAGCCATTTGGCATCAGGACCTGGCGTCCGTATTTCTCGGCGGCACGACCGTGGCCGGCGTTTTATTTTCCCCCAGATCCTGACCGAGCAAGTTACGGGCGCGGACTGAGAGTGACCGTAACGGTGTTTCCCTTCGCCGTGATGCCGTAGCGCGCAGGTTCGCTCAGATCGATCACGAGCCGGGTGGTTTCCGGCGTGAACTGACCCAGCCGAATTGCGTGTACCGGTTCGAAGGTGCTCGCGATGTGGTTTTCGGTGGTGTTCAGGTGCGAGCCCGCAAAGTCCAGGACCAGACGGTCCGGATCCTGGAGGTGAAGCGCGTGAAATTTTAGCGGGCCCGAGCCCGTGATGGTAATTTCCGCTGCGCCGCCATCCTGGGCAAGATGCACCTGCTCGATCGATCCCGAGGGCGCAACTACGTTCTTCGCGTCAGGGGGTTTTTCGACCGTGCGAGTCGGTGACAGAGGGGCCGGCGGAGGCGCAGACGGGACAGGTGCGCCGCCCTCATCAGCCGGCGACACCAGCAGAGTGAGATTTTGGCTTCCCTTCCGCTCCAGGCGCGGCTCGACTCCCTGCTTCAGCTGAATCTCGACGCGCACCCCGGGCTTGGTTCCCGCGGCGAATGAAATCACTCGGTAGCTCTTCACGAGTTGTGAGGGGACTGGGTGGATACCACCGGCGGCGTCGGCGGCCGCAACGCCGCTCAGGTCGATCACGTACAGGGTTGCGCTGGGGCGGTAGGTGGTGTACTCGAACGGCCCGCTTGATTCCACTTCGAGCTGCACGTTGCCGTTTTTCACCACCGCGATCACATGCACTTGCGGCGCCTGGGCCGCCAGTGGCGTTTGATTCGACAAGATCAGGCCGGCCGCGATCAGCGCGCCCAGTCCCCACGACGTCCACACGATCCTCATGACTGCTTGACCCGAGCTTGATCCATGCGCGGCAGGATAGCACGGCGGCGAGATCACATTGCTACCCAGATCCGCCGCGACCGGAGCAGCTGTACTTCAGGTCGGGTTATTGCGCCTGTAAATGATCGTTGTAGGAGTGCCGCGCCCATCCCAGGTAATGGGGATTTGTGCGGTTTGCGTCGTCGAGTTTCTTTAGCATCTGCGGAAGCTGCTCGCCGTAGTCCGGCGTGCGCAGGGCGATCACCATTTTGGCGAGATTCCGGTCGCCCAATCCGTCGTAGGCCATGTCCAGGAATTTCTGACTGGCGTTCTGTGCTTTTTCGGCCTGCTGTTCGGGGCTGTCCCCGTCTCCCGGACTGCTCAGCTCATACATCATCAACGTCACTCGACCTACCGCAGACAGAAGCATCTTGCGTTGTTCGAGATTACCCTTGAGAAGTTTGTTCTGGATGTCGGCGTTTACGGTCATCCCGGCTGGTTCGGCTACCGATCGCACAGCGCCAAAGGCCTCGGCCAAGCCCGGCAAGAACCGGAGGTTCCCTGGGCCCTTGTTTTCCGGCCGCTGTTGCGGCTCCACATCCAGGTGAATCCCGTCGAATCGATTTCCCGGATGACCCTGGTTGAATTGCACGATGTCCCGGACATGGCTCAAAAGCGTGTCGCGGTGTTTACCGGGTTCATCTGCGTCCGTACTCGATAGCAAGGCTTCCACGCGAATGTTCCGGCGATGGCCGAGCGAAATCAGGTGAGCGAGCGCCCCCTCTTCGTCCGCCTCGCTGCGCGCCGAGACGGAGACATAGATTTCATTGATGTCCTGGGTTCTGCAGAAATCGACCAACTCTTCGGCGGCGCGCGGCACACCAAGCACCGTCGGACTCTTCCAGACCCACAGGCCATGAACCTGTGCCGGACCCGTTTGCGCAGCTGCCATGGAAGAAAATGTGGCCAGAACAACTGCGCAGACGATCCATGCCGAAGCGGTGCGGCGAAGCGACGCGAGAGCTGCGATTTCAAGGCGCATGGTCGCCTAACGATACCGCAGGAGGCGCGTGTCCGCAGACCTCAAAATCGCCCTCGGGCGATATCCCGGGTGCGACGGCTAGAAATTGAACTGAGCCTGTAATTGAATCTGCCGCACCGACGACCCGTTGCCGAACGCCCCTCCTGCCAGAGCGTTTGAAGTGTCGAATCGGGACGAGCCCAGATTCCCGGCCGGTGTCGCTACGTTTACGATGTTGAACAGATTCCGCGCATTCACGCTCAAGGTCAAGTTGTAGCGCTGGTTCGTTGTCCCGCCGCCGCCGAATGGGCCGCCGCCACCGCGCGGGCCGCCACCACCGCCACCTCGGCCTCCAGGGCCTCCGGGCCCGCCGCCAATTCCGGGGTTAAATCCCCCAGGACCTCCACCCGCGTTGCCAGCAGCGCCGGCCTTGCGTCCGAACCCAAATGTTTTTGAAATTCTCAGGTTGAACGTGAATTCACCCGGGCCGGTGTAGTTGTTGACGGGGATGATCTGCTGTCCCGCCGCCGGCATGATGTTAAAGGTCCCGAGTTGGGTGCACAGAATGTTTGTACCGGCCGGCTGTGCCGTCGGGCAGGTCATCGGAGAAACCAGCGCAGGCCGGTCGTTCAGGATGGACGTCCCGAGCAGGTCCAGGGGCACGGTTACGTTAAAAGGCGTCCCTGAATTGATAATCATGAACGGATTTAACCGGAAACCCTTCGGAAGCGTTACCGTTCCACCCACAAACGCGCGATCGCGGATATCGAATGACGCCCGCCCGTAATCTGCGCCGATATCGTAGGGATTCGACGGGAAGCTTGTGGGGCCGCCGGTGTCGCTGTTTGCGAAGTTCAGCGCGTAGTATCCATTGAGCGTAAGCCGGTTCGCGGCGCGGATATTGATGTTGGTGATGAGCTGGTTCTGTCTGAAAACTCCCGCGGATTCGTACTCGTAGATATTCTCGAGCGTTCCGTTTGGGCGGGTTCCGCTGGTCGGCTCGCCCACGATAAACGTACCCGGAAGCGGGGCGTTCACGTTGTTGGTGAGCAATTCGTGCACGCCCCGCGAATTCACGTAGGAGACCGTCACGTTGACCGTTTTCGCCAGCTGTCGCTCGACCGTCAGCGCCGTCTGCATCGTGTACGGAGCGTGCAGGTTCGGCTGGATGCGGTAAATCGTCGGAACACCGGATTGCACCGACTGCAGTTCGCTAACCGGCGGAACATTCGGATAGAAGGTCGGATCGGTAACGATGTACTCCTGTTGCGTCACGCCGTTCTGGCGTTCGGCCTGCAGCACCAGGTCATTGGTGAACCGGTCGTAGAACATTCCCCAGCCTGCGCGCAGCACGGTTTTGGGCGCAGCCGACTTTCCCTGGCCGATGCCCCAGGCAAGACCCAGCCGGGGCGCGAAGTCGGTGTGGTCGGCGATGTGATTCTGCGACTCAAAGCGCAAGCCTCCGCTGAGGGTTACGTTCGGGCGCCAGCGCCAGTCGTCCTGCACATAGAGGCCGGCATCGAACAGGTTCGATGAGGCCAGCGGAGCCCCGGTCGTAAGCGCAAACTGGATCGGCTCGCTTGCCGCAAACGCCGCAAGGCTGGGAAACGTGAAAACTCCGTTGAAATTGGAGGTGGCGCCGTTTTGTTCCTGAAGATCGCGCAGGCGCGCCCCAAATTTCAGAAGGTGCTTCCCGAATGCCACCGAGGTGTAGTTCTGCAGTTCGTAATGATTCTGGTGATCGACAATTTTTCCGAAGTTACTGCCGCCTCCCTGGAATTCAAACGGGACGATAACCGTGGGCGCCGTGCTGTTGGGTGTCTGGAAGCTCGCATCGTGAAGGTATTGAAACCGGGTCTCGTTGACGATTTTGGAACCGAACACCTGCGTGTCACTCACCTGCAGGGTCTGCTCGGTCGTCAGCAGCGTATACCCCTCTGAAGTCAGCGTGTACTGCCCGACGGAGTCGTTCACCTGGTTGTCCCGGTAATATTGATAGCGAACGGTCAGCGTGTTGTTTGTGCTGAGCTGATAATCCAGGCGGGGCGAGAAATTGATGCGCGTGCGCGGGTTCGGAACCGCTTCGGTGAACAGCGGCGAAGGCAACGGTTCCAGCTGCGCGCTGACTACTGCGACGTTGTTGATGTCCCGGTACTGTCCGTCGAGAGTGAACGACGCCTTCTTGCTCAGCGGTCCGCTCAGGCTTCCGTTGAACTGAATCGTATCGTAGCCAGGCAGCCGCGCGGTTCCCAGATAAGGGCTGCGGGTATTGAAAGCCGAGTCGTTTCCGATCAGCGTGAACTGACCGTGAAGCTGGTCGGTTCCGGGCTTGGTGAAGATTTCGATCCTGCCGTACCCGAGCTTGTCGTATTCCGCCGAGAAAGGATTCTGGTTGATGCGGATCTCGCGAATCGAGGATTTCGGCGGCAGTTGACCGGCGGTGAACCCATCGATATACATCTGCCCGCCGTTGGGTCCGACAGAAGGCCCTGCGAGTGCTGCCAGGTCTGACTGCAACTGATCCGGGTCATCGGAGAGCTGGTCGAGGTCTTTTCCTGAAAGCACGATTGCGCCGGCGTTGTTCTCCGGATTTACGCTGAGTTGCGCTCCCGGTTCCGCAGTCACTTCAACACGCTGCTGTTCTACTTCGATCGAAAGCGGAAGGTCGAGCTTGGTAGCCTGTCCTTCGGCGACTTGAATTTCGGCGCTCTGAAATTCCTGAAAACCCTTGGCGTCGGCCTTCACCGTGTACTTCCCCGGTGCGAGACCCTTCACTTCATAGCTTCCGTCGCGACCGCTCTTGGTGGTCGATGGCTGGCCCGTGTCGCCGGTTACCTGTACGGCGGCATCGGGCACCGATTCACCCGACGGGTCCGTCACTTGGCCGCGGACGCTGCCCGATCCAGACTGCGCGCTCAAACCACTCACGCCTAGAAGCGTGGTGATCAGCAGAACTCCTGCAAGTCGAAATAAGTGGCTCAAGCTGCGGGACTCCATCCGGTCTCAGGGCTCACGCCCAAATTTGTAGGCATGTCAGGATCATTGTGCTGCGTCGCCGCCGGGCGCATCCAGACTCCACGGAGGAAGGACCATCGACTGGGAGCCGTTCGGGCTCGCTTGCAAAATTGGCTCAACGCCAGCCACGAGCGTTATCGCGGTGACGCCGGAATCGGTGCCTTGGGTTGAAACAATCATCACCGCGTCACCCTTCTGAAGGTCGGCAAGTGAAGCCGGCGGGACCCTGCTTAAGATCTGTTGCAGGTCCGCTCGGGGTGCCCGGTCGCCTGTACCGCCGGCAGAGCCATCCGCATTTGCCGGCCCGCGGCTTGCGCCACCTGGTTGCCCGGCGGCGGGCTGGGCTGCGGCAGGCGCGCCGTTTCCTGCGGCCGGCGCTCCCGCCTTCAAGCGAAGGGCCAGGAATTGCGCCATCTGCGGTGGGAGTTTGCGAACCTGCGATTCAGCAGTGATTTTCACGGTCACAGGCTTCTTCGAGATCAAATCCGTGACGCTGATGGTGTTCGTTGTTGCATCAACGGAAGCAACCAGGCCGGCAATGTTTCGAAATGCGCCGGAAACGATCTCCTCCGCCGCCAGTTGGCTCCCGTCCGGGCTGCGCGTGCCGCGGGCCCGAACCTGATCGCCCGGCCGGATTTCGCCCACAGAACTTGGCCGGGCATCATCGAATTTCACAGAGTCCGCGGCGTACCGGCGCACAATCGTATTTTTCGAGACCTGAATCACGACGCTCTTTGCCCCCGCCAGTGACTGCATGGAAATCGTAATCGTTCCAGCCGCAGGGTCGACCGTGTTCACCAGCCCGCCTACTCCGCGCCTCTGCCAGTCCTGGCGATCACGCTCCTGCTTTGACGTCACGTCCGCTTTCTTCATGGCAACCACGGCGGTTGCGACTACCGAGTGGCCATCATCGGAGACCTTGCCAAGAACCATAATCCTGTCGCCTACCTGTAGATCCTGCAGTTGCATGGGGCTGGCATTTTTCAAATCCTTTGCACCCGGCTCAATCCTTAAGATTTTTGCGCTGTCGTCGACCGAAACGTTGAAGACTGGACCGGCATCGGAGGCCAGGGTGATCGCATTGCCCGAAATCGTTTTGATCGTACCAATGGGCTTCGCGGCTGCAGCGGCGGCGCCGGTGGGCGCCTGAGCGCTTGAAGCGCCGGCAGAAACAGCCGAGGTCGCAAGCAAGAAGGCAGACAACGCCAGCTGCCAGACAATCGACATCCTGCGGTTCAGTGCCATTCCGAACTCCCGCTGTCGCGATCTTCGCTATCTAGGTTAAGCCACCGGCCAGTTACTTGGAGTGTTTTCTGTTGGGCCTGGTTGTCTCTCAGAGATCTTGGACGTATCGGGCGTATTGGCGTTTCAGCGGGACGAGTCTCGGTGTTCAACACTGGCGCCTCGGATCGGGCGTCGAGCTCGACCGGGTTTTCGCAAGCGAATTTGTTGTGTCCCGGGCCGGAGAAGCGTACCATGCACCAACCTGAGTTGTAATTCCGGGTCATACAGGGCCAAATACGCGCAATCGTGTGCGATGCGAGCGCAGGAGGTGTCGATGCGAAGGACTTCAACAGGACTGTTGATCGGTGCAATAGCGATTGTGGCGATGTTCCTGGTCAGGCCATGCGCGGCGCAACAGCCCGGAACTTTTCCCCAGACCAAACAGGTTCTCGGGCTTGAGGGAGTGAAACACAACGCCACAGGAACGCTCACGGTCCAGAAGGGAACTCTCGAGTTCACCTCCGGCAAGAAAAAGACGGACGTGCCGGCGACTTCCATCAGCGACGTCGTGACCGACAAGGACAGCCAGCGCGCGATCGGCGGCGTGGTCGGGACGATTTCAATGTTCGGGCCCTACGGCAGCGGCCGTTTCCTCAGCTTGTTTCGCACCAAAATTGACACCGTGACGATCAATTATCACGACTCATCGGGCGCGCTGCATGGAGCCGTCTTCACCATGCCGACGGGCAGGGCCGAACAGGTGAAGCAAGACCTGCTCACCGAAGGCGCACACACAACGATTCCGACCGCACCGGACGCGAGCGCGCCTCCGGCCGGTACAAAGTGAGGAGACAAGAAGCCATGACGAGGACCTACATCACCTGCGCCTTGACGTTCACCTTGATGGCATCTGTCTTCACCGCCAGCACCGGCCTCGCGCAAGATACGCCGCAGGCCAAGATTCATGCCTCTTCCATTCAGATCCTGATGGTTGACTCCAAGGAAGTAACTCTCCCGGCCGAGTTTCAAGTCGCGCTCTATGAGAACCTCGTCGCCGAGGTCCAGAAAACCGGCAAGTTTCAACACGTCTACCGCGACGGCGACCGCAGTGCCACCGACGCGCCGGATCTGGTGGTCCTGCACAGCACTGTCCATGGTTTCAAGAAGGGCAGTGAGGAGAAACGGCAGGTGACAACCGTCGCCGGCGCTACTTCAATCAACATTCACTGCCAGATCACGGACAAGACCGGGAAGTCCCTGCTGGAACGCGACGTCACCGGCAAGGTTCGGTTCTTTGGTGGCAATCTGCGGGCGACCTACGACTTTGGAAAAAAAGTCGCAGAGATCGTTCGTCAGTCCTCCTAGGGGGTCGGGCGCCTCCTGCTGCGCGAGCTTCCGATGCTCGCCGTCGGCGGGCTCGAACTGAATTCCGCGTCATCTGGGTCCACCCGCCCGTGGGTGGGGTTCTGCCACGGGAATCGCACGTGACTGCTCGCCCACTCGAACGATTCCGCTCGGCAGCTCTGTGCAATACCATCGGGTTTAAGTATTTTCAGACCGTCGACCTGTGCACCGGGATCGCCTGACTCGATCGGATGAATCAGCTGTTCCAACGCCGAGCAATCTGACCTAACCCCCACAAAGCAACAGTCGACCGAGCTCGAGATCGCTTCCTGGGTTTGAGCGATGTTGGTGTTCTAACTGTTACTCTCTAGTAACCGTACGCCGGTTACGAGCAACAAAAAACGTCGAGGGAAGTGTACTTCCGCTCGGGCCAAAACTCTTCCCCCGGAGGGCTAAGCTAGTTCCGGTACGGATGCCGCCCCTACGGCAACATGTTATTTATCAACGAGTTGCACGCCTATGGGGTGCCTCGCAAGTGGTATCGCAGTTGCCATGCTATAGGCGATGCGTCATCTCGCATGCTTCACACGGGGTGCCCTGGGGGCCATCGATACGCGGACGTGCCGATCTGCGAAGGGTAGCAAGACGGCCCGAGCCGCTTAGACGACGGTACAAGGAGATACACATGAAAAAGTACATCAAGCCTAGCCTGGTCGGACTTGGGTTGCTGCGGGATGTCACGAAATACAGCTGCCGCTATCAGATCTGCGAGTTGTAGTTCGATTGGAGTTCGCTCTGGAAGGCGGGAAAGATGCCCAAGAAGTGTCGTCTTTCCCGCCTTCCAGAGAATCATCAAACCATAGAGTTCAAGAATCGACCCAGTCCGGAGCCCACACCAATGATTAAACGAGAGAGTTGCCCGAAGCGCATGGAGCAAGTGATCGCCCAGAAAGCATCGAACGACTTTCTGCTCTTCAATATGGACAACGGAAACTACTATTCGTTGAACGATATCGGCAGCAGAATCTGGGAACTTTGCGACGGAACTCACAGCGTGTCGCAGCTCGTCGTAGCTATTGCGGCGGAATATGATGCCCCGGCTGAAGTTCTCGAGAAGGATATCGTGGAGCTGCTCGAGGGCCTCCAGAGCGGGAAGCTGATCAGCTAGTCGAGCGGTTTCGGACGCGGATGGCGGTTCCGGTGAAACCTCTGGATGAGTAATCAAAGCGAAGGACGCGAGGCCACAGTTTCACTCGATCGGTCGATCGGGTTGCCGAGACCACGTATGAGAATTCCGAGCGTCTCCCATGCGGCTCTGTTTTTGCGCGTGTTCGCGTTTGCGGCTGCAGTCCCCTACCTGCTCAGGCTGAAGCTGCCCAGGGTCGCGCGTTTGATCGAGTCGAAAAGGAATCCTCCGGTGCTAGACGAGGGCAGTGTCGGGAGAATCGTGTCGTATGTCGAAATGGCTATTCGGCGCGGCAGGCCGCTTGTTCGTCCAGGATGTCTGACGCGCGGGCTGACGCGCTATTACTTCCTGCGCAAAGCCGGGATGGATGTGACCCTGTGTTTCGGGATGGGACGGCCCGATAAGGAAATTATGGGTCATTGCTGGCTGACAAGTAACGGAGAGCCCTTCCTCGAGCTTGAAGATCCGCGACCTCGGTACGTAGAGATGTATCGCATCTCGCGGGAGGGCGGCCGAGCTTGTACGCCTGCCGATGCCAGCGGACCAAGGAGACGAGTCCACTCGTGAGTGAAATCCAGCAAAACAGAACCTACCTTTTCCACGGCCTGGAGTTCCGGGTTTCGTGTTCGCCTGCCATTGCGGAGTCCCTGGACGGCCGTTTCCGTCTTCTTTCCACGAGTGGTGAGCATCGCGACACTATTTCCTTCGATTTTCAATCCGTCGCCGACGCAAGCCGGCACCAATTCGAAAAGCCGCATGGCGAAGGTCGATCTTTTTATGACCTGCCTTCCGGCGAATGCCTCTATTTCAGGACAGAGGACCGGGTCTATTTAAGCTATGGAAGCGGCGTGCGCGTGTTGAGCGGTCCCAAACTGGGTTGCGCTTCATTTTCGATTGTTGAGCCCGATCCCGCGAACCTGTTCATGGCCTCGCATCTGATGCTCACGATCTTGCTCGTTGAAATGTTGAAGCGGCGCGGCCTCTATAGCATGCACGCTGCAGGATTCTCCAAAGACGGCAAGGCCGTTCTCATCCCGGGAACCAGCGGCGCCGGCAAGTCGACGCTCGCGATCACGCTGTTAAGGGGCGGATTCGGTTATCTGAGCGACGATATGGTGTTCTTGCGACGGCGGTCGGATGGACTGGGAGTCCTCAGCTTCCCTGAGGACGTCGATGTGAGCGACAAAACGATCAGCTTCTTCCCCGAACTTGATTTTCTGGGACGCATTCCCAGGGCCGTCGGTTGGCCCAAAAAACAGGTCCGGACAGACGAAGTCTATGCCTCGGAACTGGTCTCTGAAGCCCAGCCGGGCGCGATCGTAATTCCGAAAATCTCCGGTAAAGAAAGAAGCAACATCCTACCGATCACGGCGGACGAAGCGTTTCTGGAGATCGTTTCAAACGTATTGCTGACCGACGGACGTTCCTGCCAGAACCACCTGGATGTCCTGACCGAACTGGTGAGGCAGACGCCGTGTTATCGGCTTGAGACCGGGCGCGACTTTGATCGTATCCCCGTTCTTCTTGCTGAGCTGTTGAGTGGTAGTCGCGAGGAAATTCATGCCTGAACCACGCCTGGCGTACAACAACGCACGAAACCAACCCGAGGTCGAGTTGCTCCTGGCCTGCGCGCGCACCCGGGTCAGCCCGGAAGTCTCAGCCAGGATTCAAGGCGCGGTCGCGAAGGACATCAATTGGATGGCCCTCGTCCGCCTCGCCATGCGCCACGACGTCATGCCGCTGCTGTATCACAACCTCCAGCAAGAGTGTCCGGATTCGGTGCCGCAGAACATTCTTGCGCCGCTCCGCGCGCGTTACCAGGCGCAGGCGGCGCAGGCTGCGTCCCGGGTCGAGGAACTTGTGCGGGTACTGTCGCTTCTGGAAGATCAGGGAATCCCGGCTGTGCCCTATAAGGGCCCGACACTGGCCCAAAGGCTCTATGGCGACGTAGCGCTCAGAGAGTTTGGCGATTTGGACATTATGATCCTGGAGCGCGACGTGATGCGCGCTCAGGAACTGATTCGATGCAACGGCTACAAGTTCGCCTTCCTGAAAAGTGCGGACAAGCTCGCCGCTTACATCGAGCACAATCGTGAGTTGCAGATGTGCCGCTACGATGGAAATGCCCTCGAGTTGCATTGGCGATTTGCGATGCGACAGGCCTGTGTGAAGCACGACCCGGAGCGCTTCTTGCAGCGGCTCGAAACGATTTCGCTTGCCGGCGTAGAAATGCCCAGTCTGCCGCTGGAAGTCTATCTCTTGATCCTCTCCATGCATGCAACCAAGCACAAGTGGAGACAGCTCAAGCTGATCTGCGACTTTGCCGAAATTCTTCGACAACCGGGTCTTGACTGGCAATACGTGCTTCGCGAAGCCGACGACCTGGGCTTGAAGCGGATGCTGGCGGTGGGAATCCTGCTGGCCGAAGAACCGCTCGGGGTTGCAGCACCGGCAGAACTGGTACAGGGGATGAAAAAGGATCGCGCGGCACTGGCCCTGGTCGACCAGGTTCGCGAGAGCCTATTCGAAGCACCCGACGAGAACTGGTACAAAGAAGCCGAGTATCAGTTTCAGTTCGAAATCAGGGAGCGCCTGCAGGACAAAGCGAGGATGTTTTTCTGGAATTGGTGGCCCAGAATTTCCCGGCGTTTTGTGCCGGTGCCGGATTGGTACGCCGAGTAGCAGCCGGCACCGTTTCGGGTTCCTGGACCGCAGTCGTGGGTTGGATCAGCAGAGTGCGCCTTGCGGCGAGATCTACGCTTCGGCCTTCCGCCTATCTCTTCTTCTGAGCTTCCTTTTCCAGCGTTTCCAGCTCCTTGGCCATTTGTTCGGCCTGTTCCCGCAGATGGCTGAGACGTTCTGCAAGCGAGGATGAGTCTTGCGCTGAGCCCGGAGCCGCTGCGGCGGGACTCGCTGCAGCCGCCGATACCGCGGCAGTCTGGGCCGCCCCCGCTGTTCCGGTCAACTCGGCCAGCGCCTGTTGAAAGGTGTCCCGGTAAATAAGCCGGTCACCCATCGCCAGGACGACCTTTTTGACCTGCGGCATGCGGGCTTCGTTGGCCTGAATGTAAATGGATTCCACGTACAGGAAGCCGTCGGTCACAGGCAAGGCAATGACGCTTCCGCGCAGCACGCGTGAGCCTTGTTGGTTCCACAGTGTCAGATCCTTGGAGATGTTCTGGTCCTGGTCAATGCGAGACTCAATCTGCATGGGGCCGTACATCAGCTGCTGTTTCGAGAGTTGAAAATAAACAATATTCCCCAACTGATTGCCGTCGCAGCGGGCGGCCATCCATCCGATCAGGTTGTCCTTGCCGCGCGGCGTGAACGGCAGGATCAGCAGGAACTCGGGCTCTTTCTCTCCAGGCAGGGTCGCAACGACATAGGTAGGCTGCATGGGAGCAGGTTGTCCGGACTGGCTTGATAGGGTGTGCGCGATCTCCCAGATATCTTCCTTGTTGTAGAACACCTGCGGATCCCGCATATGAAAAATGCGGTAAGCCTCAGCCTGCGCGCTAAACAAAACCTCGGGATAGCGTGCGTGCCGACGCAGGTCTGTAGGCATCTGGGAAGCAGGCTGAAAGAGTTTCGGGAACAAGTGCTCGAAAGCCTGGATGATGGGGTCGGTCGGGTCGAACACGTATAGGGTCATTTCGCCCGTGTAAGCATCTACGGTGGCCTTCACCGCATTGCGAATGTAGTTTGCGCCATCGTCCAGTCCAGTTACCGGGAGCGTCGCCGAGTACGGATGCGAAAGAGAAGTCGTGTAGCCGTCCGCCATCCAGACCAGCCTGCCGTCGTCGGTGATCACCAGATAGGGGTCCGGGTCCCAGTGCAGGAAACCGGCCAGGTGCGCGAGCCGTTCCTTTATATTGCGATGAATCATCATCCGGCTCTGCCCGGTCAGATATCCCGTGAAAACGATGTTCGGTTCGCCCTGGGATATCGCAGCGGCAGTTCTCATCACAAGAGTCCCGACCGGAAAACCTCCCGTACCCTGATAGGTCGAATATTTGTTCTGGTCACCTGAGGGATAATCGAACTCCTCGCGCGCCGTATGAACAAACACCGGGTCCTGGGTGCTTTCACCGTAATAGATCTCCGGTCTGGTGAGCTTAAACCCGGGGGACTTTACTTCCGGCGGCGCGTTCTCGATCAGCTGGATTGGCAGCCCATCGGGCGTAATCTTGTTGACCTCGGATACGACCACGCCGAAGCCGTGTGTATAAATGAAGCGCGGATTGATCCAGCTCTGGCTAGCTTCGGCGGATAGCTGATTGACGTCGATCTCCCGAGGGGATAGCAGTACCTGCTTGATGCGGTTGTTAATGAAGTAGCGATCAACGTCGGTGTCAGGAAAGGTGTAATACGGGCGCAGTGCCTGGATCTGGGTAATCGTTGCGCCATAGGCGCGCAGGTCCCAAAGGCGAATATTATCGAGCAGCGTCGCGTCCTGCACGGCATCTACCTTCTCCTGTCCGGAGGAAGTGAAGGGGCGTTCGGTTGAGCTGCGATCTAGGCCGAAGGCAGTTGTAGTGGCCTGAATATGACGCTCAATATACGGGCGCTCGATCGAGATCTCATTCGGTCGCACGTAGACCGCGCGGACAATGTTCGGCAAAGCGATCTGAACGATAAAAAAACCTACTACGACGAAGATTGCGTACTTGTATCTCCGCATCCACAGTAAAGGGAGTGCCGCGAGCGAGGCAGCAATAAGAAGCCAGCGCAAAGGCAGGGTGACCTTTACATCCACGTAATCCGCACCGGTCATAAACGCGTGAGAGTTATAGAGAAGTTCGTAGTTGCCGAGGAAAATCCAAGCCGCAAAACCAAGCAGGAGGACGATGGTAACCACACGGACGAATCCCGCGCGGCTGGCTCCCGGCAGTAATAGCACGCGAGGCCCGATGTCGATGGTTGATGTGCTGCTCATCCGCTCGACCTGAAACCGGTCGATCAGCTGCCATCCTCGAGCCGTGAACCAGAAAACCAGGGCGCAAAGAATCGCCAGAGCAAAGACGAAACCGAGAACTTGCGAATAGAATGGCAGATCGAAAAAGTAGAATGCCAGGGCATGCGAAAAAACCGGATCCCTCCAGGCACCGGGGGCAAGCGTAATTCCCCGCGACCCAAAGAAGCGCATAACTGTCCAGTAGTCAATCGAGGCCGTGGCGAATACGATCGCGACGATCGCGAGCACCACCGTAACCAGTCGGGCGTAGGCGCGTGAATTTCGCGGACGGGAACCGGCGAAATGCAATCCCCGAGCATGAGCCACCCATAATCCGATAAAGGCTACGAGGGCGCCGACTGCGGCGGGGGCGATGCTGTACCACAACATGCTGATCCACGTGCTCGCTTGTCCTACTTCTTTCCACCAGCTGTACTCGATGACGTAATCGGCAGCCGTAGCGACCGCCCAGATGAGGACGAACAAGGAAACGACGAATGCGATCAGGTTGCGGATTTGTGAAGGACGCATAAGGAGCAATCGTTGAATCCAGAGGACCACAGCCTCCCGACCTGCGCATGACACTCTCACGGGTGCCCGTAGCCGTCAAGACGGCAGCCTGTCTGGACAATTTGAGAGACGCAACCTGAAGCTCAGGGATGCGGAAACATGGCGAGGAACTTGCAATCACAAGATGTAGGCCACCTGCAAGAAGTCGAGAAGAAACTAGCCACTTGGCCAGGCCTTCAGAGTCGTCGCAGCTCGGCGATTTGCACACATCGCGGGGATGTGGACGATCATTGCACCTCGCCGTCGG
>DATBXX010000004.1:0-4019 GCA_036514055.1 Candidatus Acidiferrales bacterium
ACACGGCCATCCTGAGCGGCGGAGGCGGCGGCAATCAGGGCGTCGGTTTCGCGATTCCAATCAACATGGCGCGTTCGGTGATGGACCAGATCGTTGGGCACGGCAAGGTCGTGCGCGGCTATCTGGGCCTCTATCCGCAGGACGTGACGCCGGCACTCGCACGGCAGTTTGGACTGAACAGGCCGGGCGGTGCGCTGGTGAGCGGGTTGAAGCCGGATGCTCCGGCGGCCAAGGCCGGTCTTCGCGATGGCGACGTGATCCTGGAACTGAATGGCCAGCCGGTGGAATCGGCGAACGACTTGCGGCTGCGGGTTTCGCAGTCGGCGCCGGGGACGTCGGTGAAGCTGGCGGTTTCGCGAGACGGAAAAGTGCAGGACGTCAACGTGACGCTCGGCGAACTTCCTCCAGACAAGCTGGCGGAAGATAATTCGGGACCCAGCGAGAACAGCGGGGGGCTTGAGGGTGTGAATGTGGAAGAACTCACGCCGGATACGCTCCAGCAGCTGCAGTTGCCGTCCGGAACCCGCGGCGTTGTGGTGACGAACGTCGATGCTTCGAGCGCGGCGGCAGCGGCTGGTCTCGATCGTGGCGACGTGATCCAGGAAGTAAACCATAAGCCCGTTCACAACATCGCAGAATACAAGCAGGCAGTGGCTGCGGCAGGAAAGCAGCCGGTGCTTCTGCTGGTGAATCTGCAAGGTGGCGTAACGAATTACATGGTCATCGAGTCGCACTAAGGGCGGCCCCTGATCGATCGCGCTCCTTCCGGGGATCGAAGACCCGGAAGGAAGCGCGAAGTCTTCCCTTTCGGGGGACGGTGCGCCCAGCATCCGTTCTCCGAAGTCTTTGTTTTAGTGGCGTTTGGAGAGCGGTCCTTCAAAATTCGAGCTCCCGGCTATCCCGAGCCCTCGGCCGGGCATCTATCTTGTCTCAAGATGAGTTCGCAACGGATGCTCCATAGCGGTGTTAGGAATAATAGGCGACGGGTGTAATGGAGCACGACGTTAAGCCCGATAAGGGCTAAGAGCAAGCTGCGTGGCAAGTTAGTCGGGTTATCGCTTTCGGCACTGCCGGGGGTAGAATGGTACGCGGGTCCTATTCACTCCGGCCTTTAGTTCTAGTACTTAGATACTGTGCGGGGATTTGTGTCGACGCACATCAATTAGATTAAAAGGGCAATCGGGGTGAAATGACATGGCGCCGGTAAAGAATCGACCTGTTTTCAATGAAGCGTTGTTACCGCAGGGCAAGCAGCGCTGGGGCTCGGTTGGCGCCGGCTTGGTCCTGCAGTGCTGCGCGCTGGTCTCTGTCATCGTAATACCTCTGCTGATTCCCGCGAAGTTCGAAGCGGCGCCGCATTACTGGGTTACATCGATTGAGGCGCCTGTGATTCAGCCTTACAAACCGCAGCCGCCTCCTCCGCCGAAGGTTATGAAGAGAGTGGAGGTGGTGAAGGCGATGCCCAAGCCGGTCGTGGTTCCAGAACCGCCGAAGCCGAAGATTTACAACGTTCCTGTGTTCACCGCGCCGGTGGTGAAGCAGGTGGCGCAGAAGAAAGTCGCGGCGCCGGATGCGGTGGATGTGGCCAAGGATTTCCCTACGATGGGGAGCTCGGCGATTCCGACTTTGAGGAAGCCCCGGGAGCAGGTGCAGACGGGCGGCTTTGGCGATCCAAACGGAGTGCAGGCGAACAACAACACGACGCGCAATCCGAATATCGCTGCGGCGGGCGGTTTCGACATGCCGACTGGCGCGGGCCAGGGCAACGGCACGGGTGGAGCGAAGGGCGCCAAGGGCGTGGTGGCGAGCACGGGATTTGGCAACGGCGTTGCAGCCGGTGGAACCGGAGGCGGCGCGCACGGATCGGTGCAGCAGGGTGTGTTTGCGGATGAAAAGGCCACCGATGCTCCAAAAGTGAAGCAAGCCGCGGCGGTTTCCAATACGAATCCGGTAGAAATTCTGTATCGGCCCAAGCCGGTCTACACGGATGAAGGCCGCGCGAAGAGAGTGGAAGGTGATGTGCTTGTTCAGGTTGTGTTCAAGGCGTCGGGTGACGTACAAGTGGAGCGCATCGTGCGCGGACTTGGATACGGACTCGACGAGGCGGCCGAAGCGGCGGCCCGCCAGATCAAGTTCAAGCCGGCCACGCAGAACGGGCAGCCAGTGGACTTTCCGGCCGTGGCGCACATCACGTTTGAACTGGCGTACTGATCGGGTATTGAAAGGGGAGCGGAGAAATGCGCACCTGGAAGAATCTCTCAGTGTCGATGATCCTTTTGGGCGCCTATGCGGGGGTAGCAGGGGCGCAGACGAAACCGGCAGCGGACACGACGCAGCCGCAGACCCAAACACAGACGGAAAACGGAGATGCGATTGCGGCGGTGACCACAGTCAATCAGGCCATCGACCGGATGATTGCGCGCGAGCACGACGAGAACGCGACGATCCGGCGTTACAACCCGATCATTGAGACCTACATTCAGGACATGAGGCCGGATCCGGAAATGGGCGCGGTTCCGGTGAAGGATCACTATTTCCTGGGCCAGGCGCTGCTTTCCAAGGGCGTGGTCGATGAATCCATGCTCGACAAGAAGAAGGGCGTGATGGGGCAGCTGAATCCGCTCGCCCACGTCGCCGACTACTTCACGTCGCAATACATTCCTGAAGGTTTCCTCCAGATGATCTATCTGGACAATATGTATTTCGACCGCCAGCACTACCAGTTCGACTACGTGGGACGCGAGTTTTTGGGCGAAGTGCGCTGCCTGGTGTTCGATGTGACGCCGCTGCCGAAGTCGGGCAAGGGGCGGTTCAAGGGCCGCGTGTGGGCCGAGGATCAGGGCTTCACGATCGTGCGCTTCAACGGCGTGTACACGCCGCTGGCGGGTATCAACAGCTTCAACCTGCACTTCGACAGCTGGCGGATGAACGTGCAGCCTGGATTGTGGCTGCCGTCGTTCGTGTTCAGCCAGGAATCGGACCTGAAGGAATTTTTGGGCAATCATGTGCGGTTCAAGGCACAGACGCGGCTGTGGGGCTACGACCTGAAGAATACGACGCGCGAGGAAGAGTTCAGCCAGATGACGATCGAGGCGGCGTCGGCGATCAAGGACCAGACGACGACGCAGCAAGATCGTTCGCCGATCGAGGCAGAGCGCGAATGGCAGCATGCGGCCGAGGTGAACGTACTGGAGCGGCTGCAGCGAACGGGGTTGCTGGCACCGCCGAACGAAGTCGATCACGTGCTCGAGACCGTGGTGAACAATATCGAGGTGACCAACAATCTGGACATCCAGCCGGAGATTCACTGCCGCGTGATGCTTTCGGGGACGCTCGAATCTTTTTCGATCGGCCACACGATCGTGCTGAGTCGCGGGTTGATCGACGTGCTGCCGGATGAAGCGAGCCTGGCGACCATGCTGGCGCAGGAGCTGGCGCAGATCATCGTGACGAAGCCTGCGACCGACCAGTGGGGATTCAACGACACGACGAACGTTTCAACCGTCGAGGCGCTGAATCATTTTTCGTTCCGCGATACTCCGGCCGACATTGCAGCCGCGAACGCGAAAGCGGTGGAGCTGTTGAAGAATTCGCCGTACAAGGACAAGCTGGGTCCCGCGAGCCTGTTCCTGAAGCAGCTGGATCTAGAGCAGAAGCAGCTGCCGGCTCTGATCAACGCGCATCTGGGCAACGGCGTCACGTTTGCCTCATCGCTGGAGTCTTCCGGGCCGGCGCTGGCGCCGGACAAGGTCGACCAGATTGCGGCGCTGCCGATCGGAGCGCGTTTGAAGCTCGATCCGTGGACCGACAAGGTAGAAATGCTCAAGTCGAAACCCGTGGCTTTGCTGTCGCCGCGGGAGAAGATGCCGTTTGAGGTTACGCCGTTCATGCCGTTCCTGACGCGGTATCAGAAGCCTGGTTCCGATATTACGGCTGATCCGGCGAAGGCGGACTTGGCCAAGAAGGATCAACAGGCACCGACGCATCAGACCCAACAGTAAGATTTCGACGATCATCCG
>DATBXX010000005.1:0-23127 GCA_036514055.1 Candidatus Acidiferrales bacterium
CTTGCCGGTCGACGCGTCGACCGCGACGACGGAATTCGCGAAAAGATTTGCGCCTGGCCGGTCTCCGCCGTAGTAGTTCGGCGACGGTCCGCCGATGGGCATGTACACGGTATTGGTTTTTTCATCCGCGGTCATATACCAGCCCCAGACGTTCGTCCCGGAGCGGCCATCCCAGCCGTTGTCGAGCCAGGTCTCATGGCCGGTTTCACCCGGTCGCGCAACGGTATGAAACGTCCACAGCAACTGGCCGGTAATCGCGTCGTATGCGCGCGTGTCGCCCGGAGGCCCTTTGGGCAGCTCGCCGACGCTTGCGCCCAACAGCGCAATGTTCTTGAAGATCGTGGGTATTCCGTTGTATCCGACGGTGAGCTCGGCAATGCCGCCAGTCGCAAAACCGGGAACAAGTTTCCCGGTCGAGGCATCGAGTGCGATCAACTTGCGATCCAGCGTCGTAAACAGAATTCGCGGCGCGTTGGTCGAGTCTCCCGGCCAGAATGCGACGCCTCGCGACGAAGCCTGACTCGCCGGTAATTCGTAGTGCCAGATTTCCTTGCCGGTCTCCGGATCAACAGCCAGCACTTTGTTTCCGGCGGGAAAGTACATGACTCCGTTGACGGCAATGGGCGTGACTTCCAGGCCGCCGCGGTCATTTAGACGCATTGTCCAGGCCTGCGCGAGCGTGGTGACGTTACCCGTATTGATCTGCTTCAGCGCGGAATAGCCTGTACCTGCGGGATCGTGCCGGTACATCGGCCAATCGCCGTCTTTTTGCGCCTGGACCGCCGCCGCAAAACACGCGGCGAGAATCGCCGCCCCAGCCATTCTCAAAACGCAATTGGAGCGCATCAATTGAATCCCCCCCTTGAAAGTCGCGGTGAATATTATCAGTAATTGCTGTGGGACGCGCGAATTCTTATGTCGGTTACGTGGACCTATGGCTATAGGCGGGGCAGGAAGGCGGGCACGCTGCGCGCGTAGTCGTCAAACGTCTGACCGAAGGTCTCGCGCAGCAGCTTCTCCTCAGAGCGAATGCGAATTGCGGTGCCCGAGGCGAACACGACGGTTGCGTAAAGCAGCGCCTGCCAGCGGGTGACGGCAAGGCCGGTGGCGAGGAGCATTCCGAGCATCGCGAGATAAATCGGATTGCGCACGACGGCGTAGGGGCCCTCGCGGATCAACTCGTGGCCTTCGATTACCCTCGCCATCAGCGCCCATTGCCTTCCGAGCGCACGCGCCGCGGCGAAGCAAAACCAAACCGATGCGACCGTGAGGGCCATGTCGACACCGGCCAGGACTGATTCCGACAATTGCGACATGGAAACCAGCGGTGAGAAATACGTGCGGTGAAACAGGAAACAGAGGCCGTAGGCGGCGCATTGCAGCAAGAAACCTGCGCTCGAAATTACGTCGCGCCTGGCGTCGCCCGGCGCCGCACCGCGCTTGCCGAGTGCGAGAATCGCGCCATAGCCTGCCCAGCCCGCAGCCAGTACGAAAGCAGCAACCTCGGTGGGCTCGCCTGCAGGCATGGTCAATGGGATGGCCTGCGCGCCCTCACGAGAGAGCCTTCTTCAGCATAACGATCTGCCCGGCGTGGTACAGGTCGTGTTGCACCACGCCATGTAGCACCACGTAGCAGGAATAGTCTGGACCCGTGGCTTTTCGATCCAGTTGCTCGTCGCTGAATTCCTTAAGCGAAGCACGTAGTCGGGCGCGGCTTTCTACCAGGTTTTCAAGCGCCCGTTTCCAGGCCGTCTCGCTGACTTCCCAAACGGGCGGCCAGTCGCGCTCCGGTGTGATTTCGACGACCTCGCCCGCCAAGCGGTGCTGCGAAACTGCGTTCCACGTGGCGATGTGATGAACCAGCTCCCAGATCGAGTGCGCCCCCCGGATCGGGTGTTTCGATGCGTCCTCGGCGGAAATGCCGTCCAGCACACTCATGAGGCTGGGCCCATGCCAGGCGTCCCCGGAAAATGCCCGGTCCATTTGATCGAGAATTCTGTGAATTTCACTCATCGGTGCGCTCCGAGGAAAAGCCTAGGCCAACGACCGGAACATGGCAAGCCAGAGCCGGTCAAAACGTCTTGTCGGAATCGAGCAGAATCGTGACCGGGCCGTCGTTTACAAGCTCAACGGACATATGCGCCTGGAATACTCCGGTTTCAACGCGGAGGTTCAGCGCTTGGAGCGCGCGCACAAATTCTTCGTAACCCGCCTTGGCCTGTTCAGGGGGTGCCGCCTGGAGAAAACTTGGACGCCGCTGGCCGCGGGCGTCGCCGTAAAGCGTGAATTGCGATACGGCCAGAATCGCGCCACCGGTGTCGAGGAGCGAACGGTTCATCTTTCCCTGATCGTCATTGAAGATTCGCAGGCGCAGGATTTTTTCAGCCATCGAAGCTGCGACCTCTGGCGAATCCTCGCGGCCCACAGCAACCAGCACGACAAGGCCCTGGTCGATTTCACCCGTCACGCGGCCTCCCACCATCACGCGCGCATGGCTCACTCGTTGAATCACGGCTCGCATCGGCTCGATTCTACTCACGGCGGGATTACCCTGCGCGGAAATTCTTGCCCGTGCGTCTTACAGAGGAAGTTGCAGCGGCGTACCGCGTTCTTCATTCACTCGAACGGTCGCGTCGGAATTGAGATCGTCGACCCCTATCGTGCGGCGGCTGCCATCCGAGGTGATGTACACAATACGGTCCTTCACGCGCGTAAAGCCCACGGCTTGCAGTTCGACGCCGCTCTGCAGCACGAGCGTGAACTGGCCGACGTCGGGCAATGAAGCGGAGTCGTCGGCAGGGGGCCGCTCGGGGGCTTGCTCAGAAGGCTGCGCAGCCTGGACCACGATGACCTGCGGCTGTTGCGCAGGCTGGTCGGCCGGACCGGCATCGGCAGACTGTGAATCGTCCGGGGCCGCATAGCCGCCAAGGTCGTCCAGCAGGTAGAATCCGGGACCGCCAAAGCGCCCACGGCCATGCAAGAAACGGTGAGCGACAGCCAATTTCCATTCGGTTGCCGGGTCGATGACTGCTTTGATTCCGAGATCCTGGTTCATCGCAGAGAGGTAGGAAGGGCTGAATCCAGCGGGAGCGATCGACCTCAGCAGGTCCTCGAGTGCCACGGGAGAACCATCGCTTGATTCGAACGACCTCGAAGCCGGGTTGAGGTGGATTGCGTTTCGCGCAAGCGGAGCCATTCGGGTTCCGGTCGAACTGCGCGGGAATGCCACACGGCTGCCGACAGACCGGGGATGAACCGAAGCTCGAGCGAGGGAGGCCTGAGCCGTTCGCTGCGCCTCTGTTCGGCTCGCGGCAAGGAGTGAGACGACCAACAGCATCGCTAGGGCTTCGACTACCAGGCTCTTGCCTCTCATGGTCGCCTCGCTTCTAGGGTATCAGACGCCTGGCCTGCCGCCGCGGTTGCATCGAAGGTACTTGCTTCGGGCATTCCGGTCCATTGGAAATGGACGGTCGCAGAGGCTCAAGCGGGAGGCCTTTGCTTTGTCCGGTCGGCCGGATGTGCTATAACCGTCGGGCCGAGAATTCGGAGATGAACCAGCCAGAATTCGTGTTTGGATCAACGGATCAAGCCGCAAGCTCGCCAGAGAAGTTGCAGGAGGCGGACCGCGTGTCAGTCGATCAGCAGGAGCTGGCTATGAGCTACTGCCCGCGCTGCTCGACGCGGCTGGCGGCGCGAAGCTGCAAGCTGATCTGTCCGAGTTGCGGCTATTATATGTCCTGCTCGGATTTTTATTGAGAACAGAGCAACCCGGCTGAGACGCGGGAAGCGACTTTTTCAAGATACAAATTCCACATTGAACTGCAAGCTTTTCAGGAGGCGCGAACGTGGCACTGCGAATGACGGATCGGGAAGTGAACGGTGTAAGCGTGCTGGATATTGAAGGGCGCATCGTGCTGGGCGAGGAGAGCAACGCGTTCCGCGAGAAGGTGAAAGGCCTGTTGGCGGCGGGCAAGAAGAAGATCATCCTGAACCTCGCGCAGGTCGGCTACATCGACAGCGCCGGACTGGGAACTTTGGTGGCGACGTTTCACAGCGCGCGCTCGCAGGGCGCCACGCTGAAGCTCACGAACCTCGGCTCGAAGTTCAAGGAAGTTCTCCAGGTGACAAAGCTGATGACCGTGTTCGACACCTACGATACGGAAGCCGCGGCGATCGCAAGCTTCTCAAAGTAGCTTTTTTCGAAGTGTATTTTGCGCCAGCGAGGGGAACCTGCCTTCGGCGCTGAATCTTCCCGATGCGCGGTTTGTGTTTGACGCCAGGCCGCGCGTTGGTTCCTGCAGCCCTAACCCTGGACCCGGTAGATCGCGATGCCGCTCAACAGCTTTGGGTAGAAATCCGTGGATTTTTGGGGCATGACGTCGCCGCCGAGCGCGATCCTGGTCACTTGCTCGACGCGAACAGGATTTAGCAGGAACGCCAGCTGTGCCCGGTGATCGTCCACTGCCTCAAGCGCCTTGTCGATCTCGCGCTCGTAGCTGAGATTTTGCTCACTCGCCACGGCCTCGGCTGTGATTCCCAGCCCCTTTTCCAGAATCAATCGATGCAACAGGACCACGTCGAGCCCCCTTTGCGCTTCGGAAACGTCGGGCAGCAGGACCTCCAGGTCGGCTTCCGCGCGCAGTGCGAACAGATAGAACGCGCTCGCGCCGGAATGGACGGCGCCCGGGTAGACGCCAATCGCGCGTCGGCCGTGATTGGGGCGCTCCAGGTCTTTGCGGAACTCGACGTACGCCGTCGAGCGCTCCTCGGCATCCCCGAAGGGATACGAGTACCAGTCAAACAGCGGCGCGAGATTGCTTCGGAACCGGTCAAAATCGAAATTGGCAATGCGCGAGACCAGGCGGTGGGTAGCAAGAATCGTCAGGCCTCTGGAATGCGTGTTGATGAATGTCGCCATAGCGAATTCCGATGCGGCCATGGGATCGACCCGGCCCGAACTCTTGCGGCATTCGTCGCGATACTTCAGCGCCGTCTCATAGCGATGATGGCCGTCGGCGATCACGAGCTTTTTGTCAGCCATCGCTTTCTGAACGCGCGCAGCGAAAGCAGGATCAGAAACAGGCCACAGGCGGTGGGTCACGCCGAGTTCATCGACGAGCTCGTCCGGAGCGCTGGTGCGGGCAATCTGTTCAAGCCACGTATCGATTTGGCGCACGCGGTCGTCGTAGAGCAGAAACAGCTGGCCGGTCTGCGCACGGGTCCGGCGTAGCAGTTCGATTCGGTCCGCCTTGGGGCCCGACAGCGTGTGCTCGTGGCGGAAGACGACCTGGTCGTCGTAATCGACGACACGCGTGAGCGCGATGAACCCGATGCGCACGCGGCGAACCTGCGTCCCCGGGACCTGAAAGTCCTGCGAATAGACGTAGATGGCGGGCGCGGCGTCCTGAATCAGAATTCTTGCGGCGATCCACTGCTCGACCTGGCTTGCGGCGCGGGTATAGACGTTGTTCTCGGGGGTGTCGGTGGGCAGCACCCGGCCCTTTTCGATCGCGATCAGGTTGTAGGGGCTCGCGGCGTAGTAGGCCTCCTGCATTGCCGGAGTGATCTTGTCGTATGGCTGCGTGAGCACATCGTTCAGGGCAACACGCTTGGTATCGTAACGGTATGCTCGGAACGGTTGGATTTCAGCCATCGAGACCTCGGGATGCACTGGCGTGCCGTGCGAAACCCGACATTGTAGCAGCGGCGCGCGTCTGAGCCAAAGCAGAGCAAGGGGACGGCAGGCGGGGCCTGCCAGGATACCCGCTGAATTACCCGGTGGGGGTTGGCTGCCTGGATCTATGCCGGGCGCCAGAACTGCCGCGTGGGCGCTACGAACTCGATGCCGACGCGAGCCTTGCCTCGGACGCGTCTGCCCACGTGGATGACGCGGCATTCCTGTTCGGCTTGATTGCGCATGTTGGTCAGAAACAACCGCTGGCCGCGCGAGACAACCGTCTCAAGGGTCAGCGAACAGCCGTTCTCGTGTGCGTCGATGGTTTCCGCTTCTTCGTGGAAGGGCTCTTTGTCTGCATCCGAGCCGTAGATCAGCAGGGTTACGTTGTGCGCATGGCGCAGACCTGCGCGGCGGTCCGTGTCGCCTGGCGCGCGATCTCTGATCCGATCAGCGGCAGGTTCTCGATCTTGCGAGCGAGACCGCTGTCGTTCCGCTTGCTTCAACGCGTCCCAGATACGGCTCAACGTCGTCTCCCAAGTATTTGCTCAACTTCGGCCTGCCGCCAACAATAGCCTCCGGCGCCCCTGGTGAGGGAAATAGCCGCGGTCAAAGTCACGTTTCGGTAACGGCCATGCCTGGGCCCGATCGCCTCGTGTCGTGACATCGGCTGCGAGCCCGCTTACAATTGTGTAATCACGCACGACCTGCGGACACCATGAGCGGCAGCGTAGATCAACAGAACGGCCGATTTGCCGGAGTGCGGGGACTGGTCTTTGATCTCGACGGGACCCTCATTGATTCCAAGCTCGATCTCGCGCTTTCAATTGACGCAACGCTCAAGCACATGGGCCGAGCCTCGCTGCCGCACGAAACAATCTACGGTTTCGTAGGCAATGGCGCGGCGGTTCTGGTGCGCCGTGCCCTGGGTGACAGCGTCACCGACGCCGAAGCCGAACAAGGCCACCGCTACTTCCTGTCCTACTACCGTGAACACATGCTGGATAACACGGTAACCTATCCCGGCGTGCGCGCAGCTCTGGATCTGTTGCGCGAGCATCCCATGGCCGTGCTGACCAACAAGCCCGTGCGGTTCAGCAAAGGCATCCTCGACGGTCTCGGCATTTCGCACTTTTTCCGGTATGTGTACGGCGGCAACAGTTTTGAAACCAAGAAGCCGGACCCGGAGGGCATGAACATACTGTTGCGCGACTTCGCGATCACGCCGCGCGAAGCGATGATCGTGGGTGATTCCGACGTGGACGTGCGAACCGCGCGGAACGCGGGCACCTGGGCGTGCGGGGTCAGCTACGGCCTGGGCCTGGAAGGGTTGCGTGCGAATCCCCCTGACCTCATGCTTGACGATCTCACCCAGCTTCCCGCGTATTTAAACGGCGCAAGCCGCCGCGTGATTTGAGGCTCTGCCTGCGTCGCCTTTCTGACCGGAACTGCGGCTAGAACCAGGCGGGTTCGCAAGTAGAGATTTGCCATGCAAGAAACCATGAACACCGGGAGCTCCGGGCACATCTTCCCATGTGGAAGAGCACGTCTTGTGCTGGTAGATTGCGTCGGCCGAGCACGGGAGGGCGGTGTAGACTCCTGGAGAGTGCACAACCCCAAGGACTTCAGGAGCGGGAACATGAAAATCATTCGCGTTTTGGCGGTGCTCGCAATTCTGGCAGGAACGATTTCCAGCGCGCGCGCCGAAGAGAACCAGATCTGGACGGGATCGCTTGTGGACGCATCCTGCTACCTTACCGACAGCGCGCAATCCGGCAACGATCACATGGGGATGAAGCAATGTGGCGTGGCCTGTCTGAAGATGGGCCGACCGGCCGGAATCGTGACGCCCGACAAGAAGTTCTTCATATTGGTTACGCCGTCGCCCGATGTCGCCGAATACGTCGGACAGCCGATTCGCATAACCGGGAAGCTGAGGAACGGCTCGATTCTGGTGGACAAGTTCGAGGTAAAGAAGCCAGCCGGCTGGGTGGAGGTAAAGCTCAGCTCGATGATGTAAACCGTTCGCGGTAGATCACCGTACGATGCAGTGGGGCCCGGGGGTGGGGATGAGCGTGCGCAGGAATTTCTTGTGGACGTTTGCGATATTCGTCGTCGTGATTGCCTGCCTGTTGGTCTACGTTCGTTTTATCAGGGTTCCGAACAACGTTGCCTATGTGAGCGAAGAAGACGGTGGCATCGTCGTCATCGACCTCGGTACGCTCAAGGTCACAAAGCGAGTCCAGCCCAAGGACACTGCGCCGAGGGGCATTGCCGTCACCTTTGACGGAAAACATCTGGTAGCCGCCAACAAGGACACGGCCGATGCGAGCGTATTTGACACTCGTGGCGGCCTGCACCTGGTCCGGCGAATTCCGGTCGGCGACAACCCGGAGTTCGTGAAGCTCGATCCCGCCGGCACATCGGCATTCATCTCCTACGAACCGGGTTCCACGGCCGGGCCGCCGCAGGAAGGGGCTTCTGGTGACGAGGACAACGACGCGGACGAGCCTCCGGCCGAAATTATGCAGTTCCGAGTCGGGGATTGGTCCGCGGTCCGGAGCTTCGTTGCCGGGAAAGAGACCGAGGGTCTGGAATTTACGCCGGACGGGAAGTCTCTGATCGTCGCTAATGAGGCGCAGGACTCGCTCGGCGTCTACGACGTCGCGACCGGCAAGCTTTCGCGCGTCATCAACGTAGCATCGTATGGCAAACGACCTCGCGGAGTAAAGGTATCGCCGCAGGGGAATTCGTTCGCCGTGACGATGGAAGGCTCCGGAACACTGCTGTCACTGGATCAGAATCTGAACGTGGTTCGCGCGGTCGCAACAGCAGCGAAACCTTACGGAGTCGCCTTTGACCGGCAGGGAACCCGGATTTTTGTGAACGCGGCTGCGGCACGAAAGATGCAAGTCTATTCGGCGGATTCCCTGCAGCTGCTCGGCGAAGTCTCAATCGGCCAGCGTTGCTGGCACTTTACGTTCACTCCGGATGATTCGAAGCTCCTGCTGGCTTGCGGCCGCTCGAACAACATCTATGTGATCGATGCGAAAACCTACCAGACGATCAGCGTCCTCGATGGATTTCATCTGCCCTGGGGCATCATCACCTATCCGCGCGCCTTTGGAAGTCTCGGTCTTCCCTGAAACGCCGAGAAACTCGCCCGTCGTGTCCGTGGGCCGGGCTCGTGGCGCCTCTTGATTCAAGTTCCTGGACCTCACCACCGCGCTTGACACCGCGAATTTGCGTGTGATAATCCGCATCGAATCGGAGGCAATCGTGGGGGAATTTGAATGAAAGCAATCCGCCCGCTGTGTGTCGCTGCACTGTGCCTGACCGCCTGGGTGCCGGCCGCGCTGTCGCAAATTCCGCGCGACCCGACTCCGGTGGTCGCAAAAACTTCGGCCGAAGACGTGGCCATGGGCAAGAAGCTCTATGAAGCAACCTGCTCGAAGTGCCACGGCCTGGACGGCGGCGGTGGCGATGGTCCGAGCCTTCAGGGAGCCCCCGAGAGACTCGGCGACGAAGCGGTCGGTGCAATTATTCGCGGCGGGATTCCGGGCACCGGTATGACGGCATTCGGGTCGTTGAGCGTCGATGAGACCGGGCAGGTTGTCGGATATCTGCGCACACTGGGCCGCACTGCGGACGCGGAAATCGCAAAAGGCGACGTGGCCAAAGGGAAGACCGTCTATGACACCAGCGGCTGCGGGGGCTGTCATATCATCGCCGGGGAAGGCGGGGGCATTGGCCCGGAGCTGACGCGTGTCGGCGCGATGCGTGGGCCCGCGTATCTGCGCACGGCGCTGCTTACTCCCGGGACGAATCTGCCGCAGGAAGCGGGTGCGATGGAGCGGGGACGCTTCACGCAGTTTCTATTCGTGCACGTGGTCACCAAGGACGGCCAGTCGGTTGACGGCACGCGCGTGAGCGAGGACTCGTTCACCATCGTGATCAAGGACGCAACCGGCCACTTTCACGCCTTCAGGAAACTTGACGTGCAGAAGGTCGAAAAAATTCCCGGGAGAAGCGTGATGCCCAGCTTCAAGGACACCCTTTCTACGGCGCAGCTCGACGATCTGGTCGCGTATCTGGCCAGCCTGAAAGGTGTCCAATGAGAACCATCAAGTGCGCGCTCATTGTTGCCGCCCTCGCCGCCGCCTTTCCCGCCTTCGCGCAGGTACCCTATCAGCGCGTGGTGAAGTCCGACAGCGAACCGGCGAACTGGCTCACCTACGGCGGCAACTATTATGATCAGCGCTTTTCGGGTCTCAGGCAGCTCACACCCCAAAATGTCGCCGGGCTGAAACTCGCCTGGGCGTATCAGCCGACGCGTCCGGCCGGAAATGTCGAAACGTCACCGATCGTCGTGGATGGAATCATGTACGTTACCGACCCGCCGAGCACCGTGACGGCGCTTGATGCGCATACCGGCAGCAAACTCTGGACGTGGTCTCCGATTCTGAAGAACGTCGTCTCCATTGGTCTGTTTCAGACCAATCGCGGCGTCGCGGTGCTGGATCATCGCGTGTATGTCGCGACCATTGACGCGCACCTGGTGGCGCTCGACGCAACGACCGGTGCGGTGATCTGGAACGTCGTGGTCGCCGACAACAAAATGGGTTATGCGATCACCGCGGCGCCCCTTGCGATTGACGGCAAGATCCTGATCGGCACCGGCGGCAGCGAAGCCGCCGTTCGCGGTTTCCTGGACTGCTACGATGCCAAGACCGGCAAGCGGCTGTGGCGCCTGTGGACGGTTCCGGCGCCCGGTGAAACCGGCTCGGACACCTGGGGCGATTCGGTTCCTGCCGGCGGGACCACGTGGAACGCCGGGGCCTACGATCCCAAGCTGAACATGATCTATTGGGGTACGGGCAATCCGGCGCCGGACTGGAACGGCGACGGCAGGCCGGGCGATAACCTGTATACCTGCTCAGTGCTTGCCATCGACCCCGAGTCGGGCAAGATAAAATGGTTCTTCCAATTCTCGCCGCACGAAACGCACGATTGGGACTCGTCGGAACCCCCGGTCTTGTTTGACGACGTCGTAAAGGGCAAGGCGCGAAAACTTCTGGGCTTCGCCAATCGCAACGGTTTCTATTACGTGCTCGATCGCGAGACGGGGCACTTTATCACTGGCACCCCGTATGTTAAGGAGACCTGGGCAAAGGGACTCGACGCCAAGGGCCGTCCGATCCCGCTCCCGAACTCCGACCCGAGCCCCGAAGGCACGCTGGTCTATCCCAGCATCACCGGTGCAATCAACTGGACCAGCAATTCCTATAGTCCCATCACCAAACTCTTTTATGTGGACGCGCGGGAGATGGGCTCCTATTTCGTAAAGGGGACGACGACCAAATGGGAGATGGGAAAATTTCCCATGGGCGCGGGGGGAGAACGCGCGCTCAGCGGCGATGATGCGTACGGCGCGATCCGGGCGCTTGAGGCCACCACGGGAAAAATGAAGTGGGAGTTCCGGCTGCACTCTCCGTCTTGGGTCGGGACGCTTGCAACGGCAGGCGGTCTGGTCTTTTCCGGGACCGATGAAGGGAACTTCTTCGCGCTCGACGCGATCACCGGAAAACCTCTCTGGGACATTAATCTGGGATCGTCGCTGCGGTCGAATCCGGTGACGTTCTCAGCAGGCGGCAAGCAGTATGTTTTCGTCACCGCCGGTACGACCTATTTCGTCTTCGGCTTGCCGTAGAGTGGGAGTCGCTCGTACTCCATTTGATGCGCTCGACGTCGAAATGCCACAGGAGGCCGTACAGTTTCGCCAGGCAGTCATCGAAGTTCGAACCGGAGGATTCAAATGCAATCCAGATACTTGCGATCCATGATTCTCGGCCTGATGGCAATCGTGATCGCCGTAGCGATCACAGGAGAGCCCGGCCGCGCCGCCTCTGCTGAGCCCCGGCCGGCGGCCGCTGCAACCCTATGCGATCGCGAGTGCTTGACTGGTCTTGTGGATCGATATCTTGAGGCGCTCGCGGCTCGCGACCCCTCGAAGGTTTCCTTAGCGAGCGGTGTGAAATTCACTGAGAACACGGCGAAACTGAAGGTTGGCGAGGGATTCTGGGCTACGGCAAACGGCGTGGGCACATTCAAACTCTACTTCGCGGAGCCCGAGGCCGGGGAGGTCGGGTTCATCGGCACAATGAAGGAATGGGACAATCCGGTGATTTTTTGCCTCCGGCTGAAGGTCGGCGCGGGACAAATCCAGGAAGTGGAAGATTTCGTGGTCCGCGATGCGGATGCAGCGAAGAAGCTGGAGGCGAGGTCTCCGAATCCGCTCTTTCTCAAAGCGGTTCCTGCAGCGGAGCGGGAGTCCCGCGAGGAACTGGTGAAAACGGCGAACATGTATTTTTCCGGCCTGCAGAACAACGACGGCAAGGGCGTCTATCCGTTTGCCGACGATTGCAATCGCGTCGAGAATGGCACGCAGACGACCAACAACCCCGATCTGTACAAGACCGGGGAGCCCAGCGGGTATCCCATCGGAAGCCTTGGCTGCGAGGCCCAATTCAAGACCGGCTATTTCAAAATTGTCACTCACATTCGGGATCGCCGGTGGGTAATCGTGGACCGCGAGCTCGGGTTGGCGTTCGCATTTGCATTTTTCGATCACGCGGGCACAGTGAAATCCGTCACCCTGACCGATGGCACCACCTTCCCCTCGAACCTTCGACATCCTCTGACATTTGAGATCGGCGAGCTGTTCAAGATCGAGAACGGAAAAATCCATGCCGTACAGGCCGTGCTCACGCAGGAGCCGTACGGAATCACGTCCGGATGGGGACCGGAAACGCCGCATCGGGCTGCCGCGCCATTGAGGCCGCGTGAATCGGAAGCAGCCTCCTGCGACCGTAAATGCCTGAACGGTCTGGTCGACGCCTATCGCGCAGCTCTCATTGACCATGACGCGTCGCACCTTCCGCTCGCCGCCGGAGCGCGCTACACGGAAAATGCCCAGGACCTGAAATTCACCGACGGTCTCTGGGGCACGCTGACCGGCTGGGGAAGCTACAAGCTCTATATTGATGATCCCGAGGACGGAGAGGTCGGGTTCGTCGGCGTGACGGACGAAGCAGGAATGTCCGGGCTGCTCTCGACCCGGCTTCGCGTGGTGAATCGCAAGATCACCGAGATTGAAGCGCTTATTACGCGCAAGGAAACCGCCGCGGGGTTTACCCGCCCCGACGGGCTCACCGACCCGAAGGTCGCGCCTGCGCTTGCGGGATTTTTCGAGGACGTTCCTGAATCCGAGCGCGAGTCCCCCAAGGACTTGATCGCGCAAACCGACCTGTATTTTGACGGCATCGAGAAAAGCAGCGGCAGCATAGTGCCGTTCGCCCCGGATGTCATTCGCGTGGAAAACGGGACGCAGACGTGTCCGTCGTCGTTCGGCCCGGCGGCGAAAAACGGACCGGTCGGCTGCGCGGCGGGACTGGATTCACACATTTTCAGCTACATCTACCCCATCAGCCCTCGTCTCTACACGGTGGTCGACAGGCAGCGAGGAATTGTCATGGGCTCGTTCATGTTCAATACCTCGGGGAAGGTAAAGACCGTGGACGTACCGGGCCTCGGGAAAGTGGATGAATCGGCCGCTGCGCTGCGCCCATTCAGCGAGGAAGTGGACGAAATCTTCAAGATCAAGGACGGCAAAATCGATTCAATTATCGCCGTGATGACCGGTTTGCCCTTTGGCGATACGTCCGGCTGGTCGGGCACGCTGCAGTAGAGGACTCCAGCCGGTCAACGAGATCTCAATCGATGATCGGGATCTTGCCAACCTTCACGTGCTGTTGCTTGATCGTTCTGGGGGCGGCCCTCATCGTTTGGTCGGCGCAGCTTTCCAAACGATATAACGCCTGGACCACCGGCCTTCGCGAACGCTATCCGCGGATTAGTCCGCCGCCAACTCCTGAAATGCGGCAGATGAACACGAAAATCATGACGTGGCTGTTTCGTGTTGCAGGCGCGTTTTTCGTGGTGTTTTCATTCTTTAGGTTGTTCAGCCACTAACTTCCGTAACCCGGAGGTGCCGCGAACCCTCCTATCTCGCCTGCGAGCAGATCCGCAAACGTGATGGGCGTAGCATCTTCCCAATACGGACCCATGATCTGAATCCCCACGGGCAATCCCGCCTCGGTTTGGCCGGCCGGCGCGACTGTGGCCGGGCAACCGGTCAGCGAAGCCGGACTGATCCAGTTGAGCCCATCCATATATTTTCGCGGGCCGCCGGAGGTCGCAATCCTGCGCTCGTCCTGCGGCTCGCTCTGATCCTGCAGAAAGGCCGCGGTAAATGAAACGGGCGACAGGAAGACATCCACTTCGTCGAAGTAAGATTGCCAAAGCGCCCGAAACCTCAATCGCTTCAGGTTTTCCGTTTGCCAATGAGAGAACGACGCGCGAGCTTCGGCAGCTGCGGAACCTGAAATCTTCTCGAATTTCTGCCTTTGCACCTGCTGGAACTGTGGGGGAGACATGCTGATTTCAAACGCAAACAGCATATAGAGGTAAGTATCCAGAAGCGCCGACGGCTCAAGCCCCGGCGGCCACCCGGGCTTCATGGTCGCGCCGGCGCGACTCAAGCTCTCGATCGCATTTTCCAGGACGGATCGAACCTCCAGAGTGGTCGGAGCGATTGGATCGTCAAGAACATATCCCACACGAAATTCCTTTAAGCTGCGGGCGCGGGGAGCAGGCAGCTCCCATTTCCATGCCTTGGCATCTGGACCCTCGGGCCCTCCCAGCACTTTCAGCGCCGCCAGCAGATCGCTCGCGCTTCGCGCCATCGGCCCCGCGACAGCGAGCAGAGTCGAGAATCCCGGCGCAGTGGGAGAGCCACCCGGCTGGTGGCCCCGCTGGCTGATCAGATCGAGCGTGGGCTTGTGCCCATAGATCCCGCAAAAGTGCGACGGCACGCGGATCGAGCCGCCGATGTCGCTTCCAACACTCAGGTACCCAAGCCCTACCGCCAGCGCCGCAGTCGAGCCTCCCGAGGACCCACCCGGCGTTCGCTTCAAATCCCACGGGTTGTTCGTCGTTCCATACATCGGATTGTAGGACTGCCAGTCCGCCAGACTCACCGGAACGTTCGTTGCACCGATCAATACCGCTCCGGCGCCCAGCAACCGGTCGACAACTGCAGCGTTCCGCGGAGCTTTGGAGTCCCTGAATACCGGTATTCCCCACGTGCACGGCTGGCCCGCCACCGCAAAACTTTCCTTGACGTTCACGGGAACGCCATGGAAAACACCCAGTGATTGCTGATGCGACAGCGCCTCATCGGACGCCTTTGCCTGAGCGAGGGCAGATTCCTTCAGCTGATAGGCGAAAGCGTTGATCGCGGGATTGTAGCGTTCGATTCGCTCAAAAACGTGGTGCGTCAACTCGACAGAGGAAACCTGCTTCTTGCGAATGGCCTCGGCAGCCTCAAGCGCTGAGGCAAAGCCGAGCTCATGGGCAGGCCCACCGGATGAAAACGCCGCCGTCGCTGAATCCATAAAGGACCCCTTGGCCGGATTTTGCTACTTCGGCCTCTGGGCTCGAGATCGTACCTTTGGGTCGTTCCCGGAACAACGATTTTGCTTGCCAAGCAGGTTCAGACGAAGATCTCCGCCGTAATGACGGGCTAACCAGTGATTTCGAGAACAGGGAACACACGACCACAGCTCCGGCGAGAAATATTTGCCTTCCACGGGAGATGGCTGTAATTGTTGCACGGGAGAAAACCAGCCATGTGCTTTTCAGCAACAGCCAATTTTGTCGGCAGTACAGCTCTGGGCGCGATCGGCGTGGTCACATTGACGATGGTGAAGCACAGGCGAGAATTGCTTTTCGCGACGCTGCCCACCCTGTTTGCCATTCATCAGTTCATCGAGGGATTCGTCTGGTTGGGGTTGGATGGGAAGCTTCCGCCGGTGGTGACGCACGATATGGGCGCGGCATTCATGCTCTATGCTCAGGGACTTTTGCCTTTCCTGTTGCCGCTCAGCGTGCTGCTGTTTGAACCTGACGGACGCAGCCGCAGACGCATGTTGCCGTTCCTGGTACTTGGGGGCGGAACGGCGCTGTATATCCTCTGGGCCCTAACGGCGTATCCGTTGCAGGTCTACGTCCGGGGAAACAGCATCGTGTACATCAATCAAGCGACGAACAACACGGCGGTCGCGGTGCTGTACGTGATCGCGACGTGCGGGTCGCTGTTTTTCTCGCAAGTCAAGCCCATGGTATTGTTCGGTGCGGCAAACCTGGTGATTCTGCTGGTTGTAATGGAGGTCAAGCGCTACGCGTTTACCTCGCTGTGGTGTGCGTACGCTGCAATCGCAAGCGTGATCATCCTTGCCTACTTCTGGAGAACCACCGGACAGCGGCCGCTGCGCTACGCGCAGGCATTGTGAGAGCCAACGGACCGGACGTGTGCAATCAAATTGACATTGCACCATCGGCTGTCTATCGTGAGGCGTAGTTCTGAGTAGCACTTCGTACGGCTTCGCTTCAGGGGGAAGGCAAAGTTATGAAAACGCGCACACATTGGCTCCTGGGGGCGGCGCTGGCTTGCTCGAGTTTGTTGCTTGCGGGCACTGCCGCTGCCCAGGTGACGCTCGAGGTGATGAATCCGCGGGGTGAGATTCCTCCCCCGCCCACGATCGGGATCAATCCGCGCGTGCCTACCCTTGCCGGCAAAAAGATCGTGCTGGTGGACAACGGCAAATTTGGCGCCGACAACTTTCTCAACGTGATCGCGCAGATCCTGAAGCAAAAGTATCCGAGCGCGACGATCGTGATGTATCCGAAGCCTTCTGCGCAGACCATTACGGACATGCCCAAGTGGTACCCCACGGTGAAGCAGCAGGGCGACCTGTTTATCTTCGGCGTGGGTGATTGAGGGAGCTGCACGTGGTGGGGTTCCCACGACACGATTGAAATTGAAAAAGCTGGCATGCCGGGCGTTTACTTCACAACCACAGAATTTCTTGACGATGCGGAATCCGCCGCCAAAGACCGCGGCATGCCCGGAATTCGCATGATCGCGCTTCCCGCCGACACCTATTACCGTTCCCGCTCGACCCAGCAGGAGCTTCAGCCGATCGCTGCTGCGGCGTTTGATCAGATGGTCGATGACCTGGTCCGCCCTTTGACTGCCGAAGAGGCCAAACCGTCGCAAATTCAGAAGCAGCACGAAAATACCAACATACAAGTCACCGGCAAGGACTACCAGGACGCCTATCAGAACGTGAACGACCTGTTCCTGGACAGCCGCTGGGCCGACGGTTTGCCGATCGTTCCGCCGACGCCAGCACTGGTCAAGGCGATGCTGGCTGCGACCACTCGCTCGCCCGATGAGGTGGTCGGCCAGGTCGCTCCCAAGAACGGCACAGCCACGGTAGAAAAAATCGCGGTAAATTCCGTGATGGCCGGAGCGAAGCCTGAATATTTCCCGGTGATACTGGCGGCCATGGACGGATTCGTGGACAAGCATTTCGATCTCACGCATGTGCAGGCGTCCACAGGATCGTTTACGCCCGTCGTAATCGTGAACGGCCCGCTCGCCAAAGAACTGGACTTCAATTCCGGAATCGGCATGCTGGGCCACGGATGGCGGGCGAACAGCACGGTTGGTCGCGCGCTGAGGCTCTCGCTATTGAACATCGGGCAGACCTGGCCGGCCGTGAACGACATGGCGCTGACGGGCCGTTTCGAGGCGTACACATTTTTTACGTTCGCCGAGGACGAGGCCAAGAGCCCGTGGGAGCCCTATCACGTGAGCCTCGGTTACAAACCCGAAGACAGCACCGTGACGGTCGCAACGTCAGGCACTCCGCTGGTTCTGGGCGGAGGTGCGGTCGCCCCCTGGACCGCGCAGGGGATTCTCGACACGGTTGTCGCCAGGACCAGCAACGTCGTCTTCGGCTGGGTTCACTCGCAGACCTATATATTGGTACTCCACCCGGACTGCGCCTACGAGTTGGGGAAGCTCGGCTACACCCGGAAGAGCCTGCAGGCATGGCTGTACGAACATACGAGTATTCCCTACGAAAAACTTCTGGCAGCAACCAGCGGCTTCGGGCATGCAAGCGAGATCGATGAGATCAATCAGTCGATCGCCGATGGCCGGATTCGTCCGGATCGCGCTCAGATTTTCAAAGACGCTCTGAAGCCCGGCGGCAAAGTCCCGATCGTTCAAAGCCCCGACGATTTCCACATCGTGGTCGCGGGCGGGTCGCCCGGCTACACGTTGCTGTTCAGCTACCCGGGGCCGAATTGGGCGCACGAGACAAAGAAAATTACGGGCGCGACATTGACGAAGGCGGGGCACTAGAAATTCCCGGCAACTGGTGTATCGTCGTTGCCGTCCATCAAGCTGTCTGAACCAGGGGGATTCAGTTGAACAAACCTGCTCTGGTCGTGTTCGCAATTCTCGCAGTGGTCCCGTCACTCGCAGCCCAGGGTGGACCGCCTCGTCCGGCGGCACCCAGTCCTGCCGAAGTCGCGGCGCAAGTGGCGGCGGCTGAGCGCGGACGGGTGATCTTCAAGGGGAACTGCTCGGCCTGTCACGCCGAAGACGCAACCGGCGGCCGCGGCCCGGATCTGATTCGCTCCTCGCTCGTCCGCCATGACAAGGGCGGGGATCTGATCGGAGCTGTGGTGACCGGCGGCCGCCCCGACAAAGGTATGCCGCCATTTCCGATGACCGAGTCGCAGATTTCCGATATCGTCGCGTTTCTCAATGCGCAGATTGCGCTGTTTGATCTGCACACCCGCTACGGCCCCTATCCCAACGATATTCCCGCCGAGCGGCTTGCGACCGGAACAGTCGAGGCGGGGAAGGCCTATTTCAACGGACCGGGAAAATGCAACACGTGCCATTCGCCCACGGGCGACCTTGCCGGCGTTGCCAAGAAATACAATCCCCCTGACCTTGAAGTTCGTTTCCTGTATCCCTCAGGCACGCCCTCGACTGCCGTCGTGACGCTGCCTTCGGGAAAAACCTTCGAAGGTACGCTTCTGCTAAACGATGATTTCAACGTGGCCATCATGGGCAAGGACGGCTGGTATCACTCCTGGCCCAAGAGCGCCGTCAAAGTAGCGGTGCACGATCCTCTGGCCGCGCATGCCGAGCTGCTTCAAAAATACACCGACGCCGACATGCATAATCTGTTCACCTATCTGGAGACCCTGAAGTGAGCAAGGCGCTGTACCTGATTCTGGCTGTTTTTCTGTCAACGCCACTCGGCTTGCACGCGCAGGGGCTTGACCCTGGGAAGATGTCGAAGGCTCCTACGGATTCCTGGCCCACGTTCAACGGCGACTACACCGGTCGCCGGTTCAGTCCGCTTACGCAAATCAACAAAGCCAATGTCGGCTCGATGACGCTCGCCTGGGCGTTTCAGGCGCACACACAAGGCCTGCAGTCCATGCCCCTTGAAGTGAACGGCATCCTCTATATCGCAGGCGGCAACCAGGCTTGGGCCGTAGACGCCCGCACCGGCCGGCAGGTTTGGCACTTCACTCGGCCGGGTGAAGCGACAAGCGGAGGGAACAAGGGCCTGGCCATGTGGAAGGACCGGCTGTACCTAACGACGTTCGACGCCCAGCTTCTTTGCCTGGACGCCCACGACGGAAAAATGATCTGGCAGGTTCAGATTGATGATCCCGCACTAAAGGCGTTCGGCAGTATGGCGCCGCTGGTGATTCGCGATCACATCATCGTCGGCACGTCGGGTGACACCGCTGATCTTCCCGGGTTTCTTGATTCCATTGATCCCATGACCGGGAAAGTTGAATGGCGCTGGGACTCCATGCCCAAACCGGACGATCCCGCCTGGAACACCTGGCCGCACGACACCAACGTGGTCACCCGCGGCGGTGGAATGACCTGGCTCACCGGCACCTATGATCCGCAATTGAATCTGCTCTACTGGGGCACGGGAAATCCGCATCCGGTGGAGAACGGCGATACGCGTACAGGCGTGAATCTGTATACCTGCACGATCGTTGCGCTTGATCCCGACACCGGCAAGCTCGTCTGGTATTTCCAGACGTCGCCGCACGATACGCATGACTGGGACATGGTCATGACTCCGGTGCTGTTCGACGGCACCTTCGACGGCAAGCCGCGAAAGATGCTCGCGCAAGCCGGCAAGAATGGCCTGTTCTTCGTGCTCGATCGAACCAGCGGCAAGGCGCTGGTTTCCGAGGCCTTTGTCCCCGCGAACTGGCTGTCGGGCTTTGACCCGAGCGGCCATCCCCTTCCTCGCCGCGATAAGGAACCCCAGCCCGATGGCGTGCTGGTCACCGGAGGCGTGGGCACGAACTGGCAGGCACCGAGCTACGATCCCGACACTGGTCTGTTCTATGTGAATTCGCGCGAAGCGATGGGCGTCTTCTATTTGACGATGCCGGGAAAAACTGCCGAGGGCTGGGCCGGACGAGATTTCTTCCTCTCGTCGAAATCCATGCTCAAGGCGATCGACGTTCAGACCGGCAAGACTCGCTGGACCGCCGATACCGAAGGCCGCGGCGGGCAGTCCGGTATTCTGTCGACAGCCGGGGGCCTTGTTTTCACGGCGGACAGCGCATCGAGCCTGGTGGCGCTGGATGCCGCAACCGGAAAAGTCCTCTGGCATATGTATCCCGGCGGGTCGCTTGGCACGGCCGCAATGACCTACGAACTCGATCACCGCCAGTATGTCGTGTATCCCGTCGATGGTGTGATTTACGGCTTCAGTGTCCCCGCGCCCTGAGCGGGGATTATTGTTGAAACCTGCCGCCCAGCCTCGCGTCTAACCATATGACGGGCAAGAACGTCTCACTTCCCCGGCGTCGATTATGGCCCGCAAGTACTCATCCTTGACACAGTTAGAGGGCGTGAGTACCATCCGGGTTGGGAAGCTGGATATCCTTAGGCTCGCGCCGCGAATCTAAGTGATAGCGAGAACAGACAGGCAGAGTTAGGCTCGGGAGGTCGCTATGAAAACGTTGGCTAAGTGGATTGCTCTTGGATACTTTGCGGTCATCGTAATGTCGCTGTCGGCGAGGACTGCCGCCGCGCAAGGCGAGTCAGGACAGGTGTTTGATGACCCCGAAGCAATGGCTGCTCCGCCTGCCCAGTTCATTACTCCAGCCGACGTAAAGAAGATGATGGATAACAAGGACACGAGCTTCGTGCTGGTAGATACCCAGCCTGAGGAAGCATTTGCCGAAGGCCATGCGCCCGGCGCCATCAACTATCCCTGGGTCTCGCAAGTGAAGCCTCCGATCCCGCTTCCCCGCAACAAGACGCTGATCCTGTACTGCCCGTGCACACATGACGAAGATTCACTGGACATGTACAAGAAGCTCGCCGAGTTCGGCTATCTGAATACAAAGATTCTCGAGGGTGGCTGGTACAAATGGGTCGCCTTGAAGTACCCGGTTGAGGGAACCGACGCGGCCAATGCCATCAAGATGGCCGATGCAGCCGCTTCGAACGGAAGCTCAAGCGCGGCCGCCAGTGCCGCTGGCTCCGCCCCTGCTGCGGCCGCGCAGCCTGCGGTCGCCTCGGGCCCGCTGATTTCCGGCCGCCAGGTTGGCGCAGTCACACCTTCGTTCCGCGTGATCGACGTTACCGGAAAGTACAAAGGTCAAGACACCTGCTACGTCTGCGAGTACGGCGAAGCGCCGACCGTGATTGGTTTCTTCCAGAAGCCCAGTGACGAGGCCGCTGCGCTGATCGTCAAGCTCAACGCTTTGGTCACCTCGAAAAAGAATTTGAAGGGCTTTGTGGTGATGGTTGAAGGGCCGGACAGCAAGGACTGGCTCGAGAAGCTTGCCGCGGACAAGGGCATCACGATTCCGATGGTGTACCTGGCCAAGGGTCCGCAGGATCTGGGAGTGCGCGTCTACAAGATCAACACGCAGGCCGAGAACACTTTCCTGGTAAACGACAAGCGCCAAGTCGAATCCAATTTCGTGAACGTGACCGGCGACACTTTCCAGCAGGTTGCCGACTCGACCAATAAAATGCTGGGCGGCGACTGAGGTCTTCCCATGACAAGTTCATCCGCGCACAGCGGCACCCGGACCGCGAAGCTCGCACTTACTGGTCTGGCCGCGCTCCTGTTCTTCGTCGTGCTCAGCCCTGTGGCCCGCGCGCAGGCTAGCGGCAATATCGAGTTGAAGCCGGTTGAGCCCAAGGACATCAAGGATCTCGTCGCGCAGAACAAGGGCAAGGTCGTCGTTCTGAACTTCTTCGCGACCTGGTGCGTGCCTTGTCACAAGGAATTTCCCGACATCGTCAAGCTCCAGTCAAAATACAAGCCGCAGGGCCTGCAGGTGATTGAAGTCTCGATGAACGACGTCACCGAGAGGGACGACATGCAAAAGTTTCTCAACGAGCAGAAGCCACCCTTTTCCGTCTACATCGCCGCCAACACCGAGGATCAGTTCTACAAGGACGTTGACGCACGCTGGGACACGGCCCTTCCCATGACCATGATCTACGACCGGGACGGCAAGAACGTCTATTTTTACAAGGAAGCCAGAACGTACGACGAGTTCGAGAAGGACATCACTCCGCTGCTGGCAGCTCCCCCCGCGAAATAACGCCTCAGCGAATGTTTCCCAGACAATCCTCGCAAAGTTCCATGAGCAGCGCAGTCCGGTGCGCCGCGGTGTGTTTTGGGATTCTCGTCGCGCTTGTTTTCCCGGTGCAAGCGCAGACGCAATCCGATTGGCCCTACGCCGGCCACGATCCTGGCGCCCAACGCTTCTCGCCGCTGAAGCAGATCAACGCGAAAAATGTCACCAAACTCCGCCGGGCCTGGACCTTTCACACCGGTGATGGGGCCGGAGATGTCAATTCCGAAGGCGCTCCGCTGGTGATTGACGGTGTGCTGTATTTCGACGCCGGCAAGAACGTCTACGCGCTTGATCCCATTACCGGCCTGCAAATCTGGAAATTCGAGACCAAGGGCACGCGTCCACGAGGCCTCAGCTATTGGCCTGGCGATTCGACCGCTGCGCCACGCATCTTTCTGGGCGTTTCCGGCAGCCAGATGCTCGCACTGGACGCCAAGACCGGGAAGCCCGCCGAAGGGTTTGGCGCGGGTGGTTTTCTTGACGGCGTCAGCCCCGCTGCCGCGCCGGTCGTCTATCATGACCTGATCATCTCTGGTGAGAACCGAGTGCAGATGGTCCGTGCCGTGGATGCTCACACCGGCAAGCTTGTCTGGACCTTCTACACCAAGGCCCAGCCCGGTGAGCCCGGCCACGAAACCTGGCTCGGCAATAGCTTCGACGCCAAAGGCGGCACCGACGTCTGGAGTTTCATGACGCTGGACGCCGAGCGCGGCCTGCTGTTCGTTCCCATTGCCCCCAGCGGCGGCACTGAATACTACGGCGGTCAGCGTCTTGGAAACGGACTGTATAACGATAGTCTCGTCGTGCTCGATGCGTCG
>DATBXX010000006.1:0-10221 GCA_036514055.1 Candidatus Acidiferrales bacterium
GGACCGCCAGCATGGTCAACGGCAAGTATGTCGGACCGATGCTGCGGAACACCCGGCACAGCGCCATCCGCGACCTATCCAAAGCGGGCCTTGAGGACAAACGGATCATGGAAATCAGCGGGCACACTACGCGCTCGACCCTAGACCGCTACAACATCAAGAAGGATGGAGACGTAAAGGCGGCGGCTAAGCTGCTGGAACGCTACAACCGGCAGCAACGACAGGCCGTGTAACCAAGTGTAACCAATTAGCTGTAAACACCTGTAAACGACAAGTAACGGAATGTAATAAAACATTGGGAATTCTGCTGCTCAGGCCTGCTGGGAACGACCCGTTAGGGACTTAAAATCCCCTGTCCCTTACGGGACGTGTGGGTTCGACCCCCACCCCGGGCACACGATAGAAAGCCAATGTTTTATTGTTTTTTCTCGCTGATATCTCTAGGTGTGCCCCAGGGCTTGGCCATACGGGTCGGATTCGACCTCGGAAACTCTGAGTCCTTAGAACCTCCCTATTTGCGGATTGCGCCCAAATGTAAATGCCTCACTGCTGCGTAACCGTCGCGGTTGGTGTCGATCCCATCGTTGGCATCTGCGTTCACTCATCGCGTTGCGATTCAGAAGTCGCACTACATCCGGCCAAGTAGTGTTCCTCGAACCTGCCTTCAATCGGATCGTGCCTGGCTCTGGATAACAGTCATGCAGGTCCAAGCTATTCCACAGTAGCGGAAAACCGCTTCCGCGTGACGATTTGCGTCACTGGTACTGCTCCTAACTATAAGATAATGAGACTCTTATCGTACGGCTGGACTGGCAATCAATTTGCCAGTGATAAGTGAGTGGTCGTCTCGCCACAGTGACGGGATGGCTGTCGGCCCATAGTTCGCCTAGGAGCGACTGATGAAAACGTACATGAAGCCCAGTCTGAAGGCTCTCGGCCTGCTTCGAGCTGTTACCAAATTCAGCGGCAGCGACCCCAAGACCGGGGAATGGGGCAATGGACACGCGTTCTCGATGTTCTAAGGGACTTCTAGCCAACTCTTGAGAGATGTTACCTCCGATGACGCAGTCGGAACGCTCGCGGATTTGCACTTAGCAGCGAGAGCAGCAACGAATGCAGTTGAATTGGCCGCATCACACGGTGATGCACACCGGATCCCCCGCATGCCGTTGTTGAGGGCGTGTGGCGAACCGAAATCGGAAAGCCGGACCAATGGCCGCCTGGCAGCCCATTGGTCCGGCGCCGCGATTCGGACAGCATGGGGAAAGTTCCCAGTGATGGCATCCCCCCGAAGTTGGAATCAACCATCCCGATTTCAGATTCAGCCTTTACGCCCACTGGAATTTCTCGAAATGACTCGCATTGTATTGCTTTCGATATTGAACCGACTGGCTGCAACCGTCGGCCCCACATAAGCAGGCCGGCAGCGTACAGCCAGCCGGCCTCCTCTCCGGTGATTCCGACGACATTTGCCCCCGTATCTGAACCTCTGTTTCCGGTGTATGATTTCCGGCAATGCAAAACGACCGCAAGGACCTGAAACGCCCAATAACCTACTGGATTGGTGAGGGGGCGGGCTGGCTGCTGCAGCACGTCGTCACGGGATTAGCCGCGACCGGCATTACGCCGAACATGTTCACTTTCTTCGCACTGGGTGTGAACTCCGGCGCTGCTGCGCTGTTTGCGATGGGACAGTTCCGAACGGCGGCCGCGGCTCTATTTCTTGCAGCATTTCTGGATATGGCCGATGGTCAGGTGGCTCGCCGTGTGGGACAGGTAACTGCCTTCGGCGCGTTCCTTGATTCGACACTGGATCGGTACTCCGACCTCGCTCTGTATATGGGCCTGGTTGTGTATTACACGCTGATCGGCCAGGTCTTTTATATGGTGCTCGCGGCCGTGGCGATGGCCAGCTCCTTTATGGTCAGCTACTCGCGCGCCCGCGCCGAATCCTTGATTCCGCTGTGCAAGGTTGGATTCATGGAGCGGCCTGAGAGACTGGTGCTGCTGATTCTCGGCGGCGCGTTTAATCGCATGGCGCCGGCGCTCTGGGTCATCGCGGTGATCTCGACAATTACTGTCGTTCACCGCGTCGTATACACCTGGCAGGAATTGCGCGCCGGCAGGTCGCTTCCTGAGGCTGGTGCGGCTCAGATGTTCTAGATTTCCGAAGTCGCCTTCAGCGATTCTTCCACCGGTCCGGCCACGATTTCCTGTACGCGCTGCCGCAACGCGTCCAGTTCTCCGCGCCGGATTGTTGAAGTCTCAATCGTGTCGTGCAAATAGACGGTGATCTTGCCCGGATACAGCATCCAGTTCCCGGTCTGGAAGAATTGGTAGGAGCCCACGATGCTCATGGGCACGATGGGCACCCCGAATTTCTGGGCGAGACCGAAAATCCCCTTCTTGAATTCGTGGACGTGGCCATCGCGCGTGCGCGATCCTTCGGCGAACGCAATCAAGCTCGTGCCTGAATCCAGCGCCGCCTTCGCTCGCTCGGTCATGATTTCAAGACTTTCCCGCGTGGGAGCGTCAGGCACGGCGACGTTGCCGAACCAGCCCATCATCCAGCCATAGATGGGAACCTTGAAGTGCGACTCGAGCTCAAAGCCGCGAACGAACTGGGGAATGGCCGAGTAGATCACGAACGGGTCGAAGATATTTACGTGGTTGCAGATGAAGATGCTCGTCGCCTGCGGGTTAAAACCAGAAGACCTGCGCACTTCAAATCGCACGCCTGCCAGACGCAAGATGTTGCGGAAGAATCCGCGATTCATCCAGTCGTGCTTGCGCCGGTCCACGCACAGACCGACGCATACGATCAGGCTACCGATCACCGCAAAATGAATGCCGCTAACGGCCCAGATCACAAGCGCTCGAACCGTGAGCCATGCCTTCCTCATACGATAACGTCCAGGGCAGCCGGCAGAACTTCAACCGAACGGCAGTCCAGAAACAGAACCTCGCCATCCACGATTACGTTTGTCGCGCCGCTGAGATCGAAATCGACCCGGTTGACTGCGGCGCGCGAAGCAAGCGGGTGCTGAATATGCGTACCGGAGAAAAGACGCGGAAAATTCCAGAGCAGGCGGAGGCGGCCGACGGGCGACCAGCGCACGTACTCGATCTTCCCGTCAGCGGGATCCGCCTCGGGCGCCATCATCATCTTGCCGCCGGTGAACTTGCTGTTGGCGAACGCGAGAAAAAGACACGGGCGCCTGTCCCAGTCGTCTGTGCCTGCGAGCTTATGAGGGAACGCCTGATGCCTGAGTCGCGCGAGCGTCGCGAGCACGCCCCCGATATAACTTGCGGTTCCCCAGCGCTTGAACCTCCGATTGGCAACCTCTCCGGCGTCGGCAGCAAAACCGAGGTTCAGGATGTTGATGTAATAGATGTCACCGGCCGCGTGGCGCAATCGAATCACGTCGCACATACGCCGGCTGTTGTGCTGAAGCGCCTCGATCGAGTGTTCGACGCCGCGAGAGGTAAAGTCGCGCAGGAACGAATTGCCCGTACCGAGCGGCAGCAGTCCCAGTGCCGGCCTGCCTTTGGTCTCGGCCTCGGGAAAAAGGCCATTGACGATCTCAAACGAAGTGCCATCGCCGCCCACGGCGAGAAAATTCCGATAGCCCTGCGCGTAGGCAGCGCGGGCGAGGCTCGTGGCCTCACCCGGTCGGCTCGTCTGTGCGATTTCCAGGTCGATTCCGGCCTCCCGAACGCGGCCCAGCGCTCCAGGAGCGAGCTTGCCGCAGCGACCGCCTCCGGCCGCCGGATTGACGATGGCAAAGAAGCGCGAGTTCACTTGCGCAGAACCTCGCTTGCGACACTCTGCAGGGATGTCAAAGCGGCACGACCGCCTCGCGGCTCAGCAGTTTTCCAATCTGTTCAGCCAGCTCGGCCCGTTTGATCTTTAGGGACGCAGTCCGCGGGAAATCTGTGTCCCAGATGAGATACCCGCTGACACGCTGGTAGTTCAGCAGCCTCCGGTTGCGTTCGGCAAGGCTCCTGGCGATTTGCTCACCCACCGGCTCGCCCGTCTCGGGGCGCAAGACCATCACCAACTGCTCCCCGACCATGGTGCGCGCGGGCCACAGATAGTTGGCTGCGAATACGCAATATTCCTTCGCTGCAATTCCTTCGAAAACAGATTCGACATCCTCGGGATAGATGTTTTTCCCTTCCTCGGTGACGATCATGTTTTTCTTGCGGCCGAACAGATGCAAGTGGCCGCTCGGATCGATGCGGCCCAGATCTCCGGTTAACAGCCAACCATCCACGATTGTCTCGGCCGTCATCGCAGGATCGTCGAGGTAGTGGGACATCACCGTCTTGCTGCGCACGATGACCTCGCCGATACCCTCCGCATCCTGATTCCGTGTGCGAATTTCCATTCCGCGGACGGGGCGGCCGACCGTGTCGGGCCGAAACGGCTTCTGGTCGTTCAGCGTGATTGCCGTGCACGCTTCGGTGCAGCCGTAACCGTTGTAAATCGGGATACCCAGGTCGTGGAAGAACCGAATGGTCGCAGGCTCGGTGAATGCGCCTCCCACCAGCAGCGCGCGAAGCGAACCACCAAACGCCTGATGAACGTCCTTGAGCAGCGTGCGGCTGAGCCCCAGTCGCGGGCGCCCGCGCGTGAGCGCTCGGTTGATTGAGATCAGGATACCCAGCACGCGGCGCTTCATCGGAGCGAGGCCCGCAAATCGCTCGCGCAGGCCGCGCTGCAAGTTGGTCAATATCAGTGGCACAACCGCCATGTAGGTGATCTTGTAGCGCGTGAAAGCCTCACGGATAAACTCAGGCCGCAGCGTACGCAGGTGCACGACCGTGCCGCCGCCGGTGAACGGCATGATGAAACCACCCATGAAATCGATCGCGTGATTGGTGGGAATAATGCTGAGATAGTGCGCGCCGGGTGAGAAAGGAAAGACGGGCGCGACGTCCATGCACTGCTCAAGATAGTTCTCATGCGTGAGGACGCAACCCTTGGGCCGTCCGGCGGTGCCGGAAGAATAAACGATGCAGGCTGAATCCTTGAGCCCGCGCTCGACGAAAACAGGATCACCGGGGGCGAGAAAATCCTCCCAGCGCTTCGCTCCTGCAAGATCAACAGACGGCGGGGCCTCGGTGACTACCACGACGCGCCCAGCGAGCGCCTGGAAATTCGGCGCCTGGGTGATCGCTTTCCACGCGTGGTATTCGACGACCAGAAATTCCGCCCTGGAATGCTCGAGCAAGCGGATTTGCTCGACCGAAGTCAGCTTGTAATCGAGCGGAACCAGGACTCCGCCCACGAAGAAGATCGCGTATGCCGATATCAGCCACTTCGACTGATTGGCCATGAGAATTGCTGCGCGGGTGCCTCCGCGGAGGCCCGAGTCCTGGAGCGCGCGCCCCACTGGCAGCGCGGCCTCCCGGAACTGGCGATAGGTGAATCTGGCCTTTTCCCGATCCCGGTCGGCCTCGATCAAACAGATTTCGTCCGGCCAGCGGTCCAGCGCCGCGCGCAGCGCCTCACCGAGAGAATTGAACTTGTGAAGATCGAGCATTAGAGGCGCGATTGTATTCGTTCGGCAAGCGTGCGGAAGTCCGTTACGCCCTGAAGTTCATAGTCGGGAAGTTCGATATGGAAATGCTGTTCCAGACGTGTCAACAGGTCCAGCGCCTGCAGGCTGTTGATGCCCAGCGTCTTGAAGAAATCGTCGTCTGCGCGAAGCTGTTCCCGCGGCACCTTGAAATGCGTTGAGGCAAGCTTGAGAACTTCGTCTGTTGTTTTCTCGATGGTCGTCATGGCTTCGTATCTTGCCACATTTCGGTCGTGGCCTCTGGATCGCGCGCTTGCGGTGTGCCGTCCTTACGGCAAATACGGCAGGGCGTCCGTGCTGTCGACAAATTTGCGCAGCCCCGCTTCCACCGCGGGGCGCGTGAACAGATCGCAAAAGATTTCAATCTCGCGGCGCAGATCCGCTTCAGGCAAGGGCTTGATGAACCGTTTGGCCGCAGTGGCTGTTTCGCGATCGAATTTGTTCAATTGCGCGGCTGTCGTCCGTGCCACGCGCAGCGCATCTCCCTCGGCAGTCACCTGACTCACCAGTCCGACCGACTGCGCCTTGGATGCTTGAATGCTGCGGCCGGTGAGGAGCAGATCGCGCACGACGGCGTTGCCGAGGTCGCGCTTGAGCCGCGGAATGCCACCGAAACCGGGAATCAGCCCCAGACGCAGCTCCGGAAAGCAGAACCGCGTCATTTTGTCCGCGACGATCAGGTCGCAGGTGAGCGCCAGTTCCAGGCCACCGCCGAAGGTGACTCCGTGCACGGCCGCGATGGTTGTCAGTGGCGCAAGATCGATTGCGTTCATCACTCGATGGATTTTCTCCAGGAACTCGCGGACAGCGCCCATGCGCTCTCCTGAAGGCATCGCCTGCGAGCGGCGGTAGAGCTCGCGCAGATCAGCACCGGCACAGAATCCCTCCGAGCGCGCGCTTGAGATGATCAGCGCGTGCGCATCTTTCTCAAGCGATCCCAGAGCGGAGACGAAGTGCTCGAGCTCGCCCAGGGTGGCCGAGCCGATTTCATTGCACGGCGCGCGATCCAGCACCAGCTCGATTGTGCCGTCAGCGGCCTTCCAGGAAAGGGTCTTGCCCGAGAAGGTTTTCATGACGGCTTCTTCTGGTAGAGCGCTTCGATTTCGGCTGCAAATCGCTCGGAGATGGCGTCGCGTTTGAGCTTGCCCATGGTCGTCAGCAGGCCATTTTCCATGCTGAACGGCTCACCCAGAACGTAGAAGGCGCGAATCTGTTTGTAGTGCGGCAACTCGCTGTTCAAGGCATCCAGGACGGATTGAATCCGCCCTCGGTCAATTCCATTGCCGCCTGCGCTGTTCGCCGCATTACTTGAACCGTTTGCGCCGACCGTCGTCACCAGGGCTGCGAGGTAGCTTCGCTGGTTACCTACGAGCACGATCTGCTGTGCTTCAGGCAGGTCCGCGGCGAGCGCCTGTTCGATTGGTTCTGGCGCGATGTTGTGCCCGGAATTCAAAATGATCAGATTTTTCAGCCGCCCGGTGATTCGCCAATTGCCGCTCGCATCCGCTTCGCCCTGGTCTCCGGTGTGAAACCACCCGCCCCCGAGCGCCTTGGCGGTTGCCGCAGGCCTCTGCCAGTAACCGGGAAAAATGTGGGGGCCGCGCACCAGAATTTCGCCGTTGTCGGCTGTAATCATCTCGACTCCGGGAACCGCACGTCCCACGCGTCCCGGCTCGACCTTGCCTGGCTCGTCCATCGTACAAATGGCGGTCGTTTCCGTAAGGCCGTAGACCTGCAGAACCGGGATGCCCAGCATCATGAAAAACAGCTGCGTATCGGCCGACAGCGGCGCTGAGCCGCAAATCAGAGCCTTGAGATTTGGTCCAACGTTCTTGCGGATCGCCGGGAATACCAGCGCGTTCCCAAGCGAGAGCCACAGGCGATCGCTCCAGGTGCCGCCTGGACCCTGCTTTCGCTGGTAGGCCTTCTGCGCGCGGAAGAAAATGTTGGCCGCAAAGCCGCCGCGTTTCTGAATGGAATCCTCAACCTTGCGCCGTACGCGCTCCAGAAACATCGGCACATTCACGAAATAGTTCGGCGTCGCAGCTTTCAGCTCATCGGCGATCTGGGTGAGGTCGGTTGAAAGCATGAGAATGCTGTTGCGAGACAGGGAAGTCAGGAGCAGGATTCGCGCCGCGGCGAAGCAAAACGGAGCGTACTGAAAAATCTTTTCAGGTTCCTGCCGCACGCCCATCAACTGATCCAGCCGCGCATGGGTTGCACCCAGCATGAACGTGATGTTGCCCGCATTCAGCACGACGCCCTTAGGCTCACCCGACGTGCCCGAGGTGTACACGATCGTGACAGCGTCGTGGTCGGCGTGGGGGTGTGCGTGAACAACCGACGACTGTGCGGATCGGGCTGTGCCGGTGAAAATGTTGTCAAACAATGCGACCCGACCAGCTGCGGCGCCCGCAGCCGACAGGTTGGCCCCCAGGGTCGGATCACAGGAGCAGACCAGCGAGGGCGTGGAATCCTTGATCACAGCCGCAATCTCGTGGGGAACCTGACGCGGGTCTAGCGGTACGACCACAATGCCTTCAGCCATCAACCCAAGGTCCAGTGCCACCCAGCGAATGCTGTTCGGCGCAAGAATTGCGCAGCGATCCCCCCGTTTCAATCCGCGCGCAGCGAGAAATTCCCGGGCTTCGGAGACCATGGCGAGCAACTGGCTGCCGTTCACCTCCAGGGTCTGGTGGCCGCGCACTTCGCCCAAAACGGGCGAGTTTGCTGAACGCTTGAGCCGCTCGAAAATGGATTCCAGAAAGGTCATGCAGCCAGCACTCCGCTGTGCTCCTCAAGCAGCCGGCACAGCACCGAGCCGAGCGGCGGAAGATACTCCTGCCAGCCGCGCACACCGGTGCGGATCGGAAACTCCGGATACTGCCTGGCAACGCGCTCTTCGAAATACACGCCCATGCGCGCCATCAGTTGCAGATTGAGCGCGACGGTGCGGCCCATGGCTTCGCGGATCTCCTCAGCCTCGGAGTCAAGCGCGCCCAGTGCCGCGACGATCCTGTCCGCAAGGTCCGGTTCGTCGACTTCCATAAAAAGGTGCTCGTGGCCGCGCTGGTGCATCAGGTTGCGGATCCGCTCGTCCATGGTGACGCCGGCCGAAGGCACGCCGGCCGGCATGGACGTCACGATCGCGTGATAACGCGAGGACAGCATTCGGTCGCAGGACCGCAGGATGCTCACCATCTCGTACATATTGAGCTCATCGGAGGCGAAGATCGGCGCCCCGCCGATTTGCTCGGCTACGCGCTCGCACGCGTCGCGGTCGAGCATCTCCATGGCGACCAGGATCGGAAAAACAGACCGGGTCGCCCGGTAACGCTTGACGCCACTGGCCATCGCGGAAAGATACTTCCCGTACGCAGAGTCCACATCGCGACCGGAGCGATGAAAATAGATGGTGCGGTAGTAGCTCTTCTCGTACGCACCGCCTACAGAATGCGCAAGCCATTTCCCGAGCGATGGCTTGACGGGCCACCAGAACGGATTGATCGGGCAAACCGCGAGGACCGGCGCCGCGCCGTCCCATCCGGCGTCCCGCAGCGCCTTTCGGCCGAACTCCGGGCCAAGGGGCTGGAATGTCCATGCGGTGTCGGTGCCGAGTTCGGTTGCCACCCCGAGTTTCCCGAGAATTTCCTGTGATTCGGCGTTGCGCGTGATCACCAGAGAGTCGTGGCAATATCTCTTGACCAGGCTCTGAAGCAGCGGATCCATGGCGCCAGCCTCGCCGCCGTAGGCCACGCTCAGTTTGTTGTGCGCCGAGGCGATGCCGAGTGAGCCCACGATCATGGCCGTAAGGGCGTTTGCGAATTTGCTTTTGAACATCGAACCTTCACACGCCACCACGCCATCGTGTTTGGGGACTTCGGAATGGAGAAACGTAGGAAACACATCCGGGAGGTGGACTTTCTCGGAGTTGCCGAAATATCCGCGGGTGCGTTCGAAATTCTGAGTCATGACCGTCGCGGCCACGTTTTCTTCGCCCAGGATCCGCTGCATCTGTCGCACGATTTCTTCCACACGGATGTCCGATCCCGTGTTTCGCGTGCCGTTGTAACCCGCAAACAGCAGCTTCAGTTTCTGACCCGGCTTCCAGGGTTTACCGGTGCCCAGCACGTACTTGAGTTTATTCAGTTCGATCAGGCTTGCGACCCAGGCCTCGATCGCGACGTCCATATCCATCATCGTTAAAAGTCCTGTGGTGCGCGTGTCCCGGGCGCCGCTACAACGGGCTCAGGTTTGGCTGAGCCTTCTGGTGGCCAAGCGCGGTACTTGTACATAAAGTGGTTTTCGCGGCTGAATTGCAGCAGCGGATAGCAGTACTGGGAAAAAGGCGCGGGGCGACGGCCCATCTCGGCTGCCACGCGCTGGTTGTCAAACACCGTGTTCCACACCAGGTAAGGCAGGAACACTTTCATCAGTGTCGCGAGGCCGCCTACTTTCCCGGCGCGTCCAGCAAGGGCATTGACCATCTTCGACGAGGGTCCTTCGAGGCTTGGCACGTAGACCGGACCCCGCTTCCCTTGCGCTTTGGCGAGCGCGCCGGTTAACTCCGCGAATGTTTCCGAGCCCGTGCCCGAGGACAGGTGATAGATCTCGTGATCCGGCTTCGGTTTCTGGT
>DATBXX010000007.1:0-92578 GCA_036514055.1 Candidatus Acidiferrales bacterium
ACTCGTGGAACTCACGCGAGACGCGGGACGCAACGAACGTCCGAGCTGGGCACCCGATGGGCGCCATCTGGTTTTCGAATCCACGCGCGGCGGAACGCGGCAAATCTGGTCGATGCTGGCCGACGGCAGCCAGCCTCGTCAATTGACATTTGAAGGCCAGAACGAATCGCCCAACTGGTCGCCGAAATGACGAACCCAGGAACGGCACTGGATAGAAAGCGTTTTGACGGCGATTCCGCAAAGCCCTCGCGGCGGCGCCGAAGGAGGCAATTCATGCATCGCAGTTCTCTTCGCAAGCTCACATTGTTGTTCGGCCTCGTCGCTCTGGTATTGATCGCGGGCGGTTGCAAGAAGAAAGTCGCGGCAACGCCGCCTGCGCCGCCCCCGGCGCCGGCATTGCAGCCAACGGTGACGCTGAATGCCTCGCCGTCCTCGGTAAGCCCGGGAGGGACCGTTACGCTCTCCTGGTCCTCGACCAACGCTACGGACCTGGACATTGGGCCCGGTGTCGGGAAAGTTTCGCCGCAAGGCTCAACGCCGGTGAATCCGACGCAGTCCACGACCTATACGATCACGGCTACCGGCCCCGGCGGCAGCGCTACAGCGAGTGCGAACGTCAGCGTAAACGGCCAGTCAGGCCCGACGGCTGAGGCCCCGACCGCACAGCCAGGGATCAGTGAGCTCTTCGATCAAAACGTCAAGGACGCATATTTTGAGCTCGACAAATCCGACCTGCGCGACGATGCACGCGCCGCGTTGACCAAGGACGCCGAGTTCCTGCGTTCCTATCCGCAGGTCCACGTCTCAATCGAAGGACATTGCGATGAGCGCGGCTCAACGGAATACAACTTGGGTCTCGGCCAGAGGCGCGCCGAGGCTGCCAAGAACTACCTGATCTCGCTCGGCATTCCGGCTGACCGGATGGAAACGACGAGCTGGGGCAAGGAGCGTCCGTTCTGCTCCGAGCATGATGAATCGTGCTGGCAGCAGAACCGCCGCGCGCATTTCGTTCTAGCACACTAACCGTTCAATTGCGCCCGCTTCAGCTACGAGATTACTCCGCTGCTGGAGCGGGCCGGGTATAGAGGCGGCAGAACCGTTGCCGCGGACCGGAATCGGTCAAGTTTCCCCAAGGAGGCATTCCCTTGCGCACACGATGGCTCGGGCTGGTAGTTGCAGCGGTACTGTTCGGCGCACTGGGCGGGACGCTGTTTGCTCCCCAACCCGCAGGCGCTGTCTCGAAAGAAATGATCGAGCTCCAGCAGCAGGTCTCCCAGATTTTGCAGGCACAGCAGGACTTGCGCAGCACGGTTGACGGCAATAACGCCGCGCTAAGGACGCTCGTGCAACAATCTTTGGACTCCGTGAACAGACTGGACGCAGAGATGGGGTCGGTGCAGAAATCGGTGCAAGAAGTACAGGCGAACACAGGCGCCCGCATCGACACCATGACGCAGCAAACCCAGGGAATCTCCGACAACATGCAGGACGTGCAGTCGCGCGTGGCGAAGCTGTCACAGCAGTTGACCGACATGCAAAACCTTCTGCAGAGCATCGATGCGAAGGTGTCTGGTGGTTCTACAACGGGCTCGCCGGTGACAAATGCGCCCAGCGGTGGAAACCCAGAGAGCAGCGCGCCAACCGCGGCCGCACCTGCGCCAATTTCCGCCGATACGTTGTATCAGAACGGACTGCGCGATCTGACCGGTGGAAAATACGACCTGGCGCGGCAGGAGTTCTCGGACTACATCAAGAATTTCCCTACGAATGACCTGGCGTCGAATGCGACGTTCTATCTGGGCGAGATTGCGTACGCCCAGAATGATTTCAAAGGAGCCATCGCGTCCTACGACGAGGTGCTCTCGAATTATCCGAAGAGCTTCAAACTGCCTGCGTCCCTGTTGAAGAAGGCCATGGCCGAGATCGAGCTGGGGATGAAAGCGAGCGGAATCCGCGATCTCCGAGAAGTGGACCGTCGCTTCGCCGGCTCCGAGGAAGCCAAGCGCGCACAGGCGAAACTGCGCGAACTGGGCGTCGCGCCAGCCCCGCGTCCGACTGCACGCTGAACATCCGCAGGCTAAGCGGAGATCAGCCCCGAGCGCGCGGGAACTTCGCCTGTGACTTCGCCGGGAAACCTTACGCTCGCAGAAAATCGGGCTGCCAATCGCGAACCAGTTGCTTGATGGCTTTGCGGTCGGTGAGATTCTCCTGCAGGACTTTCCGGGAGAGATCCGGGAGTTCTGCGTCGCTTGCAAACCGCAGAGATACCAACTGGCCTACCGTGAATTCCCCGATTCGTGGGCGCAAGTCCGCCGGAAGCACCTGCTGCATTCGCATCCGCATTTCCAGACGAATCACCCGATCCTGCACCGTGAGCGCCATGATGCGCGCACTGAAGGCGAGCACAAGCAATGCAAGAGCCACCAGCAGGGAAACCACGGTGCCTTCGGAAAACGAGTGCACGAGCCGTTCTATGGACCACACGATATTCACCAGGAAAATGGGCACCACGAAAAAATGGAACGCTGGAACGAACTTGGAGTGGTTCTTGACATTCTGCACTTCACTCATCGCTCAACCTCCGACGATCTCGACAGAACTGCGCGAGCGCATGATACCAAGATTTGGGTTATCCGGCCGTGGCGACCAGCGCCCCAGCTGAACGGCTCAACGTTTTCTGCTTACCCCGCGCTTTCTGATATACTCGTCGCCATGTCAGTCAATAAAGCTATCTTGGTAGGACGCCTGGGGCGTGATCCGGAAACGCGATACACCTCTGGCGGGCAGGCCGTTGCGAACTTTACGCTCGCGACCGACGAGACCTTCAAAGACCGTGCGGGCGAACGGCAGAAGCGCACCGAATGGCACCGCATCGTGATGTGGGGAAAGCTCGCGGAGATCGTGCAGCAGTATCTGAAGAAGGGAATGCTGGTTTACGTTGAAGGCCGCATCCAGACGCGACAGTGGGAAGACAAACGCGACGGCCAGAAACGCCAGACGACGGAAATTGTCGGGAACGTGATGCGCATGCTGACTTCACGCGCCGAAGGCGCGGCCGCCGCGGCAAGTGGAGGCGGGGGACCGACTCAGACCCGTTCCGCGGACGCCGATTTCGATGTCGCCGGCCCATCGATCGAAGAACTACCCGCCGGGCCGGATATCTCTGACGAAGACATCCCCTTTTAGCCTTCGGTTGCCTGATCACAATCAGGATCGCGGAGCGTACAGCTGAGCAGCGATCCTAGTGACTGGCGGCGTCTTTCTTTCGCTGCTCGTCTAACCTCTTCAGGAAATCGTCAAACTTGATCTGTTGATCAGGAGTCAGTACAGCGCGTATGCCGGCCCGGCCCTGCTGGCGAATCTCTTCGTGCTGCCCGTCAAGAGGCGCATACAACGCTTGCCACTTCGCACGTGTGTCGTCAATCGTCACGGCGATCTGCTTCTGCTGCTCCGGTGTCAGTTGAAGGCGTTGCGTCAAGTCGTTGATCACCTGATCGCGCGTCGGCTTGGTATTCGGCTTTGCGGCCAGCTGCTCCTGTCCCTGCACACGTTCGTTCCAGAGATGGTCTCCGACGCCTCCGAGCAGGATGCCCAGCAAAAAAACGACGAAGACCAGTACGGCCGCTTCGATTCGTGCATTGTTACTTCGCATGATTGGTTTCCGCCACCATCATCAAAACTTCATCCCGGTTGGTTGGTGCATTCGCCGGGTCCGGAGCGAAAAGATCGCTCACACCATTGAGACGTACTGCCGCTATATCGCGTTGCGTGCGGCGCCCCCAGCCCGCGTCATAGGACACGAGCACGCACAGAACAATTGTCGCCGCGGCAGCGAATCGCCATCCCAGGCGTACGAGCGGCTGCCAGAAACCGGCGCGCTCGATCAGCCGGTCCTGCTCGCCTGAGCGGATCCGCGCCATCACCGTGGGCGCAAATGCAGGTCCGGGACCATCGGACCGCCCAGCCAGTCGAAGCATACGGACGCTCGCTGCGGCCTGCTCGAGCGCATTGCGGCAGGACGCGCAGTTCTGCCAATGCTGCTCGGCGGCTGTTGCGTCGTCGGCGCCGAGTGCGCCGTCGAGGTAATCCTCCAATACCGCCTCGTAGTTCCTACAGCCTGAGTTTCCCAAGTCCTTCTCGCTCGCCATAGCTTTTACCCCTTCCCCGGCGCGGATTGAGACCCGGCCGCCTTACCGCCAGAAACCATCCGGCGTCGATATACATCCATGATTCGGCCGCGTGCGCGGAACAGTCGCACTTTCACCGTGTTTACGTTGAGATTGAGGATGTCGGCCAACTCTTGCACAGAGAAACCTTCCATTTCCTTCAAAACCAACAGCTGTCGATCCTGCTCTGGCAACGCCGAGAGCATCCGTTCGAGAACTTCACGCGTTTCGGCGCGCGCGCTCGCGGTCTCAGGCGGCCGGTCCGCGGACACAATGCCATCCAACCGCGAAACCTGTTCTTCCGATAAATCCGCCTCGTACACCAGAGGGCGAACTTTCTTCTTCCTCAAATAATCCCAGCATTCGTTGACCGCAATCTTATACAGCCACGTTGAAAATGCCGCCCGCTGGTCGAAACGCCTGATTCCTAGATACGCCTTGAGAAACACCTGCTGCGCTACGTCCTCAAGGTCCTCTGGTCTGCGAAGAATGCCGCCGACAAGCGCAAACACGCGCTGCTGATGGCGCCGCACCAATTCCTCGAACGCCGCCTCATTTCCATTCTGGGACAGGCGCACCAGTTCCCGGTCTTCTTCCTTCTTTCCCGCTCGGTCCAGAGGAAGTGTGAGCGCTGGGGCGCTAGCCACCATACTCTTTGGGACGTCTGCCATTGACATTAGGTTACGCCGAAAAATCCCGCGCGTATTTCAATTTTTTCTTGCGGGCTCCGCTGGTCCATGTGACAATACCCGCCATGATAATCGGCGACAGAATACGACTGCTACGTGAAACCAAAAAACTATCCCAGGGCGACGTCGAAAAGCGCACCGGTTTGCTCCGCTGCTACATTTCGCGCGTCGAAAACGGCCATACGGTGCCGGCGATTGAAACGCTTGAAAAGCTGGCGAGGGCGATGGAAGTGCCCCTCTACCAACTCTTCTACGACGGCGAAGAACCGCCCGTACTGCCGAACCTTCCGAAGCGCAAAAGCGCCGACGATATCGCCTGGGGCAGCACCGGTAAAGATGCTCGTTACCTTGGGCGTTTTCGCCGCCTTTTGGGGAAAATAGAGGAAGGCGACCGTCGCCTGCTTCTCTACATGGCGCAGAAGATGGCCAACCGCTAGTCAGGCCTTTCCGCATTCATTTTTCCCATCAGGGCTTGCCGTTGCGAGCAATGATTCGGTCGGCCAGAGCTGCGTCCGCTCCTGGAGCAATTCGCCTACGAAGCCGGATCACGAAGGTTCCCTACTCCCATTCAATCGTGCTCGGTGGCTTTGAGCTGATATCGTAGACCACTCGATTGACACCCGGAATTTCGTTCACAATTCGAACGGAAATGGCTTCCAGAACCTCCATCGGCAAGCGAGTCCAATCCGCCGTCATGGCGTCAAGTGAATTAACGACGCGGACTGCAATTGTATCCGCGTAGGTTCTCCCGTCACCCATTACTCCCACGCTTTGAACCGGCAGGAGCACCGCGAACGCCTGCCAGGTTTTCTCGTACAGACCCGCGCGGCGAATTTCCTCGACGACGATTGCGTCTGCTCCGCGCAGAGTTTCAAGCTTTTCGGGCGTGACCGCACCAAGAAGGCGCACCGCCAGCCCCGGTCCCGGGAACGGCTGCTTCACCAGAATTTCTTCCGGCAGCCCCAGTTCCCTGCCGATCAACCGGACTTCGTCCTTGAACAGGTCGCGCAGGGGCTCGATCAGAGCGAAGGGCATGTCTTTGGGCAGTCCACCCACGTTGTGATGCGACTTGATCACCGCCGACGGCCCTTTCACTGACACCGATTCGATCACGTCGGGATACAGAGTCCCCTGCACCAGAAATTTTACGGGTAGGCCCGATTGCGTACCCGAAAGAAGCTTGCGCTGTTCTTCGGCAAACACAGCGACAAATTCGCTGCCGATGATCTTGCGCTTCTGTTCCGGATCCGTGATGCCTGCCAGTTTCCCGAGAAATCTCTGTGAGGCGTCGACGCCAATCACGTTCAGGCCAAGACGGTCGCGAAGCAGCTCGAGCGTGTCGCGAAATTCGTCCCGCCGCAGCAGCCCGGTATCCACGAATACGTTCGTCAGCCGGTCGCCCATGGCGCGATGAACCAGCGCGGCAGCGACGGTTGAATCCACCCCGCCGCTGAGACCGCAGATTGCTCGCGCGCCGTCGGTCTGTTTGCGGATGGACTCAACGGTTTCTGTGATAAATCCCGCGCGATTCCAATTTTCGGTCGCCCCGCACACCGCGAAGACAAAATTGCGCAGGATTTCGGTCCCGCGGTCTGTGTGGTTCACCTCGGGATGAAATTCCACGCCGTAGAAGCCCGACGCCGGATCTTCGACTGCGGCTACGGCGTTGTCCGTCCGTGCGGTCACATGAAATCCAGCAGGCAAGGCGACGACATGATCTCCATGGCTATTCCACACGCTTAGCCCGGAGGGCACTCCGGCGAACAGCTTCGAGTCGGATTCAATATCGAGCTGTGCGCGACCGTACTCGCGGCGGTTTGCCCGTTCGACCTTTCCACCGAGAGAATGCGTGAGCCAATGCATGCCATAGCAGATGCCGAGAACCGGAACTCCCAGCTTCAGTGTCGTCGGGTCGCACAACGGTGCGTCCTTGTCATAGACGGAGCTGGGACCGCCCGATAACACGATGCCGACGGCCTCTTGCGCGCGAATTTCCGCTATCGACGCGGTGCACGGAAGAATCGCGGAAAATACCTGCTGCTCGCGGATGCGGCGGGCGATCAGCTGCGTGTACTGGCCGCCAAAATCCAGCACGACGATTCCATGTTTCGTGCTCACCATGCCTCCGTAAGGTCTTGCTGCTGTTGCCGCTCCGGAATCTGCCGCCATCGTGTCTCCGTGGGTGTCTGTTAGTGTTTCTTTCTTTGTTTTCCCTGCGCGAACAGGGTCAAGTCGATCGCGTCGCCCATCGCCTTGTAGCCTGCGTCGTTCGGATGAAGGTGATCCCCGCTATCAAACGTCGCAAGGTACTGTGTCGGATGTTGTGGATCGCGGACCGCCGCATCGAAATCAATCACGCCGTCATAGGCGCCGCTAGTCCGAATCCAGGTATTGACCGCTGCGCGCTTTTGTTCTGCGTCGGCCGAATAATAGGTCGCACCCTCAAACGGCAGAAGGGTCGCTCCAATCACCCGAAGCCCCCGAACGTGGGCGCGCACGACAAATTGATCCAGGCCCGCGATGACATCGTCGGCACTAACCGCCTGATCCGCCTCGCCTGGAATATTCGAGAATCCGATATCGTTGATCCCTAGCAACACAACCACATCCCGGACGCCCGCTTGCGCCAGAGCGTCGTGCCCGAAACGCTCCAGGCCGTTGGGTCCGATCATGTCGTGCCAGATTCGATTGCCGCTTATCCCGGCATTCAGAACAGCGATCTCGGGTGTATGGCCGCGACGGGCAAGCAGGCGCTCGGCAAGTTCGTTTGGCCAGGTGTGGTTGGCGTCCACAGTGGAGCGAGCGCCGTCGGTAATTGAATCACCGAACGTAACGACCGCTGCGGCGTCGTCTGGCGCCGTGACGTCAACACCCTCGATCCAATACCAGGCGGTTTGCGTTGTCGCGCCGGCAATTTCGGCCTGGGACGTGAAGTCGCCGGGACCCGAAACGTAGGTGGTGTGCAAACCTGTGGAGTGCCACGTCGGCGGTCCGGTCTTCGCCGGCGCATAGATGCTGATTGCGAGATCGCCCGATTGCGGTACATCGAGATCAACGGCATCGCTGAGCACTTCGGCGCCCGCCGGAATCGTGATGGCCGTGCGGCCGCTAAAGGTGAGCGGCCGATCCGATGCCGGAACGATCGCCGAGCCTGCGCTGCGCAGCGCGATATGCGCTGCGCCAACGGTGAGGGGAGTCGCGCCAAAGGCGTTTGACACTCGCACCCGGGCGCGGTGTCCACCAATGGTTGTATGTACGATCATGCGCACGGTCTGGTTTTCGAATCCGTCGTTGGGAAAGTTACGTCCTGCGAAGCTGATCTGCCCGTGCACCGATGCGCTCCAGGTGCCAACCCAGTGCTCGCTTGCCCAATCGGCCTGCCCGTACGCCGCCGGCGCGACCGCGACGGCGAGCGCCGCCACCAGCGCCAGCCAAACTCGCCGATAGTTAGGGATCATTTTGCCTCCTGCGAACGGAGCTAACGAAGTACGATATTCACAAGCTTCTTCGGCACCACGACAATTTTGAGAATCTCTTTGCCGACAAGCAGGGGCGCGATCCGCGGGTCACTCAACGCGCGATCCCGCGTCTCGTCCTCGGTCAGGTTTTCATCCACCAGCATCTTGCCGCGCAATCGTCCATTGATCTGAATGATGATCTCAATCTGTTCTTCCCTCGTGAGGTCCTCGCGGTACTGCGGCCACTTCTGCCGGGAGATTGTGCCCGAATTCCCGAGCATTTCCCACATCTCTTCGGCGATATGCGGGGTCATCGGCGAGAGCATCAACACCATTACGGCGAGCACGCGCTTCAGGATGGTCGGTGAAACGTCTTGATCGAGTGGCTCCTGGGCATAGAGTTCATTCACCAGTTCCATGATGAGCGCAATCGAAGTGTTGAAATGCCAGCGCACCTCAAAATCATTCGTGACGCGCTTGAGCGTCTGATGCGTCCGGCGAACAAGGATTTTCTCCTTGGCCGTCGCCTGAACCATGTCGGTGAGCGACTCCCAGTCAATCGAAATGCCGCGCAACCGACCGGCGTGGTGGTCGATTAGCCGGTAGACACGGTTCAGGAAGCGCGCCGAGCCCTCAATGCCCTGTTCGCTCCATTCAAGATCCTTCTCCGGAGGGGCCGCAAATAGCGTGTACATCCGTCCGGTGTCGCACCCATACTTGTCGGCCATGTCGATCGCACCGACGACGTTTCCGCGCGATTTTGACATCGCTACACCGCCCTTCTGCACCATTCCCTGGGTGAAGAGCCGTGCGATCGGTTCGCCATGCTGCACAAGCCCCAGATCGCGCATCACTTTGCAGAAAAACCGGGAATACAGCAGATGCAGAATCGCGTGGGTGATGCCGCCGACATACTGGTCGATGGGAAACCAGTAGGCGGCTTTCTTCGGGTCAAACGGTGCTTTTTCGTTGTGCGGATCCGTGTACCGGTAAAAGTACCAGGAGGAATCAACGAACGTGTCCATCGTGTCGGTTTCCCGCCGGGCCGGGCCGCCACACTTGGGGCATGTCGTGTTTACGAATTCCGGGACGCTCGCAAGTGGAGACTGCCCGGCCGTCGCAATTGCCAATTGGTCAGGCAGGCGCACGGGCAACTGATCATCGGGGACCGGCACCAAGCCGTCTTTTTCGCAGTAAATCACGGGGATCGGAGTCCCCCAGTAACGCTGCCTTGAGACGCCCCAGTCCTTCAAACGATAGGTCGTCTCGCCCGAACCGGTCTTTCTTGCCGCTGCGTCGGAGGTCATCTTCTCGATCGCTTGCTCGGTCAGGAGCCCGGTGTAAGGGCCGGAATCGACAAGTCGTCCGTATTCGGTGTAGGCCTCGCTCATGCGGTCGGGCCGCAACGGGGTCCCTTGGGTGGGCTGGATCACTATTTTTACCGGCAAGCCGTACTTGGAGGCGAATTCGTAGTCCCGCTGGTCGTGCGCCGGCACGCACATCACCGCACCGGTTCCGTATTCTGCGAGGACAAAATTCGCGACCCAGATCGGCAATTGTTCGCCGGAAAACGGATTTGTGGCGAAGCGGCCGGCAAAGAAGCCTTCTTTTTCGGCCGTGGCAATGTCCGCGGCCCGCATGCTTTTTTGCCTCATGCTCTTGAGCCGAGATTCCATCGCCGATCGCCCCGGCACTCCCTCGAGCAATTTGCCCAGCTGCGGATGCCCGGCGGCCACAACAATGGCCGCCGCGCCGAAAATCGTGTCGACCCTGGTCGTAAAGACCTCGAGGCTCGTGTCGGACTTCCCTGCGACTTCAAAGCGCACCCGTGTGCCTCGGGACTTGCCGATCCAGTTTTTCTGCATCACGAGCACGCGCTCCGGCCATCCGGAGGCTAGCTGCTTCATGCCTTCCAAGAGCTCATCGGAATACTTCGTGATCCGCAGAAACCACTGCTCGAGCTCCTTTTGCTCGACTTGTGTCGTTTCATGGCGCCAACAGAAGCCGTCGATCACCTGTTCGTTCGCGAGTACGGTGAGACACTCCGGGCACCAGTTGACCGTGCTCTTTTTGCGGTAGGCGATTCCCTTCTCGAGCATGCGCAGGAAAAACCACTGATTCCACTTGTAATATTCCGGCTCGCAAGTGGAAATTTCGCGCCGCCAGTCGTAACTGAACCCGAAACGCTTCAGCACGCGCCGAAACTCCTCGATGTTCAGGTTCGTCCAATCGCGGGGATGAGTTCCGTTCTTGATTGCCGCGTTTTCCGCCGGTAACCCGAAGGCGTCCCATCCCATGGGATGCAGCACGTTGTATCCGCACATCCACCGGTAACGCGCCACGGCATCGCCGATGGTGTAATTGCGCATATGGCCCATGTGCAAGGTGCCAGAGGGATACGGCAGCATTTCCAGCAGATAGTATTTGGCGCGCGACCGGTCGCCATCCTCGGCGTGAAAGGCGCCTTGCTCCTCCCAGACCTGTTGCCACTTCGCTTCAATCCGCCTTGAATCGTACTCAGCCAAGTTCACTTCCCCCGAGGTCTCGTTCTCTTGCGCATGTTGGATTTTTTGGTCGTTCGTAGCTTGATTTTCTTGTGCGGCCGCGGTTTCATGCCCGGCCCGGTCGCGCGGACGATGCGTCCGGTGAGCCGCCACAAAGCTGCCACGTTGCGCTTGTCATCGCCCGGCCGATCGATGGGCGTCTCAAGGATGAACGCGCATTTCGCGAGCAGCGGGTGATTCAGGATTCTGCCGAACGCTTTCAGCCCAATGTGCCCTTTTCCGATGTGCTCGTGCCGGTCGACGCGCGAGCCGAGCGAAGTCTTTGAATCGTTCACGTGCACTACCAAGACGCGGTCCAGACCCACGGCGCGCTCAATGTCGCCCAAGGCAGCCTGCAGGCCGGCCTCGGTATGTATGCTCCAGCCCGCGGCGAAGACGTGCGCCGTGTCGACGCACACGCCCAGGGGCAGTTCCGGACACGCGTCCAGGATCGCCTTCAGTTCCTCAAACCGGGAACCCAGCGAACTCCCCTGGCCGGCCGTATTTTCCAGCAGAATCCTCAGGTCGCCGAACTTTAATCCCCGGGCGGCCTGTTTGAGCCCCTGGGCAACCGCCGCAATAGACGACTCGACGCTGGCTCCCTGCCCGCTGCCAGGGTGAATCACCAGGAAGTCCGCACCCAGCGCCAGGGCCCTCACGATTTCCTGATGAAACGCCTGTATCGAACGTGTGCGCAACACCGGGCTTGATGAGGCGAGGTTGATCAGATAGTTCCCGTGAATTACCAGGGGGCCGAGCAGCAATTCCCTGCGTCGGACGCAAAATCGTGCGGCATCGCTTTGGGCGATTCTTGAACTCCCCTGGCCCCACATACGCGGGCTCGAAGAGAATATCTGCAGCGCGTTTGCGCCCAGGCCGTGTGCGATATCAAGCGAACCTGCGATGTCTCCCGCAATGGAGGTGTGGATGCCGATGCGAATGCTGCCATCTTTCCAGGCGGGGATTTCGGGCGGCGGAGTTGGTTCCGGACGATATTCGTCGGCGGCGTCAAACGTTAAATCAGTCCTGTAATTTTCGTCCGCCATTCCCTCAGATTGTCCGTGTGCTTAGGAACCTATTTTATCGGAAAGTCGGGGTGCGCGCAAAGGGCGTCCCTACAGCGAGTGACGCAACTTTGAGTGTTTAAAAGGAAAGAGGGCTCGCCGACTGCTATTCTTGACGACACAACGCGCTAGATCGCGTCGGGCGATGCTCTAGAACACGCGCGAGCGGGATGATAGTATTATTCTGCAGGTTAGGGCGGCGCGGTCGCCAAGTGGTAAGGCAAAGGTCTGCAAAACCTTTATCGGCGGTTCGATCCCGCCCCGCGCCTCCAACACCTTTCTATCCGTCTGAAATGACAGAGATAGCGTTGACGCCAGTCTCGCCACAGGCAACAATGCGCCCCAGTTCCCCCTCATAAATTCACCACTTCCATCCCTTATAGACACGCAGAGTTTCAACGAAATCGGAGTGTTCGTTATAGAAGATGTGAGTTACCCGCTTCCGACCAATGAAGTCAGTCACGACGCCTTCATGCTCAACTTCGCGATTAAGCACCAAAACCATAAACTTCCATATCAGAACTGCCGATTAGCATGTCGGTGCCAGAAAAGACGTCGAATGCGGCGGTGTACAATTGCCCGTGGTGAACTTATTACACAACGTTCTGTCGGCGGTCATGGCGTTCGCGCTGCCTGTAACTACGATGATGGCGAACGGTTTGCAGACTCAACCGCCACCGCCTAACGCGGACACGTGCCCAGCCAGCTCACTTCTATTGACGTTCGACGTGTACCGGTTGGGCGAGTTACGCGAGCGGGCTCCCATCTGGCAATTGGGAAATGGGCCCGCGTTCTTTTTCAAATCGGGCATGGAGATCGACGCGGATGGCGCGCCGAACGCCTACAATGCTGACGACACGGGTCTCGATCACCTCTACAACGCGGGCCAGCCGGGGCAGTGGGACGGAATCGTCGAGGACGACGATGGAAATCCGCTCGTGCAGGGACCGAACGATCCGTTTCCGGGTTTTTACATTTCCTGCACGGCCCTGTTCGATCGTAGCAAGCACCGCAGCGATCCGGCGCGTTTTGTGGATGCCAGCCAGATTCCCTACATCGCGTTACCGGGAGACCTGGCGGCGCGCACGGGCGCGAGGCTAGGAGATCTGGCTTTCGTGTACAGCGAGGAGACCGCCAGGTACTCGTTGGCCATCTTTGCGGATATCGGTGTGTTTGGGGAAGGATCTATCGCTCTGGCCGACGATCTCGGCATCCGGTCGGACGCGCGGCGCGGAGGTAGTCCAGCGGGGATTTCCTACGTTGTTTTCCCGGGATCGGGCAATGGCAGACCGAAGTCCGTTGATGAAATCAAACGGATAGGCGGCGAAGTACTCTCCAATTGGGGAGGTGCCGAGAAGATGCTCCCGTGCGCGGGATCGAGTGCGCGCTCGACCGACCCGCAGCCGGAAGGAAACGGTCGCGCGGCGACGTCTGCCGCCGAGCAGCCGGTGTCGGCAACGAGATCTGAGTCCGACGCCGCTGCCAAGTGATCCGCCGATAACGCCACTGACGCGCGGTTAAGATCATGAATATCACTCGGGCTGTTGCCTTCCGGCCCACGGTAAGCCATGCGCCGGTGTGTCGCGTGCACCGCACAACACGCTCGGCCCCCCAAGGTAACTCCCTTCTCCCGTCCGTTCACAGCAGAGCGACTTTGCCTCGCCGCCACGTAATAAGCTAAACTTCGCGTTTCGCCTTAGCTCAGGGGAGCGGTCTATGCTAGTCGTGATGCAATCTAACGCGACCGAGGAACAGGTTCGCGCCGTATGCGAACGAATCGAGTCGCTAGGGTACCGCGCCCATCCGATGCCAGGCGCGGGCCGCACCGCGATCGGCATTACGGGCAACACCGGCGCCGTTGAAACCGGCTCTCTTGATTCGATGCCGGGAGTCATTGAATGCATAGCGGTCAGCAAACCCTACAAGCTCGTCAGTCGGGACCTCAAACCGGAAAATACCGTCGTACGCATCCGGACACCATCCGGAGAAGTTAGTTTTGGAGGCAAGGCCGTCGGCATGGTCGCAGGCCCCTGCGCCATCGAGACCCGCGAGCAGGCTTTCACGATCGCCCAGGCGATCAAGGCCTCCGGCGCCCGGCTCTTTCGCGGAGGTGCGTACAAGCCCCGCACGTCCCCATATAGCTTTCAGGGGATGGGCGAGGAGGGTCTGAAAATCCTGGCGGAGGTCCGCGATAGGTTTGGCCTCGGCGTGATTACCGAAGCGATCGATAACGAATCGCTCGATCTGGTTGAGAAATATGCCGACGTAATTCAGATTGGCGCCCGGAACATGCAGAATTTTTCCCTCCTGAAACGTGCTGGACGGGCGCGCAAACCCGTCCTGCTGAAGCGAGGGATGTCGGCGACCCTCGACGAACTCCTGATGGCCGCCGAGTACATCATGTCCGAAGGAAATTACAACGTGATCCTGTGCGAGCGCGGCGTGCGCACCTTCACCGACCATACTCGCAATACGCTGGATTTGAGTGTCGTACCCGCAGTACAGCGGCTGAGCCATCTGCCCATTGTCGTGGACCCCTCACACGGCACTGGCCGACGCAATAAGGTGCTTCCGCTTTCGCGAGCCGCCGTGGCCGTTGGCGCAGACGGCATACTGGTTGAAGTGCACCATGATCCGGCGCGGGCGCTTTCAGACGGCCCACAGTCCATCCTCCCGGATGAATTCGCCCAGCTCATGCGCGAAGCCCGCGATATTGCCGCAGTACTCGGCCGCACACTGAATTGAAGATCCGCGTCAATTACCGGCTGTTGATTCTGCTGATCTTACTGATTGGCCTTGCGGCCCGCGAGGTCGCGCTCGAGCTTCGTCCATCGTTTCTGCGTCCGGGGTTGCACCTTTTTGCCTACGTAGGCAACACCGGGGATGGAACGGTCACGGCCATTGATCTGGTAAAACTCTCGCCTGCCGCAACGATTCCTGTGGGCGCGGGCCCTAGCGGCATTCGTGCGCATCCTACTCGCAAGGAAATCTGGGGCCTGAGCTCAGCCGGCGGGTACGCCTGGGTGCTCGATGCCCCTTCAAACCAAATCACAGCGCGCATACCTGTAGGTGTCGGGCCCTATGCTCTGGATTTTTCGCCCGACGGCTCGCGCGCGTATGTCGCCGCCTCCGGATCAAATACGATTGTCGCCATTGATTGCGCGACCCGCGCAGTTTTGGCGCGCGCCCGCGCGGGACGACGTCCCTGGATTGCCCGCGTTTCCCCGGACGGCAAGCTCGTCGTGGTTTCCAATCGCGACGACTCAACCCTTTCCGTGCTCGACGCTGCCTCGCTCACATCGCGCGCTACCATCGCCGTCGCTCCCAACCCCGAGCAGATTGAAATCCTGCCAGATAGCTCGAAGGCCTTTGTTACCTCGGGTTCGCAGAATCTGATTTCCGTGATCGATTTACAGAAAGATGTGCTCGTGGCAAACCTCGCCCTTGATGGGACGCCCGACGCACTGATCCTGAAACCCGATGGAGGCGAGCTGTATATTCCATCCAGCAACGCTCACGGTCTGCTAATCGTGAATACGCAGACAAATGAAGTCGGGGACTTTCTGCTCCTGGGAATGTCTCCAGCTGCCGGGGCGATGACCGCCGACGCGACAACGCTTTATGTCTCGGACACGGCCGCAGGGCATATCGTGCCGGTTTCAATCAACATCCGCCAGGTGGCTCGCCCCATTTCCGTCGGCCAAGCCCCACGCAACTGCCTGCTTACACCGGGGGACGATATTCTCGTTGTCGTAGACACTTCCTCGGACGAACTTGCGATCGTGCGGGCCAAAACATCCGGGCTGATTACATTGATACCGACAGGGTCTCAGCCCCGCGATCTGGCAATCAAGGTTTTTTGAACCACGACATCCCACGCAGTGTTACGGCTGAGTTCTCGAAGGCACCTTCTCCCAGGCCCAGTTTTCTTCACCAAGGGCAACCTCGAGCATGCCTTCGACCGGCAACACGTCCACCGGGAGTCCTCCTCTCCATAGCGCTACGCTCAACAGCAGCTCGCGCCTGCCAGCCAGATCGAAGAGCTCGCGTGCCAGGCCCACCTCCATGATCTTTCCGTAAGCGGCCGATACGACCGCCTGCGGACGCAACAAGCACACGCCGTCGTGCTCGAGGACACAGCCAGCAAGCTTCCCGTCCTCCACGCGCAGCGTAATCCGGGTCTCGCGCGAATCCCAGACCGTGAGACGGAGCTGGAATTCCGGCATCTTGGCGATAGCTTCGGCGATCAGGTCCGCGCGCAGCCACAGATGCTCAGACCCGAATCCGTAGTGGAAATCTCCCAGAACATATTGGCGTCCATGCATGGACGCGCCCCGACGGTCGGTTGCGTACAGCCCCGCGCCAAGCCATTCGAAGTAGCTGCTCTCGCGCCCGTCTACCTCGACATCCAGATACGTCGTCGGGGCTTCGCGGCGTGCACCCTCCGGAGCATGCTTGATGGGTTGGGCCAGCGAGTCCGGCGCCGGCTCGCCGAGCGCGTTATAAATGTCGGTCAGGTGCTTGCGGTACAGCCTGTCGAAGTCCGCGTCGTTGGACGAACCGTGTTCCGGACCGTACCACCAGCACCAATCGCTTCCTTCAGCGGCAAGCACCGCCTCGTAGGCCCGCTCCCCTTCTGGCGTCCATTCCCCTGGAGTTGTCGGACTCCTAATGCCTCCGCGCTCCTTGGCGCGTTCGAATACCCCTCGTGCATCGCGAAGCAGGTCCCAGGCGCGCACATCCTCTGCGTGCCCGATCCACACGTCGAAATTCGCGCTGATCCATGAAGCGGGAAAGATTCCCTCCAGTCGCGGAGGGTTCGGAGCAGCCTCGATTGCCTCACTCATTGTCAGGGCCTGAATTTGCTCATCTCCCGAGATACGTCCGTAGAAGCGCCTCAGAAATTCCCTGCCGTTCCCCGGATAGTATTCCCAGGCATTTTCGCCATCCAGGATCAGGCTCACGGTCGCAGTGCGCCCCTCGGGTTCGCGGTCGCCAATCGCTCGGATACGTCGATGCAGATCCTCCGCCGCCGCCTCGGCTCCCATCCGGCTGTAAACGAATCCAACAAGATCGGACATATAGTGATCGCGGAAAAATCCGAACATCTGCCGTTCGCCGCGCGTGAACTTCCATGGTGTGTACAACTCCGGGCCATTCTCCGGATAGCCCGAGGCATCGCGCCAGAATCCGATATTCTTGCTGCGTCCCAGGACACCTTCATCGGTCGCAAACCACCGGAATCCGAGGTCGGCTGCAATCTCAAGCGCTTGGTCTGAAACCGAGCCCTCCGATGGCCACAGCCCTACCGGAGGTTTTCCGAAAGTGCGTTCGTGAAACCTACGCGCCCGTACCAGCTGTTCTCGCGCATCCTCTGGATACCGGAACGGGGGTTGAGGCAGCGGAGTATGCGGGTTCGCCACGCGGGCGATATCGGTATCGCACAGTAGCGGCAGGATCGGATGGTAGTACGGCGTCGTTGAGATTTCGATCTGGCCGCGCGACGCTGCCAGTCGATATTGAGGCAACACACTGGCGAGCAGTTCGTGTTGCTTGGCGAGCAGCACAGTCTTGTCTTCTTCGGTGAAATTTGCCCCTTTTAGCGATAGCCCGCGGACCGCGGGATCGTTGGCCAGATATTCCTCGTCCATCCAGGCGAGTTGGGAAAGCACTTGCAGGTCGCGCCAATCCCGCTGGCTCCAGCGCGCCACGCAGGCTTCGGCTCCGCCGGAACGCGTTTGGGATTCAAGCTCGGCGAATCTCGGCCAGCGGCGGACGAGATTTTCATTCACCTGGAAGGCGCGCTCCAACGCCTCACGCTTCTGGTTGGACGAAAGCGACTCGGCCGGTGCAAACGCGATATCGAACCAGGGCTCCTTGAAACGGCCGCTCGCGTATTCCTCAATCTGTTCGGCAAGCAGGGGAACAAAATTGAACGTGGCGTGCACGCCCGGGAATTCGTCGAGAATCTTCACCATCCCCCAGTAATCCTTCAGCGCGTGCAGCCGGGTCCATGGGAGGACATATTGCCGCGTTGACGGGTCGCGATATTGCGGCTGGTGCATGTGCCAGAGAATGACGAGGTTTACTCGGCTCAATCGGCTTCTCCCGGTGCTAGAATGTGCTCCGCGCTCGTATGCGCCTTCTCGATCGATACATTGCACGCGAAGTTGTCTCCCACGGCGTCCTCGGCCTCGCTGTCTTTACTTTCGTATTCTTCGTGCCACAGCTGGTCCGCCTGATGGACCTCGTGGTCCGCCACACCGGCAGTTTCTGGACCGTCGCCCTGCTGTTTATCTGTACAATCCCCCCCGGCCTCGGCTTCACGTTTCCAATCGGCGTTCTCGTAGGTGTGCTCATAGGCCTCGGGCGTCTTTCCGCGGACAGCGAGATCGTGGCGCTGCATGCTTCCGGGATCAGCCTTCGGCGCTTGCTGTTGCCGATTGGCGTGGTCGCACTGGTCGCAACCGGCGGGACCCTGCTGACCACTTTCTGGCTCAGTCCACTCGCTCTGCGGACCGTCGCCCGCCTGGAACAGCAGCTTCTCTCCTCTCAGGCGCCGTTCGCAGTGCAACCGCGCGTGTTTGACGAGCGCTTTCCGAAGTTCATATTATACGTGCAAGACGTTGCAGCGGCTGCGACTCACTGGCAGGGAGTATTCCTGGCATCCTCGGCGGGCGCAACTTCGGGTTTTACTTCACAGCCCGGGGACCATTCCCAGCAGTCCGAGGTGACGATTGCGGCAGAAGCCCAGATCATCAGCAATTCCGCCCAGCACGAGATCGATCTCCACCTTGGCAAGGGAAGCACTCACGAATACGACCAGAGCACTCCGGACCAATATAACGTCACGACGTTCGGCGAAACAGACATTCCCATCGATATCTCTGGCGCAACCTTGCCCACGAAAGATAGTGCACTCTCGGTCGCCGAGCAACCCGTCAGCGCCCTTCTGCACGACCAGGGGCCGGGATGGCGCGCCTCGCGCGTCGAGTTTCAGAGGCGCATTGCGTTTCCCGCCGCATGCCTGGTCTTCGCGCTGTTGGGAGTGCCCATGGGTGTGCGTCCGCGGCGGGGCGGCCGAGCTGGCGGCCTGATCCTGACGCTGATCCTGGTAGGCGGCTACTACTTCGTGTTCGTATCGGGGGATCATCTTGCCGCACAGGGCCGAATATCGCCCTTCATCGGCGTCTGGTCGGGCAACTTCGTCGCGGTCATCCTTGGTCTGATCATGCTGGCCCGCGTCGAAAACATTCGCAAACCGAATCAACTGCTCGCGTGGCTTGAATCGGTCTGGGCGCGCGCGCGAAAAGGCGAGAGGGCGCCTGCGTCCAACGGCGCGGCTGCCGCGGTACGGCCCGCCGTCGGGCTTCGCCAGGCATTCTCCACCACCAGGGCCATGGCTTTTCCGATGCTCATCGACGTGTATCTGCTCGAACAGTTCTTCTACTACTTCTTTGTTTTGCTCGTGGCTTTCGTGCTGATCTTCGACGCGTTTACGCTGTTTGATCTCCTGGGCGATATCGCGCGCAATCACGTCTCGGCCATCACGGTCCTGAGCTACTTTCAGTACCTGGTGCCGCTTATGATCTATCAGCTTGCGCCGCTTGCGACCCTTGTCGCGACTCTGGTGAGCCTCGCGATCCTCGCGAAGAATAACGAGGTGATTGCGCTCAAGGCGAGCGGGGTCAGCCTGTACCGGCTCGTCCTTCCGCTCCTGCTTGCAGGTCTGTTGGTTTCTGGCGGACTGTTCCTGCTTGACGACACATTTCTCCCCTATGCCAATCAGCGCCAGGACGCGCTTCGGAATGAAATCAAGGGGCGGCCCGCACAGACCTACTTCGAGCCCGCGCGGCAGTGGATTTTCGGTGAGAATTCCAAGATCTATAACTACGAGCTGTTTGATTCCGACCGGCAGCTGTTCGGCGGCCTGAACGTCTTCGAGCTCGATCCGGCGACGTTTCAAATCCATCGCAGGATTTTCGCTACACGCGCGACCTGGGAGCCGAGCGAAAACGCCTGGATTCTTACCGGCGGATGGGTGCGGGATTTCGGCAGCAACGGGCAGGTCGTGCTGTACCAACCGTTCAAGGCCACCACCATCGCGGAGCTGACCGAACCTCCGGGTTATTTCCGGCGTGAAGTTCGGCAATCATTCCAGATGAACTGGAGGCAGCTGGGGGAATACATCGCAAGTCTCAGGCAAGCTGGATTTGACACGGCTCGGCTTTCCGTCCAGTGGCACAAGAAGTTCGCCTTCCCGATGATCGCTACAATTATTGTCTTTCTCGGGGCGCCATTTGCGTTCCTGGTAGGGACGCGCGGCGCGGTCGGCGGCCTCGCTGTCGCCGTGGGAATCGGCGTGATCTACTGGTCTTCTGCTGCGCTGCTTGAGGCGATGGGCTCGGCCGGCCAGCTGCCTCCGCTCCTTGCCGCCTGGGGACCGGACGCTATGTTTGGTTTCCTGGGAGTCTACTTTTTCCTGAAAATGCCCACCTAGCACTTCTTCGAACCTGCCCCTTGCGCTACTCGGGCAACGCGAGCGGCTTCTCCGCCGGCAACGGTTTCTGCGACTCCGCGAGAGGCCGTATCTGAGCGACTCGAGCCTCGAGATTTGACTTTGCTTCCGAGGGCGTGTTCGGCATCTGCTGCCCCAGAATCACAAAGGTCTCCAGCAGTCGTACTGCCGCATTTGCGGAATAACCAGCTTCCATCGAGAGTCGCACGCCCGCGCGGTCGGCTGCGAATTCCCGGTCGTGCCCGTAACCGGGAAGAAACGGATCGAGCTCAAGGTTTCTTAATTCAGCCGCGGAGATATGGCGTTTTGCCATTTCTTGAACCAGGCGATCGCGACACTGACCCAAATCCACATGCTCGACCTCATGTCCGAGCACAGCGGCTAGTTGGTCCTCGGTGTCGATGTACGCGAGGATTCCCCCGCCGACAAAAATCTGACCGCCTGGAAGGGCGAACCCGCTCTTGAATCCGGGATCGGGATCGAAATGAAACCGGTATGGAAGCCGTCGTCGCGCGTGCAGCGCGACCCGATCGCCGACCTTTTGAAGATACGCATCAATCTTTCGTATCTCCGGCGTCGAGGCCAGACCGTTCACTGCCTCGTATTTCGCGGCCAGCACAGCGCCAGCCCGAATTTCGTCGGCGTCGGAAATAGCAGGCGGCGCAACCGGAGTCTGCGCGTCTCCCGAGACTCGTGGTAGAAGCACACCCAACAGCATCACGAACCAGAGCGCTCTCATGGAACTCTCGCTTTCGCTATTCGCAAAACACCGGATTAGACGTTCTTGAGTGCTTCGCGATAGCTGAGGCCGCTGAGCTGACCGGTTTTCCTGCGCACATAGCGTTTCACTTCTCCAGGGTCGGTCCAGGCGTACTTGCGCAAAGCCCATCCAATCGCCTTGCGCAGGAAAAATTCCTTCGACCCGAGCGATGGCTCGATGCATGCGTAGAGCAGGCCCAGATCGGTGTGTTGCTTCGATCCCAACTGGCAGATGATCGAAGTTCGCCGCTTCCAGAGGTTCGGCGACGTGCTCCAGGCGAGCATTTTCTTCTTCATCGGCGTGGGATATTCGCGCAAAATCGGTCCCACGCGATTGGACGCGACTTCGTCCACGTAGTCCCACCACGCACCGGTCACGATGATCTCTTCGTAGAGCGCCATCGCCGCAGGGGTTTGAAACGAGGCCGCGCGTTTGTCACCTGTCAACTGGATCGCCGCGTAGCGCTCCTCTCGATATCTCGCTCCGCGCCACAGTTCGAGCACCTTGGCGATCCAGTCTGCGCGCGACACGAGCTCAACTTGGGAGAAGATTTTCTTGCAGGACGCGCGCAGCAGGGGCGCTGACACGCCGTGGTAGGGCATGGCAGATTTCATGTAGGCCTGCATGAAAGGCGATTTCTGCGGATCGGCTACGCGCCCGAGCTCCCTGCGAGCGAGACGCACCAGCCCGGAATTCTTAGGGGAGTTCGGCGTCGATGTTTGTTCAACAGAGCGCTTCACGCCGGATTTCTCGGGTTAATTCTTACGCTTCTTTTTCGCCTCGATCACGGCCTGCGCCGCCGCGAGACGCGCAATGGGCACCCGGAACGGAGACGCGCTCACGTAGTTCATCCCCGCCCCGTGGCAGAACTTCACGCTCTCGGCGTCTCCGCCATGTTCTCCGCAAATACCGATCTTGAGCTTTGGCCGGGTCTTTCTGCCGCGCTCGATCGCCCACTCAATCAACATTCCTACGCCAGCGACATCCAGCGTCTGGAACGGGTCCTCCTTGAATATCGCCGCTTTGGTCTGGTCGACATATTCCGGCAGGAATCGTCCGGCATCGTCGCGGGAAAGGCCCATCGTCGTCTGTGTCAGATCATTGGTGCCGAATGAGAAGAACTCGGCGATCTCGGCGATTTGATCAGCAAGCAGCGCCGCCCGCGGCAGTTCGATCATCGTTCCAACCAAATACTCAAGTTTCACTTTAGCCTGCGAAATTATGTCACTCGCGACGCGCCGCGTGAGCGTTTCAAGAATCTGAAGCTCCCTCTTGTCCAGAGTCAACGGAATCATGATTTCAGGTAACACTTTAATGGACCGTTTCTGGCAATCAATGGCAGCCTCAATGATCGCGCGAACTTGCATCTCCTGAATCTCAGGATAGGTGATCGCAAGCCGGCATCCGCGGTGTCCCAGCATCGGGTTGGCTTCGTGCAGCTGTTCCACGCGCCGCGCCACGGTCTCGACAGGAATGCCGATTTTCTTCGCCAGCTCCTCTTGTTTCGCCCGCTCGTGAGGGACAAATTCGTGCAGTGGTGGATCGATCATTCGAATCGTGACCGGCAACCCATTCATGGCCTCGAAGATCCCGATGAAGTCCCTGCGCTGGAACGGGAGAAGCTTCGCCAGAGCCTTGCGTCGCGCCTCGGGCGTATCGGCCAGAATCATTTCCTGGATCGCATCCTGCCGCTCGATGCTCTTCTCCGGCTGCTCGAAGTCCTTGAAGAACATATGCTCGGTGCGGCAAAGCCCGATGCCCTCGGCTCCCATTTCGCGCGCCAGGCGAGCATCGCGGGGCGTGTCCGCGTTCGTGCGCACTCCGAGCGTCCGCACTTTATCGGCCCATTTCAAAAGGGTTTCGTATGCTTTGGGAGGTTCCGGACGAATTAAATCGATCTGTCCGGAATAAACGGACCCGTCGCCGCCGTCCAGCGTGATCCACTCACCTTCGGACACACTGCGTCCGCCCACGGTCATTTTTTTCGCGCGCGCATCGATATCAATTTTCTCCGCTCCAACGATGCAGCATTTTCCCCAGCCACGCGCCACGACAGCTGCATGGCTCGTTTTCCCGCCGGTGGCGGTGAGAATCCCCTGCGCCACGTACATCCCGCCGACGTCCTCCGGACTCGTTTCCCGCCGCACCAGGATCACCTTTTCGCCCCGAGCGGCCCAGGCCTCGGCTTCCTCTGCGGTGAACACCGCCTTGCCAACCGCAGCTCCCGGGACGGCATTGATGCCCTCGGCCAGCTTCCGGCTCGCGAGATCCGCGCGAGCGAGCTTGGGGTCGAGCACGGGATAGAACAGCCGCTCAACATCTTCCGATTTAATTCTTTCAAGTGCTTCTTCAACTTTGATCAGCTTCTCATTCGTCATGTCCACGGCCATGCGAAACGCCGCTGCCGGCGAGCGCTTGCCCGTGCGGGTCTGCAGCATGTACAGCTTTCCCTTTTCGACGGTGAACTCCATGTCCTGCATGTCACGATAGTGGCGTTCGAGTTTTTCGCGGACGCGTTCGAGCTGTTGATAGACCTTCGGCATTAATTTCGACAGCTCACGCAGGTGCACGGGCGTGCGAATTCCCGCGACCACGTCTTCTCCCTGCGCGTTCAAGAGAAAATCCCCGAAGAAAACCTTCTCCCCCGTCGAAGGATCGCGCGTAAAACAAACGCCCGTGCCGGAATCATCCCCCGTGTTGCCAAATACCATCTGTACGACGTTCACACCCGTGCCGAGCAAACCCGTAATTTTCTCGACGCGCCGGTAGGTGACCGCCTTTTCACCCATCCAGGACTCAAATACCGCGCCAATCGCGCCCCAAAGCTGTTCGACGGGATCTTCTGGAAAATCATTGCCGGTCTTCTGCTTGAAATACGCCTTGTATTCACTGACCAGATCGCGCCAACCTGCGGCCGTGACTTGAGTATCGTCCTTGACTCCCTGCTTCTGCTTCATGTTCCGCAGGCGAACTTCGAGTTCCTCTTTTGGCAACCCGATCACCACGCTTGAATACATCTGCACCAGCCTGCGATATGCATCCCAGGCAAAGCGCTCGTTTCCGGTGGCCTTCGCGAGTCCCTGGACAGACTTTTCATTCAAGCCAAGATTGAGAATGGTCTCCATCATTCCCGGCATCGAGCGCGCCGAGCCCGATCGCACGCTGACCAACAGAGGATCGTTCGCATCACCCAGTTTTTTCTTGGTAAGCTTCTCCAGGCGCGCGAGGTTCTTGGCCACTTCCGCGCGCAATTCCTTCGGAAACTTGTGGGAATGCTTCAAGTAAAAGTCGCAAGCCTCCGTCGTGATCGTGAACCCTGCTGGAACCGGCAGTCCGATGCGCGTCATCTCGGCCAGTCCCGCGCCTTTGCCGCCAAGCAGGTCTCTCATGTTTCCAGTGCCGTCCGCTTTTCCCGCTCCGAAGAAATATACGTATTTCATTTCGCTCCTTAACTTTTCCTTGAAGTCCACTCTTTCGAGTTTCTGTCGGCCCGCCGATAACTCAAGTGTTCGTTGATCCGGATTGCTTCGCCTCTTCACCACCGAGTTCCGAGAAATCCGCGATATTCGAAAACTCCTTTAGCAATGTTCCCAACAGTGCGATTCGATTTCTGCGCAGATCCTCGTCCTCAACCATTACTAGAACTTTGTCGAAGAACAGATCGACGGCCGGACGCAGTTCGGAAATTTTCTCAAGTGCTCGCCGGTACTTCTTCTCTTTCTTGAAGCGCGTCGCTTCCTCGGCGATTCTATGGGCCATGGTGTAAAGCTGAAGCTCCGCCGCATCCTTCAATAGCTCCTGCCTGACGGTTCCCTGTCCCTTGTCACCCTTCGCTGCGGACTTCTCCAAAATGTTCCGGATGCGCTTGAAGCTTGCCGCGAGCGGTGGAAAATTCCTGCTGTCCCGAATCGCCTTCACTGCCGCCACGCGCTCTACCGCATCTCCCAGGTCGTCGGCACCCGCGGCGAATGCCGCGTTGATTTCATCGTAGGCGAACCCGCGCCGCTCGCGCAGAATGTACCGCGCGCGCTCGAGCAGAAAATCGAGGACTTGCTTTTGAACTGCGTCGGACGCTTCGATACGCGGCGCATGCTCCTTCAGTGATTTTGCCGCAGAGGATATTGCGGCTGATAGAGATAACGGAAGATTTTTCTCAAGGATGATCTTAACAATTCCAAGCGCAGCCCGGCGCAAAGCGAAAGGATCACTTGAACCTGTGGGGATTGCTCCCACGGCAAAACACGCAACGAGTGAATCAAGCTTATCGGCCAAGGCGACGGCGCAGCCAGTCAAGTTGCGTGGCAGCGGATCATCAAGGCCCAACGGTTTGTAGTGATCGTAAACCGCCCACGCGATCTCGTCGGGTTCGCCTTGTGCGCGGGCATACAGACCGCCCACGATTCCCTGCAGCTCGGCAAACTCGCCGACCATTTCCGTCACCAGATCGCACTTCGCAAGCTCGGACGCGCGGTCCGACCCTGCCACATCGGCTTGCGCGATACCTCCGGAGAACCATTGTTCGGAGAGCCAACGGGCGAGTGAACGCAAACGCTCGACCTTGTCGCCATAGCTTCCCAGCCGACGCTCATAGGTGACCGAGGCGAGCTTCGGCAGATAGTCGCCGAGGCGCCTTTTCTGATCCGTTTCCCAGAAGAACTGCGCATCCGCAAACCGCGCACGCAGCACTCGCTCGTGCCCGGCGCAAATCAGGCCCTTCGGGTCGCGCGGGAGATTGATGACGGCGAGGAAATGCGGTGCGAGACCACCGTTGCGATCCTCTACTGCGAAGTACTTCTGGTGCCCGCGCATCACCGTGATGAGTATTTCGTCCGGCAGCGCGAGATAGGCAGCGTCGAACTTTCCCAGTATCACGCTGGGGCACTCGTTCAAATATGTAACGAGCTCAAGCAGGCCCGGGTCTCCGTGCGTCCGTAGCCCTTTCGCCTTGGTACGGCCGTGAAGCTCCTCCTCAATCTTCTTTCGCCGATCGCCAGGTTTGCAAAATACGAAGTTATGCTTGAGCTTTGACTCATAGTCACGCGGGCCGGTGACCGGTATTTTTCTCTTCCCCAGAAATCGATGCCCATCGGTGTGGTTGCCGGCCCGAACATCCGCGTAGGAAAACGGCACAACCTTGCCATCGAGGAGGGCTACGATCCAGCGGATGGGTCGAATAAATCGCGGGCTCTGTGCACCGGTCCAGATCATCGAGCGCGGCCAGGAAATTTCGCGAATCGCTTCGGGCAAAACCTGCTTCAAAATCTCGGCTGCAGATTTTCCAAGAACGAGTTGCCTTGCGACGACGTACTCACCCTTCGGCGTGTTCACGACCGTGAGCTTCGAGACGGGCAGGCCTTGCTTCTCGGCAAAACTTACGGCGGCGCGGGTCGGCTGGCCGGCAATATCATACGCGACGGACTTGGGAGGTCCGCTGATCTCTCGCGTCACATCTTCCTGTTTTAGTTTAACATTTCGTGCGATCGCCACGAGGCGTCGTGGCGCGCCAAATGTTTCAATTGACTCTTGAGCTGTCGGCTCGTCGACTAGACCATTCGCCGAAAGATGCTTGAGAAGTATCGCTTGAAGTTCTTGTGATGCCTTCAAAATCATTCCAGCTGGAATTTCTTCGCAGCCAATTTCGAAAAGCAGATCGCCGCGGAGCTTCATGCACTAGCCCCAGCTGGGATTCTGATCGCAGCGCGTTGGTCGAGCCAGGCGCGCGCCACTTGCGTTGCGAGCTTCCTCACGCGCGCGATCATTCCCGCTCGCTCCGTTACGGAGATCGCGCCGCGCGCATCGAGTACATTGAAAAGATGCGAGCACTTCAAACAAAAGTCGTAGGCCTGGAGCACTGGAAACCGCTCCTTACCCGCTCCCTTCAGCGCGTCGTAAGTGGCCAATAGACGCGAGGCTTCTGTTTCGTTTAAATCAAACTGCTTTCGAGTTGACGCGGTATCCGCGTAATCGAAGCTGTAAGCCGAAAACTGTTGCTCTTCGGCGAGCCGCACCTGGCGATACGTCATGCTGTTCGACCAACGCACGTCGAATACGTTGTCCACGCCTTGCAGATATGCGGCGATGCGGTCCAGCCCATAGGTCAGTTCGACTGAAATCGGATCCAGATCCACGCCTCCGCACTGCTGGAAGTAGGTGAACTGGGTGATCTCCAGGCCGTCAAGCAGCACCTGCCAGCCGATGCCCCAGGCCCCGAGAGTGGGCGACTCCCAGTTGTCTTCCTCGAAGCGAATGTCGTGCTCCTTCAGATTGATCCCAACCGCGGCGAGACTTGCAAGATAAAGGTCCTGAATATCTGCGGGCGATGGTTTGAGTATCACTTGAAGTTGAGTGTGCTTGTAAAGGCGATTGGGATTTTCGCCGTAACGGCCGTCAGCCGGGCGGCGACTCGGCTGCGCGTAAACGACACGATAGGGGTCGGGTCCAAGGACCCGAAGAAAAGTTTCCGGATGCATTGTGCCCGCGCCGACTTCGATGTCGTAAGGCTGCTGCAGAATGCAGTCCCGCGTCGTCCAGTAATGTTCAAGTTTCAGTAGAAGATCCTGGAACGTCAGTCCTCTAGCTTTAGCAAGTTTAGGTCTTGATTTCGAATTGGAGTTTCTAGCCATCAAACCGGAGCCTCAAGTAATTCTCGAGATTTCAGTTTTCGGTCGATCTGGTGCTCGATCAGGTCAAGCATCGCGTTGGTCAGTTCCCTTGCGGCGCGCGGGGCTGCCGGGTCAGACGCCGTCTCATTGCTTACCCGATCCAGCCGCTCGCCGAGCATCCGCCGCGCGACAGAAAGTGCCGCCCCTGATATCGCGCGCATGCCGGGCTTGCGGCACTTGCCACACGCGATCGCCGACGCGGTTGGTGAAAAATATGCCGCGACGTCCTCGGAAAAAGGCTTGGCGCAAAATGCACAGCTCTCTAGCGCCGGAAGCCAGCCGCCGAGCTTCACGGTCCACAGCGAAAAATATGCAAGTGATACTTCCGTTTTACCCGTGCGCTTCACGGTCTGCGCAGCGAGCAGCAGTAGCCGGAAATTTGCATCGGACGCTTCACGCTCGGGTAAGACCGCCTCGGTGATCTCCGAAAAAAGCGCGAACGCGACACTCGACGGGTAATCGCGAAATACATCAAGAAATGACTCGATCATTTCGCACTGGCTGATTCGTACCAGGTCACGCGCCTCACGCTCGAAGAACCAGATGCGGATGTGCGACAGCTTCTCGAGCGTTGATCCGAACCTGCTCTTGGTCTTTCGCGAGCCTGCAGCGACGCCGCGGACTCTCCCCATCGTGCGCGACAGGAAACTTACCAGTCTGTCCGCCTCGCCCAGGTTGTAGCGCTGCAGGACGATTGCCTCGGATTCATGAAGTGGCATCTGAAGTGTCGGCGTGTCGACTGGCCGGCGGACTGACGTTCCGATCCGATCGGAGCTCGAACAGGCCGCGCGCGCCGCGCGCAGCGTGACTAATTTTATTACCATAGCGAGACACGCGGTGCAATTGATAAACGATGCTCGCTTGAATTTCGATCCCACTCGTTTCAAAATTCCCGCAGGTCGGCTACAGTGTTCGCGCAATGAATCACGCGAGCGCGTTGCCGCACGTCGACGTCGTGGGCGTTGGAATCAACGCCACAGACACAATCATCCGTTTACCGCACTTCCCCACCCTGGATTCCAAAGTGGAACTGCTCTCTGCTGAAGTAAAGCCGGGCGGCCAGGTGGCAAGTGCCGTCGTGGCCTGCAGACGGTGGGGCCTTTCTGCGCGCTATGTAGGAAAAGTCGGTGACGATGCTGCCGGAAAACTCCAAGTGGAGGAAATGCAGCGCGAAGGCGTCGATTCCTGCTGGATCACCGCGCCCGGGCGCATGAGTCAGTCGTCTTATATCCTCGTCGATGAACTCTCTGGCGAACGCACCGTTCTGTGGAAGCGCGATCCCCAGATCGCAATCCGGCCCGAGGATTTGCGCCGGGAATGGATTTGCGGCGCGCGTTGCCTTCTGGTCGACGGCCATGACACCGAGGCTGCGGCTCGGGCCGCACGCTGGGCTCGCGAAATCGGAATTCCGGTACTCGGTGATTTTGACAACCGGTATCCGCACGTTGAAGCATTACTTGAATACGTGGATTTCGTCGTCACATCGAAAGACTTTCCCGAACGAATGACCGGTGAGAGCAATTTATTGAAATCGCTTCCGGAGATGTTTCGCAAGTTCAAGTGTCACTTGATGGGCGTGACACTCGGTAGACTCGGTGCGCTTGTTTGGGACGGCCGAGATTTTCTTCTCTGCCCCGGGTTCGATGTCGAACCCGTAGACACTACGGGCGCCGGAGATATTTTTCACGGAGCCTTCCTGTACGGATTCCTCAGCGACTGGAGAATGGAAGATATACTTGAATTCAGCTGCGCCGCGGCCGCGTTGAACTGCACAGCCCCGGGCGCTCGCGGCGGGATTGCCACCTTGGGTGAGATCGCGGAACTGCGCAAAGACGGACGGCGCACCGCGCTTGCGTACTCGCACATGCAGCTTGCCGAAGCATCGCGCTTAGCCGCAGGCGCAGCGGAGGGGAAAATATGATCCCCCTGAAGGATCTCAACCCTCGCCGCACATTCCCGATCATCACGCTGCTACTAATCGCTGCAAACGTCCTCGTCTTCATTCATCAGATAACGCTTCCACCAGCAGCGGCTGAGGCGTTCATCAAGACCTATGCCCTGACTCCGTCGCATATTGCCTACGCACTGGAAGGACATCGCTACACGCCCCTTGAGGCTTTCCTGCCGCTGTTTACCTGCATGTTTTTGCACGGCGGCTTTCTCCATATCATTGGCAATATGTGGTTCCTGTGGATCTTCGGTGGCAACGTGGAAGACCAGTTCGGCCACTTTGGTTATTTAATGTTTTACTTGGTGTGCGGGCTGGGCTCCGGAGTCACACAGGTAGTCTTCTCGTGGGGTTCCCGCGTTCCGTCACTGGGAGCGAGCGGCGCGATCGCGGGAGTTCTTGGTGCGTACATCGTGTTCTTCCCCGGCGCACGCATCCTGACGTTGGTTCCGCTGCTCATTATCTTTTTCATGGCGCGCGTCCCGGCATGGATTTTCATTGGCTTCTGGTTTCTTATGAATTTTCTGAGCGGTGTCAGTTCGCTCGGGATGCGCAGCGCTGGGGGCGTTGCCTGGTGGGCTCACGTCGGCGGCTTCCTTCTGGGGGTTCTCATCGCCGCAGTTACAAGTTTTGCCGGGCGTTCTGCGCCTGCAGGCTAGGTTGGACGCAGTTCGATCACACTGACGGGAAATACTTGGGACTCGTGACCACGCCGCGAGGGGTGAACAGCGTCGCGTTCTCGGGCAGGGACAAGAAGACACTGCTCCTTCTCGCCCGAGGGGCGAAGAAAATCCCCAGGGAAATGAAGTCGCAAACGCCGCGCAGGTATACTCAATTTCGATGATTGCTCAAGGCTTCAAGAAACGCGCGAAGGAGCTTGCCGGCATCTTGCGCGAAAACACCCGGTCGACTTGCCGACAGTTCGAGATGCGGTTGAAATCTGCGCTCCACACTGCGATGCGCACTGGCACTTCAGGTGAAACATCAAGACGACGATCGGGCTTCGAAAATCGTCAGTGCGACACCAGCTGCATGAACTCGCGCAAGTCGTCTGCGTTCGCATCGCTAACGCCGCACAAACGCATGCTGCCGCTTGATCGGCAAATCACGTTGTAGCCCTGCCTCGATACCGAATCGGGCAGGTTCGCTTGCCGGCCGTCGTCGGGCCAGATAAAAACATTGATGTAATGCTTTCGCAGTTGGTAGACAAGCGCCGCGACGTTTCGCCCGCCGACGTAGTCCAGACGTCCGCCAATGAGCGGATAGCCTTGACCTGCAAAGTCGCGAACCGGTGGGGCGAAATCGAGCTTGCCGTCAAACCAGGGCTTCACCGTGTGCTGGTCGGTTGAGACAACATCCATCAAGTGTCCTGGCTGCAGCGATCGAATGTGGCTCGCGACGAGTTCTTCGGCGACCAGATCGCCCGAGCGAACGTTTAGCGCGCCGGGAATCATCCGGATTCCCAGTGCGAGCGCGATCAGAATCGCGGCGGCGACGGCAAGCCACTCAAGCACAGGCCTTTCGCGCACGATGCGGATGGGCGATACCGCGCCTCTGCCCCGCACCCTGTCCATCGGTGCCGCCCCACCGGCCGCAGCCACGATTTGCGTCCTCAGCGCGTCGGGCGCGCGATGATAGAGGTTTGCCGAGCGGATCTTGTTCCGCAATGCCTGTTGTGTGCGCAATTCCTCGGCGCACGCGGTACAGGTCGTCAGGTGTTCCTCGATCTCAAGGCTCCGCACCAGATCGAGTTCGCCGTCGGAATAGGCATGGAGCAGGAGATTCTTCTCTTCACATGCCACGCGGCACCTCCTGTCCTCGGCCGCGCAACAAGAAATCACGCAGCTGTGTGCGGCCACGCGCCAGGCTCGACATCACCGTTCCGATCGGTACGCCCATCACTTCGGCGATCTCTTTGTACGACAGGCCCTCGAGCTCCCTGAGGATCATCGCTTCCCGAAATCTCACCGGCAGACCTTCAAGTGCTTCTTGAAGCATGCGGTTTTCAATTGACTGCAAGAGCGCCGCCTCGGCATCGGGTTGCACGCGTTCGCCCGTATGAATTGTCTCGTCAAATTCCTCCGCCAGCTCGCCAGGGCGCTTTTTCTCAAGAAACGTATACGCAGTGTTCCGCACGATACGAAGCAGCCATGCGCGGGCGTTCCCTTCCTGATAGCCGCCGAAAAAGCGCACTGCGCGGAGACAGGCCTCCTGAACGATGTCTTCTGCATCCTGCGGACTTCGGACGAGCCAGCGCGCGAGGTTGTAGGCCGCGTCCAGGTGCGGCAGCACAACGTCCTCGAAGCCCGGTCCGCCAGAAGTACCGTGTGTTTCCTCCTGCATGCCGCTATTAAACCCTTAAACATCCAAACTCGCTACCGCGCATTTTTATTTCCCGAGCGGTCTCACTTCCTCCCAAGCGGCGTGTACCAGACAATGTAAGTTCCAATCCCGCCCGCCAGAACCACGACCCAGAGCATGAGTTCAACGCGCATCCAGATCTTCCATTGTCTGAAGCGCAACGCTTCGGGAACCAGGTTTGTGCCCGCAACCAGCAGAATGTATAACCCGAGCAACTCCGCCACTCCGCCCAATACCCCGTGGAACATGGCGACCTCGAAAAATCGTTTATGAAGGTGGCCCGTGAGCCGCGGCAGCACCAGTGTGTCGAACGATGGCCACATGACACCGGCGATTGCGACCAAATTCAGAAGCAGCACTGCAGACATGCAGATGCCATGAGCTCGGTATCGCTTGATGCGGGCCAGATATGCGCCCGCAAGAAGAGCAAGGCCCAGGACGATCTGCACGAGAAGGTTCAGATCTGCCCGGAAGCTTGCCGCTGTCCCCAAAAATCCTTGCATACGATCTCTCCTCGGTGCTCTCTTCCAACCGTTCGGCGCTTCGGTGACAGACGGGGCCGATCGCACCGGGCCTACTTGACGATGATCTTGCCGGTCATCATCGGATGCACCGAACAAAAGTAAGCGTATGTACCGGAGTCAGTGAAGGTAAACGAAAACTGATCGTCCGTGTCGAGTGCCTTGGACCTGAACTTCTTGTCGGTGCTGACTACGGTGTGCGGCACATCATCGTGATTGACCCACGTGATCGTCGTGCCCGCCGCCACGGTGATTTCTTTCGGCGTGAAACTGAAGTTGTCAACTGTCACGGTTACCGCGGCATCCTTATTTTCCGCCGCCCGGGCGATCGACACCCCGCGGATCATGGCTGACGACGCGACGACTCCCAGCAGTACTGCGCAGACCACGATATTTCGAATGTAGGATTTCATTGATTTCCTTCCTCCATTTCAAGATCGCTGCGGTTTAGCTGCCCGCGAGCGTTGAATCGACAACGGCGAGTGTGTGCTTTCCGCGCACAAAGTTGACATCTGTGATCCCAAGAACGCTCCGCAGCCTATCGTCCGGCACTTTCATCGGACCTGGAGACGCCGCCTGGCCGGGAGCGGGTTGCGGGAATGCCGTGGACATCGCGGTGTGGAACGTGACATTGCCCTCTACCTTCTGCATCACCTGATGGATGTGACCGTTGAGAACCGAAACCGATCCGAACTTTCTCAGATACGACAACGCCTGCTGACTGTCCTCGGTGCCCCATCCCCATTCGGGATAGATCGTCCAGAGCGGAATGTGGGCAAAGACCACAATCGGCGTGCTGTGTTTCAGGTGCTTCACGTCGTCCTTAAGCCATGCGAGCTGGTCATTGCCGAGGCTGCCTAGTCCACCGGCTTTCAGATTCATCACGTTCACAAGTCCGACGAAATGGACGCCCCTGTGATCGAAGCTGTACCATCCGTCGCCGGTGCTATCTTTGCCGTAGCGTTCTCGGAACTGCTCGCCGTTGTCATTGAGTACGTCATGCTCACCGGGAACGTAATAAATCCGGTCGGTGCGCACGGACTTTAGCTGCTGGTCCAGAGTGTCGAACTCATCGGCTTTGGATAGCTGCGTCAGGTCCCCGGTGTGGAGCACGAACTCCGGACTTTGGGGCAGCGCGTTGAGCTTTGCGATGGCCTCCCGGAGTGTGACTGTCACGTCGGGGTTCGCGGCCTTGTTAAACCCGATGTGGGAGTCGCTGATCTGTGCGAAGGCGAAATCCCCCTTGATCGCCGCTCGATCAAGTGAGTTCCCCCGACCGAGCGCGAACGACTTCAGAACCCCTCCCTGCATCACGCAAAGTGTTCCGGTCCCGGCCCAGGCCATGCACTTCAGAAAGCCTCGCCGGTCGATGCCATCAGAGTTCAAGTTTTCCTTGATGATGTTGCCCATTGAATTCCTCGCTTTCGTTCCAAGTGGCCGTTTTTTGGCGGCCGTGTTCCCCTGCATCTAGCTAGACCGGCGAAGGGTGGAAAATATTCCCGGGAATCGACGATTTTTTGCGGGGGGGGGGTTGCAGTTCGACTCTGCAACGGCGGCAGGGACTGTGTTAAGGTATTTGGTTCGATCCGGTGTTCCACATCTCAAGGGGAATGAAATCCATGAAGAGTTCTTACAACGGGGTCGCGGTTCCGCCCAACGGCAAGGTGATTGAGTATAGCGGCGGCAAATTCCACGTCCCCGACCAGCCGGTGATTCCTTTCATCGAAGGCGACGGAACGGGACGCGATATCTGGAAGGCGTCGCGGCGGGTATTTGACTCGGCGGTTGAGAAGGCCTACGGCGGAAAGAAGAAAATCGCCTGGCTTGAGATATTTGCCGGCGAAAAATCGTTCAACCAATTCAAGGATTGGCTGCCGCAGGATTCCGTCGACGCCATCCGCGACTTTCGGGTTGCGATCAAGGGTCCGCTAACCACCCCCGTCGGCGGAGGGATCCGCTCGCTGAACGTATCGCTGCGCCAGTTGCTCGACCTCTATGCCTGCGTACGGCCGGTGCGCTATATCGAAGGCGTGCCCTCGCCGGTTCGAAATCCCGAGCGCATGAATATTGTCATCTTTCGCGAGAATACCGAGGACGTCTATGCCGGAATCGAATGGAAGTCCGGCACCCCGGAAGTAAAAAAGCTCATCGACTTCTTGAACAATGAAATGTTGAAGGGCACAAAAAAGTCCGTCCGCCTGGATTCCGGCGTCGGCATCAAGCCGATCTCACCGACCGGCACCAAGCGCCTGGTGCGGCGCGCCATCCAGCACGCCGTCGAAAAAGGGCGCACCGTCGTCACGCTCGTCCACAAAGGCAACATCATGAAGTTCACCGAAGGCGCGTTCCGGGACTGGGGTTACGAGCTTGCAACGGAGGAATTCCGCCCGCAGGTTGTAACCGAACGCGAGAGCTGGATTCTGGGCAACAAGGACCGTGACGCGAGCCTCAGTATCGAAAAGAACGCGGCGATGATCGAACCGGGTCTTGACCAGGCCACTGACAACTTCAAGAAGCAGATCTACGCCGAGGTCAAAAAAGTGCTCGACACCATCTCGGCGACCCACGGCGGCGGTCAGTGGAAGAAGAAAATTCTGATCAACGATCGCATTGCCGATTCCGTGTTTCAGCAGGTTCTGACGCGCGCCGACGAATACCAGGTCTTCGCTACGCCCAATCTCAACGGCGACTATATTTCCGACGCCTGCGCTGCGCAGATTGGCGGTCTCGGTATGGCGCCGGGAGCCAACATCGGCGACGGGTACGGCTGTTTCGAAGCCACCCACGGGACCGCGCCGAAATATGCCGATAAGGATGTAATCAATCCGAGCTCGGTGATGTTCTCCGGCGCCATGATGTTCGACTTCATGGGCTGGAATGAAGTCGCACAGTTGATTGAGGACGGCATCGCGCGCACTGTGCAGCAGAAGCGCGTCACCTACGACCTGGAGCGGCTAATGCCCGGCGCCAAAAAGCTCGGCACGGCGGACTTCGCTTCTGCGATCATCGAAAACATGCAAGTGCCGGTAAGCCGCTGAGCAAACTCGTTGTGATCTCAAGCAAGGCGGGGGATCTGCGTTTACTTTCTTGCGGGCGCTTTCCTGAGCCCCAGCGGTCGCGCGAAAACATTCCGAATCGTCCAAGGAGCCTTTCAAATGCGTAAGAAGGTGACAGTCGTAGGGGGTGGTTTTGTCGGCTCGACGACAGCTCAACGAATACATGACGCCGGCCTAGCCGACGTGGTGCTCACCGACATTCTTGACGGGGTCCCTGCGGGCAAGGCGCTCGACATGGCTGAATCGGCGCCGATCCTGGGAACCGACGCGCATGCAGCCGGCATATCGACCGCCGGAGGCGACTATAAGGAGACCGCGGGCAGCGATGTCATCGTAATTACGGCCGGCTTCCCCCGCAAACCCGGCATGAGCCGCGACGATTTGCTGAAAGCGAACTATGACGTAATTAAAGCGGTGGTTGAAGCGGTTGTGAAGCTGTCTCCCAACGCGATTCTGATCGTGGTGACCAATCCGCTTGACGCCATGGCCCAGGCTGCATTCAAGATCAGCGGCTTCCCGAAGAATCGCGTGCTCGGGATGGCCGGGGTCCTGGACTCGGCGCGCATGAGCACCTTTGTCGCCGCGGAGTTGAATGTATCGGTTGAGAATGTGCACTCATTCGTTCTTGGCGGCCACGGCGATGACATGGTCCCACTCGCGCGCTATTCGACCGTAGCGGGTATTCCCCTTCCCGAGTTGATATCTAAAGAAAAACTCGAAGCCATCATTTCCCGCACCCGAAAGGGCGGCGCCGAAATAGTCAACCTGTTGAAGACCGGATCGGCATACTACGCACCGTCGGCTGCGGCCGTCGAGATGGTCGAAGCAATCCTGAAGGACAAGAAGAAGATTCTCCCCTGTGCGGTCTATCTCGAAGGCGAATATGGGATCAAGGGACTTTTCGTGGGAGTTCCGGTGAAGCTTGGGTCTAAAGGTGTCGAGCAGATCATAGAGGTCAAGCTCACGCCGGAAGAAAAAGCCGCGATCGACAAGTCTGCCGCTTCCGTCCGGGAACTTGTAAACGTCTTGGGTGTCTGATTCCGGCGGCAGGCAGACGCCCTGGACCATGGCGCCGTGCGGGCCTCGCTAATCGCTCCACGCTGTCCAGATATTCGGGGGTTCAGGCGAGCTTAGAGAGAATATTTCTGCGCGAGCGGAAATCGCCGCCCTACGCTAAATGCCTTCGAGGTAACTTTCAGTCCCGGGGGCGCCTGCTTCCGCTTGTATTCGCTCCGGTCGACCTGCAGGGCAACGGCGCGGACCAGCTCGACCGGCAGCAGACACTCCTCGGCGATCTGCGCGGGATCCTGCAGATCTTCCACGTAGGCCTTGAGAATGCGGTCCAGATCCTCGTAAGGCGGGAGCGTGTCCTGATCGGTCTGGTGCGGGCGAAGTTCGGCGGTTGGAAGCTTCAGAAGCACTTCTTCCGGGATTCTGTTCTTCACCCGGTTGGCGTGCCTCGCCAGGTCATACACCATCGTCTTGGGAACGTCTGAAATGACAGCCAGGCCCCCGGCCATGTCACCGTAGAGCGTGCAGTACCCCACCGCGGTCTCCGATTTATTTCCCGTACTCAGAACCAGCGATCCGAACTTATTCGACAGCGCCATCAGGAAATTACCGCGGATACGCGCCTGGATGTTTTCCTCGGTCACATCGTCAGACCGTCCCGCGAAGCTGCTCGCAAGCGCCCCCCGGTAGCTTGCGACCGTGTCTGTGATGGGCAGCACGGTTAGTTCGATTCCCAGATTTCCGGCGACGCGCCCTGCGTCGCGCAGGCTCGCGTCTGAGGAATATGGGCCCGGCATGGCCACGGCGAGAACGTTTTCCGGGCCGAGCGCATCGGCCGCGATGACCGCCACCAGCGCCGAATCGATTCCACCGCTCAGGCCAATCACGACTTTTCGAAAGCCGCATTTGCGCACGTAGTCGCGGGTCCCGATCACCAGCGCCTTGTACGCCGCCTCGTATTCGTCCTCCATTGCCGCGCGGACATCCCCCTTGCCGGTTGCGCTGTCGAAGTACACCAGGTCTTCCGCAAACGAGTTCGCCAGAGCTGCGACGCGACCGTCAGGCATGAAGGCCACGCTTGATCCATCGAAAACCAGGCTGTCATTGCCGCCTACCTGGTTGACGTAGACGACCGGCACGCCGCGATCCTTCGCGACCGCTCTTAGCATGTCGCGTCGCAGGCCGCGAATCCCGAGCCTGTATGGCGAAGAGGAAATATTCAGGACCAGCGTGCTTCCCTTGCTCACCAGTTCTGCTACGGGATCGCGGTCGTACAGGCGCTCGGGCCAGAAGCTTTTGTCGTTCCAGCTGTCCTCACAAATTGTGATCCCGAGCGTCTCCGGACCGAACTCGAAGGTATGCTGGATGGAAGCAGGCTGAAAGTACCGCGTCTCATCGAACACGTCGTAGGTCGGCAACAGCATCTTGCGCTGCTCAAACAGTATTCTTCCCGAGGAGATCAACGCCGCGGAATTTGCCACCGGCTTTCCGGTGTCGTCCTGCGCCTTGCCGACAAAACCCACAAGCGACGGCAGCGGAATATCCTTCGCAAGACGCGCAAGCTCGGTCTGGTTGCGCTCCGCGAATGAGGGGCGCTCGATCAGATCCTGGGGCGGGTAGCCGCAAATGCACAGCTCGGAGAACACCGCAAGATCGGCGCCGCCGGACTTCGCCTGTCGGGCCATATCGAGAATTCGCGCTCGATTGCCCTCGAAATCACCAACAGTCGGGTTGAATTGGGCTAGGGCGATCTTCATAGAGAACAGACAGCATACGGTTCGCGCGAGTGGTTTTCAATTAGCTGTGAACGCTTCGGTGTGCATCTCGCCACAGCAAAAAATATGGCTCCCGAGGGATCAAGCCTCCGGGAGCCATGGAATCAAAAGTGTCGATTTGAGCGCGCTTAGACAGTGAACGAACTGCCGCAGCCGCAGGTGCTCTTTACGTTCGGGTTGTTGAACTTGAAACCCGCGCCTTCCAGCGTCTCGATGTAGTCGATCGAGATTCCGTCCAGATACATCTCGCTCATCTGATCGACCAGTACCTTCAGGCCGTCAAATTCATAGACGGTGTCACTGGCCTCGTTGACCTGATTCTCAAAGGCCATCTTGTAACTGAAGCCTGAACAGCCGCCGCCTACCACGGCCACGCGCAGGCCCGTCGGCGTGGGCGTCTGCGAAGACAGAATCTCTTTAACCTTCGTGATGGCTACCGGTGTCAGCTGAACCATTTTGACCTCCCAAGGTCGCGCGCGGTATGACTCACTTGCGCGCCATCATTCTAAGGCCATTATACCAGATTCCGAACATTCCGGAAGGCCCCATCGACGCCCTTTTTCCGCCGGTTAATAGCACGAAACCACCCGCATCGAGGCCAAGACAACCGCCGCGGAAACCAATAGACTAATTCAACCAAATGAAACACTTAGTCACACTGATTCCCGGGGACGGGATCGGCCCGGAAGTTTCTGAAGCAGTTCAGCGGATCATTGCCGCCGCAGGCGTTTCCATAGAATGGGAAGCGACCGCAGCGCGCGGTGAGCTTGAGCGGCGCGGCGTCGATTTCATGCACTCCGGCGTGGTCGAGGCTATCCGCAAGACAGGCGTTGCGCTCAAAGGGCCGCTTGCGACGGGGGTGGTTTCCGGCCCACCGAGCATCAACGTGGGATTGCGCAAGGCGCTGGACCTGTATGCCAACGTACGCCCGGTCAAAAATCTGGAGGGCGTCCAATCGAGATTTCAAGACGTCGACATGGTCCTTATTCGTGAAAACACGGAGGACCTCTATGCGGGCCTGGAACACGAAGTCGTGCCCGGCGTGGTTGAGAGCCTGAAAATCATTACCGAAAGAGCTTCGACTCGGATCGCGCGGTTCGCATTCGAATACGCTCGAAAGTGGAACCGCAAGAAAATTCACGGAATCCACAAAGCTAACATCATGAAGATGTCCGACGGTCTGTTTCTCACGTCCATCCGCAAGGTAGCGACCGAGTATCCGGACATCGAATACAAGGAACTCATCATCGACAACGCCTGCATGCAGATGGTGCTCGATCCCACCCAGTACGACATGCTGCTGCTGACGAACCTGTACGGCGATATTATGAGCGACCTGGCTGCGGGACTGGTGGGCGGTCTCGGCGTGGTCCCGAGTGCAAACGTCGGCGAGAAGGTGGCGGTGTTCGAGGCCGTCCACGGCACGGCGCCGGATATCGCCGGAAAAGGAATCGCCAATCCCACCGCGCTTCTGATGAGCGCGATCCTGATGCTGGTTTACCTGGGCGAAGGCAAAGCCGCCGGCCGGATCGAAACCGCTCTCCACAAGATCTATCGCGAAGGAAAGTCACTCACGCGGGACGTCGGCGGCGCAGCCACAACCAAAGAGTTCACCGACGCCGTCATTCGCACGCTCGACAAATAAGTCCGCAAGCCCGTGGCCGGGCCCTTAAAGCCTCCAAATCCCGTCCGGTTAGCACGAGCGCGGCATGGCTGGCAACGCCACGCCCGGGCGCGCGTCTCGGAGCGGTGGGCTCAAGTGATGCAGATGTTCTACTGGTTTGGCACCATCGAATGCACGGCGATCGTGTTTGTTGCCGGATCGAGCACCCCGGTCACCTTGACCTTCAGACCCGCGTTCTTGTTCGCCAGGTCCTGATCGTCGAGCTTATAGACCTTGTCTTTTACCTGCAGCACGAAGACCCCACCCAGATTTTTTACGCAATATCGCGCGCAGTCCGCAGATGTTGTCCCGATGGACCTCTTCTGCAGCATCTCTTGGTGCGACCGGCTGAGTGAATGAACATTGAGCGCACACTGAGAGTCTCCGATTTCTCCCTTGAACACTTGTTCGTTTCCGGCTCCCATGATGCAACAGGCGGCAACCGCAAACGCGACGACCATCATTACGACCCGTGATTTTCTTCGTGTCATCTTTTCTCTCCCCTGGAATTGTCGATTCTGCTCCCACGGCGCCCGTCCGCCGGGCCCTGCGGCGCACTCCAAACGGACTACCCCGCCGCTCGCTCCTACGGAACGACCACAAAACGCATATGCATGCCCTCGTGGTCAGCGCTGCAGATCACCGTGCAGACCACTACGTACTCCCCCGGCTCCGAGGGAGCGTTAACCATGAACTCCTGCGTCCCCGGCTTGAGCAGGAAATCCCATCCCGGCACGCGCGACCTATCCTTTGCGCGGAGTAGTGAGAAACCGTGTATCGAGCCGTCCCGGTTGTGATTCTTGGCCTTAATCGCCGTGATCCGCAACGTGACCAGCTCCCGGGCGTGGACCGTGATGACCGGTTCCTTCAGTCCGGCCATTTTGAACCGGCTATCGTGATCGGCAAGTATTTCAATCACGTGAGGCGGAGGCACTTCGGCCGTCTGCGGTCCAAGCGTCCCAGTCATGGCCGCGACACAGAGCAGACCCAGGCGCAGTCCGTTCGTATTCAAGGAGTCCCCTTCCCGGATCATCGCGATGCCCCTACTGCGTCAGGTAGCGAACGATCAGCCGCATGTTCTCGTCGGTAAGTGTCGCTCGTACCCGCATATGCCGTTCGATGGTCATAACCATCCGCGGCGGAAACTTGTGCGGCGACTGGTGGCAACGGCCGCAGTTGGCGTGAAACCTCTTCTCACCTTCCACCCGCAAAGCCTCGTCATCTGGCGGGCTCGTCGTTTGAGCCTGCGCGTGACCGGTCGCCGGACTGCCCGTCCGGGTGGGTGCAGGCGTGCCGCCCTGCTGGCCTCGCGCCGAGTGAGCCAACAGCAGCAGACCGGCAGCAACCGCGAGTGCTCCTGAAAGAATCACGCACCGGCTGTTCATTGGACGTCTCCATGCCCCACCGGAAGTGCCAGCCGGTAGGTCACGCCCAGCGTCCATACGTTCATGTTCCCGCCGTCGGGCGCAAATTGCCGGCCATAGCTGGTCACAAACCGGAAATCGTCTTGAATGTAGTAGTTCATCCCGAACTCGAACATGTTCGTGTTTACCTGGGGCAGGTCGGCGTCGAGGACTTTGCCCAGATAGTACTGCTGCATGCGCGCAACCAGCTGAAGGCGCCGCAACGCATCGTGCAACACATTCAGCTGACTCAGGCGATACGCCGATTCAATCCAGTAGCCGCTACCATTCTGCGAACGTGCATATTCGGCGCGAATGTCGAGCGGAAGGGGCGGGGGCTGCCATGCGAAATGAAATCCGAAGGCATTGGAACGTTGGTCTTCGAGCAGGTACTGAAATGAGCCGCCGACCTCAAGTCGGGGACCCGGCAGGAATATGCCTGCCCGCGCTCCAACGTCGCGATCGGAATCAAACGGGGTGTCCCTGCTTAGCGTCGAGAAATAGGTCGCGTAATTAACCTCGATCTTTGGCGTCGCCTTGATTGCACCGCGCACCATCGCGCCCGTTCCTGCGCCGCTCGGTCCCGTTGAGATCGGCAGGATCAACGGATCGCTTTGCAGGTCGCGGATCCAGACCGGGTAAAGCCGCTCGTTGTAGACCCCGAACGGCGTCAGGAACCTGCCAACCGTGATCGTGAAGTAGCGGCTCGCAATGTAATCCAGCTGCAGGTAGTCGACTTCCTTCTGAAGGTAGCCTTTATATCCATTCTCACCGGGGACCGGTGCGAGGTTGATCTCAAAAGTATCCCGCGATTCGATCAGCCAGTTTTCACCGAACGGGATCAGGATCACCGGGGAGACCAGCGGGTGAAGGTTCGGCGTCCCGCCTTGGATGAACGTGTTGTAAGCCAGTCCGGCGGAAAAGATGGGTACGGCGCTGATCTGCGGCAAGCTTACATCGGCAGGACTTGAAACCGTTTCGTCCTGCGACTGCGCCGAGACGGCCGGTGCAATGAATAAAACCAGCAGCACTGCAGCGCATCGCACCCGCGCGTGGACTGCCGAATTGAGAGAGACCGGTAGCATTCTCTGCCTGTGCCTAAGGGTAGAATTCGAAGTTTCCGCGGGCCGCGCCTGCCTTGGCCTGATTCGAGTTTGGGTAGCTCGGAGGAAAGTATCAACTTGAGTACGTATGCCTTGTTCCTTGGCGTTAATAACTGCCGAAGGCCGTATCGGCCGGGGTCAGGGATGGAATTGACCGCACCGAGCGGCCGGAGGCGGCCCCTGACCTGTGGGCCAGTGGACGATAGGCGACGGCCTCGATGCGCGATCTCCCTCGATACCTCCCCCGTTGCTAGACTGAAATGGAAGGGGAGGATCCATGTCGAACCCCGCGCTATACAAGACTCTGTATCGAATATTGGGATGGGCCGCAACGGCGGGCCTGGTGCTGACCGTGGCGCTGGTCCTACGCAAATCGCCGCCCCCAAACGTCGCAAATGATCCCAGCGCCGCCGCTCGAGTCGAAGAGAAGTTTGCTGCCGCAGACCAGGCCAAGGCTGCCGGCAAGGTCCCGCAGGTTCAACTCGACCCCACGGAACTGAATTCCTATCTGCAGCAGAATCTCCAGGTGGCGGGTAGTTCCGAACCCGCCACGAGCCTACCGCCCCCCGCCGCAGCACCGTCTGGGGTGACCGTAGGCGGGGCATCGGCTGACCCGAACGCGGGAGCGCTCGCCGCGCTTTCCAGCAACGACGCGGCAACAATCGAACAGGTGCAGTCGTCAGTAAAGGATGTTCAGGTCGACATGGAAGGCGACCTGGTGAAGGCGCATGTCATCTTTGATTTCCACGGGAAAGATCTATCGCTTGAGCTCGATGGCCACCTGGGTTCGCAGGACGGCTACATGAAGTTCATACCGGTCGCCGGTAAACTGGGTTCCCTTCCTCTGCCGCAGTCCATGCTCGACGCCGTGGTCTCGAAAATGATGGCGTCGCCCGAAAATCGCGAAAAGCTCAAGCTCCCACCCGACATCAGCGACATCCAGATCCAAAACGGCCAGGCGGTCGTTTCCTACAAATAACGATTTGACCCGGCTCGCGCCTCCGCAGCGGGTGCTCCGTGCGGACGATCGATCAGGAGCTAGGAGTTGAACGCGGCCGGCCAGATGGGCGTGTAGGCGACGTACAGCAGCCAGTAAACAATCACGCCGGTGACCGAGACGTAGAGCCACAGAGGCAGCGTCCAGCGGGCAATCGCGCGATGCCGGTCAAAGCGTTCGCGCAGGGCGCGCGAGAGCGTAATCAGTATGAGCGGCACGATGACCACCGCGAGTGTCGTGTGCGAGATGAGAATGGCGAAATAGACTGTCCGGATCCAGCCCTGCCCTCCGAACCGGATGATTCCAGCATGAAAGTGGAAATAGAGATACAGAGCCAGAAAAACCGTCGAGCACAAAAACGCCGTGATCATGCAAAAGCGGTGATAGCGAATCTTTCCGTTGCGAATACAAACGAAGCCAAGCACCAGGAAGACCGTGCACGCGGCGTTCAGAGAAGCGTTGATCTTGGGAAGAGATTCGACAGGGATTGCGATGCTCATCGCGTAATCAAACGATCCAGCACCAGCCAGGCGAGCAAAATCGGAATGTGCGCAACCGTCGCGTGCATCAGCCATTTGGCGCGGAGGTTTGTTCGGGAACGATTGGCCCACAATCCAACCTGCAACAGGATCATTCCGAGTGCGAGCGCTCCGAAAAAGTAGGGAATGCCCGCCATGCCGACGACCGACGGAAGTGCGCTCACCCAGACCAGGATCGCCGAAGTCGTAATGATCTGCCGGAACGTCGCATCGCCCTTCTTGTCCACGACCGGAAGCATCTGGATTCCCGCTCGGGCGTAGTCCTCGCGATAAATCCACGCAATGGCCATGAAATGCGGGAACTGCCAGAAAAACAGGATCGCAAACAGCACCCAGCCGCCGAGTGAAAGCGAACCCCTCGCCGCCGCCCAACCGATGAGCGGAGGAAGCGCTCCGGGGATCGCACCGACTGCGGTCGACAAAGTGGTGCGGGTCTTAAGCGGCGTGTACAACCCCAGATACAAAACGCACGTCGCGACGGCAACCAGCGCCGCAAGCCAGTTCACCGCAAGCAGCAGCCACGCCGTACCGATCGCGATCGTGCCGACGCCGAACACCAGCACGTCGCGCGGCTGCAACAGCCCCGAGGGGAGTGGGCGCGCTGCGGTCCGGCGCATCCGCGAATCCATTTCGCGCTCGATATACTGGTTGAGCGCGGCCGTCCCTCCAGCGACCAGCAGCGTACCGCCCAGGGTGTTCAGCAGCAGCGGCCAATCCAGCGGCCCGCGCGAGCCGAGATAAAAGCCGGCAACCGTGGTGATCACCACCAGAAACGTAACATCCGGTTTTGTGAGGACAACGTAGGCCCACGGGCGTTCAAATACCGAAAGGGAGCTTGCCCGGAGCTCGTTCATGTCTCTAGGCCCCTGCCCTTTCCGGCGTGTGTTTTGAAGCCCCGGAACCGGCGCCGAGCGGAGCAGCCGAAGGAATTAGTCGAAAACCGGTAAGGGTGAAAATCACTGCCGCAGCCAGAGTGAGCGCTCCGCCCAGAACGTGCGCAACGGTGAGTATCACGTACACGGACGTCGGCTGGACTTCATCGGCCGCAGCCGTGACCGCCCACCATGCCGCGCCACCCAGCAAGAGCTGGGTTCCAAAGAATGCCTGCAGCAGAATCGTCGCGCGGCGCAGGTCGCGAACGGTGCGAAACCTGCGCTTTGCGGAGACGCCTGACCACATAACCATAACCGTGACGACGCCGGCGCCGACCAGATGCGGCACGATGCCGAACGCCCCGTGCCGGAACGCGGCACCCAGCACCAGCTGAACCAGAATCGAGGCCGTCATCCAGACTCCCAGCGCCCGCAAGCGCGGCGAGCCATGATCCTCTAGCGGCTCGAGATCGCTCTGCCACCAGGGGCTGAGATAGAGCGATAGGCCAACGACCGTTATGAAGAATATCTGCGCGAGTGTGGCATGCGCCGTTGCGGAAATTGACGGGAAGCCCTCGAGGACGCGGAACCCACCGAGCGCCGCCTGTGCCAGTACCAGGCCGAGCGCGGTCCAGCCGAGCCGCCGTGCCAGAGGGCGACGCTCGGAGAACGCGAGCCATACCGCCAGGACCAGCGTGAGAACGGAAACCAGGCCCGCGAGAACGCGATGCGCGTACTCAAACCGTATCCCGCCAATCAGAGGAGGAATGATGCGCCCGTACGCCAGCGGCCAATCGGGAACTGAATCCGCGGCGTTATTGCTGGTTACCAGGGCGCCGGCCATCAGCAGCAGAATCGTCGTGCACGAAGTTGCCACGGCGAAAGCGTACAGGCCACGAGACGTGTGAGTTTGATTTGGCGCCATCACGATCGCGAAGGACTTTCCATTGTAAGTATCGATAATTGAAAACGCAAAACTTTCTGGCCGACTTCGCGGTCAGGCATGGCTACTGCGTCGCGGGAGGAGTCGCTGCCGGTGCGGCTGCGGGCGGAGGCGTAGGCGCCGGCAAGGTTGTGTCCTGATCGAGAATCAGCCGCCATCCTGAAGGCCGCTGCACCCACACCGATGAGCCGCGCATGTGGAGGACGCGCGGTGGCGCTTGCGAGCCCGGGGGCGCTTTGAAGGTGATATCAACCAGTCCCGAGACGATCGCGCCGCCGTCAAATATCACCACCTTGGGGTCCTTCAGCTGGTACATGGAAAACGCGAGTTGGCCGGTGGCCATCGCGGTCAGAAATTCCGCCTTCGATTGCGCGGCGCCGTTGCCATGGATAAAGATGGCTTCGTCCGCCATCAGGGCGGAGACGCCTGCGCTATCACCGGCAACGGTCAGGTCCTGAAATTTCTTCTGCAGCTCAACCAGATCCCTCTGCGTGGTTGATGACTGCGATGTTTGCCCCCCGGCACTCACCGTCCCGCCCGCGAGCAACGGCATCGCGGCGATGAGACCGGCAATCGCTGTTGCGATGAATCGATTTTTCCGAATCGTCATGGGCAGGTCTCCTTGAGTCTTTCTGGCTGGCACCGGGATCCATCTTACATGTGACAGACGAAGACACAAATCTAGTTAGTGTGCCGGAGCGGGGGGCGGACCGGCGATCGGTGTGCCCTGATTCAGAATTACCTGCCAGCCGGTTGGCTTCGCAAGCCAGACGGTTGAAACACGCAGATGCAACAAACGCGGAGGTGCGCCGCCCGGCGACACCAGTGCGATGTCGGTCGGCCCGGACACGACAGCACCGCCGTCGAAGAACACCACTTGCCCTTCGTTCAACTGATAGGTGGACACTTTCAATTGGCCGGTGGTGAGCGAATTGATATATTCCGCCTTCGTCTGCACCGCTCCGCTACCGTGCACGAAGATCGCGTCATCAGACATCAGGGCTGAAACCTTCACAGCATCGGCCGCAATGCTGGCATCCTCGAACTGCTTTTGCAGATCGAGCATCTGCGCTTGCGTCATCTTGGATCTCACCGCGGCGCCGTTCTGCGCACTCACACCCCGGGAATTACCGGCGGCAAACAGCACTACTGCCACCATCGTGGCCAAGCTGATTGATTGGGATCGATTCGTCATGACGCGGTGTCCTCCTGGTCGGGCGGGCCATTCTATCGCGGCATCAAAACCAGCGGCAAGAACTGTAGTTATCGGCGAGGTGCGCGCCGAGTGGGAGCGGCGCGCCGCTTTGTCGCCGCCGCCGCGCGCCAGGCCATGCGTATCAGGTCCCGCATCGCGTCCGGATGAATGCGCGGGAGGCGAACGAGCACCCACGGGTACTTCAGATAATGGTCGGTGATGTAATACGTCTCCGGATCTTCTGCGATCAGCGCGTCTCGCTGCTCGAAATCGGCGCGGACGACCAGCGACTCTCCATCTTCTTTCAACCGCAGGAATAGCGCGCCGCGAACCTTGAACGCCGCCGTCCCGTAGGACGTGCCTTCCTCGGCGTTTTCAAGCGAAAGCGCGATTTTGCGAACGGTTTCAAAGGTTACGCCCATCGTCGCCTCGAGGCCTCACGAGAAATGCGGCAGTCCCAGATGGAGCAGCTCGACCGGCTCGCCCGCACGTGCGCTTCCCTGCTCGTCGGGGGCCAGGTAAATGGTTGCGTGGGAGCTGAAAGTCAACCCTCCCACGGCACCCGACCCTGAGGTGACGAAGTAGATCGAATGATCGGCGAGCTCGAGCGATGCGCCCGGCGCAATCCTGTAGAGCGAAAGGCGCGTACGCCGCTCGGAGAACTCGCCCAGATGTTTCCAGCTCGCCCCTGGCTGGTCTGCGAGCGGCAGCCAATCGAAGTTTTCCGGGTCCATAAATACGGGACGCAGGTAGCGCTGGCCGGGATACTCAAGCGGACGTCCGTTCACACGTTCCCAGACGGCTTCGTAGGCGTCCTTGTTAATTTTTCCGCCGTCTGGTTTTAGCCGCGTGTATACGCCTTGGGCGAACGTGCCGTGCTCGGCAAGCTCCGCGCTCGCCCGCTCATGCTCCTCTGCGGAAATGTAACCGCTCAGGCTCGCTCCTCCGAACTGCAGGACCAGCGTCTCGCTGCCGGTCGGGCACGACTGGGGGCCATAGTAGGTGCCCTCCGGAAAATAGGCGACCGAGCCGGGCTTCATCGCGCCATCGGTGGCAAAGTCAAAGTCGCCCGCGAGCTGATCTCGGACCTGGTCAAAATTATGACGATGCCGGGGCGAGAAGTAAGTCGGCGTAGAGGACAGCTGCAGGGAGAAATTTCCCGGAGTGCCGGGCTCGCCAGTCAGCAGCCGCCGGGACCGCAAAGTGCCCTCGCGGATATTCGGCCGCTCGACCATCGGCACGTCTTCTACGTTGATAACCTTCGGCACGAAACCCCCTTTCCGCCCGCACGTGATTCGCCGGGAGCAGGATTGCTCAGGCCGGCTGAGGCGCTTTGTAGAAATTACCCGAGCGGAGCGTGACCAGCGCCTTCGACTGGTCGAACTCGACACCGATCGGATCGCCGCCCTCTGCGACCACCTTGATCTGCGCCTTAAGCATCCGACGTTGCATGATGATCCCGCGATCGCTGCTCGCAAGATGCTCCTCTGAGTGCATGCCCATGGGACCCTGGCCGACTTGGGCCTCGTAGTCGCCCGGAGTGTTCTGGCGCTCCTCGGCAGTCATCTCGCCCCATAATTTGCCGTTGAAGCGGACGCCTGAAAATTCCCTGGGAGCCGATTTCGGAAGTCTGGAAACGGTGGCCATGGTGAAATGCGAATCGTCCACCGGAAGCGACCAGGTAATTCGGCTGGCGCGCACTTGCGAAATATCAATGGGATTGGGAACGCACATGATGTTGGGCATCAGAAACGAGGAGATGCGGTCGTATTCGCGGCCGTCGTCGAGCTTGCGCTTGGCGGAGTAGCAGACACCGTTTTCGGTCGGGAAGAAGTCGACTTTGGGCATCAGCGCGAACTGCGGCACGAACTGGACCGTGCTGAAGGTCGAGTGGAGCACCTGAACGTGGAACGGATCCATGACGTTGTCGTTCATGTGCAGCCAGCTGTAGGGTGCCACGGCCAGGCTGTTGTCGCCCGTCGCTCCGAAGGCACCTATGTCCGCGCGCAGTTCCTCGTCCGGTTGAAGATCTTCCAGAATGTCGTAGCGAGGAAGAACCGGCATTTTGTCCAGCGGGCCCATAAAGGCGAAAACCATGCCGTAGCGTTCCTCCAGTGGATACCAGGGCTGGCGTGCGACATCCAGATTCCGGCCGCCCTCGGGCTCGCACGGCTGATCAAGACACCGGCCCTGTACGTCAAATAGCCAACCGTGGTAGCAGCAGCGAATTCCCTGCTCGGAGACTTTGCCGTAAAACAGCGTGGTGCCGCGATGCATACAGCGCGGATAGAGCAAACCGGGGCGGCCTTTCTTGTCGCGAAACAGAATCAAATCCTCGCCCAGGATGCGCACTTCCTGCGGGCGGTCGGTGACCTTTTCAGAGGGCGAGACCGGCTGCCAATAGCGTCTCATCAACTCGCCGCATGGCGTTCCCGGGCCAACCTTGGTGAGTTCATAATCCGGATGCTGCGGCATCCGGCCGTAGGCGCCGCCTTCTGCCGACCGTTTGCGCTGTGTCGCTTCCGCCATTTTGCCCTCCTATGCGTTCGCTGAGTGGTTCAACTAGCGCAATTTCCACCCGAACGCCTGCGTTGTCAAGCGAACGAAACAGGGCCGGCTGGCGGGCCGTTTTCATCGAGCGGGAACAGAGTGAAACACGAAATCCAGGGTCTTGGAGTCGCTGGGGCCAAGCGTGACGGTCTGGTCCTGGGTACCGAGTCGTTCCTGCCAGGCCTCAATCGTGTACGTGCCAGGCGGGATCCCCTTCAGAGTGAACGCCCCGGTTCTTGGCGTGATTGCAAAGTAGGGGTGTGCGAATACAAACATATAGGCGCGCATCCAGGGATGGATGTTGCAGGCAATCGGGATCGCAAGCTCCGGCTTGGTGAAATTCGCCTGGATTGGCGGATCGCCGATCGGCTCTGATTTGTTCCATGGGCGATTCACGCGCGGCATCGGATGAACATTGTGAATGGTCTGGTCCTCGTTGTGGACCTCATACGGTTGGCCCGTCATCACAGCCAGAACCCGCGGGTCGTACATGCAGCCCTTCTGGTCAAGGACCACGGGTTGAGCCGGAATATCAAAGCGGTAGGCGCCCAGGCCCGACTTTACGAAAACGACGACGTTCGCAAGCGCATCGTGTGGGCCGGTGACCACGACGGGAGGAACAACCGGGAGCGGATTTGCCTGCACGCACACGGCCTCGGCGGACATGTCGATCGGTTTGAATACGGGCGGCGGGCCGTCAAACTTCACGGTACCCGATATGGAACCGGCGGTGGATGGGTCAACGACCGCTGTGGGGGCCGGCGGCTCGGCCGACTCGCCCTGTTCTTTCTTGTTGCAACCGATGATCCCAAGCGCAACGCAAAGCGACAACACGACGGACCGGGTTCTCAAGTGTAGGCGTCCCTTTCTCGTACCAAGGTATTTTAGCAAGTCTGTGGGACCAGGAGACCGTAAACGCGCAGCACTAGGACGGTCGGGCGGCGAGTACGGTCGCGATAACGGCGAGGGCACGGTCAATCGAGGCGCGGTCGACGTCGAAGTGCGTGACCATGCGGATAGCGGACGTGCTGGTCGCGCCGCAAAGCACGCCATGCTCGGCGAGAGCCCCGCAGACATCGGCGGCGTTACGGCCCGACCGGGCGACGTCGAAAATAAGAATGTTGGTCACAACCCTCTTGGGATCGATTGAAACGCCGGGAATCTTCGAAAGACCCTCAGCCAGGTAGCGCGCGTTTTCATGATCGCGATGCAGAATTTTCGGCGTCTCTTCCAGAGCGATCAAACCGGCAGCTGCGAGCACACCAGCCTGGCGCATCCCGCCTCCAAGCAGCTTTCGCGTGATGCGCGCCTTGTCGATGAAGTCGCGCGAGCCGACCAGCATGGAGCCAACAGGAGCTCCCAGGCCCTTCGAGAGGCAGAACATCACGGAGTCGAACTTGCTCGTGATCTCTTCGACGCTTTGGCCCAGCGCAACCGAGGCGTTAAAGATTCGCGCGCCATCCAGATGCACAGGAATGCCCACGGCGTGCGCGTGGTCACAGATGTCGTCCGAGATCGCCGGCGGATACACGGTTCCTCCGTGCATATTGTGCGTATTTTCGAGCTCGATGAGCGCGGTCTGGGATCTGTAGTAGATGTGGGGCCGTATCCGCGGCTCGATCAAATCCCAGGTGAGCGTGCCATCAGGCGCCGGCACCGTATTCGGCATGCAACCCGCAATTGCAGCCACTCCAGCCATTTCGTAAAGATAGATATGGGCCATCGCCTCGCAGATGACTTCCATGCCGGGGCGCGTCCAGGTCTTGATTGCCGTAAGGTTCGCCATCGAACCGGACGGAAAATACAATGCGGCTTCGCGGCCGAAGATTTCCGCAGCGCGAGCCTGGAGGCGATTGACCGTGGGATCCTCGGCGTAGACGTCGTCGCCGACTTCGGCTTCGGCCATGGCGCGGCGCATCGCCGGAGTCGGTCGCGTGACGGTGTCACTCCGGAGGTCGATTACCGCTTGCGGCGCTGCAGCCGTAGACATGTCGGAATAATGATACCCGAGACCATGCCTGGTTCGGAATCCAGAGTTAAAAATCTACACTTCGCGCATGCGCCGGGCGATCACGGGCTGCGGCGAGCGGAGTGCAGAATCACGCTGCCGAAATTCCAGCTGGCGATGCGGACATCGCCGAAGCCGGTCTTCTCCATCAGCGCGGCGAGTTCTGGAGGAGACGGAAACCTCGACACAGAGCCCGGGAGATAGGCGTAGGCTTCTTTGTCGCCGGAAATCGCGCCTCCGATACGCGGAAGAATCTGCCGGAAATAGAAGCGAAAGACGCCCCCGAGCGGGCCTGCGCCAGGCTCGGTGAATTCAAGAATTCCCAGTTCCCCTCCCCGCCGCAGGATCCGCGCGAATTCACGCAGCCCGTCTTCGTAATTCGCAAGGTTGCGGAAGCCGAATGCGGTAGTGATGAGATCGAAGCTTGAATCCGCGAACGGCAGCTGCAGGGCATCGGCTGCGGCAAACAGGGCGTCGCTTCCTGCGCCCGGCGCCTTTTCGCGGGCGCGTACCAGCATTTGTTCGACGAAGTCGCTTGCGACAATCGGTGAGCGTCGCTCGGAAGGATCAAGCGCCGCCCGGCGGGCGCGGTCGAGTGCGAACGTGAGGTCACCTGTGCCGCAGCAGAGATCGAGGATGCGGGCCTCGGGCCGTCGCAGAATATGGCGAAAATGCTGTGCGGTGCGGCGGCGCCAGAAGCGGTCGAGCGAAAACGAGAGCACGTGGTTCAGGAAATCGTAGCGCGGGGCGATGCGCGTGAACATGTCCCGCACGCGTCGCGAGGCTTCCTGTTCATCTGCAGTGCCGCGCGGACGTGTGCCGCGAAGCGGAGCCGATTTTTGGGCAGACGCGGTCATGGCCAATCCGGACTCAAGATGCTCCGCGCCTTGAGCCGGAATCCCTGGCCCCGTTTAGCGCTTCGTTCATGATTTCGGGAAGATTGCGAACCGCTTTCTCGACCAGCGGCCAAGCAGCCGCCACGCCCCATTCGGTCTTGCCGATTTTTCGCGGAAAGACCCAGAGCACACGTCCGCCGCGCGATTTCTTGTCGCCCGCCAGGATCAATCGCAGCTTGGCCTTCGGGATCGTGGGCACCATCGGCAACGGGCCGACCGAGGCAACCAGCCGCACGATGCGAAATGCGTCCATCAGCGGAAGCCGGTTCATCGAGAGCGCCATCATGGAAGCCGCGATCATGCCCCAGGCGACCGCTTCTCCGTGGAGAAAGACGCGGTAGTCTGTGGCCGTCTCAAGCGCGTGGCCGAGCGTATGGCCGAAATTCAAAATCTGGCGCAGGCCCCCTTCGCGTTCATCCGCGCTGACCACACGCGCCTTGATCGCAATCGAACGTTGAATGATCCAACCAAGCGACGCGGGATCGCGACGCAATACGGCGGACATCTGGCTCTCCAGGAACGCGAATAGCTCGCGGTCGGCGATTGCGCCGTACTTGACCACCTCGTAGAGTCCGGAGCGATACTCGCGGTGCGGCAGCGTCGCAAGCAGCGCAGGATCGGCAATCACCGCTTTTGGCGGATAGAATGCACCTACGAGATTCTTTCCCTCCGGAAGATTCACGCCCGTCTTCCCGCCGATCGAGCTGTCGACCTGCGCAACCAGCGTGGTGGGAATGTGGACGAGCTGCACGCCCCGCAGATACGTGGCCGCGGCAAAGCCCGCGACGTCTCCAACCACGCCGCCCCCGACTGCCACGAGCGTAGCCCGGCGATCGGCGCCCGCGTGAACGAGTTGCCGCGCGATCGACTCGACGGTTTCCAGATTCTTGTTCGTTTCGCGGTCATCAAACAGAATCGGATGGCGTCCGGGGCGGCCCGTAATATTCGCCGCGATGGCGCGCCCGCAGTGGCGCCAGACCCTTGGGGAGGAGAGAACGAAGAAGTTTGACGAATCGCCCCGGCCGGCAGTGAGCGAACCGGCACGAGTCAGTGCTCCCTGCGCGCAAACCACGGCGTAGGAACCAGCTGAACTCTTCACATGAATCGTTGGCATGGCGGACTAAGAAATGTAGCACAGGAAACCGGGGCCCGGGACGCGATCCCGCCAGCGGTTCAGCGGAATTTGTTCTGGACCGCGTTCACCGATTCCAGGATGACATGGCCGACAATCGCAAGATTGCGCGGGCTGATCTTGTCGAGTGTGTCCTGAGCGGTGTGCCAGTAGCCGAGGCTGATGTAGTCATCGAGGTCGATGATGTCGACCGCAGGGATTCCGCGCTTCAGAAACGGTTGATGGTCATCGTCGATCTGGGTTTGGTTCGATACGAAAATATCCTGATAGCCCAGGGACGCAGCCGTGCGCCAGATCAGGTCGGTCAGCCATTTGGTCGAGTCCGATTCGCGCATGATTCGAAGGTTGTACTGGGCGATCATGTCCGCCAGAATCGCGGCGCGCACGCGCTTGGCATCGCCCGATAGTGCCAAGCGTGCCGCCAGCTCGCGGCTGCCGTAGACGCTATCGGACTCCTTCCAGTCAAATTGTTTCTGAGTCTCCTCTCCGTCGAGAAAGGCGATCCATACGGCGTTCGCTTGCATGGGGCGGCCACACAGGAGCCGCGCCATCTCAAGCATCAGGCCTGTCGAGGAGCCAGCGTCCTCGGCTCCTACAAAATTCTCTACGCGCTTGGTGTCATAATGCGTCATCAGCAGAATGATTCCCCGCCCCGTGCCCGGTATTTTTGCAACGATGTTGTCCATCGCGAGCGTGCCCGCTTCGGTATCCGCGTTGAATTGATCTTCCTCGACGGCACAACCGAAGCCTTGCAGCTGAGAGCGAATGTAGTTCTGCACGCCATGGATTGCGTCCGAACCTGACGGGTGGGGCCCGAAGGCCACGAGCTTTGCGACCTGGTCATACGCCCTGGCGCCGTCAAATCCGCCCGTCTGGGCTGCCGCAGGAGCGGCATCGGCCGGAGGTATTTCGATCTGCGCCGGAGATCCCTCTGTAGTGGCGGAGGTAGCAACGACGGGTGCGCTCGGCCGAGCCGAGTCGTGCCCACAGGCCCCGAGGAATAGAGTGATGAAAGCTGCCGGGGCGATCCAGGACGCGTTGCGGAAACCTCCGGACACTATTCTGCCTCCCGCTCGGCGAGCGCACGCGCGCGCTTGCGGCGCAGGACCACGTACGACACCAGCACACTGACGAAATACAGCACCAGCATGGGAGCCATGAAAATCAGCATGGTCGTCGCATCCGGCGTCGGAGTTACGATCGCCGCCAGAATTGTGATTCCGAGCATGGCGTAACGAAAATTCGTGAGCAGAAACCTCGGCGTGACGATGCCGAATAGCGAGAGGATAAAAACCACCACGGGAAGCTCGAAAATCACGCCCAGCCCAACCAGCACAACAAGGATCAAGCTGAAGTATTCGTTGACGCTGATCAGCGGGCTGATGGGCCCGTCGCCTGCGAAACCGATCACCCGCGTCAGCACCAGCGGCAGCAGTCCAAAGTAACCGACGGCAATCCCGCATAGAAAAAGAAGCATCGCCGAGACAATGAAACTAGCCGTGGCCTTGCGCTCGTGCTTGTAAAGCCCCGGAGCGACGAACAGCCAGATCTGATACAGAACCCAGGGCATGGCGAGCACGACCCCCAGATACAGGCCCAGGTTGATATACAGCCCCACGTAGCCTGCCGGGCTTGTGTAGTAGAGCTTGTCTTCCAGATGGTTTGCGCGCAGCGCCGCGAGCATCGGCTGGACGATGAAATTGATAAAGCGCTTGGAGACAAGCAGGCCCAGGACCATCCCCAGGCCCACCGCCGAGAGTGCGCTGATCAGTCGTTTGCGAAGCTCGACCAGATGGTCAAAGAACGACATCGCCGCGCCGGATTCTTCCTCGGCGCGCGTGCGCGGCGTGCGCTCAGGAGACGCGGCGGTCGCCATCGGTCACTCGTTCGGGTTTTGGCTCGGGTTCCGATGGCTTCGACTCGCCAGAGGAGTCGCGGGGAGGAAAGTCCATGTGCATCAGATACGGATCGTGCATCGGGTCGGGGAGTTCATTCGCCGTATCGATCGTAGCTGGCGCCGCGCTCTTGGCGGCTGAATCTGCGATTGCATCGGCGTTGGGCGAATTTGAAGTAACGGTGCCTGGGCACGCAGGTGCGGATTGCGGGTCGGTCGCGCCATCGGTAGCGGTCACGGCTGCGGGCGCCGCCGTAGGCATCATGCCGGCGGCCGGGGATGGCGTCGGAGCGGCAATCCTGCGGGTATCGGCCTCGCGCTCCAGGTCCCGCAGGTGGCCCTCGAAGGTTGAGCGCAGGTCGCCGGTGACCCGCCGGAACTCGGCCATGATCTTGCCGAGGTTGCGCGCAAGCTCCGGAATCTTCTCCGGGCCGAAGACGACCAGAGCAACAACAAATATAACAATGAGATGCGGGATGCTGAACATTTCGGATTAGGCGGCCATCTTTAGACCGTTTTTGCATCATAGAAGAGGCTTCCGGGCCTGTCAAACCGCCGAACGCACTGTGCTATACTGACTACTCGGGGCCATAGCGAGGCGTGATGAGAAAAACCGATCGAACATCGAACGACAACGCGGGAAGTTCAGAACCTTCCGGATCTCCGGCAAGAGGTATTTTGCTGCTGGTACTGGTGCTGACTGTCTCGGCTGCGCTCGGCGGATTTTTTGGTCCCGCGGCGAGCGCTACGGCGTCCGGTTCAGATGACACCCAGGACTCCGTGAAGACCTTCACGCGCGTGCTTTCGGTCGTCGAGCGGAACTACGCCGATCCGGTGGACACCGACAAGGTCATCTACGACGGCGCGATCCCCGGAATGCTGCATGTGCTCGATCCCCACTCGAATTTTTTCGATCCCAAACAGTACGCGCTGTTCCGCGAGGAACAAGAGGGTAAATACTACGGCGTGGGAATGGTCGTTGCGCCGCGCGACAATCAGACCGTCGTACAGGCGCCCTTCGTGAATTCACCCGCCTACAAGGCCGGGATCCGCCCCGGCGATACAATCCTGAAAGTTGACGGAAAATCCTGCACCGGTCTTACCACAACCGAGGTCGCCGACCTGCTCAAGGGTGCGAAGGGAACCCCGGTTCATATTTCCCTCGGACGCGAGGGCTGGGACAAGCCAATCGAAGTAACCGTGGTGCGCGATGAAATCCCCCGACCCGGCGTGGAGTACGCTGAAACAGTGAAGCCTGGGATCGGCTACGTGCGCGTCGTGACCTTCAATGAAACGACCGACAGCGACCTGACCGATGCCCTGAAGTCGCTCGACGTCTCAAAACTGGATGGGCTGATCATCGACCTGCGGAACAACGGCGGCGGCCTGCTGAATCAGGCCGTAGGCATGTGCGACATGTTCCTGGACAAGAACGAGCTGGTCGTTTCACACCGCGGACGCTCGTCACCGGAGCGACCCTACTATGCGTTGCGCGGGAATGAGGGTGTCGAGGTTCCGCTGATCGTGCTGGTCAACGGCCAGAGTGCCTCGGCTTCGGAGATTGTTTCCGGCGCGATTCAGGATCACGACCGCGGCTTGATCGTGGGCGAGACGAGCTTCGGAAAAGGTCTGGTACAAACGCAGTTCCCGCTCAGTGAGAACACGGCGTTGCTGCTCACGACCGCGCGGTATTACACGCCGAGCGGGCGCCTGATCCAGCGCGACTACAAGAACCAGACTCTCTACGATTACCACTACAATCCGCAGCCGCCCCAGGCCCCCGAGGTTAAACTGACCGACACCGGACGACAGGTGTACGGCCAGGGCGGAATCACGCCGGACGTGGCTGCCGCGGCTCCCAAGCCGGATGATTTCGAGCAGTTGCTCGAACGACGCGGTGTGTTCTATCCCCTGCCGCAAGGCGTGGGGGATTTCGTGCGCTACTATCTTGGCGAAAAGCCCGACGTCACCAAGGATTTTGTGGTCGACGACTCGGTGATCGCGCAGCTTCGAAAGTACTTGGGCGAACAGCACATCCAGATCAGCGACCAAGACCTCGAACAGAACCTTCCCTGGCTGAAATGGGAGATCAAACGCGAGGTGTTCACCACCGTGTTTGGGCTCAATGATGGCTATCGCGTCGCGCTTGAGAACGACCCCCAGCTTGATAAGGCCATCGCCTCAATCCCGCAGGCGAAGGCGCTCTATGCGAACGCTCGAAAGATCGTCGCCGAGCGCGAGACAGGCGCCGCGACCGGTCGCCCGTAGTAACCACAGGTAGGTATCAGGCAACACCGAAGATTCAGTCAGCTGCTGGCAGCGAATTGGGCTTTTACTTCGAAGGACTATCGGACGCGGTCTGGGTTTTGCCGGGCTGATCCTTGGCAGGCGGCGCTTCAAGTTTCGCAAGGATGCTTCTGGCCATTGGAGCATCTTTGGAATTTCCCGCCACTTTCAAAAACTCCCGCAATTGCACGCCTTCCCCCACGATATTTCCGGCCGCCTGGTAGATCTCAGCCAGCAACAGATGCAGTTCCGGAAGGTGATGCCATTCATCCAACTTGACCGCGGACTGGGCATGCATTTCCGCCTGGGTCAACTGATTGAAATGGAGTCCGGCGTCGGCAGCGTAGTAAAGCGCATACGGGTTGCTAATCGGGTCAAGCGCCAGAGCCTGTTCCGATAGTCTTGCGACCTGCGTCCAGTCATTGGCATTGGCCGCAAATTCCGACAGGCACAGGTACGAGGCCACGTAGCCGGGATCAAGATCCCGCGCCTTCGAACAGGCCTGCTGCGCCTCTTCCTGCTTCTTCTCGGAATTCAATACCTGGCCCAGTACAACCCACGCGGCGGAATATTCTGGGTAGTATTCGATGGCCTTGCGCAGATGCCCCTCGGCGTCTGGAAACCTCTTGCCTTTGAATGCCCCGCAGGCCTTCTGGTATTCGTTGCTTGCGTTGCCGGGTACGGCCAGGCGCTTGGCGCTCACTGTGGGGCTATGAACGCCCGATTCCGTCCAGGAATTGCAAGCTTCGGCATCAATCACGCGCCCTGCTTCACCAGCCACAAAGCCGTCTGCCGATTGCCCGCCCACGGAGTTAAACAGGTCAGGACCAATATCGGGAGAAGGCATTGGCCCATGCGCCAGGGGGTCCGGTAGTGACGCAGGCGCGCCTCCTGAGGGCTTCTGCGCGAGAGCCGAATCTGCTACCAGGAACAAAAGAATGATTGGGAGTGCCCAGACAGCTTTGCGGCTGAGCCCGAAGCCGCCGGGCTGTTGGTAGGAGTCAAACCACCGGTTCCGCTTGCCGGCCAACTCGATGCCGGCAGGACCTTCCGGACGGATTGCCGTCTCGACCACAGTGGCTTTATGGTAAGTCACTTTTGACCCGACGGCGCAATTTCTTTTTGCGGGGTGCCGACCACGGGTGTCAGCCGATTCGCAGGAGTTTCGCCAGGGCAGCTCTGAAGGCATGCCTGAGACCGGCGCTAATCGTTTGAGGACACCTGCCAAACGTTCGCCGGGTCCCCCCGCGGTCGTCGGTCATACTGGATCAGTAGCCACAACACGGTCCCCCCTTCCGGGCCAGCGCGAGGCGAGTCTCCAGGAGAGTCCTATGGGTTCCACCCAGCCACAGCCACCAGCACCTGCTGCGACCCCGGTCGCAAAGCCCGCTGTACCCGCGGCGCCTGTGCCAACAGCGACGATCATCTCCTCCATGCTTCGCGCCTCGGGGAAAATCAGCGACCTGATCTTCTCTCCGGGCAGGGCTCCGCAGGTAGAAATCAACGGACAACTCGCGCAACTGAAAATTGCCGGTGTCGGTGTGCTGAACGCCGAGGATACGGCTCGGATCGCAGCCGACCTGATCGGCCACAACACCCACGCGGTCGAGAAGCTGCGCCTGGAAGGCTCCTGCGATATTTCCTACAGCCTGCCGAAGATATCGCGCTTTCGAGTAAATATCTTCACACAACGGGGAAGCTGCGCGATCGTCATGCGCGTGATCGCAAGCGAAGTCCCCGATTTCAAGACACTGAACCTGCCGGCGCAACTTGCCGAAGCGGCCCAGCTGCAACCGGGAATCGTGCTAGTTACCGGGCCGACCGGGAGCGGTAAATCCTCAACGCTCGCCGCCCTGGTGAACAAAATTAACGAAGAAAAGGCCTGCCACATCATTACCATTGAGGACCCCATCGAGTTTCTCCATCAACACAAACGGTCAACGGTTCACCAACGGGAGCTGCACAGCGACGCTCCGAGTTTCGCGCTCGCCCTTCGAGCCGCACTGCGGCAAGCGCCGAAATTGATCCTGGTGGGCGAAATGCGCGACCGCGAAACCATTGAAGTGGCACTCGAGGCGGCCGAGACCGGGCACCTGGTCTATTCAACGCTGCACACCATTGATGCGTCGAAGACAGTCGAGCGGATCATCGGGGCATTCCCTCTCGGCGACCAAAATGCGGTCCGCATGCGTCTGTCGAAAAGCTTCCGATACATCATTTCTCAGCGGCTGATACCGAGACAGGACGGCAAGGGACGCGTCGCCGCATTCGAGATTCTGAAAGCCACACTACGCACGCGCGAATACGTTCAAAAGGGTGAGGGTGAGGGAAAAACACTACTGGACGCGATGCGCGACGGATCAACCGAGGGAATGCAGTGCTTCGACGATGAAATCGAAAAGCTTATCCGCTCGGGCGTTCTGGATATCGACACGGGGCTTTTGTTCTCCACGAACGCCGGGAACTTGCGGCTTCTTCTCGCGGACCTGCTCGAGGAGCCAAGCGATATTTCATCACTGATGTCATCGAAGAATAAGGCGAAGGCCGAAAGCAAGGAATCGAACTTCGCTGTAGATCCCGAACTTGAAACCACGGTTTAGTTTGGCGAACTTGGCCGGGCTCGAACGGGACTCCTCGTTTGAAACGTGATTCGATCCGCGTGCTTCCGCCGGATACAGCGATGCGCTAGTCGTCAAGCTCTTGCGCCGCGGCTACGCTGACCGTTGGGGTTGCGTCGGTCGCTATTTAATATGTCGCGCACCTTGGCGGCAAGTTCATCCGGACTAAACGGCTTCTCGATAAAGGTTGTCCCTGGGCTGAGCACACCGATGCTAATCGCGTCATCTTCGGTATAGGCAGACATGTAAAGCACCTTCAGACTCGGGCGAAGTTTACTCAACTGATCGACCAGCTCGCGTCCTTTCATCCCGGGCATGAGAACGTCAGTGAGAACCAAATCGATCGTTTCCTCCTGGCGCTCAACGAACTGAATGGCATCAGCGGCGCACCTCGCCTCAATCACGGTGTAACCCCTTATCTCTAGAAACGTGCGCGTCATGCGACGCACCGCATCATCATCCTCCACCACGAGGATTCTTCCCTTGCCCTCAAGAGAACGAACCAGTGGCTTCGGTACCTCGATGGCTTCAACGATCTCTTGAACTCGCGGAAGGTAGATTTGAATTGTTGTTCCGGCTCCGAGTTCGCTCGATACGGCGACGTGTCCCCCGCTCTGTTTCACGGTTCCGTAAACAGTTGCCAAGCCAAGTCCGGTGCCCTTGCTTTTGTCTTTGGTCGTGAAGAATGGTTCAAACAGATGCGATTGAGTCTCCTGATCCATTCCGTGGCCGGTATCGCACACCCGAAGCAATACGTATGAGCCAACTCGAACTCCTGGGTGACTGCGGACCCAGGCCTCATCCAGTTCGCAGTTCTCGGTCTCGATGGTCAACTCGCCCCCGTCAGGCATAGCGTCTCGGGCGTTAAAGACAAGATTCATGATGACCTGTTCCAATTGCGCTGCGTCCGCTTTGACCCGCCCCAGCTCGGGGTCAAGATCGATCCTTTGGCTGATGTCGTCGCCGAGCACAGATGGCAACATTTCCACCAACTGAGTGACTAAGGCGTTGAGGTCCAACACGCGCTCCTGGAGAACCTGCTTACGGCCGAAGGCTAAGAGCTTCCTCGTTAACGAAGATGCTCGATCAGCGGCTTTTACAATTTCGGCCAGCCCCCGATGGAGTGGAACGTCCGGGCTAACAGCGTTCAATGAAAGTGCAGCCTGGCCGCGGATGACCATGAGCAAGTTGTTGAAGTCATGTGCGACGCCACCCGCGAGTCGGCCGACGGCTTCCATCTTCTGCGCCTGTCTTAGTGCTTGCTCCGCCTGCTCGCGCCCGACGATCTCTTTTTCCAGCTCAAGATTCGTGGCTGCCAGCTCGCGGACGTGGAGTCGCGATGACTCTGCCATGTAAACAGCGAAGCCAAGGGCAATGGCGACTAGCCCGCCGAGGCCGAGCACAAGCATCGGCAGAGGTGATCGTATGTAAGCAACGGCCCCGCTCTTCGGCCCGGCGCGCACTCGCCATTTTAACTGCCCAAACGTTATATTCGCTTCCTGGACATAGCGCCCTTCGCGCACGGGTTCGGGCGAGGCGCGACTGTAGATTTCTTCATCGCCATCGTAAACAGCCACCCAATAATCGGGCGCGACACCCTGGAGGATGGAAGAAAGTAATTCCTGGTATTGAAAGACGCCGACTAGGAAACCGCTCAATTCCTTCTTTTGATGCACTGGCACGAAGACCCTAAAACCTCGGCCGCCCCGCGGCAGGTTAACAGACGAAGTCGTCACGAGGGTGTCCCCGCGGTTCGCGGCGGCTTCGAGCATCGCGCGCTGACCCTGGTCAAATCCGTTCGCTTCCCCAGTCTCAGCTTGATTTCCCGTCCCTGGCGTCATCCAGACTACGTCGAATCCTGGGTCCACCCACTCGATCGCTCGATATGCGGGATAACCGCTCATCACCAGACTCGCATCGGTTTCCATATCTTGCTTGCCTGGTCCCGCCTGCCAATACCCCGCCAAGCGCTCGAGCGGAAGAATGCGTGCTCTCAGTTCTGATTCTGTCTTGGTTTTGACGAATAAGGCTTCCTCTCTCGTCGCGGCCTCGATCTCGGCGCGCCGGTGGATGAGTAGCAGTTGCCAAAGCACCAGAGCCGCGATGAAGGTAGCGGAGCCGAAGACGGCCGGTAACAACAACCGACTGACGAGGGTCCTGTCGGTTCTCAGTCGCAAGTTAGCCAACCAATCTAGGCGGGGGAGCTTAGAACGATGGAATGAGGCCGGGGATCGGTCAGGCCACCGCGCTATAAGTACGGTTCTGATTATAGTATGGGGTGAACCCAGTGCAAGCAACAAGGTGGAACCTGAAAAGGCCGGATTCGCCCCGGTTCGAGGCTTCCTAAGATGACTGTGTTGATTTCAATGTGAATTCTGAATCGGTAGGAGACGCCGGTGGTCTAACTGATCAGTCCTGAGCGCGGCTTCGCCGCGTCACCGGTGGCGGAAAATCGTGAAAAGATGGTGGACGTGGCCGGGCTCGAACCGGCGGCCTCCTCGTTGCGAACGAGGCGCTCTCCCAACTGAGCTACACGCCCTCCGATTTAACAGGTTAAAGCACTTTACATCAATGCTTTAGATGCTTCAAGTTGGGACCGTTTGGGACCATGATCGATTGGACTTATCCCAATTTCGAAACGGTCTCTCTCCTGAATTCCCGAGTGAAGTGACTATACTTGCTCGTTGTCTTGAGCGATGAATGCCCAACCCAACGCTTGATCAAGTCACCAGGAACACCATTTTGCTGGAGAACCGAGACTCTCCCGTGTCGGAACGCATGAGTCGTTCCGACAGGGATCCCGATCTTCCTGCACAGTGGTTTCAGAACAAAGCGATTCACATTCCCATTGACCAGTGGGGTCCCGTTTCGGCTCTTGAAGACTCGACCCGATGTTCGATCGCCAAGATACGACTTAACGATCGCCATCGTGCGGGCGTCGACGTCGACTTCCCTATGGCCAGCTTTACTCTTCGGGCTCACTTCCTGATGAATGAAAGTGGGCCGTCTGATGCAAACGATCAGCTCCGAGAAGTCTAGATCCTCAACGTGAAGGCCAGCCATCTTTCCGAATCGCATGCCTGTTGCAAATTGCAATGCGAATAGAGCTTTGTACTGACCCTCGGCTGTATCGATCAATTGTTTCATCTCCTTGGGTGTGAAATAACGTTGCTCCGTTTCAGGAATTTCCGGCAGACGAATCGTCCATTCACGTGTCGGTTTCCCGATGACAAGCTTCAGGACCTTCCACATGTTGCCGATCGTCTTCGGTTCCAACTTGCCCTGAAGCTTCAGACCTGAAATCCATTCCTGGACGGTGCCTTCGGATATTGTGTCCATCGGCATTTGTCCGAAGTACGGAATCAGATGCTTCTTCAGGATATCGTGGCTGGAGTTTTGAGAAGACGGCTTGTGCATGGGAAGGACATTCGCCTCCCACCACCCAGCCTGCTCGGAGAAAAGCTTGACTGGCGTGAGTGCCTTTTCGAGATAGGAATTTTTGTTCACCCCCAAGTCGTTCAGCATTACGGCCAGCTTGCGTCTCGCATCCGGTTTCGTCATCTCATCACAATGACCAATCGCTACCGACTTACGGGCTCGTTTCGTGCTACCCGCAACGTCAATATAGTATCGGCCGTGCCACCAATTGCCTTTCTTTACTACTGTACCGCTTTGACCTCCGCGTCTGCTCATGGATCGCCTTTCTCCATGACCAGACTTCGCCACATTGCAGAGCTGAATTCTCTGCAAACCCGATATGCCACATAAAGCTCCTGTTCGAAACAAAGGGACTACCAGGTGGGGCTTACTGCAATATTGTGGGGGCGGAATCACCCGACTCACATCGAAGAAAAACTTAGGGGCCTACTGACCCCGGCAGGTGAAACAAGTGAGGCTAAAAAGGGCGAATGCGCCCTGAAATTACATCTTGTGGGTCGAACTACGCCATAATTTGAAACTGTTGACATAGTAGTGTCCAGGCGAACCCCTATCAATACGGAGGTTCGGACGGGTCCTAGGGCTCGACGGCCGCTAGCGTTGCGCTGCGGGCTCCGTACACGCTTCCAGCGGCTTTTTAGACGGCATAAAGTACTTTGCCACGAAAAGTAAATGGCCCTTGGAATCCTGCTGCAAATAAATGACTTACGGGTACCGTTGAGTTATTTCGGGCCTCAGGAACGATTTCCTGGGAGACTGGACTTCTGATCGAAATTGCCACCACCACGAAACTAATTAATGCCTTGAACTCGAACGAATTTTCGGTCTCCACGCCGCGATAGGAGAGAAGGCTATGTCGCCGCTGGCGTCGAACTCGCCGAGGGAGCTGCCTTCGTCTCCGCGGCCTCCTTGTGCAGCGGCCACATTTTGAAAAACTCCGCGTAGAAAATAAGAAAGGGGAAAGTCACGGCCAGCAGCGCCGACGCAAGCCAAATCTCGAAGTCGTAGCTCGGAGGGCCCGGCTTGATGGTACCGGTCACGACTGGGGCCAGAAGTCCGTAGACTTGTGCCAGCACGACTCCAATCACCGCGGACGCAATCGCATTCAAGACACCCTTCAACGGTTGAGCCAGCTTGCCAAACAGCGATCCGTGCAGCATGTTCAGAACGATGATGGTGCCAAAGACGAAGGGTATCGGAACGCGCACCATGAACGAGACGACATCCATCCCCATCAGATTTACCCCGATGTAGAAAACGACGCCTCCGAGGACCAGCGCCGTAATCGTCCAGACGATTCCCAGCAGAGGCTGTTTCATGAGCGCCGGAGACACCGTGAAAGGCCACAGATCGAAATTGAGCGATAGGAACATTACGGCTATCACCGTCACGTAAAACACGAGCACGCTCCAGGCGTTGAAGAGCCCATGCGGATCGAGCGCCGAGACGTACACCGGCGCGCCCTGCATGAAGCTGTAGTTGAACAGCAGGCGGAAGAGCAGATAGTTGATGACGTAGGATGCGACGAGCAGGGCGAGCCCCGCGCCGACCGGATTCTTGATCAGCCTATTGAAAGGCCAGCCGCCCCACATTATGGCCAGCCAGAACGCGATGATCACCGATGCGATGATGCACATGGCCAGCATTGGCGTTGGTGGATTAATGCGGCCACCCACAGTCGAGAAATGGATCGCGGCGACGACTGCGCCGACTATCAGCGCCATCAGCGTCAGCAGAATGCCCTTGGCGGGCTGTGGGCGCGAGGCGGCGAAGCCTGGATGCTTGCAACCCCAGGTTACCGACGTGACAATCTGCATCGGAATGAAGCAGATCGTCAGGAAGGCGACCCACGTCGCAAATGTGGGAAAGGCGAACAGCGCGATAAAGCCCAGTGAGACGGCGATCACAAGCACCGAAGCAGCGATCCCAAGCAGCGGTTGTTTCACGTTGGCTCCTTGCCGGTCCGGCCCGCAGGTTGCCGCGCGCTTGCCGCCGCCATCAATCGAATAGCCGGTGTACGCGGTTCACTTCTCAACTCTCAATTCTAGTCGGTAGGATTATAGGGCCAAAGGTCCAGCAGATTGGATCAACTTTGGTTTCCCCGATGCCTGAACTGCCCTGACAGAAAATAAGGAGAAGGCCGGCTCATGACTAGCCTTCTCCCATTCGTGTACTGAGCTCCGCTACTTCCGACTCGGACGTGAAGTCAGGCTCTTCTCACCGCGGACCACGGCGTGATCGTTCCTCCTAGCGTGAACATAACGCCCTGAGGCGAAAGCCCGTGCAGAAGGCCGTTGACTCCTTCCGTGATCACGAGTGTCAAACCCTTATGGTCTTCAATCCAATCGAGGACTTCTTGCGTGGATGTGAACTCCTTCAGATAGGGGATCTCATCCAACTTGTGGATTGCTGCCCAGATCAGCGCCCAGAATGCAGCGCCAGCAACAAACCCACGAACGGCGGTGTTAACAGCATAGAGTTCTCCTTTGTGTTGGATTTGCACTACGCTCCTTTCTTTTGGCTATAAACGCAGAAAGACCCACCGGGGCTCGAACTGGCACGACCAAATCGAGTTGGTGGGTCTACCTGGGTGTCTATCCGATTAGAAGGTTTAGCCTCGCGTGTTGGGCCCTGCCTCCCCCGGTCAGGGCGATCATCTGGCACGTGACTCTATTTTGGTGGTGACGTAAAATTCGCTCCGTTGTGCGACGATCATTCTTGTCGTTCTTAGCGGCGATATTCCTCACCTCCAACCTTGCCTGGCTGGGCGCAAGAGTTCCGAATGGTACCCAATTAACAGGACCAGCGAGAGCTGTTCCGCGTTCTTATCTTGGCTTTGATCGGAACAAATACCCAGGTGACGCCGCACTTGGATTGCTGCGCAAAGCCTTTTCTTTTTGTGGCTATTGGCTCAACACCCCGCCAGGCGAAACTTCGAACAGCTGGCAAGGCAAGCGTGAAGCTCTTCATTCAAGTGGTTTTGGGTTCGTCGTTTTATTCAACGGGCGGCAGTATCGGGAACTAAAGTCTCCCTCCAATCCAATAACGGTCGGCACGCGCGACGCATCCGTTGCCGTCGATGCGGCGCGGAAGGAGGGATTTGCAGTAAGAACTATCATCTTTCTCGACCAGGAAGAAGGAGGACGAATGCTTCCCGAGCAGCGAGCGTATGTGTATGCGTGGGTCGATGGAGTCAATGCCTCGGGATTTCGAGCCGGAGTTTATTGTTCGGGAATTCCCGCAAAGGAATTAGGTGGAGCAACAGTTATTACCGCGAATGACTTACGCGATAACGCCCAAGGAAGGGAAATCGCTTTCTTCGTGTATAACGACACGTGCCCTCCGTCGCCCGGTTGCACCATCCCGAGAAATTTACCCGCCCCACAACGGAGCGGAGTCTCATTTGCGTCGGTCTGGCAGTTCGCTCAGTCCCCTCGAAGACGTGAATTCACAGCCAGTTGCTCATCCAAATATGACGCCGATGGCAACTGCTGCGCACTCTCATTGCATCGGTCCGACGGTATAGACCTCGACCTTGATTCTGCCGCTTCACCCGATCCGTCCTCCGATCGACTCGTGCGAACTCCCCATTAGTCGAGTACTGCGACGAGTTCAAATGCGCGCCGACAAGGTCTCCCCAATCTAGACGAAGCCTCTCGTCACGCTGAGTCACACTTATCCAATTTTCGAAACGGTTTCTTCGCACACTTTTCGAGCGAAGTGACTGTACATCCTCATAGTTCCGAGCGATGAACGTCAACCGGCCGGGCGTTAACTCCTCGGTACTAGACATGTTTACACCCTGTAGGGCGGTGCGTTAGAATCCGCGACATTCATCGGATACTCACCGTGAACTTGGGGTTAATTTCCACGCATTGCTGCCGGCGTTTCCGCTCGATCTTACTTGCGATAGCTGCGCTTTCCCTGCTGCCGGCAGGTTGCGGAGGAGGATCGTCGTCCGGCGGAGGGCCGCCTCCGCCTCCAACGCCCGATTTCGAGATCGGAGTCTCACCGGGCTCCGTTACGATTGCCCCTGGAGGCGCCGCGGTAGTTCAAGTTTCGATCTCAGGAGTAAATGGATTTATCGGCAATGTGAATATCACAGTCACCGGTGCGCCAGCGGGAGTCACCTTTACGCCAACGCTGCCGGCAGCCTTAGCCCCTGGTCAACAGAGCTTGTCGATGTTTGTTTCGGGCAGTACCGCGACGGGCAGTTACTCGTTGAACCTACAAGGCTCGACGGGCACGCAGCAACACTCTGCCGAGTTGATGTTGCTGGTGAAACAGGTGGCGTTTGCAAGCTTTTCAGTGAGCTTGAACAATACAGAGTTGTCGGTTTACCAGGGCGGCAGCGTTTCGACGATCGCCGGACTCAGCATCGCTTCGCAATCTGGCAGTACAAACTTCGCCGTTGAATTCTCTGTTTCCGGACTGCCGGCTGGTGTGCAGGCCGTGTTTGACACCAACCCTCTGATCATTTCCCAGCCCGCCACCACGTTGACATTCACGGCCGATTCGACGGCGTCGCTCGCAAACGACATCACCGTAACGTTGATCGGCACACGTGCGGCGGATGGAACGCAGGAGACGGCCACACTCGCCTTTAACGTGGTGCCTCCGGCCGGAAGCCTGCCGCCCATACGCACGGATTTCATCCGCACCGATGGAACACCCGTGGCAGCCCTATACGATTCAGTTCATCAGCTGATTTACGCGAGCGACCCGGAGTGGAATCGGGTGGACGTCGTCTCGCCAGCGACGCGGCAAGTGACAGCGACGATTCCGGTGCCAAATCCGTCGGGGATGGACCTGAGCGAGGACGGCACGCTTTTGCGCGTGGGGAGTGGGGTCGAGCAGATCACAACGATCAGCACGGCGTCGCTCCAAGTCACAAGCCGAACAAACGTGACGCCGTTCGTCCAAGGAGGTGCGGTTTATTCGATTCCCGCGCTTCTCGCCTCGACTATGAACGGAAGTGTCTTTGTAGGCATGACGTTGAACAGCGACCCGCCGGCCTATTTTCTTGAGCAGTGGGACCCCAACGCTGGAACATTCACGCCGCGCTCGGCACCGGGAATCAGCGTTTGGATCAATCACATGGTGCGAAGTTTCGATGGATCGAAGGTTCTGGTAGTCGACTACGGAACGGATCTCAATATGGCTGTCTACGATTCGGCCGCCGACACGTTTGTGTCGAGCGGACAGTCACCGGTAGGGCAGGTTTTGTACGTGGCTGCAAGCCCAACGCAAGATCATTTTGCAGTGCTGGGCACGAATGGAATCTCGGTAATAGACGCGCAGCTGAATACGGTCGCGGCCACGATAGTGGGTCTGAGCCCAAGCGCAAACACTTTGTATGGACTTATATTCAGCGCAGACGGAACGAAGCTTTACGTCATCAATTTATACAGCTTGGAACTTCCGCTGATCGAGGTCTACGACGCGCAAACGCTGGCTTTTATCGGAGAAGCGCCCGCCTTTCAAACGGCAATACCCTACTTCGTCACGGTCCCGGTCGCAAACGAGTTGGCGACCCCGGTAGCAACCGACAGCACGGGCCAGATCGTCAGCCTTTTCAGCCACGGCATCGTACTGGACGATCCCGCGAATCTGCAGAATCTGATCAGCTTGCCGGTGGTGCCGGGGATCGGACAGATCGGCCCCGCCAATGAAGCTCCGCTGAATGCGACCCTGCCCACTACATTGGGACAAGAAGGGTTCTCGGTCGTGCCGGACGTCTGGTTTGACGCCGCACGGGCAACGAACATCCAGTTGAGCGGGCCCCAGGTGAATTTGACGGCACCGGCGTCGCCAACGGCAGGGATCGTAAGCGTTAAAGCGGTTACGCCGGATGGGTGGTTCAGCTTTACGCCGCAGGGATTCTCCTACGGCACGGAAATTTATTACCTGGGCGGAAGTGCTTCGGGAACCAGCGGAGGGGAAACACTGGATTTGATCGGCCACGGTTTCTTGACGAACACAAGCGTAACGGTCGGGGGGCAGCCGGCGGAGATACAGAGCTCGGCGCAGTATGCGAGTGAAACACCATTTCCGTTCGTGGGAATCGACCACCTGCGCGTGAAGGTTCCAGCAGGAACCGCCGGAGACGCCGATGTGACGGTGACGAGCGCGAGCGGCTCGGCGACACTCGCGAAGGCGTTCCAGTATCTCGCCAGCGTGACGGACTATCCGTCTGCGGACACGTTTACGTTCGCGCTCTACGACAGTGGGAGACATCAGGTCTATCTTTCCGCTGGAAACCATGTCGATGTGTTCTCTGCAGACACGCTGCAGTTCTTGTCCACGATTGTGCCTCCGACGGTGTCGGGCGCTCTCGAGTTGCGTGGTCTGGCTCTGACCCCGGACGGTTCAAAGCTGGCGATCGCGAACTTTTCTGATTCATCCGTGGCCATCGTTGACCCAGACAATCCGTCCTCAGGCAGCGTCGTAAAGATCCCGGTCACAGTGGCGAACAGCCCCGGCGTCAATGCCGTATCCGCCACGAGCACTGGCAAGGTGTTTGTGGACGGAGTCTCAGGGACATTTAGCGGATGCGGAGCTCAGCTTTGGGAGATTGATCTCAATACGCTCAACGTTACTCTTCGCACGGACTCTTCCCTAACCTGCCTTCAAATCGGCGGAGTGCATTTCTCCACCGATTTGGCCGGAGACAAGGTCCTGATCGCTAGTCCAAACGGCGGATCCTATCTATGGACCGCCTCGTCGGATCAATTTTTCAGCACACATCTCGTCAGTAACAACGGAGCTGCGTCCGGAGATGGAGTCTGGTTTGCGAGCGATTACACGCTCCTGGACGCGCAGTTGATCCAGCGCGCGGCCATCCAGGTGCCGGAATTCTTTTTCGATCCTTTTATCGGCCCTCCGAACGGAGCGGTACCCGGCGAGCAGATAAACGCTTCGGGAAGTCTGGTTTACGCTCCGCTGCTGGACGGCGTGGACATTCTCGACACCAACCATGGCTCCTGGATCGGTCGGATATTGTTAAGCGAGAAGGTTCCGGTCTTGCAGAATGCGATGGCACTTGATGAAACCGGGAACCGGTTGTTCTTGATCACCAATGCGGGTCTGACGGTCGTGCAACTCGGACCCACGCCACTTTCGATTGGCTACCTCTCGCCGGCGACAGGCACGAATGCGGGGGGAACCTCCGTGACTTTGCGAGGCAGCGGGTTTCAGACCGGGATCACGGTGCGCGTTGGCGGCACGCAAGTTAGCGCAAACTTTGTCGACAGCTCGACTCTTACGTTTACGACATCAGCGGGGACCGCGGGCGGAGCACAAGTGGTTGTGGGAAATCCGGACGGTACGACCTACAAACTGGACGCGGGATTTGTGTATCAGTAAAGCCGAATTTGGCCACCCGAGAACTTCTGAACTCTCGCCAGTCACAAACGCTGCGACGCAACCTGGAACAGGCCGCTGTCAGGCGTGTAGCTGGGACACTTCTTCTCCGAAAGGCGGAAAGTCATTGCTCCCGCTGAGCCACGTCTCCCCGCCTCGCGGAGCTAAAGCTGCCTACCTCAGTCCACGCATCCAGCCCTTGTGGCAATGCAGGAACTGTACTTCGTGACATCCCGCAGCAAACCAAGCCCTGTCAGACTCGGCTTTGTGTACTTTTTCATCGGGCGCTCCTAGTGCTTCCTAAGTCGATTCTGGCCCTCAGACACCCCGTTAACGACCGGCGGGATGACCATTTGCCTGTCATCGGCAACTGTAATGCCACTCCGGCCCGCACAACTACGTGCCACCGATCCATAACCTCTTTAGATGTCGTTCTGTTTTGGCTGCTACTAGTACCGGCATCGCAAAACGCCGTCTTCAACGGAAGAGGTTTGCCTCTACACGGCAAAAAAGCGAGACCAAACTCGCCTATTCCATGGCTTGCCAGAGTTACGCCCCCAATCAGCCACTGACTTCGTCGAAAAACGAGAGTTCGACTTTTCACCGTGGGATCAGTGAATTTTAACCACCGCGCTATGCTTATCCTGCGTTAGTTTGTTCCCACCGATCGCGACGAGCTACACGATGACTCAAAGCACGAAATCCCGGTTCGGCAATGTGTCCAGAATCGGACAGATATCGCAATCCACATCTCTCACTATGCTGTCGGCATACGCGACGATATTTCCGCGAATTTATGGTTCTTTGCGTTCTAGGGATTTGCAGCACCTGTTTGGTCTGATCGCGTTTTCCGATACTTCAAATATCGCCTGCGTAGGACGGGCGCATCGTCATCGTCACTGCAGGTATCACCGTCAACGGGCCATCGTAGCTATGAGAGCGCGCCAGGTCGAATACGTTTCCGTTACTCCGGGCGCAGGAGAAGTCAGATGATTGGAAAAGATTCGCGGGTACGAATTACGCGAGGCATTTTGGCAGGCCGCCAGGGCACGGTACTTCAAGATGTGGGATCGTCGAGATACACGTTTGCCAAGGGAGAACCATGGGTTCGGGTGAAACTAGACGGAGCTGAACTTCCGATTTTATTCGTGACATTCGACCTGAAGGAGATTCTACCGGTCGCGGGATTCGGTAGCGGCCAGCCCGCTAAGGCGACCTGAATCCCGTTAAATCCCCCGATTGAGATCCCCGTGGATTGTTGGCGCCTTGCGGCTCGGTTCGACGGGTCGCGAGGTGGTAGCCCCCCCGAGCGACCCCGGGCACATCCGTCGGTCCGGTGCGCTTCGGACCACAGAGCCCGATCCCGTGGTCGAATTGACGTGCCCCACAGGCGTACCCAACGTGCAACGCGAAACATCGTCCAAGATTGCCCGCACTGTACAATGAAGGTGTGCCGATACAACTCATAGCAATGGACCTGGACGGGACCCTGCTCAATGGCCAGTCACAGCTCCCGCCTGATAATGCGCGCGCAATTGCCGAGGCTGCCACGCGGGGGGTCGAGATCGTGATCGTCACCGGGCGCCGCTACCACTCCGCTCGCGCCATCGCCGGAGAGCTCCCGTGCAACACCCACCTGATCGTAAGCAATGGCGCGCTGATCAAATCCTCCGCAGGTGAGACCCATTACCGACAATTGCTGCCCGCCAGCACGGCGCGACAAGTGCTCGAGTCGACTGCCGAGTTCCGCTCGTGCGCAGGAGTGATTTTCGATCGGCCTTTTGCGAAGCAGGTGATTTTTGAGCGCGTGGACTGGGAAGGACCATTTGTGGGCGCCTATTTACGCTCGCACCGGCAGCACGTCGCGGAGATCGATCCGCTGACGGCGTGCCTTGACGAAGAGGATCCTGTCGAAATCCTGTTCCTGGACGACTGCGCTCGGATCGAGCGCGCGAAGAAGGTTCTCGAGGCTCTTCCGATAGCCGACGATTTCACGCTCGCGCTCACCGAATATCCGCACAGGAACCTTTCCATGCTCGATGTGCTGGGCCGAGGCGTGAACAAGGGCGTGGCGCTGGCGGAATTGACACGCCTTCGCGGTATTCCCCGGCAAAACGTCATGGCTATCGGCGATAACTGGAACGACCGGGAAATGCTAGAATATGCGGGCCTACCGGTGGTAATGGGTAATAGCGTACCAGAGTTGAAAACGTTCGGGTGGACGGTTACGCTCTCAAACGAACAGGCGGGCGTGGCAGCAGCGATCGACAAGCACGTCCTTCAAGTCCGTTAGATAGCGTGGGCCGCCATAGAATGCTTTTGGCAAACCAAGGGGGGAATGCCATGAAAACGTGTATGGGTGTGGGGATTTTGCTGCTGGGAAGCTTGATCGCGGCGTCCGTCGTGTCAGCCCAGCAAGGGGGAGGCCGGCCGCCCGCGCCTCAGGGGCCGCCGTCGATCACCTCGGTCCTGGATTTCCAGCTTACGATCGTCGAACACGAATTAGTCGGCGCGGCCCAGGCCATGCCGGAAGACAAGTTTTCCTTTGCGCCCACCAGCGGAGAGTTCAAGGGCGTGCGCACGTTCGCACAGCAAGTGAAGCATGTTGCGACGGTCAATAACCGCTTTTTCGATTCGATCCTCGGTCAGACTGCGCCGGTTGCGCCAGACGAAGGAATCGCCTCCAACGGACCTGACGCGATCCAGACAAAAGATCAGATTATCCAGTACCTGAAGGACTCCTTCGCGCACGGCCATAAAGCCATCGCAACCATCACCAGCGATAACGCCTTCACGCCGCTCAGCAACCCGGCGGTTCCCTTCCTGAACACGCGCGCTGCCCTCGCTGTCTTCGTCGATGCCCATGCGATGGACCATTACGGCCAGGTGGTCGAGTACCTTCGCGACAATGGCATCGTTCCGCCGGCGAGCGCGCAAAGGCCGCCAGCGAATCCGCCGGCAAAACCCTAGGCCCAGATGACTTACCGGATCACCGCATTATCGATTCTCTTCACCGTGGCGGCAGGGCTTGCTCCTGCCGCCGGTGCTGACTATGCGGTGCTGCGTTCGGGCGCAAGACTGCACGTGACGGGATACCAGCTCGATGGCGACCGCGTTCGACTGGCCGTCGCCGGGGGCACGGTTGAGATTGCCGCAGGCGATTTAATTGACATCGAACCGGAAGATCGGTTCCCTGCTCCACCGCCCGCGAATGTTGACTTTGGTGCGCGCTACGCCAACCTGATTCACGCATCCGCACAAAAGCATGGCGTTGATGCAAGTCTCATTGCGCATGTGATTGCGGCCGAATCCAATTTCGATCCCAAAGCCGTTTCAAGGAAACGGGCGCTCGGACTGATGCAGCTGCTGCCGGAAACCGCCTTGCGGTATGCGGTTGCGAACGTGTTTGATCCTGCGCAGAACATCGAGGCCGGTACTCATTACTTGAAAGATCTGCTTATGCGCTACGGCGGAAATCTGAGGTTCGCTCTTGCAGCGTACAACGCCGGACCGGAGACTGTCGACCGCTACGGCGGCGTCCCTCCCTTTCCGGAAACGCAGAGGTACGTTCGGCAAGTAATGGCGAATCTGGTACCTCAAACCACCAGGTAATCGCAGCAAACCCGCGAATCTGATTGCGGCCAATCGTGGTTTCCCCTCCTCATTGTCGCTTCATCCAGTAGTGTCAATCCCTGAGCAGTTGCGAGCGCGTTACCAGCAACATCGGACCTCAACTTTGTGCGAGCGACGTAAACCGCGCGTATTCATGCCTCGAAAAGAATGACTGATTGGGCCATGAAATGCCTCCTCTCTGTGTGGGTCTAACCCCTTGGTCCTGATTGCCCGGCGACAGAGGTAGCGCCAAGGATTTCGGATGGATCTCGATCCGATTATTTTCGCGCGGAGCACAGCAGCGTCCTGAAAACGCCGCTGATAGACCATCGGGAATACATGACTGTTTCCCGTGGATTCAAGCGTCAGGCGAGAGCTTCGAGAGCGCGGGCGTCATTGTTGCTGTATCATTCGCCGAATCGGGAGCATCCAAATCGGTGTCCTGGTTCAGAAGGGAGCACTCTATGTCGCGAAAAGTCGCAGACGTTCTCTGGGAAATGCTTGTAAGCGCCGGTGTCAAACGGTGCTATGGCATCGTTGGCGACGCTCTGAATCCGGTCGTCGATGCGCTGCGTCGCAATGGCAAGGTCGAATTCATCCACGTACGCCACGAGGAATATGGCGTTTTCGCAGCTGTCGCCGAGTCCTACATGACGGGCACGCCCGTTGCGGTCTGCGGCACGGCCGGCCCCGGCGTCGTACACCTGTTTAACGGGCTGATGGACGCTCGCAAGGAGGGAGCTGCCGTCATTGCCATCGCGGGCGATGTGGAGACGAAACTGATCGACACAGGTGCGCTTGAAGAACTCAACCCTTACCAGTTCTTTGAAACCGCTTCTCTGTACACCGGCCGCCTTGTTAATCCCGAGCAGGCGCGGGCGATCATCTCCACTGCGATCCTCACCGCAGTCATGGAAAAGGGACCGACGGTGATCTCGATTCCAGCCGACGTCGCTTCGGCCGATGCGGGCGACCAGTCGTCCGAGATAAGGATCCCGGTCGCGCCCGTCATCCGCCCTTCCGACGCGGACCTCAACAAGCTCGCAAGCATGATCAACGACGCGAAGACGGTAGCAATCTTCGGCGGCGATGGCTGCAGAGACGCGAGCCGGGAAGTAATCCAGCTGGCAAACAAATTGAAGGCGCCTGTCGGCTATACGTTCCGCGGCAAGCAATGGCTGGAACACGACAATCCTAATGCGGTTGGCATGACCGGCCTGCTGGGTTACGGCGGGGCGTACGGCGCGATCAACGACGCCGACCTTCTGCTCATGCTGGGTACCGATTTCCCCTTTTCAGAATTCCTTCCCGGCGCCAAAGTGAAGAAAGTCCAGATCGACAAGAATCCCAAGCACATCGGTCGGCGGACGGCCGTTGATCTTGGGCTGGTCGGAGACGTCAAGGCAACTGTCACCGCCCTGCTCGCAAGCGTGAAGGATAAGACCGAGCACAGCTTTCGTGACAAACATGCAGCAGACACGAAGTCGTTCCACGAACTTCTGCAGCACTATGTCGTGAAAGGCCCTGGAATTAAGCCCATACGTCCGGAATTCCTGGCCGCGACGCTGAGCGAAGTCGCCGCCGATGATGCGATGTTTTTCGTGGATACCGGGACGGCGTGCATCTGGATGGCAAGACATGTCCATATCGGAGGCAATCGCAGGCTTTTCGGCTCATTTTCATGGGCGTCCATGGCCAATGCCGCCGCCAATGCGTTCGGCGCGCAATTGGCATTTCCGGGGCGGCAAACGATCGCCATGTGCGGGGACGGTGGCTTCACCATGCTGGGTCTTGGCGATCTGTTGACGCAGGTGGAGCGAAAAACTCCCGTGGTGCAGATCATCCTCAACAACGGCAGCCTTGACTTCGTCAATATCGAACAGCAAGAGGCCGGCATGATCCCGTTCGGCGTGGAATTCAAGAACCCTGATTTCGCAAAGGTCGCCGAAGCGATGGGAGCAAAGGGGATCCGCATTGAAAATCCGGGGGACGTTCGGGAGGGGCTGGCTACTGCCCTTGCGCACAAAAGTGGGCCGGTCGTCGTCGATGCGGTAGTCGACCCCTTCGCCCTGTCACTGCCGTCGCATGTTCCCTTTCACACGGCCACAGGCTTCACTCTGAGCCTCGCCAAACAGGTTTTGAGCGGAAAGATGGACGAGGTGATCAAAACCATCGAACGAAATGTGCGGCTGGTCTGAACAGATATGGATGGGCCGGCGCGGATGCGGTCGGGCGCGCCTATTGCGTCGCTGATTTTTCGCCCAGGCGGCGCATGCGCTCCTGCAGCTTCTTGCGAAGCGTGGCCGGGGCATTGGGGTTGAATGCCACCAGGTACCAAAGTGGCTGCGAACGATCCCGGCTCAGTCGGGAGAGCGTTGACGCGTCACTATTGGGGTGGCGCGCGATGTTCTCGCGGATCGCCGAATACGGGTGATGCGAGAGCCGCGCAAGAGTCTTGGCTGAAACTTTCGGATGCTCGCTGATCAGGCGCAACAGGTAGAAGTCTTCCTTGGGAGCCTGGCGCGAAAGCTGGTCGAGCGCATCGGGCTTCACTTCTGCACTCAGGACAACGCCGATCTTTTCATCCCAGCCCGGGTTGATGCGATTCAGCTCCTGCGTGCGCGCGTGAATCAGTTGCTCGATCACGCGACGCTCCTGGTCCAGGCGCGCAGCCGGCAAAGCGCTGCGCTCGACTGAATCGAGCACACGCAACAGATGTTGTCTTTCGCCAAAAACGATCTGCGACGTCCGTACCGCCTTACCCTTCGACGCATGTCGCACTAGATCAGAACGTCTCATATCTCGCTCACCCCGCAAATTGAATGGCGGCCCACCTGGGAAACTACTTGTTCTCGCGCGGCAACGAATCGGGAACTGAATTCTCGCATGAGCGGACCCCGCTCGAATGCGAACAGTATAGCTGAAAGCGACAACTCGCCCATCTGCTACTGTAGTTCCAACCCACCATCAACGCAAGTCAGTGCTGCTGTGTATGGTCGACCGGCGTGATTATCTAGCGCCGGCAGCGGGTAGTAAAGGGAACTCCGGAGCAGGTGTTCCCCAGCGCACAATAGATGGTCCTAGAACCAGCCCTGACATGCAAAGGGCACAAGGCCGACCAAGCGCCAGCGTTACTTGGCCGAGAGCGGGTCGGAATAGGGTATGTCGTTGACCGCTACCCTGCGCTGGAACTTCCAGTGTCCGTTTTCGCGGACCAAGGTGTCGTCGTAGTGGCCGCCGTACAGGATCGAGGGTTTGCTGTCGGCGCTGGTGACGACGAAATTCCAGCGCGACCAGGCTGTCGCCGTATCGCCCTGGACGGTGATGAGGAAATTGGTTAGTAGGTGATAGGTTGCCCCCGGCTTGCCCTTCGCGGTGACACCGAGATTCTTCTCCATCAGCGCCTGAATGCCTGCGGGCCCTTTGCCGGTGCCAAACCCGCCGACCCATTCGCCGTCTTTTGCGAACAGGTGCGAGTAGGAGACCAAATCGTGGGCGTCGAGATAGCGCCCGTAGTCGGTCAACACCGCGCGGATTTCCTCGATGTCCTCCAGACGCTGGATGCGCGCTGCAACCGGCTCCTGCGCCCTCGCAATCGCTGGCGACAGCAAAGCCGCCAGCAGCAGCACACACGGCAATCCCGCCATGCGGCGGTAGTTCGGCATACGCCAATCGTTCATGTGTTAGCCCCCGTTTGACAATGCAGCCTGAAAAATTCCCGCCGAACATAGCATCGGCTCCGCACGACTTCAATCTCACCGACCGTTTGCAGTCTTGTCTCCGACTTGGCCCCGCGCACGTTGCAGCAGGGCAGAACGTCCCAGGACTTGGTGTCGCGGCAGCCGGAAGCATCAGTGCAGGAACGGATTGTACTCACGCTCGGAGCCAATCGTGGTGGTGTCACCATGGCCGGGATACACAACGAGTTCGTCGGGGAGTGCAAGGAGCTTCTCGCGAATGGACGCAAGAATCTGCGGAAAGGAGCCCCCGGGAAGATCGGTACGGCCGATAGAGCCCTGGAACAGGGTGTCACCTGCCAGAAGGCGCGGGGAATCGACCGAGGTAGCGGGGGCATCGGGTGGCCGGCTCGCGGCCCGGTCCGAGCGGGCGTCCACAACGAGGCTGATGCTTCCCTGGGTGTGACCCGGTGTGTGAAGGACGCGCGCTTCGTACCCGCCCCAGCGAAGCGTATCGCCTTCCTTGACGAAATCCTGGATGCGCATCATGGCTGGCGTGGGAACACCAAGCCACCCTGCCTGTGCGTCCAAGTTCTCGTAAAGCTCAAGATCGGCCTGGTGGATCAACACCGGCGCGCCGGTAGCACGATTCAGTGCGGCAAGCCCTCCCACGTGATCGATATGAGTGTGGGTGCTCACAATCGAGCGAACCGTCAGGCCCCGCCGTCGAACAATTTCGAGGATGCGTTCGACCTCGTCGCCTGGATCGACCACGATGGCATCGCCCGTCGCCGGATCGCCCAAGATCGAGCAGTTGCACTGCAACATGCCAACGGGAATTACTTCGTGGATCAGATTTGCGGCCATCGCCTGCAAGTATAGCAGCCAGAGCTAAGCGGGCGGTGTCGATCTGGCACGAGGGGGAACCGCTACAGGTTGTTGATCGGGAGGCAGGCTTGCGGCGACGATTGCCTGCACGCGCGCGAGCAACTCCCCGCGCCGAGCCATCGTGTAGGAGGACGCATCCACCGCGGCACAGTATCGAACCACCGCTTCACCCGGCGAGATGATCCAGGCTCCTTTCTTCAGCAGCTTCAGCGTCCCGGAGATAGCCACCGGCACGATGGGTACGCCTGCGCGGATCGCAACCGTGAATGCTCCTCGCTTGAAAGGGCGCATGTGACCATCCGCGCTGCGCGTCCCCTCGGCAAAAATTGCGAATGAAAGGCCTTGGCTCAGGGTACGCACGGCGACGTCGATGATCGAGGCCGCTGCTTCCCTGTCGGAACGGTCCACAGGAATGAACTGGGCCCGGCGCATTCCCGTGGATAGAATCGGAATCCGGAAAAGTTCCTGCTTGATCAGGATCGCCACGCGGCGCGGTATCGCCGGTATGAACGCGAGCGCATCGGCGTTGGAGACGTGATTGGAAATAAAAACACAGGCGCCCGGCGGGATATTTTCAAGGCCTTCCACGCGAACGCGAATTCCGGCGATACGGTTGCCGGCCCGCACGACTTTCATTGCCAGTTTGTACATCAGCCCGGCGTTGCCGACGATCACGCTCCACAGAATCAGCCACGGAAGCGCCAGGATGATGGCGAGCGCGAAAAACAGACCCAGAAGCAGCGTGCGGATCATCGCAGCGATCGGACATCCTCGAGTAAGGGGCGTCCGGCAAGACTCAGCTTGGGCACCTCAGTCGGTCGAGCCATGAAGAAGGCCCTCACGGATGCGGCGCTGCCGGTCGGTCGGATGGGGAATTTCGGAAATGGTATACACGACGTCGGATTTGAGATGCAGGCCGGCAAGGTCCAGAAAGTCGTTGTAGGGGATCTCTGAAACGCCCGAAACGTAGCGCCTGAAAAACTCCTCAAAACTCTTTCCGGCGACTTCCTCGACTGCGGCGCGAATGTCCACCGAATCGTCGTAGAACTTGCCCTGCTTGGCATATTTTTCGTTCATCAGTCGGAGGACATCATCGAGCGATTTGTGGTTGTCGGTCGCATCGCGAATTGCAAGGTCCAGCATGTCGCCCAGGATCTGCCCTTTGTCATAATACGAGATGCTGCGCTCGGGCGTGTTGTAGGCGTCGTATTTCTCAAACCACGCGTCGAGGCTGGATTCCTCGGCGCTCTGCCACTGGTGCGCGGGACGGGCTTCGACCCTCTGGATTTGCGACGCGAGATCGTCGTAAAACTGCTTCTTCGACCACAGGCCCGTGCGCTCTAGGGTGAATGCGCTGTAGGTATTCGTGACGCCTTCGGCAAACCACAGCGCACGCGTGTACTGCTCCTTGGTGTAATCCACAGGTTCAAGGCTCTGCGGGCGGATTCGCTTCACGTTCCACACATGGAAAAATTCGTGGGCCGCGACCGACGAGGCGCCTTCAACCGATGTATCGGAAATGGCGGTCGAGTTTGCGTGCTCCATGCCTCCTGCACCGCTTGCGGACTCGGGCCCGATGTGGAAGAAGAATGCAAACTGCTGAAATGGAGCGCCGCCCATGAGCTCGATCTCGTATGCTGTGATTCGATGCAGCGCATTCTCCAGGCGCCCTCGATTCCAGTTGATTGCGTCAACGATTACGCGGAAATGGCCGTCACCGCTGTCGAAACTGAATTCTTCATACTTCCCTGCTTCGACCGGCGCGTCTACCAGCGCATCGTAGCTCGACGCAACGAAAGAATCCGGGTCCGGGCCCGCTGCAAGTTCCGACGTAATGTTCCAGCCCGCCGGAAGGTGCTCAAACGTTACGCGTGTATCCTCGGCGCGGCGATCGGGCACATACATCAGGACCTCCGCGAGGTTGACGAAGGCATGATGCTCGTTCAACTGCGAATTGAAGGGACCCGGGTCGTCCCACTGAATCGCGTACCGTATCTCGACACTGTTCTTCCCGTTCTGCCGGCAAGAGCCGCCAAGGTTCACCCACCAGGTCTGCTTGTCAACTGCAGATGCCCGCAGCGGTCCGTCTTGCGGCCCGGGACAATCGGCTTCAACATCGCGGACCCGTACGGCGAAATCCCGGACCTGATAAAGCGCGTTCCAGGCGGGTAGCGCGACCGCGAGCTCGCTGCCCCGCGCGGGAACCGTCATGAGCACGTGAAAGAGGTGCTTCTCGGGATTTTCGAGTGAAACCGAATAGCGGATTGTCGCACTCGCCGTGTGAGCTGAGCTCAGCAACAGAACCATTACGGCGGCGGAGCCAAATACCGGTCTGAACTTCATCCGCGGACACCCTGGCGCGTCTTCATTTTTTCAAGAAGCCTCGCGGTCAGACCGTCGAATCCTCCGTTCGACATCACTAGAACCAGGTCGCCCGACTTTGCGCTGCCGGCCAAATGCCCGGCAATTTCGTCGGCCGAGGCAAGCGCCTTCGCCGCGCGGCCGCGAGCCTCAAGCGACTCGCAGATCATTTCCGGGGACAAGCGGTCGGACTCGGCCAGCAATTGGGCGCGATTCACGGGCCCGAACAGCACAACATCGGCGAGCGCAAGAGCATCGGACAAGTCGTTTTGAAAAATCTTCCTGCGCATGGTGTTGGAACGGGGCTCAACTGCTGCCCATATCTTTCGCCCCGGCCAGCGGGTCCGCGCGGCCTCCAGCGTCAAGCGAATGGCCGTTGGGTGATGCGCAAAATCCTCGACAACCAGCACGCCGTCCACCTCGCCTTTGATCTCCATGCGCCGGCGCACACTTTGAAAGGTGGCCAGAGCCCTCTCGATTGCGTCGCATTCCACCCCGCGGCCGTAGGCGAGTGCGATTGCCGCGAGCGCGTCGAGAACGTTGTGCCGGCCAGCCACCGGGATACGAATCCGCGCGATTTCGCTGCCGCGAAAGGCAACGCGGAATTCGGTCGCGTCGTCGTGCCACTGAATGTCTCCCGCGCACCAGTCGCACCCTGGCGTCAAACCAAAGGTTTCAACCGGACAGTATGCCTTTGAGGTATTTTCCCTTAGCTCCTTGCTCTCACCCCAGATCAGGATGCGGCCGCGGCGAGGCACAAGATTGACCAAACGCCGAAACTGAAGGGCGATGGAGGCGAGGTCCGGATAGATATCCGCGTGGTCGTACTCAAGCGAAGTGAGGATCAGCTCGACTGGATGGTAGTGCAGGAACTTCGGCCCCTTGTCGAAGAAAGCAGTGTCATATTCGTCTCCCTCGATGACGAACTCTTCCCCTCCCCCAAGGCCGTAGCTGCGGTCACCGAAATTCGGCGCGACGCCGCCGATCAGAAAATCAGGCCTCCGACCGGCCGACTGCAAAATCCACGCAAGCATGGCCGTCGTTGTGGTCTTGCCGTGCGTCCCGGCTATGACGATCGAGGTGCGGCCGGGAAGAAAATACTCCTCGAGCAACTGCGGCATCGAGCAGTACGGAATCCGGTCGTCGAGGATCCGTTCCACCTCAGGGTTCCCGCGCGAAATCGCGTTGCCGATCACGGCCAGATCCGGCATGGGCGTCAGATTTTCCTCGCGGTAGCCTTCGCTCCAGGGAATTCCTAGCGAAGTGAGCAACGTCGAGGCCGGGGGATAGACATTTACGTCCGAGCCGGTCACGTGAAAGCCGCGCTCCTTCAGCATTCCGGCAACCGGCGCCATCGCGGCTCCAGCGATACCGAGCAGATGAATATGGCGGGTAGCCAGCTTGTTGTTGCCTCCGCTCACGAGGAACACGCCGGTTCAAGAATACGGAGCATGCCAGCCCCGGTTGCTTTAAGCTCGGCGCGAATGCCCAGGGGTACTGTTAACATGGCGCGCGTGGTATGCCCGACGGGTGCGCCCCATACCACCGGCACGTTTCGCGAACCGAGAATGCGCTCGGCGACACCGGCCACGGTTTCCCCGCCCGCAGGGCCGTCGCATTCAGGAAAATCACCGAGAATAATTCCAGCGATGCCTTCAAGCTTCCCTGCCTGCCGGAGATGTGTGAGCGCACGATCCACCTGGTAAGGCTTCATCCCACGGTCCTCCAAAATCAGGATCGCCCCGCGCGTTTCGATTTCCCACGGAGTCCCGAGCGTAGATTCCACCAGCGTCAGACAGCCTCCCAGCAGGACCCCTGACGCCGTTCCAGCCGCCAGCGCCTCACCGCCAAGATCAAGGTCCCAGCCCTGTTTGGTTTCCGCCAATGCGGCGGTAAAGCTTGCCAGGTCATAGCCGTGGGCCGCTCCTGCACCCCGATCGAAATTCGATGCGACCATGGGTCCGTAGAAACTCACCCACCGAAACTTCTGCCAGAGGAAAATCTGAAGCGCCGTAATATCGCTTGAGCCGAGCAGGATTTTCGGCGCCGCCGGCGCAGGCTTCACACCCTCGACAAGGTAGGTCGAGCCATACCCTCCGCGCGAACAAAATATCGCGCGTGTGGATGTCTCGGCCAGCGCCTGCCCAAGTGCACAGAGGCGATCGGAGGCAGGGCCCGCAAAGAACCCTTCGTTCGCAAGCACGTTTGCCTCATCCCATTTCGGCGCGTACCCCAGGCGCACCAGCTCCTCGCACCCCTTCCCGAGATGACCCGGCTGTACCGGGCTTGCCAGCGAGAGAATTCGAACTTCATCGCCTTGGCGCAGAGCAGGTGGCTTAAGAGGGGGCGGCATCTGACGCAATCGAGAATAAGGAATTTGAAGAGTTGAGTCTAGCGGCAGGAACAATGGGGGCGGTTAAGAGTTAAGGGACGAGACCCAGAACCATGCTCCTCGGCTTTAGTTGATTGTAAACATGACGTTTGACGAGGTACCTCCGCCAGGCGCCGGATTCGTCACGGTAACGGTTGCAGATCCTGATGCCGCGATCTCGGCCGCGGGTACATACGCGACGAGCTGCGATGCGCTGATAAATGCAGTCGCAATAAAGCTTCCGTTCCACTCCACGAAGGCATTCGGTGCAAATCCCGAGCCGTTGATCCTCATCTCGAAATCACCCCCACCGTGGGCGGCGCTGGATGGCGAGAGCGACGAAACGGTCGGGGCGGAGCTGCTGGGGCCGGTAATAACAAAAGTGAGCGACGGCGTTGCAACGACCTGATCGGGCGTGCTGACCGCGACACTGGCCGTGCCGGCGGTGGCTATATCGTCGCGGGTGATCGTGGCAGTCGCAACGGTAGGATTCATCGGCGTAATCGTGGTTGTGCGCTGGCTCCCGTTCCAGGTGACCACGTCATTGGTCGTAAAGCCCGTACCGTTCACCGTGAGCGTGAAATCCCCGCCTCCGGGACTGGCGGTCGCCGGGTCCAGGGAGGCAATCGTCAAACCGGCTTGTGGCTGCACGATCGTAAAGATGTCCGCCGGAGGAACCACCTGGGACGTCCCCCCGCCCGGGATTGGATTGGTGGCCGTGATCGAGATCGAATTCGGAGTGGCCACGTCGGAGGCGAAGATCTGGACCGAAAGCTCGCCCGTGGAGTCGTTGAATGTCGTCGATCGCGGAGAGCCGTTCCAGTTGATGAATGTCACGCCCCGAGAATTGGATTGAAAGCCCGTCCCGGAGACAATCAGCGTGAAAGCCTGGCTTCCGGCAGTAATGTTTGAAGGGAAGAAACTGGTGACCGTTGGCGTGGCATTGAACTCAGGAATTTTCTGGCCGCCGCAGCTCCCCAGCAGCACCAGCGTTGCTGCAACCGACGTGAACGCAACCCAGCGCGAACACTTCAAGACCAGCCTCCTAGTAAGTTTCAAACGGGGATCCCGAAGCCGCTCGGCTCAAGCGCCCGGGAACGCGGAACGAGGAACACAACAGACCGTCTGCAAATCCCCTGCCGATTGAGTACGATTGATAGCATCCCGGCCCGCGGCACGTCAACTCGGATTCGGGATCGAAACGAATGGTTGGCTTCTGCAGGCCCGGCAATCAGCGCAGCGCATGGGCCTCGCAATGGGCATGCAACGCACCCAGCTTCGCGAGCAATTCGCGCTCTTTCGGAATGGTGACGTCCGCATCGAATTCAACAACAAAGCCCTCGGGCGACCTGTGGCTCTGCCACCGCCGAAGCTCAATCCCCATTTGTGAGGCGATATCGTGCACGCGCTCGACCGTCCCGGTCCCTTCGGGGGCGGTGATGCGAAAGTTCGTGAGCTGACTGTGGAGGCCGAAGCGGTCCTCGGCAACGCCCAGCAGGACCAGCGCCACAAGCAGCAACAGCGCGGTAAAGACCGCCGTTACCGGCATCCCCGCACCACACGCCATTCCCACGGCTGCGATCACGAAGATCGTCGCGGCGCTGGTGATGCCCAGCACAGCACCGCGCTCGCGTATTACCACGCCCGCGCCGATGAACCCGATACCGGTAATGATCTGCGCTGCGATGCGAGTGTGGTCTCCGCCCGAGATATTGGCCATCTGCCAGGAAATAATCGTGAACAGGGCGGCACCTAGCGAAATCAGCATGTTCGTTCGCAGCCCGGCTGGCTTGTGGCGCAACTCGCGTTCGAGGCCGATGACACCTCCCAGCACTGCAGCCAGCAGGAGCCGGCCGACGATAAAGCTCGTCAAATCGAGCAGCATGGCACCCCCCGAACGATCCAGGCGTGAACCGACTAGGCGCGCGAGCTTGCCCTAAAGCTTGAAGGAAGTCAGCTTCGAGAACAGTCGCGCGCGCGCCGTAATCTCTTTACGAGTCACCTTCGCCAGCCGTTCCACCCCAAATCGTTCGACTGTGAAGCTTGCGAGCACCGAACCGTAGACCATCGCAGAGCGCAGGGTTTGCTCGCTGACGCGCCCCTTCCCTGCGAGATAGCCCATGAATCCGCCAGCAAACGTGTCCCCCGCACCGGTCGGATCGTGCACCTCCTCAAGAGGAAATGCCGGGACCGAAAATACGAAGTTCTTGCGAATCAGAATCGCGCCGTGTTCACCCCGCTTGATGATCAGAGTGCTCGGCCCCATCTTGAAGATCTGCTTGGAGGCGCGGAACAGATTGTGCTCACCGGTCAGCTGGCGGGTCTCATCGTCGTTGATGGTCAAGACGTCAACGGACTTGAGGGTTTCACGCAGCTCGGCGTTAAAATCCCCAATCCAGTAGTTCATCGTGTCAAGGCCAACCAAGGTCGGTTTGCCCCGAACCTGATCAAGGACCGAGCGCTGAAGCTTGGGATCGATGTTGCCCAGGAAAATAAACGACGAGTCAACATAGGAAGCAGGAAGCGTGGGCCGGAAATCGGCAAAGACGTTCAGCTCGGTTGTGAGCGTCGTCCGCTCGTTCATGTTTTGGCTGTAGCGTCCGGCCCAGAAAAATGATTTCCCCTTGGCGTGCTCAAGGCCGGCCAAATCGATCTTGCGGCCGCGGAATACGGCCTCGTCCTTCGCCGTAAAATCCTCGCCAACGACGGCTACCAGACGGACCGGCGCAAAGTGGCTCGCGGCCAGGGCGAAATAGCTCGCCGCCCCTCCCAGCGTGCGTTCAACCTTGCCGTGCGGGGTTTCAATGCCATCGAATGCGACCGATCCCACGACCAAAAGCGACATGATCTCTCCTGTTTTCTTGCAACGCTCGCCCGCGTGATCTGCGGCCGGTTGAGCCAAAGGCGACCCGAGGGCGATTGTCCCGTGCCAGGACCCCTGCGAGACGTACTGGACGGCTTATGCAGTGATGTACTTGCCAATGATCGGCGCGAGGCGCTTTTTCGCGGCGGCCGGAATCATCTTGCGGTCGGTAACGATCGCGTGCGCAAGTGAAGCGCCGCATTTGCAGCCTCGCTCGTCACTGAGCGTACGCACCGCCTCGCGAATCGCGCGCTGCACGTTCTCCGTGTTGCTGGCCATATTGGCGAGGATTTCATTCAGCGTGACGGCGTCGTGATGCGGATGCCAGCAGTCGAAATCAGTGATCAAAGCGACCGTAGCGTAGCAGAGTTCCGCTTCACGCGCGAGTTTGGCCTCGGTTACGCCGGTCATCCCGATCACGTCGAATCGGAGTTGCCGGTAGGTATGCGATTCGGCGATGGTTGAAAACGCCGGGCCTTCCATGCAGACATATGTGCCGCCCCGATGTGTCTTGATGCCCGTCCGATCGCAGGCCTGGGCCAAATGCGCAGAAAGCGCAGGGCAGGTCGGCCTGGCAAAACCCACGTGAGCGACTATCCCGTCGGTGAAAAAAGTGGAGATCCGTCCGCGAGTCCGGTCGAAGAACTGATCCGGGATCAGGAATTCAAGCGGCGGTAAGTCTTCCCGGAGCGATCCGACCGCGCTCACCGAAATAATCCGCTCGGCGCCGAGCGTCTTCAAAGCGTAAATGTTCGCGCGGTAATTGATCTCACTCGGAGAGAATCGATGCCCCCGACCGTGGCGGGATAGAAATGCGACCTGTCGACCTTCCAGCGTACCAACGACGATTCGATCCGACGGATCCCCGTAAGGGGTCCGAACGCGGACTTCCCGGGTGTCGGTGAGCCCCACCATCTGGTACAGACCGCTCCCACCGATGATGGCGGTAGCAAACGTCTGCTTTTTCCCCCCGACTTTCGGTTTTCTTGTCCTGGCCATTCCCTCTCCTGGAATCGGGCGCGCCTAGTCGATCGCCGCAGGCTCGGCTTCCCATTGACCATCGCGTTCGCGCAGGAACGCGGCAGGACATCTCGCGTCGTGGGCAAACAGCGCGAGCCATCCCTCGCGCACGACCTCGGGAATCCATCGTTTTTTGTTCTCAAGCGTGGTCATGGGGTAAAGATCGTAACCCATAATCCATGGAATCGGGAGATGCGCCGTGGTTGGAACCAAGTCTGCGAACAGGAACGCGGTCTTCCCTCCGCCGGTCAGCTTGACCCCCTGCATGTGGGCGGTGTGCCCTGGCAGCCCGATCACCTCGACTCCCGGGGCGATCTCGCCGTCTCCGTCAAGAAGCGAATACCTGCCGTTTGCCTCGATCGGCGCGTAATTCTCCGTAAAGTAGCTCGCGCGGTCGCGTTCGTTGGGGTGCATGGCGTGCTCGAATTCTCCGCGCTGCACGATGTACCGCGCATTGGGAAACGCCTGGACCACCTTGTCCTTTTCGATGCGCGTGTTCCCTCCGCAGTGATCGAAATGAAGATGCGTGTTCAGAACGATGTCAATGTCCTCCGGACGCGCACCAAAGCGGCGCAAGCCCTCGGCCAGAAATGGACCATCGAGACCATAAATCTCCCGCACCTTCGCGTTCATCTTGTCGCCCGCTCCGGTCTCGACCAGAATCCGTTTGCCCCCCGCTTGGATCAGCAGACAATTCATCGCCAGGGTGATCCGATTGCGCCCGTCCGGCTGCATTTTCTTTTCCCAGAGCGGACGTGGGATTACGCCGAACATCGCGCCGCCGTCCAGCAGCACGTGCCCCGCCGAGATGATGTGGAACTCGAGCTCTCCGAGCTTCACGCACGGCCCCTTGCGAGAATTTCTTCGACGGCGGCGTAGGGGTCTTTTTTTCGCGCGGCCACTTCCCCGGCAATCCTGTCGAATGCCGCCGAGCTGGCCTGGTCACCCAGCACTCGTTCGACCAGCCGCGTCTCAACCAGCCGAAGCAGCCACTGTTTCCAATACGCAAGTTCGCGCGCCGGGCGGTCCGGCGCCCTGTTCACGTGTACCCGGAACAGAGCGATCTGCCGCGCGAGCTCATCGACTCCCTGGTCGTCGGTAGCAACCGTGCGGACCACCGGCGGTCGCCAGCCGTTGCGATCGGGAACCATCTGCAGAATGGCACCCAGCTGTTCCTCGAAACGCCCCGAGCCTTCGTGGTCGGACTTGTTGATCACGAAAATGTCCGCAATCTCCATCAGGCCGGCTTTCAGGCTCTGCACATCGTCGCCCATACCGGGAACCAGGACCACGATCGTGCAATCCGCCAGCCGCACGATTTCAATCTCACCCTGGCCCACGCCCACCGTCTCGACCAGGATCATGTCTTTCCCTGCGGCGTCGAGCAGCAGCGCGGCGTCGCCTGTCGATTGCGCCAGACCGCCCAGATATCCGCGCGTAGCCATGGAACGAATGAAAATCCCCTCGTCGCCGGCGTGGCCCTGCATGCGGACGCGGTCGCCCAAAATTGCACCACCGGTGTAGGGACTTGAAGGATCGACCGCAATGATGCCGACACTCTTGCTCTCGCGGCGATAGTGGGCTGCCAGGCGATCGACCAGAGTGCTCTTCCCCGTGCCGGGTGCGCCGGTAATTCCCACCCGCCACGCGCGGCCCGTAAACGCAAACAGCTCCCGCAGCAGCGCCTCGGCTTCGCCCGTCCGGTTCTCGATGGCCGAAACTGCGCGGGAAATCGCGCGGATGTCTCCTCGGCGGACTTGCCCGGCCCAGTTTTCAAGCGTTGTTGTCATGTCCAAACGCGCCCGGATCGCGCACTTGCGCAGAATGAAATTGGGATTTTACCCTGAGAGTCTATTCGCGGGACCGGTTTTCGCCGGGCACGCTTGCGCCGCCGGTGCGCGCGGGCCGGCCGGAGTTCGCTTGGCCCGCCTGTCCTCCGGTGTGCTCCTCGTACGCCTTGATGATCCGCTGCACCAGGCTGTGGCGTACCACGTCGCGTTCATCGAAATACACAAGCGCGATGCCCTCGATCTTGCCCACCACGTCAATCGCTTCGACCAGTCCCGACTTGCGCGAGTCGGGCAGATCAATCTGCGTGACATCGCCCGTGATGACCGCCTTGGAATTGAAACCCAGACGCGTGAGAAACATCTTCATCTGCTCGCTGGTGGTGTTCTGCGCTTCGTCCAGAATCACGAACGAATCGTTCAGTGTCCGGCCGCGCATGAAGGCGAGCGGCGCGACTTCGATGATTCCCTTTTCCAGGAAGCTTTCCAGCTTGTCCGCTTCGAGCAGATCGTGAAGCGCGTCGTACAGCGGCCGCATATACGGATCGACTTTTTCCTGGAGCGTGCCGGGAAGAAAGCCCAGTCGCTCGCCTGCTTCAACGGCCGGCCGTGCCAGGATGATCCGGTTCACCTGTTTTGACAGCAACGCGGACACGGCCAGCGCAACGGCAAGATAGGTTTTTCCGGTACCCCCGGGGCCGATCGCGAAAACCATGTCGTAGGTTTCCAGGGCTTCGATGTAGCGCTTCTGGTTTGCGCTCTTGGGAACCACGCTTTTCTTGCCAAGCGCCCGTTTATGCGACGGCGAGAACGCACCGTGTAATGTCGAAACAGGCTGGTCGGCGGCGGTGCGAAGCAGCGCCTTGACTTCCTGGCTCGAGGGAATGCGCCCCTCAAGGACGCGCTCGTTATAGGCGCCCAGCAGGCGCGCGGCACGCTCGACCTGCGCGGGCTCGCCCTCGATTTCCATATCGTGGTCTTTCAGGTTCGTGGTGACGTGCAGCGTGGACTCAAGGAATTTCAGGTTTTCATCGAGGGTACCGAAGAGTTCGTTGATCCCTCCGGCGATTCTTACCGTTTGTTTCATCAAGTTTGGCGGCCGGGAAATAGCCTAGCGCGCCCCGCCAACCGCGGTCAAGCAGGAGCGCGCCGCCATGTTTGCCGCCGCCACGGGCAAGGACGCGACCGACACCCACGCGTAGCCTAGTGGGTATTTGCCGCCGGGAACTGGACCTTCGGCACCGCACGCTCGGCCTCCGATGCCGTGAAGTAGGCGTCGTTCCGCTGGAATCCGGACATGCCTGCGATAATGTTGTTTGGGAACAACGTGATGTACGTGTTGTAGGCCTGAATCGCGTCGTCGTAACGCTTGCGTTCGACCGCGATGCGGTTCTCGGTACCCGCCAATTCGTCCTGCAAACGCAGGAAATTTTCGTTCGACTTGAGCTGCGGATAATTCTCAACGATGACCAACAGGCGGCTGAGTGCGCTATCCAGCTGGCCGTTCGCGGCGATCCTGTCCTTCGGAGTCTGCGCGCCACCCAGGGCCGCGCGCGCCTGGGCAATGTCGTTGTAGACGGTCTCTTCGTGTGCGGCGAAGCCCTTGACCGTCTCGACGAGATTTGGAATCAGGGCCGAACGGCGATCGAGGACAACATCCACCTGCGCCCAATCGGACTTGACCGTTTCATTCAGCGTGACCATCTGGTTGCGGCGCGAAACGTACATGCCGCCGAAAAGCAACGCGAGGATCACCAATACCGCAACGACTCCGAGAAATACCTTCATGAGTAGCCTCCGCCGAAAATCTATCACAGCAAGACTGCAACAACCGCGCCTTCTCTATCTGGATACGCCGCGCGGCACTAGGAAGTTTCGAGCCGGCGATCCACTTCATTGGCCGCCACTTCGACGAATTCCAGATACGTCTGCATAGCAGCCTCGATATCGATTTCCTTCTCTTTGCGCTTCCCGGCACGAAGTTCAAGAATACTGTGAAATCCCGAGGCATCGGCGCCAGTCAAAGCGGCGACACCCTCGACCGCTTCCTTCTTGCCATGCGCCTCGGGTTGGCCGAGCGCGAGTAGCGCGTGGCGGAACAGCGCGCAAAAGACCGCGACCGACGCCATCATGATCCGAAGATGCGCCTTCTTCTTCGGAGGTGCTGTGAGGACCGCCTGGCGCAGACGCAACCAGTTCGTTCGCAGCTCGCACTCGACCTGCAGCCGATGCAGCCGAAGCGGAACTTCCATCTGCTCCAGGAAATCCGCGCCAAAAAGCATCCGATGATGGCGCTTCATGTCCAGCAGTTCGATTGCAAACACATCTGCCGACCGCACCAGCTCGTCAAAGGTGAAGATGAGCGGAGCGGGATTTTTCTTGCCCGTCCACCAGTCCGCGATGGGGTGAAGACGCTCGAGTTCAACCACCGTGGTTCGCTCGACAACGCACAGAATGTTCAGATCGGAGTGCTTCTCCTGGAACTCGCCGGTAACGGCCGAACCGTAGAGCACCACAGCCTTTAAGTTGTCGCCCGCTGCCGATTTCAGCCGCGCTACCAGCTCGCTC
>DATBXX010000008.1:0-108412 GCA_036514055.1 Candidatus Acidiferrales bacterium
CGGACCGGATTGAAGCAATTCAGAAGGAAATCGCGACGATCCTGCCCGCACGAGATCAGTACATCGTAACGACTTCCGAGTTCGACACGGTAAAGGCGCGCCTGCAGCTGATCGAGGCGAACATCAAGGTGAAGGATTCGAACCCAAACAAGCCTACGCTGCGCAAGCGCACCACGCAGAACAAGGGCGGCAATACCTCTCCCAACGATCCCAACGGTACGTCGACCGGCGGCAACACCACCTCGACGCCGTCGTCTGACCCATCCTCGGACGATAGCGACCGGCCGACCCTCCAGCACCGCACGACCGACCCGGACTCGCAGCAGCCGCAGTAGTAAACCGGAGTTAGAAGATCACGGGTTGGACCCAGTGGACAGACGGTGCCGGGGGCCGGCGTCTCTAGTGGGTGTGAACTTCGGCGACGCCGAGGCGCTTGAGTCCTTCGGCATAATACTTGCGGTACATGATGTCCCATTCCTCGCTGCCTTCGAGGATTTCCTTTTTCTGTGACGTAATCTTGGCACGAACTTCGGTGTCTACCTGCTCCTCTAGCTTCAGCAGCGACGTGAGGATATTCACGATCTCCTGACGGATCGTATCGCGATCCTCGACGAAGTCCACACTGGGACTGGAAACCAGAAAATCGATGACGCGGTGAGAAAGGCGGACCGTCTTTTCGCGGCTCAGTCGCATGGGGGCGCCCTCCTTAGCGGAGGATGAGTTTCCTTTCCCGGGCGAGCTGGCTTTTGATCTTCTTGAACATTTCCTGGTACGACGCTCCGGTGCGGCGCATCTCGTCCGAGTAGCGGGCAAGGATTTCGCGCGCCTCCTCATTCAACCGGTCTTCGATCGTTACCTCGTCGGCCATCACCTGGCGGACCTGCTGCGACAGGTTTTCGATGTCCTTGGATTCGATCATCTTGGCGGCCACCAGACGCTTTACGATTTCCTTGGCCATGTAACCGACATAATCCCGCGATAGAAGCATTCGGTAAGGCTCCGCGAAACAAGTGCGAGCCATTCAGTCTAATGGTTGGATGGCAAAAGTTCAAGGCAGGTGCGCCGCAGGATCAAGCGACTCGACGCTACTTCAGCCCCCTAGAGCGCGGCGGAAGCAGCCTTGGCGAAGTGCTCGGCGGCGCCTGCGGGCTGGTCAGTGGCTACCATCACCGTCAGGCGGGAGGTCTCAAATGCCAGCAGGTGTTCATTGTCTGCGCTCGCGGCTCGTAGAAACCTGCCGTTTGCGAACCCGCGTATGGCTCCGGTCAAATGCTGGCCGTCCCGCTGCCGCAAAAACAGCGAGAATTCCCGCGTACCGTCCGAGTAGACGAGATGAAGGTAGAGGTGCCCGTCCAAACGGCATACTTTTGCGCGTTCCAGGTGGTAGCTCGCATCCAATTCCAGGGGCACGGAACCCGCAATCCCCTGTTGAACCGCGAGCGCCGCAATCGCCGCCGGATCGACGATCCACGGACGAGCCTGCCGCTGGACAACCTCGAGTTGATGGTCCCGGGCGGCATCGGCATAGACGCGGGCAACGTGTCCGGGAACGAGCAGATAACCCGCCGCTACGAGCAGAAACGCCGCAGCAACACCGGCGGCTGCCGTAACCCAGCGGCCTGACCTTGGCTGCGACACAGCCGCTGCGGGCCGGAATGACTCGGCGGCAATCAACTCCCGGATGCGCCGGTTGACGCGTGATACATCCACTTCCTCGGCCAGAAGCGCCTCGCGAAATCGTTCATCCAGGCGCGCCTGGGCACCCAGTTCGGACATGCACGCAGGGCAGGTCTTCAAGTGCGCGTCGAACTCCGAGGCGCGCCGCGCGTCAAGCTCCGCCGAGATATACAGCGGCGCGATCTCCGTTATGTCAGAACAGTTCATCGTATTTCTTTCCCTGCGCGCCCCGCGCCCGCTCGCGCCTCCCAGACCTTCGGCGCTGCAGGCGAGAGGCGCTCTCTGAGCGCTTGCCGCCCGCGACTGAGCCGCGACATCACCGTGCCGATCGGCAGGGTCAAGATCCCTGCGATCTCGCGGCAGGTAAAACCCTCGACCACCGCGAGCAAAAGCACCGCGCGATGCTCGGAGGAAAGCTCCCCGAAAGCGTTCGAAATTTCCGCAACCTCCGCAAGCGAGGGCCCGGACCGGGATTGCGGCTCGGCCTCGCGGCCCGGAGCATCAAGTGAAACCAGGATCGGGGCCGCGCTGATCCGTCGCCCTTGCGCATAGAACGCGTTGAACAGGATTCGGAACAGCCAGGCCCGCATGTTGGTCCCGGCCTGAAACTGGTCAAAACTCCGCCATGCCCGAAAGTAAGTCTCCTGAACTAAATCCTCGGCTGCCGCAGGATCCGACGCAAGCCGCCGCGCTACCCGGAGCAAGCTCCTGGAGTGTGGCATGGCAACATGCTCAAATTCGTCCTGCCGCGCAGTCACAGTTGTGGCGATCCAGTGAACAGAACAGGGCAGGCAAACTCCGGTGAGACCTGCCTGCCCCATAAATACCACGGCTCGTGCCTGCTGCGCTACTTCGAGTCCTTCTGCAGATCGTTGAGCGCCGCGAGCACTTCGTCGCTGTGCCCGGTGGGATTGACCTTGATAAACTCCTTGACGATCTTGCCGCTCGGGTCAATCAGGAACGTGTTGCGCGCGGCGACTGTGCCGAGCTGGGGAGCCTGCGGGATGGTCATGGTCGATCCGTACAGGGCCACGACTTGCTTGTTCGCGTCCGACAGGAGCTTGAACGCCATGCCATCCTTGGCGCACCACTCCTTGTGTGATTCAACCGTGTCCACGCTGACGCCTACAATGACGGCGTTGATCGCGTCATACTTGGCCTGATCGCGCTGAAAGCCGTGCGCTTCAATCGTGCAGCCCGGAGTCTGATCCTTGGGATAGAAGTAGAGAACCACCCATTTGCCACGGAAACTGTGGAGGCTGATCGGCGTACCTTCCTGTGAATTCAGCGTGAAGTCCGGAGCCATGCTGCCCACGGTCGGCATGGCCTGGTCGTCGGCATGGATTGCCGGTGCGTGAACCGTCGGGTAGGCCATTGCGAGCAGTGCCACCGCGAGAAACAGATACGGAAGTGTGCGAAGTGCTGCGCGTCGCGAATTTTTCATTTCGGGGTTCTCCTCGTCGTCAAGTGCTCCGCCGTTGGCGGTTCCTGCAGCTACTATAATGTCCGTGAGCCCGGATTTCATCCATCTCGACTGAGTCGGAGAGTGCACGCAGCGCCCGCGAACTTCTGATAGTCTAGACGTCCCGGACCGCCCTGCAGGGTACCGGGAGACACGAAAAGTCGCGCCAAGGATCCCTTCTGTGAACCCTTTGACTGCTTCGGAACGCGGTACCAAACGAGCCTTCAACTTTAACGCAGGCCCGGGAGCGCTGCCGCTCTCCGTACTGGAACGCATGCGGGAAGAGCTGCTCGACTACGGCGGCACCGGCATGTCTGTCATGGAAATGAGTCACCGCTCTCCGGAATTTGAGGCCATTGCCGAAAATGCCGAGCGGCTGGTGCGCCGTGTGCTTGCGATTCCCGATGAATACGCGGTGACGTTCCTGCAAGGCGGAGGCAGTCTGCAGTTCGCCATGGTGCCCATGAACCTGTATCAGGCAGGAAAGCCGGTGGACGTGCTGCACACGGGCTCCTGGACTGCGAAAGCAATCGAGGAGCTAAAGAAAATTGCGCAGTACCGCCTGGCGGCTTCAACCGAGGCGGACAAGTTTACCCGGTTGCCGCGCAACGACGAGATCACACTTGCGCCCGATGCCTCCTACGTTGCCATTTGCACCAACAACACGATTGAAGGGACTCAGTGGAGTTCGATTCCTGCGACAGGTAGCGTGCCTCTGGTTGCGGACATGTCCTCCGACATCGCTTCCCGGCCAATCGACGTCCGGAAATTTGGCCTGATTTTTGCGGGCGCGCAGAAGAATCTGGGACCTTCTGGAGCCACAATCGTTATCATCCGGCGTGATCTGGCCGACGCCGCGAGCGACAAAATCGCGAAGATTCTCCAGTATCGGACCCAGATCAAGGAGCGCTCGCTGTATCACACGCCCTCGACGTTCGCCATCTATACGGTGGGCCTCGTCCTGGAATGGCTTGAAACCCAGGGAGGCGTTGCCGCCATCGAGAAGCGCAACGCCCTAAAGGCGAAATTGCTCTATGACACGATCGACTCCAGCGGCTTCTACCGGTGCCCGGTTGAACGGGAATCCCGATCGAAGATGAACGTGGTCTTCCGCGTGGCCGGGGGCGATGAAGCCGTAGAGGCCAAGTTTGTGAAGGAGGCCGAAGCCGCAAACATCGCCGGGGTCAAGGGGCACAGGAACGTCGGTGGCATGCGAGCCTCGCTCTACAACGCAGTAGAGCCTGAGGCAGTAGAGGCGCTGACCGTCTTTATGCGCGAGTTTGAGCGCAAAAACGGCTAAAAAGGGTCGTTTTCGCTGTAAATCGGGGATGCGGACGGCATACCACAATACTGTGGTTTAGTTACAACAGTACGCCTTGACATGTCGAGCCGCTGTGGTTATCGTGGGACTTCCATGCGTATTCCGGCATCAGAGCTGTCCCAACCGACGCGAGTACACCGGACTGTGCGTGCCCGGCCGGGATTGCTGGCTGGGATCGCCCCGAGAGGTCTCGCTGCCAGCGAAGAACTCGCAGGCAGCCGGCCTCCACTGGATGAATACTACAATTCCCTGTTTACCGCTTTGGGTCCACAGCACTGGTGGCCCGGCGGAACGCAATTCGAGGTTATCGTCGGCGCGATCTTGACCCAGAACACTTCCTGGACGAACGTCGAGCGCGCGATCTCGCGCCTGCGCGAGGAGCACCTGCTGTCCCCGCGAGCGCTCGGGAGTGTTCCCCTCGGACGTCTGGAGCGGCTGATACGCTCGTCCGGCTATTTCCGGCAGAAGGCTCGGAAGCTGAAGGCATTTTGCGAGTTCCTCGACACCCAGTACGGCGGCTCGCTTAAGCGCATGTTTGAAACTCCCACGATCGTGCTGCGGGAAAAGCTGCTTGGCGTCTTCGGCATCGGTCCGGAGACGGCCGATTCCATTCTTTTGTATGCAGGTGATCACCCGGCGTTCGTCGTCGATGCCTACACCAAGCGCATGCTCTTGCGCCACGGTTGGGCTGGAGAAAAGGCAAAATATGACGATATCCGCTGGATGTTCGAGCGCGAGTTTCCGGGTGACGTGAAACGCTTCAACGAATTTCACGCCTTGATCGTCCACACCGGAAAGAATTACTGCCGCACGCACGATCCCCTGTGCCACGAGTGCCCGCTCGGGCGATACCTTGAGGAGGGCCGGTAAGGTGAAGCGGCGGCGCAAGAGCGATCTTTGGCTTGCGATCGGCGGAATCGTCGTCGTGCTGCTCGCGGCGGCCGTATTCACGCTGGGATCGCTCAACATTCCGTTACGCCCGCAGCAGGGGAACGCCTTTGTCGTCTTTTTCGCGCTCTCAACCTTGATCGTTGCGGCGCTGCTGGTGTTCTCGCTGATTCTCACTCGCAGTCTGGTGCGACTCGGAGCGGAAAGGCTCAGCGGCCAGATGGGTTCGCGCTTCAAAGTCAAAATGGTTTTCGGCGCGATGGGAGTGTCGCTGTTGCCCATCTTGTTTTTGTTTTTCTTCAGCTACGCACTGGTCAACCGAACCTTGAACAACTGGTTCCCGCGCCCGCTTGAAATCGCAAACGAACAGAGCCAGATTCTGCTGACTCACTTTGAAACCACCGAATTCGACCGTCTGAATCGCCTGGCCTCAGAGGCGGCGGTTCACGGGGCGCCGGTGGACGATTTTCTCGGTCGCAACCACGCCATTGATATTTCCTGGGTCGCCGATGCGACCGGACGGGTAATTTCCAGTTGGGACTTCACCAAGACGGCCACGGTTGACTCAAACGTCCAGGGCGCAGGACACACCGATTCGATTGCGATTTTCCCCGAATCGGTCCAGACCATCCGAAGCGGAGCGCGAGTCTGGAAGGTGAATGGAGAACTGTACCTCGCAGGCAGCGCTCCGTTGAAAGACGGGACGCTGTATGTCGCACGCCATTTGCCCAGTGATTTTTCCGAACGATATGCGGCCATCGAGTCGCAAACCGACACCTACCATCAGCAAAAGGAGCATCTGCGGGCCTACAAAAGGGAGATTCTGCTGGCCCTCATGCTGGTGACGCTGCTCCTGCTGTTCACGACCACCTGGGTTGCGCTTTTTCTCTCCAAGCAGGTGACCGTGCCGATTCAGGCGCTCGCCGAGGCCACGCGGGAAATTTCGCGCGGGAATTTTGACCATCGCATCGAAGTGCAGGCGCAGGACGAGCTGGGCACTCTGGTGCGCTCCTTCAACCGCATGACCGAGCAACTCGGCGAAGGACGCCGGCAGATCAACGAATTCACACAAAGCCTGGAACAGGCAATTGAAGAACGCGAACGTCGCCGCAAGCTGATGGAAGCGATCCTTGAGAATATTCCGACCGGAGTCGTATCGCTGGACGCATCCGGTGACGTGGCACGCGTGAATACCGCAGTTGTCACGATCCTGGGAGATTCGGCGCGCGCCGCGCATACTCTTCCGGAACTTGTTGGAGAGGAGGCGGCGCGTGCCATGCTGCACCTCATGCGGCGATCGTTGCGAATGGGCGCGGCATCGAGTGAAATCGAAATCGCCACCGGCGGACGCCTGGTTCGGACGGCGGTAACGGTCACCTCGCTCGGACCCCGGCGCTCAAATCCCGGCTTCATCGTGGTAATTGACGACCTGACGGATCTGCTGCGGGCCCAAAAAGCGGCAGCCTGGCAGGAAGTGGCGCAAAGGATCGCGCACGAGATCAAGAATCCGCTGACTCCCATTCAACTCTCGGCGCAGCGTCTGCTGCGCTTCCTGGATCGCTCGGCGGCGGCGAACCCGACGGCGCAGCGCACCGAATTTGAAAAGCTGTCGGCCGAATGCGCGGGCCTGATCGAGCGCGAGGTACAGACGCTGGAATCCCTGGTGGATGAATTCTCGCAGTTTGCGCGATTCCCCGCCGCGCGGCTTTCGCCAGCAGACCTGAACCCCATCGTGGAAAGCGCGCTTGAGCTGTTTCAGGGCAGGCTCGATGGCATTCTGGTCTCAACCGATCTTGCAGGTTCACTGCCTTCCGTGAAGGCAGATCCGGAACTCATCCGGCAGGTTGTGGCAAACCTGATCGACAACGCGGCCGAGTCCATGGAGGGTTCGCCGCTCCGCCGGTTGCGCGTCTCCACTCGCGCCGAAAGCGACGGAGATGCCGTTGTGATCGAGGTCTCCGACAGCGGACGCGGAATTTCACCGGAAGACAAGGCCAGGCTGTTTTTGCCGCATTTTTCAACCAAAGGACGCGGCACGGGACTCGGCCTTGCGATTGCGAGCCGCATTATCGCCGAGCACAACGGGACGATTCGTGTCGAGGACAACATGCCCGCCGGAGCCCGTTTCCTGATCCGCTTCCCTGCCGCCGAAGTAGGAATATCCACGCAGGCCGGCTGAGGATACCCACCGAACCATGCCAAGCATACTCATCGTTGATGACGAAGACGGAATCCGCGAGTCGCTCGGAGCCCTGCTGCGCGATGAAGGCTACGAGGTCGACAGCGTCGCATCGGGCGAGGAATGCCTCGCGAAAATCGAGCGAGACACGTTTGATTTGATCCTGCTCGACATCTGGCTTCCCAAAATGGACGGCATCGAAACGCTCGAACGCATTCAGTCGCAGGACGGCGCGCCGGTCGTGGTGATGATTTCGGGGCACGGAAATATCGAAGGCGCAGTCCGCGCGACCAAGCTCGGCGCGTTCGATTTTGTCGAAAAGCCGCTTTCGCTCGAAAAAATCGTGGTAGTCGTACGAAACGCGCTGGAATACGTGCGCCTGGAGGACGAAAACCGGCGTCTGCGCGCTGAACTCGAAGAGCGGCACCAGATCCTGGGGGGAAGTGTTCCCATGAAGGCGCTGCGTCAGCAGATCGCCCTCACTGCGCCAACGACCGGGCGCGTTCTGATCTACGGCGAAAGCGGCACCGGCAAGGAACTGGTGGCGCGCGCGCTCCATGCCAGCAGCCAGCGCAACGAAAAGCCGTTTGTGGAAGTGAACTGCGCTGCGATTCCCGAAGAACTGATCGAATCCGAGATGTTCGGCCATCGCAAGGGCAGCTTCACCGGCGCAAGCGAAGACAAGGTCGGAAAATTTCAGAAGGCTGACGGCGGCACGCTGTTTCTCGACGAGGTCGGCGACATGAGCCTGAAAACGCAATCCAAGGTGCTGCGCGTACTGGAAGAGCAGCGCGTCGAGCCGCTGGGTTCGAACTTGCCGGTGACCGTGGACGTTCGCGTGATCGCGGCCACCAACAAGAAACTGGAGGTCGAAATCGGCCGCAACGCGTTTCGCGAGGATCTTTTCTACCGGCTCAACGTGATTCCCTTCTACGTGCCCGCTTTGCGCGAGCGGACCGAAGACATTCCCATTCTTGCAGGGCACTTTCTGAAGGAGTTCTGCGAGGCCTACGGCAAGAAGCCCAAGGAGTTTACCGCGCCTGCGATGGAAGTGCTGCTGGTGTATCCGTGGCCCGGCAACGTTCGGGAATTGCGCAACCTGGTCGAGCGGCTAGTGATCATCTGCCCCTCGCCCCGGATCGAGCCGCATCATCTGCCGCCCGAGCTATTTCGCGGCGCATCGAAGAGCCCGCAGAAACCCTACGAAAGCCTGCACGAGGCGCGTTCGGCGTACGAGCGAGAATTCGTCCTGCGCAAACTGGAAGAGAATCGCTGGAACATGACCAAGGCCGCATCGGCGCTCGGCCTCGAGCGCAGCCACCTGTACCGCAAGATGCGCTCGCTCGGCATCGCTCCGTCAAAGGCTTCCTAGCGCACCTCCGGCCAGGGTCTCACTCCCCGGCCAGTTGTTCCAGCTGCCTGTGCCAATCAAGCTGCCGGACAAGCACGGAGTTCTGCCGCCAATTGGGTTGCACCTTGACGAACAGTTCCAGAAAAATTTGAGTGCCCAGAATCGCTTCGATTTCCTTGCGCGCCTGTGTGCCGATTTTCTTGATCGTCTCGCCGCCCGCGCCGATCAGAATTCCCTTTTGCCCTTCGCGCTCAACGTAGAGCGTTGCGCGAATCTTCACCAGTTCCTTCTTTTCCTCAAAGGTGTCCACCAGCACGGCGATCGCATGCGGCACCTCCTCGCGCGTCGCCTGTATGGCCTTTTCTCGAATCAGTTCGGCTGCTAGAAACCGCTCCGGCTGATCGGTAAACTGGTCCGCTGGGAAATAGGGGGGCGATTCAGGCAGCCGCCCGAGCCACCCGTCCACCAGCGCTGGACACCCTTCTCCGGTCAATGCGGAAATCGGAAAAACCTCCGCGAAATCATGCAGCCCGGAATAGCGCTCGATGAGTGGGAGCAGAAGCTGTTTGCGGACGCAGTCCACCTTATTGAGGAGCAGAAAGATCGGCCCGTGAAAACGCTGGACCCAATCAAGCGAAAACTGGTCCCCTGCACCGAATTCCGCCGCGGCGTCCACGATCAGAGAGAGCACGTCTACGCCTTCGATCGCGTGCTGCGCCTCATCCATCATCATCCGGCTGAGGACATTCTTGGCCTGGTGGATGCCGGGCGTGTCGATCAAGACGACTTGCGCCCCGTCGCGGTTTAAGATTCCCTGGATGCGATTCCGCGTGGTCTGCGGCCGCGGTGACACAATTGCGACCTTTCGTCCTACCAGGGTATTGACGAGCGTCGACTTCCCCGCGTTCGGGCGGCCCACAATGGCGACGAATCCGGATCGGAAGGACATGCAACGACGATTGTACGCTAGGCGGGGGCCGCCGGCCGCTTCTTCAGCCCGAAGATCAGGGCACGCCGTCGGATACGATCTTGATGTGCAGTTCGCGGCTGCGGGGGCCGTCGCATTCGGCAAAGAAAACCGCCTGCCAGCGGCCCAGCAGGAGCCTGCCGCGCTCGATCCATACCGTCTCAGAGGAACCGATCAGCGCAGTTTTGATGTGCGAATCGGCATTGCCCTCGGCGTGCGTATAGCCGGCGGAGTGCGGGACGAGCCTGTCGAGCGCAGCTTCGATGTCGCGTGCGACGGCAGGATCATTGCCCTCGTTGACCAGAACTCCCGCGGTCGTGTGGGGGACGTACAGGTGGCACATGCCGTCGGTACAGCCGGACTCGCGGACGGCCGCTTCGACTTCGGCGGTAACGTCCCTGAGTTCGGTGCGGCGTGAGGTCTTGACGACCAGCGTGCGGGTAAATGAACTGCTCGATCGCTGCGCCTCGGAGGCCATCCTGTCTCAACATGCCATTACGCGGGGCGAAGATCAATACGGGGGCACTGCTGTGACCCGCCGGGCTCCCCGTGAGGATTTCTAGTTCGACGGCTTCCGCGATACGGGAGTCCGGGCTTGCGCGCCAGCCGGAATCTGCAGCTGCATCATCGGATCGCCAAACAAGTTCCAGGTGCGGCGGACGTCCGGGTCGACGATTCCCAATTTGGCCTCCAGCATCGCTTTGCCAAGCGGCAGGCTCGGATTGGCCTTCCATTCACCAAGGAGCGCCTGGTTCATCGTTGCCTGAGGAGGAGCGTTGGTGAAGCCTGACGATGCCCACACGGCCACAGCCCCACCGTTGGGTGCGAGCATCAACGAGGTGGAAAGGGCGGTATCGTACACGTCCTGGAAAAACCCGTTCAGGCAATCCATAAGCAGATACACCGGCAGCCGGTCACCGTTTGAAAGGCTTGCGGCCGTCGTATCGTCAAACAGATCGGAGAAAGACCATTGTTCTTCCGATCCGTGACCCGTGTAGTTCACCAGCAGCACCCCACTGTTCAGGGCGGCTAGGATCTGTTGTTTGATCGCCGCGGGATCCTGGCCGTCGGCGAGGATCTTGGTTGTCGCAAGTGACGCCGGGAGATCGGCGGCCGCAGAATTCGCTTCCGTGGTGAAGTCGACTCCGATGTTCTGGTCCGCGATCACCAGTGCCTGCTCGTTCCAGCTGCCGGCGCCGCTCCCTTGCTCGTAGCCAACAATCTTGGAAACCACCAGGGCCGTTTCAGCCGGGGTGTTCACGGGCAGTCGCCCGGTCGGTATTGTCGCAAAACCAGTCTGCTTGAAATCGGTCAACCAGTCGTCAGAAGCGGTCTTGAAGGCGGCCGTTTCAATCATTCGCGAGGGAACGAAGTCGGTGTCGCCCAAGCCGAGATAGTTTCGAGGATCAAACGACGCTCCGCCAACGAGCAGAACCGACTGTGGGCGCGTGTGCCAGCTGGTCGCAGCAAGCTGCAAATAACTTTGTAGGGCGAATGGGCTCCGCTCGCCGTAGTTGAATGCGTCAAAGAGTTGATCGGTCGTCACCACGGCGACGGAATCACCTTTCGTCTCGTGGAGCTTCACCAGCGGCGCTACGCTCGCTGCGAAGTCTGGATAGGCAATCACGACCAGGTCCGCGCCTGTTTGCGGCCGGTCAAGCGAACTGGGTGCGTGGTAGGAAAGGGCCGCAGGCGCCGAGATCTGATCGCTTGAGAACGCAAGCAGCGTGCGTTGGACTCCCGGTGATCCAGGAACCTCGAGCGTAATCCCAAAGCCTGATCCGTCGGATGCGACCTTACCCGTCAATTGCGTGATCTCAAGCGGATCGGTGATGTCCATCACCTGGATCTGCCCGTTGCTGAACCCGTTGATATGTACGGTATTGCCTGACGACGCCGTTGCGCTCAGCCAGTCCGAATCGGCCGTGTAGGTATGCGCGTAGTGCAAGGCGATTGACTGCACCAGGTTCACGTCGTTGTCGCCGTCAAGAGCCGTGAGAGTGACGGTGTTCGCGCCATTCTCAAGCAGGCTGTTGCTGATGGCGAAGGTGTTGGTGACATTGGCCAGGTTCGCAAAATCCATCTCGCCGACCGGAGCGCCGTTGAAGGAAATCGAGACGCTGTGTGGCTGCTGGTCGGTCACGCCTTGTAGCGTCACGTCGATCGTGACCGGCAGGGCGGAGGTCGGATCGATGTGGGCGACATTGATGACTTGATCGACTGGATCGGAGGTGACAATCGCTCCAAAGAAGTTATCGTTGTTTACACCGTTCAGCAACGCGGCAAAGTAGGTAGTGCGCTGCTCAAACAGCAGAGTGAACGGAAAGCTGGAAGCGCTGCCAGGTCCGCCGCCCGCCGAGGGCACAGCTGGAATTCTCGTACCAGGGCGCCAGCCGCGCACCAGCCAATAGACGCGGGTGCCTGAAAACGGAGTATCAATGCCCGTGCCGTAGAATTCGATGCTGTCATTCGCACCGAGAGGCCCAGACTGTTTCCCGAGAATCAGCAGCGGCTGCTCGACGCCCTCCGCGTACAGCTGCAAGAAGCGAGCGTCCGCTCCCGCTGGCAGGCCCGCCGCCACCAGCTGGTTTCGCGTAACCTGATACCACCCCTCGCTTGAGACCGAGATCTTGACCGCCAGCTCGCCGTTGAGTGACGCCGAGGATTCCTGGGGTGCCACCTGCGGAACCAAGACGTGCGGCGGCGTCGCGAGCCCTCGTGTGATTTCCACGGCCGGTCTGAACGCCGGAGCTGCAAGCGCGAGCGACTGGCTCATCTGTCCCAGCGTTCGCGCCTGCGACACGGGTTCTGCACCCGGGGATGCAGGCTCTGCATAGATCGGTCCATGCAGCGTGCGCGTACCGTTGAGGTCCACGTCCTCGATCCAGTAGGAGGACTGCGACCCGCCCTGCGGGTCAATCCATTGGTAGCTCTTTGCGCGGTGTTGCGGCTGACCGCCGCGGAACAACAGCGCCGATCCGGCGATCAGCGATGGATCAATCTGGTGGCGGCCCTGGGCATCTTCGCGATACAGATGGAATCCCAGATTCCTGGACTCTTCGCGCGTCTGCCATTCGAGCAGCGTTCCGCCTCCGGAAATGGACTTCGCCTTGAACGATGTCAAATCCACTGCTGTGGCCGCCTGGATCGTCGAGATGGCGGTCGAAGAATTGTTCGTCATGTTTGGATCGGTCGTGCTGGCGGTGACCGTCGCGGTGTTCGAGGATGTGGTGGCCGAACTGAATGTCGCGGCATTCACGTTGATGGTGATAATCACCAAACCGCCGACGCTGATCGATCCGAGCGAGCAGTTGACGGTTGTCGTAGCGGCCGTGTAGGTGCAGCTGCCCTGTGACGCAGGAACGGAAACAGACGTATACGTCACTTGTGCAGGAAGCGCGTCGGTCACGGTCACGCCCTGGGCGACGGCGGGACCATTGTTGGTCACCTGCAGCGTATAGGTGAGATTGGTGTTCTGATTTACGGGCTCCGGAGATGCGGTCTTCACGATTGCGACGTCGGCCTGTGAAGGCGAGGCAACCGTGGAACTCGACGACGCCGTGTTGTTTGCGCTGTTCGGGTCGGTTGTCGTGGAAGAAGCGATGCTTGCTGTATTCGTGATGACGGTGCCGGGCTGGGTGCCCGCGGTTACCTTTAGTATCAACGTAAACGTCGCCGTGGCGTTCGCCGCGACCGACGGGTTGGTGCACTTCTGAGTCCCGCCGGAAGGCGCAGGACACGTCCAGCCGGCCGGTGTGCTGATCGAAACGACGGCGGTGTTGGCAGGAAGAGTGTCTGTGAGTGTCACAGTTGCTGCGGCCGCTGGTCCGTTGTTCGTCACCGTGATCGTATAGGTGATGTTATTCCCCGCCAGAACCGGGTTCGGCGTACCCGTCTTGGTCACGGCCAGGTCGGCTTGACCTGCAGTGGCCACGACGGTCGTCACGGTCGCGACGTTGTTCGATGGATTCGGATCAGTAGTGGCCGCCGAGACGTTCGCCGTATCGGTGATCACTGTGCCGGAGGCAGTGCCTGCGCCGACAGTGACAATCACCGTGAATGTCGTTGACGAACCGGCAGCGAAAGTTGGAATCGTGCAGGAGATGGCGGTCGCAGAGCAGGTCCAGCCCGCTGTACCGGAGGTCGCAGCCACCGAAACGAAGATCGTGTTTGTCGGAACGGCTTCGGTGAACGCAACCGTACTCGATGCGGCAGGGCCGTTGTTGGTGACAGTTACGGTGTAGGTGATGTTGTTCCCCGCGAGAACCGGATTAGGTACCCCCGAGTTGGTGATCGCAAGGTTGGCTGTCGTTGCCGCGCCTACAATCGTCAGCACGGTGGCTGAGTTGTTGGCGAGATTTGGATCGCTCGTGCCTGAAGTAGCCGATATCGTATCGGTAATCTGCGTGCCGGACACGGTCGCGGGGTTCACTTGGACCGCGACGGTGAACGTGGTCGCGCCCGACGCTCCAGACGGCACACTCGGATTCGTGCAGGTGATCACGCCGGTGGCGCCCACAGCTGGTGTCGCGCAGCTCCAACCAGCGGCTCCCGCTCCGGTAATCGCAATCGATTGAAACGTCGTGTTCATGGGAATCGTTTCGGTCATCGACGCGTTGACCGCTGCGAGTGGACCGTTGTTAGTGACGGTTTGCGTGTAGGTAATGTTGTTGCCGGGGACTACCGGGCTCGGAGCGCCCGCATTCGTCACCGCTATATCGGCTCCCGCACACGAGGCGCCGGATTGCGTCCCGGGCGTTGTCGAGTTTGCGAGCCCGGATGTAAATACGCCGGGTTGGCCCGCTGTCGCGCCATAGGCATCGTCGGCCAGTGTTGACCATCCGGCATTTCCGCCGCTGACGCTCGCTCCCGCCGGTGCGGACGTAGTCATGATTACACCGCCACCACCGCCGCCTCCCGGGCCGTGGCGATTGCCGGGAAAGGGCGTGCCGGCAGCTTCCTCCGGCCAGGTGACTCCGCCGTTTCCGCCAACGGCACTGGCGGTAAGACCTGTCAATCCTCCGCTGTTTGCCGACACGAGAATCGAACCGCCGGCTCCTCCTCCTCCGCCTCCGTCGTTTTCGGTTTCAAGGGCATTCTGGCCGTTCGCGGTGATGGTGCCGGTGCCGGTGAAGGAGCCAGCGTGAATAATCACGATTCCACCGCCGGCAACTCCGCTGCTGTAGATGCCCGTGCAGTTTGTCCCGCAATCGGCGCCTCCGGCATTGGTGGTCGGATTCCAGTACGACCCGTCGTTCGTGGTGCCCGCTCCTCCGCCTCCACCCATCACGACGGCTGCGGTCGACGCCGGGAACGCCACGCCCCCGAATCCTCCGACAATGCCGGCGCTGTCCCAGCCGAACCCGCCTATTCCACCTGTGCCACCATTGGCGCCGCCTCCTCCGCCGCTGTTCTGATCGTTGGCCGAGGGGTGTGCGTCGGTTGCCCCGCCGGCTGCGTTACCTGGCGCGCCGCGGGCGTAGCTCCCGTTTGGCAGCCCCTCCAGATACGTTTGCGCTGTACTGGTCGCGGTGGTGGCAGGGGCAATCGAGGCGGTCGACGGCGCAATGTAATGAGGAGTGCCGGCGATTCCCTCGCCTTTTGAGCCGTTCGCGGCCAGCGTCGAAAGTGTTACGTCATCGGTTGAAAGCAGGCCCGTCGCACCCGCCAAACTCCTACCGCCGCCGCCCCGGAAACCCTGGCCGTCAAGGACGACCGTTCCGCTCAAGGTAAGCTGAGAAGAAACGTCCAGTGCCAGCACGCCTCCGACGGCGCCATTCCATGCGAGCGCCACAAGCGTGCTGCTCAGCGTCGCCGACGCGTATTGCGGAACGCGAATGACTTGAAACGTCTGAATTCCCTGAGGCGGGGTGCTGGTGTTCGACGCGGCCACGCTCGCATAGCTGTTCAGCAGGCCGCCGCCTGCGCCGCTGCCTTGAATCGTCAGCGTCTCGGTGCCAGTGCCCGCCGTAACTGCCGTCACAGTCACAAATTCAAACTGTCCCGAGTTGCCGAGACTGGTCGAACCGGACCCGGGATCGCCTGAGACTCCGTCCCCGTAGGAACTTGTATTCGTGGAATTGATTTGTGCGCCCTGCATCTGGATCACCAGCACCAGGTCATTGACTCCAATTTGCGTCGCCGACCCCGACGACGGAGTGGTGACCGTGAGACTGGCAGTTCCGGCGGCCGGTGTGCCGACGCCTGCGTAATACGTATTCACGACGCCAGTCAGTGTTCCGCCCGCTCCATCCTTACCCGGCGTTCCGCACACCAGGGGTTGAACCACGGTGACAACCGTCGCTGTATTGTTCGAGGAGACTGGATCGGTTGTTGTCGTACTGACCGTGGCTGAATTCGTCAGAGTTCCGGCCGTACCGGGAGACGTTCCCGTAACGGAGATCGTGATCGGACTCGCTCCGCTCGCAACGGTGCCGAGATTGCACGTAATCGTGTTGGGCGTCCCGCCGGTTGGGGCTCCGCAACTTCCCGAAGACGTGGTGGCGGAAACGCCTGTAAGCGTCGAGGGAAGCGTATCCACTACTGAGACTGCCGATGCGGACGACAGTCCGAGGTTCGAGACCTGAATGGTGTATGTGATGGGTGAGGAAACGTAAACCGGCGAAGGCGAAACCTGCATCGAAAGCGCCATATCGGCATCTGCAGCGACTTCCACCAGAACCGATGTCGTCGTTGCATTGTTGGAAGAAACCGGATCGCTGGTCCCGGAGTTCGCATCGGCCGTGTTGACGATCGTCGTTCCGGCCGCTACGCCTGCGCCAACGGTCACCACATAGGTGAAGTTCCCGCTCGAGGTTCCGCTGGTCAAGCTCGCAATCGTGCAGGTTACCTGCCCTGTCGCGCCGACCGCAGGCGACGTGCAGGTCCATCCGGCTGCCGCCGTAATCGACGCAAACGTCGTGTTTGTCGGAGTCTGCTGATAGAGAGTGACTCCGCTTGCCGTGTTCGGCCCGTTGTTTGTGACCGTTTCGGTGTATGTGATCGTCCCGCCGGGCGCAACAGTTGAAGGCGCGACCGCCTGGGTCATGGAGATGTCGGCTCCCGACACGGTCACCGATGCAGTTGCGTTGTTGCTGCCTCCGCCTCGCGGGCCCGTCCAGCTCACTGTGACCGAGTCGGTAATCGTTGTCCCGCCGGTGGCTTCCGGACTGGCTTCGACAACAACGCTGAAAGTTCCCGAGGAATTCGCGGCGACGTTCGCGTCCGTGCAGGTGATGGCACCCGTGCCCCCGACGGCAGGCGTCGTGCCGCAGGTCCATCCTGCCGGTGGAGTGACGGATTCAAAAACGGTGTTGGCCGGCGTATTTTGAGTTAGATTCGCGCCGGTTGCTGCGTTTGCGCTCGTGTTCGCAACGGTTTGGGTGTAGGTGATGTTGGCACCCGACGCCACCGGGTTCGGAGCCGCGCCATCGGTTATGGTCAGCGTTGCCTGCGCAGCCGCCCCAGAGGCGTGCAGCAGCACGGCGAAAAGCATGAACGCGACGGGAGCAAGCGCCGTGCGAAAGCGGTTCGCTCTGCGCGCCCAGGCACGCACCGCACGATGCACTTGAGTGCGAAAGCCATGCAACAGACTTGTTCCGGGGGCCATTGTCGAAATCGTTCTGCCGCCTCGCTCGATCGCAATCACTTTGCCCAGCACCTTTGCCGCAGGCGCATCGTTCTGCTGACCCGCGTCGCCGCGTGTCACAATCGCGCCGGTCTCTGGGTCCCATCCGACCACCCGATGCAGCACAAACCCTGAACCGCCTCGGGTGAGGGCGATGTCGCCGCGCTCGGGCTTGCCTGCCGAGATGGGCGCGACAACCACCGTGTCGCCGTCGAGCACGTTCGGCTGCATGCTTCGCCCGCGAGCGCGAAAACGCACCCGCAAGCCATCGTCAAGTGCGGTCTCGCACACGACTGCGAACTGCGGGGAGTCGCGCGATTCAAGCTTCCTAGGCTCCCTCACGGGAAATCGCCTCCACTGCACTTTTGTCCGGAAGAAATCGGAAGATCGCGCACGGAACTTCCCGCGCTACGCGGTCTAGAAATCGCAAGGTGAATTGCAGGCCTCTGGGCGAGTGATGCGGCACGAAACTGCGGGTGAAAAGCTCGGCAGCGGCGCGTCCCGGCGGTAAAGCGACTAGCTCGGTTTGGTTGCTGTGCTCGAGCAGATACAGCCTGGAAAGCGGAGCCGATTCCGGAGAGGCAATGCCCGCGTCGCCGTGCCAGGGCGTTCCGTACATCCAGACCCGCCCGTCACGCACGCGAAGGATGATCCGGTCGTCGCTCAGAATCTGGGCGTTGGACTCCGACTTCCAGAGACGAGCTGTCGTACTCTTGCCTGCGCCGGAATGCCCCAGAAACAGGTGGCCAAGCCCTGCTTCATCCACGATTCCCACTGCGTGCATCTCAACACCTTCGCCGCAGGCCAGACGGTGAATCATCAGAAGCTCGTCGAGCGGATATTCCAGCGGGTAGATCGGTTTGCCCTCGTCAAAATAAGGGCGGAACAGAAGCAGGTGCCCGCGGCTGAATTCGCGATCAAACCAAGCGGTCTTGTACGGCGAGGCACCCAGATACGGCGTGGAAAAATAGAAGCGATAACCGCCTGAGTCCTCAAAAAGCCTCCACAACCCCCCGGAATTGAATAGTGGCTCCCCCGAAGGAATCTCGAGATTTGTCGTCCACCCGACCTTAATTTGAATATCGCCCAGGCTCGGTTCCACGACAAAGTCGCGCATGCTCGGATCAAGCGCCAGTTTGATCGGGTCGTCGCTAAACAGGCCGAAACTGGTCCCGCCCACCCGAAAGGCGAGCCGTTGTCTTTCGGTCGGCTTCGGCCGGGCAACGGCCTCGGTGCGCGCGATTTTTGACTGGATGACTGGCACAGGGGTACTCGCCTTTATCAGGAGCCCGGCGTCCGGCAGAATAAAGCGCCGCACGAACTGTTGCCGGGCCCGGCCACGCCGGAAATCTTGCAATGGCCGAGAACGGCTTCATCGGGCCGCAAACTTACGCGAATGATCCGGGGAGCCTCATAAGGCTTCCGATCTTCTTTCTCTGATCGATTCCCGTCGCTCATTCCTTGGCCGTTTTGGTCCCTATGACGCCTGATGGGTCGCGCACGATCCGCAGCCACCGCTTGCGCATCCGCCTGCCGGCTGCAGCACGTTGAACGCTGGAGGCGGCGTTTTGCCGCCAGCCCACAGGCTTGGATCCGATTCCTGCTTTTGAATGCGCTCGGCCGAGGCCAACAGCTCGTCGTGCACCTGGCCCGGTTTGCAGCAGGAGCAGTCCCCGTGGTCGGGGACGTCAAATCCGAGCGCGTAGGCACGCAGATGCGCTACCTGGCAAAGGAAATCCACAGGCGACTCCGCATCACCGTTTTCCAGCTCGCCATTGGCCGGGCACATCCCGCAAATCGAACGAATCTTGCAGCGGTCGCAGATCGTCGGGCGCGTTCGCGGCTGGTTGCGAATCTCAAGCAGCGGGCCTTCCCACCCTTCGCGAAAACCCTTGCTGCGAATGTTGTAATCCTGCTGGTGGGAGATCACGCAAATGCTCATTTCACCGGTCGGATCGATGGCGCAGCCGTTCATGCCCCCGCCGCAGAAGTAGCGATGGTCGTCGTCGGGGGTCGCAACCAGGGGCGCCGCAAGCTCGCGCTCAATCAGCCGGCCGTATTCGTGCGCGCGTTTGGGGTCGAAGTAGTCCAGAGCCACCACTTCTTCCGGGGTCAGCCTTACGACAACCGGGCTTTGCGAGCAATCCACCCGGGGATTGATCAGCGAATCGAATTTGAATTCGACGTGGAATTCTTCTTCGGCCAGACGCTTCATTTCATAGACTTCGTGCTGGTTCACGCTCGTCGGCACGGTTTTGAGCTTCACAGGGAGCCCGCGCTCGAGCAGCAACCGGATGCCCCTCATGCAACGATCGTAGGAACCGGGAATCTGCGTCAGTGTTTCGTAGGTCTCGCGCGTGGCTCCGTAGAGGGTAATTTCGATCGCAAACGGCCGCCACTCCGCAAGATAGTCGGCAATTCGAGGCGTGATGAGGGTTCCGTTTGTGAACAGCGTGACCAGGAAGCCGCGCTTTTTGGCTTCTGTATAGATGTCCAGGAAATCCTTGCGCGCAAACACCTCGCCGCCCGTGTAACAGATCCACAGGCTGCCTGCGGCGACCAACTCATCCAGGAGCTTGCAATGCTCTTCAAGGGTCAGTTCCTGCGACCGGGCCCCCGCGTCGTTCATCGGGAGGTTGTTGTAGCAATGCAGGCATTCAAGCGGACATCGGCGCGTCACCTCGATGGAAACTTCCACGGGCGTGCGTTTGCCAAAATGCCGCTCATGAATTGCGCGGCTGAATGTCGCGTAAGTTGCTTCGTTCATCCCAAGTTCCGGCCGCCTAAAGCCGTATTTCTGCCAACCCGGTTACGACTGCTCGATCAATCCCGCTTCGGAGAGGTCCGCGAGAAACTTCTGGGTGTCCGCAGCCGCCTGCTCCGCGGAAAGTCCATATTCCGACTGAAGGTGCCTAGCCAGCTCAGCGGGGCTTTGGTTTGTCTCGATCAGGGCCCACAACGACGTGCCGCTTTCGTTGAAGGTATAGATCGAATCCATGTCCGCTGCACCGCGCCTGATGGGTACAACGATCGCTTCGTCCGCCACTACCCGTGACACGACATTGCGGCTACGCTGGAGGCCCTGGCCCGGAATTTCGGTCAATATCGGCATACTCGTCCTGATTTCCCCCGCAACAGACGCCTAGTACCACACGCGAGAGATTTTGGTCGCGCTAGCCCTGCTCATATTAAGAAGCAGACCGGTGCTATCTAAACTATGTGCACGTCCTCGGAGGCACAACCACAAATTGGTGCCTGCGTGCCAAAACGTCACTACGGTTTGCGAGAAGGACACAAATCGCAGCCGTCGGGAGCCTATTTGGCTCTGGCCACGCGCGTCTCAGTTTGAGGATTCAAACGCCTAGAGGAAGCCCTGCTTTCTAAACCGCGCAAGGGCAAACTGCGGCAGAAAATGATCGACCGGATGGGTGTCTCGGGAGATCAGGTGACGCCGCGAGGGCAAGGCTTGGGCGCCGGCCGCTAAGCCGGTAGCAGGACACCACTTAGACCCGGACAGCCGGGCGAGGCAGACTGTTCGTGACAGGTTCCTAGTGCTGCGTGCCGCCAGAAAGCTCGCGGACGATATCGCTTACAAACCCTTTGGCGTCGCCAAACAGCATGAGGGTCTTGTCGAGGTAATAGAGAGGATTGTCGATGCCGGCAAATCCCGGATTCATACTGCGCTTGATCACCATCACGGTCCTGGCCTTGTCTACGTCCAGAATGGGCATCCCGTAGATCGGACTGCTGGTGTCGGTCCTGGCAGCAGGGTTGGTGACGTCGTTTGCCCCGATGATCAGAGCAACATCGGTTTGCGGAATATCCGAGTTGATGTCGTCCATCTCAAGCAGCCGGTCGTAGGGGATATCCGCCTCCGCCAATAGCACGTTCATGTGCCCCGGCATCCTGCCGGCCACGGGATGGATTCCGAAGGTGACATCCACGCCCTTCTTGGTCAGGATATCGTACAGTTCGCGGACCTTATGCTGGGCCTGTGCGACCGCCATGCCGTAACCCGGGACGATGACCACCTTATTGGCTGCGGCCAGAATTCCAGCGGCCTCTTCCGGCGAAGCGCTGCGGACGGTCCTGGTCTCGGTCTGCGCGGCACTGGAGGTTTGCACCTGTCCGAACGCTCCAAACATGACGTTTGTGAACGACCGGTTCATCGCCTTGCACATGATCACCGACAGAATGAAACCGGATGACCCATCCAGCGCTCCGGCGACCACCAGTACCTTGCTATTGAGCACAAATCCGAGCAGTGCGGCGGAAAAGCCTGCATAGGAGTTCAAAAGCGAAATTACCGTCGGCATATCGGCGCCACCGATCGGCGTCACCAGCATCACACCGAACGCAAGCGAGACCACGACCATGATCGGGAACAGGTAGGGCTGCTCGGGATTTACGACCAGTGCCACGGCCAACAGCAACGCTGCGCCCAGCACCGACAGGCTGACGAAGTTCTGCCCCTTGTAGACGATCGGCCGTTGCGGCAGGATCTCCTGGAGCTTGCCTGCGGCGATCAGGCTGCCGGTGAACGTGAGCGATCCGATGATCACTTCAAGACCGATCTCGCCCATTCCAAAACGCGAGACGTGCGGGACGCCGACGTAATATTCGGCGATTCCAATCATCGCGGCCGAAAGCGCACCGAAGGCATGGCTGAGTGCGGTCCGCTGGGGCACGGCGGTCATTTTCACCATGCCCAGGGGGATGCCGATTCCCGCGCCGACTAACAGCGCGACCAGGATCCATTTGTACTGTTCCACCTGGGGATCGCAGAGCGTGGCACCCAGAGCCAGCGCCGCCCCGATCTCACCGGCCAGAATTCCGTGCCGAGCCGTTGCCGGCGAGCTGAGCCACTTGATCGCCAATATAAACAGAACGACCGAGACGATATAGATGGCGTCAATGATCTGAATGATGTTGGCGCTCATGATTTCTTGGGCTTGCCAGTCTTGAACATGCGCAGCATGCGGTCGGTGATGAAGAACCCGCCGACCATGTTGCTGAACGAGGCTGCGACCGCAATCAGGCCGAGAATGACCGATAGTTTGGTCTCATGCCGCCCGGCGATGATGATCGCAGCGACCACCACGATCGCATCCAGTGCGTTGGTGAGCGACATCAGCGGCGTGTGCAGTAGCGGAGAGACTCGCTTGATCAGTTCGAACCCCACGAATCCCGCCAGGATGAACACGTAGAGATTGGATAGAAAATCCGAAGGCATGATTCCCTCCTTACGCCTGGGTCCCTAGCGCGGGCATCGAAAAGAATTCGCGTACCCGCGCGTTTGCCACTTCTCCGCCTCGCGTCAGCGAGGTCTCACGCGTAATCTCGTCCGCAAGGTTCAGGTTGAGCTTGCCGTCCTTGACTAGGTGCACCAGGAAAGACGTCAAATTGCGCGCGTACAGCGAGCTTGCGTGGTACGGCACGCTGCTCGCCAGATTGATCTTGCCGACGATGGTGACGCCATTCACTTGAATCGTCTCCCCCGCCCGGGTGAGCTCGCAATTCCCTCCGCGCTCCGCCGCCAGGTCCACGATCACCGACCCCGGAACCATTCCGCGGACCATCTCCGCGGTCACAAGCGTGGGGGCCTTTTTCCCGGGCACCACGGCGGTGGTGATGACGACGTCGTTTTCCGCCACCACCCGCCCGATCAGTTCGCGCTGCTTGGCATAGAATGCGTCGTCCTGCGCGGTCGCGTATCCGCGCGCGTCCTGTGCATTTTTCGCTTCGATGGGAAGTTCGACGAATCTGGCGCCCAGGCTCTGCACCTGTTCTTTCACCACCGGCCGCAAATCGTATGCAGACACGACCGACCCCAGCCGCCGCGCGGTCGCGATCGCCTGAAGGCCGGCCACACCGACGCCCAGTATCAGCACGCGCGCGGGCGTGATCGTGCCAGCGGCGGTCGTCAGCATGGGGAAAAATCGGGGCAACACGTCGGCTGCGATCAGCACGGCTTTGTATCCGCACGCCGTAGCCATCGAGGAAAGTGCATCCATGCTCTGCGCGCGTGTGGTGCGCGGCATCAGCTCGACAGCGAAAGACATCACGCCCGCGGCGGCGATTTCCTGGATTATCTCGCGCGATCCAAGCGGCCGCAGAAACCCGATCACAACCTGGTCGCGCCGCATCAGTGGCAGGTCTGCTTTGCCGGTCTTGTCATTGGAGCCGTAGCACAGCACCTGGGTGATGATGTCGGCCGCGCTGAACACGGATTTGCGGTCAGGAGCGATCTTTGCGCCCTTCTCCGCGTACTGTGCGTCAGGATAGCCGGCCTCGACACCTGCGCCCTGCTGCACGACGACTTCCAGGCCTACCTTGGCAAGGTTGGGAATCACAGCGGGAACAAGCGATACCCGTCGCTCTCCCGGAAAACTCTCTTGGGGTACACCTACAATCACGAAGACCTCGCTGTTCTTGTTCCCACCTTCGACAACCTGTGAGCCGTCAGCTCAAAAGGAATGACAGAACTGGCCCGTGGGACCGCCGCACCCAGCATCGCGACCCGCCCCGCCCAAGGGTCCCTATTCTATTCATTGTGGACTGCAAGTCTAGCGGAACGTTGCCGCGACAAGCCTGCGGAGGGTATCACCAAGAAGGGGATAACCGATCAAAGGAAAAATTCGTGGGACGATCAAGCGGCTTGGCGGTCCGGTTATTGCGTTTGGGCTGCGCCACCCGGTGCGTCAACGCCTTCGCCGATCGCATCGCCGCTGACGACCAGTTCCACGCGGCGATTCTGCTGGCGGCCCTCCGGCGTATCGTTGGTTGCGACCGGCTTGGTCTTCCCGAATCCGAAGGCGGTCACGGCATTGGCAGGCACCAGCTGATCAACCAGATACTCGCGCACCGACTCCGCCCGCTGCTCAGAGAGCCGCTGATTGAAATCGTCGCTGCCCACGCTGTCGGTGTGGCCTTCCACTTGCACCTTCAGCGAAGGATACGCGAGCAGGATACCGGAAATCTTCGCAAGCTTCTCGCGCGCTCCGGGTTTCAGGGTGTAGCTGCCCGTGTCAAAAAGCACGTCGGACATGTTCACGATCAGTCCCCGGACGGTGTCGTGCGTCTGCAAAATGGTGCTGAGCTGCTGCAGGAGCTGTTTGCGCAGTTCCGCTTTCTCGGATTCTGCTTGCGTGGCTGCGAGCCTCGCTTTTTCTGCCTCAGCCTCGGCCGCGGCCTTCTGCTGCGCCGCTAACTGCGCCGCTTGCGCTGCGGTTGCTTCTGCCTGTTGCTGCTCAAGGACGGCCGCGGCGCGGGCAGCCTCTGCGTCCGCTTTGTCGCGCGCCGCTTTTTCCCCCGCGAGCTGAGCTTCGATCTTCGCTTTCTCGGCATCGGCGGCCTGCTGCTTGGCCAAAATCTCGCGAGCTTCCGCTGCCCGGCGCAGGGCTTCCTGTCGCTCCTCATCCAACCGCTTGACGGTGATCGATCGTGCGTCTTGCGCGGTCTGCACCGCTTCGCGCGCAGTCATGTCGACGCTCTTGCGGGGCTCCTTGCGCGTCTGGGAATCCTCGGCCTGCCGAAGAAGCTGCTGCGCTTTCTCGAAGCTCGCCCCGGCGTACTTGTCGGCGCCCGACGCTTGCGCCATGTGGACGGCATTGCGCGCTTCATAGAGGCTTAACGGAATGCGCGGGTCGAGTCGCGTGTCTTGATCGCCGGTGGTGATTGTGGAGTAGTCGCTGCGCTGCAGCAGGTCGAACTTCGCATCCACCTCCTCCACACTTCCTTCGGTATCGGGCCGCACCTCGTTCTCCATCACGACCACCTCGCTTGGCTGTGTCACGGCGAAATATGGCTCGGCGGTCACGATCATCGCAAACGCCTGAAACGCCGCGGCGCCATCGACCTTGGCCTTCTCGCCGTCAAGCTCGAGTTCGCCCAGATTCGACGCGCGGCCTTCCGGCGTCACCGCCCACAACACGTAGGTCAGAAACTGCGGACCGTACTGCGTTGCAGGGGATAGCTTTTCAAACTTCGCTGAGATGCTGATGACTCCCTTCTTGCCTTCCACCTTAGCCTCACCCTTGGCAAACGGCATCAGAACCGTGCCCTTGAAATCGATCGGTGTTGAACCTTTCGCGTGGCTGTAGTTGATCGCCTTGGTCGTCCGCGCAACAACCGTCACACGATACAGCGGGCTCGACTGGTTTCCCTGCTCCTGCGAGCCCATCGGGACCGGAGTTGTCGCCTGAGTTTGCGCCGTCGCCGTCTGTTGCGCTTGGGAGCTCGATCGGCCGGGAATCGCCAGCACGCTCAACAGCGCCACAAGTGAAACGACGGGACAAGTTTTATTTCCACGGCTCTTCATACAAACTCCCATTGCGAACAGGAATTGCGATTCTGTGTTTCCAGCCTAGCAGGACCCACCATTGGCTCCGCCGGCCGGTGCAGGCCCTGTGCTCAATTTGGTAGCCGGCGAGCTGCCCAGAATCGTCGGTCGCCGCGCGATTGAATCTCGCCGCCTGCGGTATCGTTTGACAACCGCAACGCCCGGTACTATGTTCTGCGCAAACGCAAGCTCGATATACGGCGGTCTAACTCCTGTGCGTTTGCGAGGTGGTCGGTGGCGAACATTACAGTCCCGGCACATTTTCAATCCCGAAATGAACTCCTGCGAGCAGGCGGCGCGCTACTCGCTCTCATCGCGATCCTTACTGTCCCGGCCCACCGGCTCGCGGCACAAGGTTCACCCAGCATTTCGGCGGTTGACCCCGCTTCCGGGAAGCCGAACGACGTCATCACCGTGTCTGGACAGGGGCTTGAGAAGAGCCACGTAGCGGCCGTGTTCCTTTCCGACGACAAGGACGACCACAAGGCCGTCGTCGTCACACAAGCCGACGACAAAATCACCTTTAAGGTTCCGGAAGTGAAGCCCGGCGATTACAACATTTCAATCCAATCGGGCAACGCGATCTTCATACAGCCGGTGCGCTTCACGGTGCAGTGAGAAGAGGGAGAATCTCTGTTTGATCCCAGGTACCGGGCCTTTGCGTCTCCGGTAGCGAATTCCGGCTCTCCCCAACCTGATCAGGAGCGTGGTCGCCCTGTGCTCCGCTCAGGGGTTGGTGTCGAGCCTACTTTTCCGGCGCAAGAATCAGCTTCTGCACGCGCCAGTTCAGCAATTCTGCGACGTACAACTCGTTTTCCGTCGGGCAGGCCATCTCGTGAATCCATCCAAACTGCTTCAGCTGCTTGCCCGACTCGCCCAGCATGCCAAGAACTTTTCCGTCGAGGCTTAGTTTGTAGATTCGTCCCGGGAATGCGTCCGAGCTATACAGCACTTGATGTGGTCCCGGCGTAATGCAAATGGCCCAGGGCGCGCCGGGAGCCATCGTTCCCGTAGTCGCTGTTGGCTTGGCACCGATTGCCGGACGCGCGCCCACCGGAACCGGCACGTCGATTGTGATCTGCCTCAGGAATTTTCCTTCGCCGTCGAACACTTGAATCCGCCGATTGCCGCGGTCGGCCACATAGACGTTTCCCTCCGCGTCGGTTGCGATGCTGTGAGGAGTGTTGAATTGGCCCGGTGCGTCTCCCGGTTCGCCCCACGACTTGATCCAGTTGCCGTCCTTATCCACCTTCGCGACCCGCGAATTGATGTAGCCGTCGCTGATAAAGGTATCGCCGGCCGCATTCCAGGCCACATCGGTAACCTGGCGAAACATTCCATCCACAGGCGGTAGCGGCGGATGCACGTGCTTCAGCGGTCCGGTGCCTTCATCAGACGCCTCCTGCTTGCGGCCAAACACCATGACGACGCGGCCCTCGGGATTGAATTTGACGACCATGTCCGAGCCTTTGTCTGTCACCCAGATGTTGTCTTTCGGGTCGATCTTGACCGTATGCGCGAATGACCATGCATAGAGGTTGTGGCCGATCTCCCGCAGGAATCGCCCATCGGGTCCGAACTCAAGCAGTTGCGCGGCTGCAGCTCCGTACGCCGCTCCGGTGGTATTCCCGCGTGAAAACACAAACAAGTGACCCTTGGAATTGACCGCCACACCCGCGACTTCGCCAAAATACAAATCCGGCGGCAACTTCAGGAAATCCGCGACCGAGCGAAACGGAATCTCAGGCGCCGGCGGCTGCTGGGCAAACACATCGCCAGCCATCATGAAAAGCAAAACAAACAGAACTCGTCGTTTCATCGTCGCACTCCAGTCGCCGGGAGTATACGCCTGGTGTTGCCGATCGGCCTCGATGATCCGATGACGCTCGCGTCCCGGGCGACCTGCGAGCCGCTTGACGGGTCGGTCCCAAAGTCTTGCGGCAGCATTGGACTCACCGTACGATCAGGCGAGCGCCAGTTCAGGTAGGCGCAGGAGACTGCCGTGACCGATCTAAACCCGCAAGCCAAGCAGATGGCTGACGAGTCGATGGTGCGCAACCTGGCTGCGCAGGCGAACGCGATTTGGCCCCAGGAAGTTGAAATCATTCGCCGCTACGCGCTTCCAGCCGAGCCGCGCATACTCGACGCCGGTTGTGGCACAGGCGAAGTAGCTTCGCGGCTGGCGAGACTTTTTGAGCGAGCGCAGGTATTGGGCGTTGATATCATCGACAACCATCTCGCGCTTGCGCGTTCGCGCTACGGGGACCTCGAGCCCCGGCTGAAGTTCGAGCACCAGTCGGTGTTTGCACTTGATGCCGCAGACCGCACCTTCGACCTTACCGTGTGCCGCCACGTACTGCATTCCATTCCCGAACCTGGCCGCGTGATCGCGGAGCTGGCGCGGGTTACACGCCCCGGCGGTTACCTCCACCTGATTCCTGAGGATTATGGGATGCTGCACTTCCAGCGCGGTCCGCTCGATCCGCGGGATTTTTGGCACGTCGTCCCCACGACCTTCTCATCGGCGACCAATACCGACCTGTTCATCGGCCGCAACAGTTTCAGTATTCTTTCGGCGATGAGCCTACAGGAGATTCAGATGGATTACGTCGTTGTTGACACGCTGCGTGTTCCGCGCGAGACATTCGCCGCGATCCTGGAAGCCTGGCGCGACGGGTATGCCGAGTCCATCGGCCAGCTGTCGCCGTTCACGAGCGAATCCGCCGTTGCGTACTTTAATCAGATGGTCGCCAACATCCGTGACCCCAGGGGCTATGCGGTGTGGATGGTTCCGGTGGTAAGCGCACGAATTCCTGCGGCCGATTCCCGTTGACTAGCAGGGGCGTAAGCTCCGTGGCTCTTAGGAATCTACGGCCAAGTTGTCCTAGAGAGGTAATTCCGGTTTTGTTACTATGCCGCTCATTCGATGATGACTCCCCGCATGTGTACGCACGTCCGCAAACGAATCGCCCTGCTAATACTGTCGGTGCTGTTCAGCTCAGTCCATTGCGTGGCCCAGGACAATCCGACCGGGAACTCCTCAGGCGGCGCAGCGGGTCTGGCGGCACCCGGGTTCCGAATGATCCGAGCAACCGCGGGGACCAAAGGCACTGAACAACACGGCCGGTTTTTCATTTCAGACCCGCGAACCGTGTTTCACCTCAGCGATGACCACAAGGTGATTGTGGAGTTCGAATGGGATGGTCCCGTCGGTCCGCACAAATTCGAGGGACTCTGGAAGGATCCCGGCGGGAAAGTCGCGATTGTCTCCGACTTTCAGTTCGAACCCAAGACGACTCCATTTGCGGGCTACTTTACGATGCTGATTGATGAAAGTGCGACGACTGGAATCTGGACAATCGATTCGCGAATCGACGGCCAGACCGCCGGCAGCTTTTCGTTCCAAATTGTCGCCGGAGCGGGCACGACGCCAGTGCCCACCGCGCGCATTCCGCTCAACGCCACCGACATTTATCATGAGGCGCAAGCCGCTACCGCCTTTGTCGAGAAGTTGGACTCCGACGGAAAGGAGTTCGGCCGCGGCACCGGATTTTCGCTGGGATCGGGCCGGGTGCTGACCACGTTCGGGAACATCGACGGCGCAACCGAACTGCGCCTGGTCTTTGGCAGCGGGCCGCCGGTGGCCACACGCCAGATCATCGCCTGGAACCGCTTGCAGGATTGGGCCGTAGTGAAAGTCGACGCGCCAGGAATTCCGGCCCTCAAGCTTGCCCAAGAGAAATCCTGGGTTGTCGGACAGCACGTATATTCGCTGGGAACTTCTCCCGCTGGCGGCCGAACCATCACCGATGGCGGCATCGTCGGCGACACCACCCAACCGGGGGCAGGCGAACGATTGACTCTCTCGTTCACCTTCAATCCCGTGTCAGTCGGAGGACCGGTGCTCAATGACTTTGGAGACGTCATCGGAATGCTGGGCGGTCTCTTGCTTCCCGGCCCCGGAGATTCTCCCTCAAGCGCAGTGCCCCCTTCGGGAGCCGTAGAATCTGTAGCCGTTGCCGCCGCGCTTGCGGTGCCCACCGACTTGGTTAGAATTCCACGGCCGGATGAGCCTTCCTCGACCTTGGCAGACATTGCGGCCAAGGGACTTTTTATGCCTCCGCTTAAGGCACTCGATCAGGTGGGCTATGGCACGCTCGCGCTCGCTCTCGATAGCAGGGGCCCGCAGGCATGGCCAAGGGACACTCGGAATCGTTTTTCGCACAGCGACGGAAAGATGTTGGTCTTCATCAACTGGATGCCGAAAGCGAAGTTCAAAGGCGTCGCGACGCTGCGATTTTATGACGTGAACAACAAGGAGCTGGCTCAGAGTCAGCCCTCGAACGTCAACATACGCCCGGGACAATTTACGAGCACTTCCTGGACGGTACCCCTGGTCTCTTTTCCGGCCGGAACCTATCGGGCTGACGTTTACCTTGGAGACGCTCCCGCCTGGCGGGAGTTTTTCCGCGTGATTCCCTAGGGCGGCGGAAGCAGAGTCCGCAGCCTAAGGTGACGAAGGTCTACGCTCCGTTGCAATACGGTCACAATGAGTGACGGTCCAGGTCTTGGGACGTTGGATTGCTAGCGTTCGCAAGGCGCGAGTCGAAGCGCGTCATCGGCGGTGAGGGCGCAGGAATCATTTGAAATCCATACTCCTGTATGCCAGCCTAAACCGTCATGTCAGGAACATCGCGACTGACTCGCATCGTATTAATTGCCATTTCCGCAATGGGGGCAACGCCCACCGCCTGGGGATGGGGATGCAAAGGACACGAAATCGTCGCCCTGGTTGCCGAGGCGCATCTCACTGCCCGCGCACGCGCCATGGCGTTCAAAATACTCGCCGACGGTCCGATCAATCCGGCGCTTGCGCGCTACTGCAAGGAGCAGGGCTTGGACCCCTTTGTCGACTCATCCACCTGGGCCGATGACGAACGCAGCGTCCTGCCGGAAACAGGCCCGTGGCACTTCATTGACATCCCGCGTGGCGCACCCGAAAGCAGCGTCAGCGATTACTGTCCGCCTGCAACAGGCTGCGTCACCAGCGCACTGACTAAGCAGCTTGCGATTCTGCGCGATTCGGGCGCGACGGCCGAAGCCCGTGCCGATGCTTTGAGATTCGTAATCCATTTCGTCGGCGATATCCACCAGCCACTGCACGACACAACGAATAACGATCGTGGAGGCAACTGCGTACCCGTCGCGTTCTTCGATCGCGCGCCCCAGGAAACCAATCCCACGCAGGAAAGCTATACACCGAACCTCCATGAAGTCTGGGATTCGGAAATCATCAGACGGTTCCTGGATTCCCAGACGCCCGAGCAGGCTGCAAGCCAACTCGAAGCAACGTTCCGCGCCCAAATCCCTTCGTGGCAATCCCAGCCTCCCAACTTCACATCCTGGGCCTGGGAAAGCCATCAACTGGCCGAGGCCATCGTGTATGGCCGGTTGCCGACCAAAATCGCGATCGAGGCACCGCGCCCGGTCGCACGTTGCACCGACGACGATCACATCTCGACCCGTATGCTCGCACTCGATGAAAAACTTGGCGCGGAATATCAGGATGCCGCGGATCCGGTTGTGCGCGAGCAGCTGGTGAAAGCCGGAATCCGCCTGGCGGCGCTACTGAACTCGATCTGGCCCTGAACGCCGCTTCCAAGGCCCGCTCCTGCGGGCGGCAGACCTTGATTCGCAACGCGTCTCCCTATCCCCTCTCCAAAATTCGAGTCAGTAAGGTAAACTAGTGAACATTCCGAGGGGGATCTCGAAGCCATGCTGCGTGTAGGACTGATCGGTTGGCGAGGAATGGTCGGTAGCGTGCTCCTGCAAAGAATGCGGGATGAAGGCGACTTCGCCGGCATTGAACCCCATTTTTTCTCCACCTCGAATGTGGGAGGGACAGCTCCACGGGAAGCCGATGGTGCTCCGCTCCTTGATGCATCGAATCTGACCGAACTCGCCTCCTGCGAAGCTTTGGTCAGTTGCCAGGGCGGCGAATACACAGCGGAAGTGTACGCGCCTTTGCGAACTCGCGGATGGAAGGGCTACTGGATTGACGCAGCCTCCACACTCCGCATGAGCGACGATGCCGTGATCGTTCTTGATCCGGTCAACGCCGACGTGATTCACAATGGCCTAGAGCGCGGCTTGCGCACTTTCGCCGGCGGCAATTGCACGGTCAGTTTAATGCTGATGGCGGTGAGCGGACTCCTCAAAGCCGGGCACGTCGAGTGGATGACGAGCATGACGTATCAGGCTGCGTCGGGCGCCGGAGCAGCGAAAATGCTCGAATTGGTGAAGCAGATGGAGCACCTGACTGACCCGACTCGCAAAACACCGTCTGAAAATGCCCTCGAAGTGGATCGCATGGTTATCCAAGCGCAGCGGGCCGGCGGATTGCCGGTAGCTGAATTTGGCGTACCCCTGGCAGGCAGCTTGATCCCCTGGATCGATAAAGACATGCCCGGCGGCCAAACCAAGGAAGAGTGGAAGGGGCTCGCCGAGACCAACAAGATCCTGGGCCTGGATCCGCCGGTGCCCGTGGACGGAATTTGTGTGCGCGTGGGAACCATGCGCTGCCACAGCCAGGCGCTGTGTATCAAGCTGAGGAGGGATATTCCGCTGGGTGAAATCGAACAGATTCTGGCCGGGGCAAATCCCTGGGTCCGAGTCATTCCAAACAACAAGGAATCAACCCTGCGCTGCCTCACTCCCACGGCCGTTTCCGGAACACTCAACGTCCCCATCGGCCGCCTGCACAAACTCAACCTTGGAGGGGAATTTCTAGGAGCGTTCACTGTCGGCGACCAACTGCTCTGGGGCGCAGCCGAACCCCTCCGCCGCATGCTCGGCATTCTCCGCGAACACCTCGGCGCGGGTGTATAATCCCGCGGCCGTCGGATGAAACGAATCGGCCTCTGCAACCGTATTAGCACCCAGGAGGACTACATGCACCGGAAAATTCTTGCGATTTCATTTGCAGTTGCGGTGGCCGCGCTGCCCAGTTTCGCGCAGAGCTCGAGTTTGAATGGCACCTGGAAACTGAACAACGCCAAGAGCTCCTTCGGCCAATTCCCGCCGCCCGCAAGCGAGACCGATACCATCGGGGTAAGCGGCACAGACTTCAAGCAGCAAGTGACCAGCGCCGGTGCGCAAGGCAGTCAGACCTATACGCGCTCCTGCACAGTCGACGGTAAGGAAGTAACCCTCTCTCCCGACGATCCGCGCGGCCACCTGGGCGCAATTACGCTGTCGAAGATTCAGTGCGCCTGGCAAGGCACTTCAGTCGTTTTCACCGAGACCGCAAACCTTCGTGGCACCGAGCTGACTGATCGACTGACGTTTTCGGCTTCCCACGACGGCAAGACCATGACCATGGATTCGCACATCACCTCGGCGACAATCAACGGCGACAGGAAGCTCGTCTACGACAAACAGGACGGGTCGGCGGCGATGAATGATCCAGGGGCGATGGCCGCAACGCCCGGCGCCGCTTCGATGATTCACACTGGTGGTTCTCAGCCGAACCTCACCGGCACATGGAAATTGGATATACCCAAGAGCAATTTCGGCCAGATCCCCCCACCCACAAGCCAAACCGATACGATTGACGATAGCGAGCCTGCGGTCAAAATCGTAGAGGACCAGAAAGGCGGCATGATGGGCGACATGAACCTCACCTCCACACTCAGCACCGACGGAAAGGAGACCACCTCCCCGGGCATGGGAGGCGCCCCGACAACGAGCACCGCGCATTGGGACGGCGTCGCGCTGGTCGTTGACTCAAAGCTCAGCTTCCAGGGTACCGACGTCAAGGTTAAGGATACCTACACCCTGAGCAGCGACGGGAAAACGCTCACCGAAGTCACTCACGTTGAATCGGGAATGGGGAATTTCGATTCGACCAGCGTGTACGACAAGCAGTAGCTCGAAATCCGCGCCAGATGCGGCTAGGTGAGATACGCCGAACGATCCCCGAGCGGGAGAGCGGCCCGGGTGGTGGCGTGGAACAGGCACCGCACGGTGTCAAGAAAAGCGAACACCGCTCTGGAGTCTTCGTTCTTGCGCCACATCAGGTGTACGTCTGCCGTGGCGCCGGGTTCGTCGAGCGGGACCACAGCCACTTCGCTGCCGGGAGCCGGACGGCAAGCAATTTCATCCGGGATAATCAGAATCCCCTTGCGGCAAGCGAGCAGCATGGCCTGGACGCCATTGTGGGGCGCCGGCTCCGGCGGGACATAGATAATATTTGGAGTCACTCCGGCTGCGGCATACATCTCGAGCGTTTTGTCGTGAAGACCGGTGGCCAGCACAGGATCGAAAAGCAAGAGCGGTTCCTCTGCTAAATCCTTCAAGCGCAGGCTTTTTCGTTTCGACAGCGGATTCGATTTGCTGATGTGAACCGCAAGCTTTTCCTCGAACAGGAATTCAGAAGCCAGCTGGCCGGAGTCACCAAAGGGGCGCAGGAACCCGATGTCGACTTCGCCATCGGACAAGGCCTTGTACTGGGCCCTTGAGAATACGTCCCGGCACTGGACTTCGACGGCCGGAAACTTCTTCGCGTGCTCAATAAGCACACGGCTCACGCGTTCTCCCAATCCGGGACCGATTCCGATTCTAACCAACCCGACCGAGCCGCACTTCGCCATGCGAACCGAATCCGAGACGCGCGCCGTCTGGGCGACTAAAGCCTTGGCTTCTTGCAGGAGCAGGCGCCCGGCATCTGTGAGCACTACGTGGCGACGATCGCGCACAAACAGGCGCACTTCGAACTCTTCCTCCAGTTGACGGATCTGGCGGCTCAACGGAGGGACGGTGACGTGCAACTGCTGCGCAGCCTTTGAGAAGCTGAGATGTTCTGCCACCGCGATAAAGTACCTAAGCTGACGAAGCTCCATCGGAGGTCCCCGCCCTTTGCCAATCCTTATATTCCGAATCGGTAACAGAAGCAATCAAAATAAGAAATAGACAACCTGAACTATTAAGGTATTAGTGTCCCATGCGGTTGGGGTGGAACGATCCCGGTTGTCAACTTGGGTGATAGTCCAAATCAAGTTGCTAAAGGTGCGCTTTCACTCTGCGATATGATGTCGGTAATTCTTGCTAGCAACAAAGACTGACTTGGGGGACGTGATGAACACACGATTTACCGGACGCAAGCTTGTGAACTCGCTGCTCGTTTTCTTGGGAGTCGTGCTGCTTTGCGCGTCGGTCGCGCATGCGCAGACTTCCGCGACGGGTTCAATCGCTGGAACTGTCACCGATCCGCAGGGCCGCGCAGTGCCCAATGCAACGGTGACGGCCACCAGTCTCGACACGAACCAGATGCGCACCTCGACGACTGGCGCCTCCGGCGATTACAAGTTTTCCCTATTGCCCGAGGGAAACTACTCGCTGAAGTTCAGCGCCGCGGGTTTTAAGACCTCGGAAGTTTCATCGGTCCCGGTGAACGTGACCGAGACATCGACCTTGAATCAGTCCCTGGAAGTCGGCGCGGTGACCCAGACCGTAACGGTTGAGAGCAGCGTCGAGACCTTGCAGACCGAGAGCTCCACGCTCGGAACCACGGTCACAGGTACCCAGATCGCAGCTCTGCCCATGGCCAACGGCAACTACACCGAGATTCTGAGCCTGTCGGCTGGGACCAACGTCGGCGTCGACAACGCGACATCGGTCGGTAAAGGGACACAGGACATCAGCGCGAATGGTGTCAACCCGGGATCGAATAACTATCAAATGGACGGCGTGGCAGTTAACAACATCGCCAACTCCGGCAGCGCGAACGACGGCACGATCTATACCGGAATCCCGATTCCCAGTACCGACGCCATCGCCGAATTCAAGGTACAGACGTCGACCTATGACGCAAGCTACGGCCGCAACCCCGGCGCGAACGTGACCGTCAGCACCAAGGCCGGCTCCAACGACTTTCACGGCTCCGCGTTTGAGTTCTTCCGGAACTCTGTTTTGAATTCGAGCGACTACTTCTACAACCAGATTCCTGATCAGCCACACCAGATCCTGAATCAGAACCAGTTCGGAGCCACGATCGGCGGTCCGATCAAGAAAGATAAGCTTTTCTTCTTCTTCAGCTACCGCGGAACCCGCGGCAAGAACGGCGTAGCGGCCCAGGGCGAGACCGAGGGCGCGCTTCTGCCCACCTTCTTGAACCCGTACGCAGCGCTGGGTTCGCGCGGCACCTGCGCTACCCCCGCGGGGGTACCTGATCTCGGCACTATAGCCGCCGAGTGCGACGCCACTGCGCAGGCTTTTGCAACAGCTGCGGGAATTCCAAACGGGAATGTCGTGGGACTCCGGATTTTCCAGCTTACGACTGGTACTGGCGCGGGGGTGCCGAATAACTACTACATCCCTGCTCCGATCTCCGACCCGCAGTTCTGTAACGGAACCACGGGAGTGTGCAATTTCGACGTTCCAGCCATCTACCACGAGAACCAATACGTCGCCAACGGCGATTACGTGATAAACAGCAAACAAACGCTGACCACCAAGTTCTTTAACACCAGAAACCCCCAATCGTTGTTCTTGGGCCAGGCGGGCGGGGATCTGCCGGGCACGCCGGTGTCAACGCCTTGGGGCAATGACGCTGCCGTTCTGAAGCTCACTTCGCTGGTGACAAACAATTTCGTCAATGAAGCGCGGGCGTCCTACCAGCGCAATAATGGCGGCGCAAACGTATCTGTTCCGCCGGGCGGCTGCCCCAATGCCGGCAAGCTCACGGGTCTGGAAGGATGCGGCTCGCCGGATCAACTGGGTTTGCAGCCCCTGGTTCCAGGATTTTATGAGCCGCCGACCATCATTGACATTATTGACGGCTACACTCTGTTTGGAGGCCTCCTTCCCTTTAAGGGGCCGACGAACCAACTCCAGTTGGCTGACCAGATTTCCTGGTCCCACGGCAGACACAGTATCCGCGCGGGTTACGAGTATGAATGGACGAATTGGCCCCTGACCGATGGCGGGCTTCAGCAAGGACTCGAGCTGGTGCTTGGCGCCGGTGCGGTCCCGGGACTGAACGGGCTTGAGGCCGGAGGCTTCGGGACCGCTGGACCTACAGCAGGTCCCGGCTGGGACGTCGGATGCATATTCTGCGTGAAGGGCATCACCGGGGAACACGGGATTACGCACTTCTACAAGCTGAACAACCAGAACGCTTATGTGCTGGACGACTTTAAGGTCAGTTCGCGACTGACGTTGAACTTCGGCATGCGCTGGGAGTTTGACGGGTTGCTCAGCGACAGCCTCGGAAGGCTCACGCAGGTCTGGCTCAGCCAGTTGGCTCCTGCTCCCGACGTGCCAACGTCGCTCGCGCAGGCGCTCGTGGACCCGGCCGGTATCCAGGGATACGTGGTAGCAAGCAACTTCGCAGCCCACTTCGGACCGCCGCCTGTGGGCGTCCAAACCGCGACGAACAGAAACTCGATTCAGGGGCACACCCCGTATAGCAACTTCGCTCCACGGTTCGGATTCGCCTGGCAGCCGCTCAGCGGTGGGAAGCTCGTAGTACGCGGCGGAGTCGGTATCTTCTACAATCGCGTTGGACTGGACAGCGTAGTACACGCCTATGAACAGGGCTACCCGTACGCCGCGACGTACGACTATGGTCCGCCGAGCAGCCGGTGGGCCGCGGCCACTTTGCCGCAACCCTATCCACAGATACAACTGGCTTGCATGCCTTCGGATCCGAATTGCAATTCGGATTTCGGGCTCGGATTTGCCGCACGCTTCGCGAATCCAACCACCGGTGCGGATTCCAGCTTGAGTACACCTTTTGATCCGAACGCCGTCCACACACCGCTAGTCCGGGAGTACAGCCTGGGCACGCAATATGAGTTCCTTCCCGGTTGGGTGCTCGACATTGGATACGTCGGATCGAGCGGCATCAACCTCCTGGATTACAACCACAATCACAACCAGGCCATCCTGGCAACGCCGACCAACCAATTTGCGTCCCTTTGCACAGGAGTCGCCCCCGACCAGATTTGTAACACGGCCTCGAACGCGCAGTTCCGCGTGCCGTTTCCCGGATACCAGACCGATGGTCTGGCGGGCTCGGACGATAACGGCTACTCCAACTACAACAGCTTGCAAGTCACTGTGCGCCACCAGTTCTCGCACGGCCTCTCCATACAGGCTGCCTACACTTGGGACAAGGATCTCACTACCGTCTTTTTTGGCCCGAGTGCCAACATCAATAACGCAGCGTGCATGATTTGCCAGTACGGCCGGGCATCGTTCGACCGGCCCCAGCGTTTCGTTGTCAACTACAGCTACGATTTGCCCTTTGGCAAGAATACCGAGGGGATCGAGAACAAGTTGATCAACGGCTGGAATGTTTCGGGTATTACGATCGCACAAGACGGTGACCCGCTTACGTTTATCGCAGCGTCGGGCAGTACGAACGCAGCGGTGGAGACTGGCGCGGCTTTCGGCACAAGCACAACGAGTTATCTTGATGGCGTCTCGACGGCTGAGTACTGTGCCGGCGCCAACAATAAGAACGTCTTCACAACCGGCCCGATTAACTCCAGAGTGGGCTCGAACAACAACTACTTTAACCTGGCCGACTTTTGCCCGGCGGCGATCGTGCCGTTCGGGGATGCGACTGCAACAGACTACGGGAATACCAAAGTCGGCGCGGTGCTTGGCCCGGGTCAGTTCAACTGGGATATCTCGATCCTAAAGAACACCAAGCTTACCGAGCGGGTTAACATGCAGTTCCGGTCGGATTTCTACAACGCCTTTAACCACGCGCAGTTCGCAGATCCCGGTGGCACCTCGTTTGGCACCATTGGTTTCGAGGACATCGCGTCGCCGACGACTGTACGCGTAACCCACACGAACGTGAACCCGCGCTTGATTCAATTCGGAGTGCACTTCACGTTCTAGACCCCAAGCCGCGGCGAATGTGGCGCGGGGCACAACGATATGTTGCGCGGGTCAGACGGGACTCGAGAAATTCGCCTGGCTCGCAGCGGCAGCGAATGTACCACCCCTAGTACCACCCCGGGAGCCCGGCGCGGAGACTTCGGTCTTCGCGCCAGGTGACCGCCTCTCCGTTCTCAATTCCGCAGAGCTGTGGGACTATCACCTGCTTCGGTTGTATTTTCGGAGACAGGATTGTCGAACGCCGTAACCGCGGCGAATCGAAACGATTACGGAGATGAACTGAATTGAATGCGCCGCGCCTTTTCGCGGTGTACACTCTGGGCCGGATCGGTCGAGCCTAAGGGGGTGGGCCATGACAGTGCCGTCTCGGACGCCTTCGACGGAACAGATGAACGCGCGGAAAGCGTTCTACGATCAGATCGGTAAGCAGCATCTCGCGCCGCTGTGGGAGCGCGTAAGCGGCCTGGTCACACGCTCGCCGCAGCCGTTAGCCGTTCCGGTGCACTGGAAATACTCCTTGGTGCGCGGACACCTCCTACATGCAGGATCACTGCTTTCAGCCGAGGAAGCAGAGCGGCGCGTGCTTATTTTTGAAAACCCCGGCCTTCCCGGACAATCGCGAATCACCGGTTCCCTCTTCAGCGGATTGCAGCTGCTAATGCCCGGAGAAAAAGCTCACGCCCATCGCCATACCGCGAGCGCGCTACGCGTGTTTCTTGAAGGATCAAGCGCCTACACGGCGGTTGACGGAGAGCGCACGAAGATGTCGCGCGGCGACTTCGTAATCACCCCGTGCTGGACTTGGCACGATCACGGAAACGACGGCGCCGACCCCGTAATCTGGCTCGACGGACTGGATGTACCGATCGTCAACCTGTTCGACACTAGCTTCGCCGAAGGAAATGAAACCAGCCAGATTCCCATAGCCCGTCCCGAGCACGATTCCGAAGCTCGCTATTCGGGAGCACTGCTTCCAGACGGCGGAAGATCTGATTCGCTGTCGTCTCCGCTGTTGAATTATCGCTACAGCCGCGCCCGGGACAGTCTGGCCCAGATGCAGCGCAACGGACCGGTTGATCCGTGCCACGGTGTCAAGCTGCGTTATGCCAACCCACTTACGGGAGGCTCCGTGATGCCGACCATGAGTGCGGCCTTGCAGTTGATCGCCGCCGGATTTCGCACTGCTCCCTACCGGTCAACCGACAGCACCGTGTTCGTGGTGATCGAGGGCAAGGGACACAGCAAGGTGGGAGATTCGTCCTTCGACTGGACCGAGAACGACGTCTTTGTGACGCCGAGCTGGACGCTGCAGCATCATCGCGCCGAAAGCGAAGCGGTTCTGTTCAGCTTTTCCGACCGCGCGGCGCAGGAAAAACTCGGAATCTGGCGGGAGCGGCGCGACGCAAGCGCATCCTGAATTGCTGCCGGCGACCCAGGCGCGCGCACAGAGGAAGCAGCAATGATCGAAGGTTCATCCGGAACGCTGCCGATTCGAGTCAGAGTGCGGTCCAAAGCTACTGCGGCGGCACAAGTGGGAGCTGACATCTGCGTTGTCGGCGCCGGAATTTCCGGCATCTCTGCGGCCATCGAAGCGGCGCGATTGGGCCGCAGTGTTCTTCTGGTGGACGGCCTGCCAAGCCTGGGAGGCCAGGCGGTCAACTCCATTATCGGCACCTTCTGCGGGCTCTACTCCAACGGGCCGAACGCTCGCCAGCTCACGCACGGAATTGCAGATGACATTCTGCGCGAACTTGGCGCAGACGGCGCGGCGCGCCCCATTCGCGGGCCGATGACCATTACCGTCTACTACGACGAAGTTGCGCTGAGCCGGTGGATTGAAACCACGGTCCGCGCCGCAGGTATTCGGGTCGTTGTGGGAGCGGTGCTGCGCGAGGTGCGTTTTGAAGACCGCCGGATCAAGGAGCTTTCGCTTGCCACGCGCTACGGCGATTTGCAAGTAACGGCCACAGGATTTGTGGACGCCACCGGAGACGCGGCACTGCTGTGGCAGGCGGGCCTGCCGTGCCGTCAGCCCGATGTGCCCATCTACGGAACGCAAATCGTGGTCCTCGAGCATCTGAGGGAAGAACATAAACCGTCACCCAAGGATTACAGCGAGCGCCTGGCCGCGAAAGCCAAACAGTACGGCCTGGTGCGGCAGGACGGATTCGCGTTTTTCTTTCCCGAGCGCGGCACAGCGGTCGTCAACATGACTCACGTCGAGACGCCGCTTGACCCGATTGGCGCGAGCGAAAAGGCTCTCGAGGGCAAAGAACAAGCCGACCGCGTCGTCCAGTTTCTCAAGAAAGAGTTTCCCGACGCATTCGGCCAAGCCCGCGTTCGCGCCTACGGACTTCCCGGAATTCGCCAGACGCGCTGGATCGTGGGGCGGCATCAGCTCACTGCCGACGAGGTGCGCTCAGGCACTCACTTTGAGGACGAAATCGCGCGGACCGCATGGCCGATTGAGCTGCACGGCCAGCCCGAGGGCTACCTCTGGGAGCCGTTCAGCGACGATCACCTGCACTATGTTCCGCTGCGCAGCCTGATTCCCGCGGATGCGGACAATGTGCTGGCGACCGGAAGATGCATCGACGGCGATGCGGCGGCGCTCTCGAGCGTTCGCGTGATGGGACCGTGCATCGGCATGGGAGCAGCGGCGGCGCACGCGCTGGATCTCGCCGGCAGCGGTAGCGTGCAACAGGTCGACCTCGGTCTGCTCCGGCGCCGGCTGGTCCATAATCTCGAGGGTTAACCAGATCTGATGGCCGAACCCCGTACCACCGACCTGTCGGAGATCATCGAGCAGCAGAAGCTCACTCCGTTCATCGTCCGCCTGGTGATGCTGTCCTGGATCGTCACTTTTTTCGATGGATTCGATGTCAGCGTGTTGTCGTTCGTCGCGCCGGATTTGTCGGCGACCTTGCATATCAACCGCCTGACCCTGGGAAACGTATTCGGCGCAGGGCAAGCCGGCATGGTGCTTGGCGGGTTTCTGTTCGGCTATCTGGGAGACCGGATCGGCCGGCGCCTGTCTATTATTCTTGCGACCGCATCGTTCGGCGCGCTGTCTTTGGCAATCGCGCTCTCGGGGGGTTATGCGACGCTGCTCGCGCTGCGATTGGTCGAAGGCGTAGCGATGGGCGGGTTGTTCCCGCTGGCATGGGCACTGAACATTGAGTACGTGCCGCGCCGTTACCGGTCAACGGTCGTGACCTTGATCATGGTCGGATACTCCATCGGCAGCAGTTCGGCCGGCCCGATGACGATCCTGTTGACTCCTCACTACGGCTGGAGGTCACTATTCGTGGTCGGTGGATGCGTTGCTATTGTTGGCACCGCGCTGCTGCTGTTATGGCTGCCCGAATCGCTCAGGTTTCTTACGATCAATAACAAGCGCCCAGACCTGATCGCAACGTATGCTCGCGACCTTGCGCCCGGCCGGGCGATCAGCGCCGCCGATCGCTTCGTGATTTCCGATGAAGGCCGCTTACCGGGGAAAGAGTTCTCCGTATCAATGCTGTTCCGCAACGAACTTCGCTTGATTACTCCGCTGTTGTGGCTTGCCTATACGGCGAGTTCGATGGCCGTCTTTTTTGGATCGTCCTGGGGTCCGACCATTCTGCAAATGGTGGGGTTTGGTCGATCTACTGCGGCGCTGACTGCATCCCTGAATGTGCTGGCAGGGGCGATCGGCGGGCTGCTCCTGATGCGCTTTGTAGACAGGCGTGGAGCGACCAGTATTGCGATATTCCCCGCCTTCGCCATTCCCATCCTGCTTGCTTTGGCATTCTCCGGAATTGGCGGACGGGGCTTTCTCGTATTGTACTTCTTCGGCTCCCTGTGCGTTGTCGGAGCTCACTACGGACTGATGAGCATCGCCGGCGTCTTCTACCCCAGCGCCTATCGCTCCAACGGCACGGGCTGGACCTCTTCGGTCGGCAAGATCGGATCGATCATCGGGCCGATGCTCGGAGGGGTTGCACTGTCTTCACATATGCCGGTCAAAGGGGTCTTTGCGATGCTCGCGGTTTGCCCGGTCGTGGTGGCCGCCTGCGTCTTGATGATCGGCCGCCTCCAACGACGCCTGACGCGCTTGGAAGACGCTCAGGGCTGTGCCGCCTCGGGTGCGCTGCTGTCGAGTGAGGTCCATGCGCACGAATGAGCAATACCAGCTGCGCTTCTCTTCGTTGACACTCGCGGAGGCAGGCAGGTAGCATTCCTCTCGGGGGCGATCAGGCGACTCATGCAGATTTTTGATCTTGAAACTTTCCAGGCCACACCGCTCAATCGGGATCCTTATGAACATCTCGTAATTCCGGGGTTTGTCAAAGCCGAGGCTCTGGAACGAATCAACGCCGATTACCCGAAGATTGAGCATGCCGGTAGTTTCCCGCTAGACCATCTTGAATTCGGTCCCGCGTTCAAGGCTATGATCGACGCGCTGGAAGGTGAAGAGTTCCGCAAAGCCTTCGAGGACAAATTCGAGCTCGATCTTTCGAAGCGTCCGACCACAATCACGGTTCGCGGGCGTAGCGATACGCACGACGGCAAGATTCACCACGACTCGGCCAGCAAGATCATAACCGTGCTGCTTTATGTGAATCCGGCCTGGGACGATTCCGGGGGCCGTTTGCGCGTGCTTCGCTCGCGCGACAGCATCGAGGATGTCGCCGCCGAAGCGCCCGCTGCCGGCGGCGCCCTGGTCGCGTTCCTGCGCTCCGATCATTCTTGGCACGGTCATCTCCCATTCGTCGGCGAACGCCGTGTGATTCAATTCAATTGGGTCACCGACAACGACAGCCAGCGATTCGCCATCTTTCGGCACCGCGTTTCCGCCTCCGTCAAGCAAATGCTCAGCTTCGGCAAGTCCTCCAAGGACCCTCGCCCCATTGCTCCTGAACGCATGTGATACACCTTCGCGTAACCGAGATTCTGGGACCCATCCTTGTAGGCATTCTGTTCGTTTTCGCCTGTTCGCTGATTCGGGAACCGAACAGACGAAACTTCATGGCCATCATGATCGCCGGTGCAGGCGCCGCCTACCTGAATGGAGGTCTCGGTAAATGGGAATTCGTCTTTACCACACTGTTGACCTACGTTGCTTATCGAGGGCTGCGTTCCTATAACTTTATCGGCTTCGGATGGCTCCTGCATACCGGATGGGATGTCGTGCATCATCTGTACGGAAATCCGATCGTTCCTTTTATTCCAGGGTCGTCTCTGGGATGCGCAATCTGCGATCCCGTCATCGCTCTATGGTGTTTTATGGGCGCGCCTTCCGTGCACCACTTATTTCGCAAGAAGGCCTAGGTCGAGTCGGACCGCACGTGAACCGGTCGTGTGAACGCAAAAGCGGCTGGCGCCCCTTTGGCGCCAGCCGCTTCTGTGAACGGGACAGTGAGGTTGCAATTACCGGTGGCCTCCGCCGTGGAACCCGCCTCCACCGTGAAATCCACCGCCGCCGTGAAACGCGCCGCCACCTCGCGGCGCTACGCCGTGGAATCCGCCGCTAAATCCACGCCCAACTGGACCGCGGAAACCAGGGCGCCCGTAGAAGCCAGGACCCGGTCCGAAGCCACGACCATAGAAGCCGTGGAACCACGGACCCGCGCCGATAAAGACGCCTCCGGAAAAGTAGCTAGGGCCATAGTATCCGTACGGGGCGCAGGCATACGGAGCGTACCCGTAGTAGCCATAGGCGCAGACCGGAGCCGGACCGGCGAAAACCGGACCAACCCGAACCGCGACCTGTGCGTTGGCAGCACCGGCCATCACTGCGAAAAGTCCTATCAGAGCCACATACTTTAGGTATCTCATTGCAAAACCTCCTCGCCATTCTCGCTATCGCGTTCGATTCGACAGCTGGCATCCAACCTGTCTTGCCCGTTCTCTGCCGCATCGGTGTTGCTGACGCTCACTCGCTATAAGGCAAGGGACGTGCCAAACCTGGTCGATCGCCGCAGGCAGCAAACTCTGTCAAATCATGAACCTACAGAAGGACACCAAAACAGAGGGCCGGGCTGTGCTCGCTAGCTGGTGGCTGGAATCAACCGAGGTGCTTGAATTCAACCATATCGGGAAAAGGCGCAGGAGGCAGGCCACTCAAGGTCGGCCTTAGCGAGTCAAACGCTCAAGCCCACCCCGGATTCAGAACCGCAGAGTAAACTTTCGCTCGTTAGGTACTCGAACTTAGAGATTTCCAGCCCGCTTGGAAAAGGTCTGCGGCCTGGGAAATAACGGCTCGCTTTCAGCAGTCCGGACAGACCGCGCGAGTCGGAATATGCCGAGAGTTTTGCAGCCGATCGAGTTATCAACTTTGTGACAGATTTACACGAGTTGAACGGGAAGGATGATCGCAAAAAATCTGCTCGCTCTATCTCGAGCGTGAGCACACCCAAGGCGCGGGATCGGATTTTAGCGAGGAACGCAGCCCGGGGGTCGAGTCCCTGAAATTAGCGATTTCGGGGATGAGCCCGGACAAGTCGATCTCGTAACCGAACCGGTCATTTTGGTCCGTAGAAGGTTTTGTAACACTGTGAAATATCCGCATTGGCCTCGACGATGCATTCACCATACAGGCGTGCCTTGTCGTCTTCATTTAGCTCGTTGATCTTGGTGCCTAGCGCGTCTACTTCTGCATCCAGCTTCGCCTTGGCCGCCCTGGCGTGGGCCTCCCAGCAGGCTTTGGCGGCCGCCCCATCAACCTCCGCGTATCCGCCATTCTTGGTGTAGGTCAAGCGGTCGATGCAGTCGCGTAGCTTGGCAAGCAGAGGGTCATCGGTGGGCTGAGTTGCCCACTCGCGAAGGTCATCATCATCGCTTTTAATTTTTTCCTGTTGGGCACGGGACTCACGGTAGTGCGCAAGGCCGGCGACTGACCCGACGTAGCCCAATAGGGCCAGCAGCAGCGCCGCAAGGACTGCAAAGAACGGCCAATGCCTCCGTAGTGTCAGCCTGATCGGGATAGTGTCCATCGGCGGCAGAATAGCACGATGCCGGTGCGATGTTTGGGTGGCTCAACATCGAGAACGGGAACCCGCCAAAAGATTTCAAAATGCGGGCAAATGCACGGTCCCGGGCCAGGTGCAGTTGCCGCCCAGCGTCAGCATCGAAACGTATTTTGCCATGGGCTGATGCCGGATTCGCAGGGCTTCATCTTTGTAGGCCACGAGCCCGGTTATGATTCCCGCTTCTACATCCCGGACACTCACAGCGGCACAGCGCGCCCGCTGACGCCGGAACGCCATCGCGCCGATACGCGGGTTGCCATATCGCCGGACGGCAACAGATTCGCCGCTCGGGAAATGAGCAGCCGCGCCTGGAAAACGTGCGAGGTCGACCCAGGGGCGTCTGCGTCCATTAGGCGCTCAGACCTGTAACGTTGGCTGCGCGGAAATCGCCATATCTACGGGGCCCGAGTTCGTAGATGGAGGCTTCGATGAACGCTTCCTTGCGCTGGGTTGCTGCTCCCGGCCCATTCATCTGCGGCCCGGCTGCTGGGCAATATTATGACCCCGGGCCTCCCGACGCTGCCACGCGGTGGCGTCCCGGCGATCCGGAAATCGTGCGCCTGGATTACGTGGAAGGCGACGTGCGCCTCCGGACAAGCGACAGCAAGAATCAAAAGGCCGCGAGGCAGTCGTGGGCACAGGCGCAAGCTGGGATCCCGATCGAAGCGCGCTTCATGCTCGTCACTGGTACCGTGCGCGCCGAAGTCGACTTTCAGAATGGCTCGGTTCTCTTCCTTGCCGACAATTCAGTGCTGGTTTTTGGCGAACTCACCGATTTGAACGGGCCGATAGACACCCAGGTCATATTGGTTACCGGCACGGCGACCATCGACGTGCAGCCCGCTCGAAGTGAGGTGTTTCGGATCCAGTCGCGCAGCCTGGACGCAATTACCGTGACCTATCCGGACAAAGCCTATCTTCGCTTAGAGAGCTTCCTGGACGGAACGAAAGTGACCCCGCAGCAGGACACTGGCGCAACCACTAACGGGAATCAGAAGACCCAAGCGCGGGCAGGGCAAACAATGACTTACGAGAACGGTAAATTGGTCGATGACGGCGCAACGACCTCTCGTGGTCCCACTGATTGGGACAGGTGGGCGGGAGGTCGTATCGATGCCAGGCAGAGTGCGATTGCCGCAGCGCTCAAGGCATCAGGACTCTCCTCTCCGATTCCCTCGTTGGCCTATCTCGATGAAAACGGGATTTTCTTCGCCTGCCCGCCGTATGGAACGTGCTGGCAGCCCAAGGAGCAGGATCCGGAATCTCGACCTCAGAACGCACAAAATTCTGGGAGCTCCATCGAGAAAACCGACTTTTCGTCTTGCTCCGAGACGAAGGTGATCTCAGCGTTGGATCCTGGAACGAAGCAAGGGATCGAGCATTTCGAAACCACGACTCAGTATTGGGATTGGGCACTTTGCGGAAGCGGGAGATGGGTCTTCCAAAATGACCGCTACGTTCTGGTTCTGCCCGATGAAAAGCGGAAGGTCGACTGGCAGCGTCATCCATCAGTAGCCTGGGTCCGGGTGGGAAACACGACGGGATTCGTTCCCAAGGACCCGGGGGACAAAAACGGCCGGCCGCCCATCAATCTGAAGTACGGACTCTTTGTGCCCTCGAACGGGCAGGATCAACCGGGCGAGCGAATTTCTGTGAACGCATCGGACAAAGTGACGCTCCTGGCAACCGCTCCTGAGGGATTTCGCGAGCTCGCGTCGTATTTTCCGCCGTCGCAACCACCCAAGATCAACGCGGAGGTGCTGAGGGGCACTCCGTAATTCAGCCCAATTGACAGCAAGAGAGAAGGGCTGATGCGCCCGCGGTGATTCGAACACCGGACCTCCTGGTACTTAACCAGAGGATCTGTGCTTGTATCACATTGCTAACTATGGTGGATAACGATAAATAGGGTGCTTCATCGTATGAAATTCCGAACCGGTCTCGACGGTGATCCACTGAACCCAGTTCTGGTAGCCATTCATAAACATCCGAACGGCGTGTTTCCCCGGCTTCAGTCTCACCGTCGTCGGCGTGAAACCGACATCAGCATCATCTATGTTCAGGTTGGCTCCCGTTGGTTCTGACGTGAGGTAAACCGACGTTTCTGGAGAACTCGGGGATGCGTTTTGTGGGCGGGCGTTCGACGGAGCCACTGCCGCCAAGACGAAGAGCGCGGCCCAAGCAAGGAATCTTAACTACATTGGTCTGTTTCGACTCATTTCTGCACCCTCGCAAAGAAGACGCTAACGGATCTATGCGCGGCAGGATAGCACGCAACGCGGAAATATCGTCATGGACCAAGTGCGCAGAGCCAAACAACTATGAGAACAATCTGACACGGATTCCTGCGAATCATTCGGTCATTCGAGTGGACCTGGTAGCGGGAATAAAAAAGGGAACCGATCAAGGTTCCCTTTTGCCTGTCTGCCATCTCTGTTCCCGCCGCGTCGGCAGGTGGTTGAAGCGCAGTTTATCCTACGGGTTGCGGGGCCACCACATTTCGTTGCACTCTCGGGAACGCAACTTTGGTGAACCAGAACTCATTGAGGCTTTTGACCAGCCTCTCGAACTCCCCTAATTCCGCCGGTTTGGTGAGATAGCAACTCGCCATGAGTTGATAGCTTTGAGTGATGTCACTTTCCGAGTTGGATGTGGTCAGGACAACTATCGGGATTACGCTAAGTCGGGGGTCCATCTTTAGCTGGGCCAGAACTTCAAGTCCATCTAATTTGGGCATCCGCAGGTCGAGCAGGATAAGCTGCGGGCGAGGTGCGTCCAGATACTTTCCTTGGTATTTCAGAAACGCCATAGCCTCAAGCCCATCAGTCACCACATGAAGGTGCACAGTCTTATTGATCCCAGACAAAACTTCCCGCATCAAACGGGCGTCACCTTCATTGTCATCCACTAGCAGTATATCCATGGACCTTGCTGAGAAATCTGGCACAGCTTCGTTCGCTTCTGTCCGCCATTTGAATGGAGGTAGTAAATCGATGGCTGCCGTCCCCTTCTCGTCATAGCGAGGCAACTCAACCTTTGTCAGCCAGAAGTCATTGATGGTCGTCATCAGCGTCTCATAGTCGTCCAAGTTCACGGGCTTGACGAGAAAGCAGTTCGCCTGTAGCCCGTAGCTATTTGCAACATCCAGCCCTTCTTTTGATGTACTCAGGATAAAAATAGGCGTCGTTCTCAGGCTCGGATCGGCCTTAATCTGGGCCAGAACTTCGCGGCCGTCCATTTTGGGAAGGTTGAGATCCAGCAAGATAAAATCCGGGCGGGGAGCATCAGAGAACGCTCCGTGATGCCTCAAAAACGCCATAGCCTCCGAGCCGTCGTTTGCGACGTGCAGTTGAACCGACGGATTAACCTTGCGGAATGCTTCCTGTGTCAGCCGAACGTCGCCGGGATTATCTTCGACCAGAAGAACGTGTATGGCCACCTTATATTCTCCAGCTGACCTTATAGGAGGGTCGGCGGTGACACCGTTTCGGAAGGGACCTCCAGTGTGACGCGCTCACCAGCAAATTCAAGCATGGCATATGAAATTCATATGAACTGGTTAACATCAACAGGGTTCAATGCGTTGCGTAGATCAGCGAGCCCGCTGTTGGCGAGATTACTGTAGTTAGGTTCGCCGTCCTTGACTTGCCCGCCCCACCGGTCACAATCAAGGCACTTAATTTGGTCTAGGCCCTCTTGGGAGGACATATGTCCATTCATATCCTCAGTGAACTGATCGGATTCCAAGTTCACCGCGAAATCGGATCCGGTCCGATCTTTCAGCTAAACGAACTAGAATCGCTTCAGGACAAGGCGGAGTTGCGCGGGCTCTGTGGCAAAGACTTTGAAAAAGTCCTCTATGCTGTTAGGGCACTGCGTCTGGAGCTAGAGAAAGCCAAAACTGTAATCGCTGAGTCGAAACTTGAGATTCTGTTTCTTGAAAAATAGAAACCCGGTTATCACGGATGCGATGGTGGAGGCAAACTTAGTCCGGATAGCCACGCCCAGGAAATTACTGGCATCGTGGCTGGAGAACTGCGCCGAGCCAACGTTGCGTACTTTATAAATCACTTCCAGGGCTTCGCCCCTCCCGCCGCTTGGCCCGCCATTCTCGTTTCCATCGCAGAACAGATTTCCAGTGCTCGAATCTTGAGGCTTCTCGCAGTTTATAAACACGACCTTGGGAGTCTTGTGCATACCATTAGTCGATTTTGGCGAAATCCAAACCATCTTGCTCCCAGTTGCTTGTTACGAACTGTCCTTCTCCGATCTCGGCGCGTAGCTGTGGCTGGCTCTCCATTCCGGACAAACTCTTGTGTGGCTGAAGACAAAACGCACCGAAGGACCTGATCGTCACAGGACGATGGCCGGAGTTGGTAATCGCAATCACCGTTAGGCTCCGCCAGGTAAGTGAACATGAATGACAGACAACTGACGTTTCTCGGTATAGAGAAGAGATCGCTGACAAGATTTCCCGAACTATCAGCACGAGTTGAGCAGACATTCGGGTCTTATTACGATTTGAAAGCGGAGATTCCGGGAGCCTACCCAATCTTCGAGGGTGTCCTCAAGAAATTAATCTTAGAGCTTCTCAAAACAGAGAAAGCTGACCCACTCTTGCCGAAACTTTTCGCATTTGTGGAAGAAATGGCGAAGTCGCCTGACTGGGATGTGACCGACCTATTAGGTATCGCGATTCTCGAACCACTAGTCTTTGAGCGCGAAAGCATTCGGCGGGCTCGGAGATACATGGGAGTAAAAACTAGGACTTCAGCTATCGGAACGGCGCAAGCCAGGGGCTGGGAGGAAAAGCTTCCCGGCGAAGCGGCGAGCGGAGAAAACGGACACTGAGAACAGGGCTCAACGCTGCGCGAGCGAAAAGGGGAAACGAAATGGACATCTATTGCGTGATACTCAGGTCGCAACCGAATAAGATTATAAAAATGCATAACGTGAATCTTGAAATGGTGTCTGACCCGTTGGAACCTCAAGGGCGCGGGCTGCTGATCTTTACCACCGCCAACGGAAAAGAAGCGGGATGCTTCGAAGGAAGAGACGTTTCCGGATATTGGCGCGACGATTACGCGACTGTGGAGGTTCCAAAGCCGAATAAACGGTCTACAAGAGGACTCCTTGCGGCAGCATTGATAAGTTTTCCAGTCTTATTTCTACTCGATTGGACTGGGATATACGGCAGGCACTTCCCTAAGAGTTGGGAGGAAGCGGTAATAGAGATTGGCATCAACCTAGGATGGACAATAATTCTCACACTCACATATTATTTTGTGATGATGCGTCCGTTCGCGCCCCCCAAACAACAGATCTGATCGCCTTCGGGAACCAAATGCGCGGGCTGGTTTACCCGCTGACATACGGTGGCGACGGCAAGCCAAGAGTTAGCGCGTTCTCGATTCAACTCCGGGAAGCCAGAGCGGAGTGGCGTAGGCGAAACCCGAAGGAACCTACCAGGTGGACGCGAAGCGTCACCGAGTATTCTATCTAAACCGACTTGATCCCACGAACGTACAACCAACCCCAGCCACTGCACTGGTCGCACTGCGCCAACTCTTTCCTTCCGGTGGCCGCGCAACTCGGGCACTCCGTCCAATCCCCGTCAGTCATTGCGCTTTGATAGGTTCCGCTTCACGTTTTTCCCGTGGCGAGATGGCGGCCACACCTGTGGCCGATCCTAGTCTCGGAACGGTACGGAGTTGTGCAGTTATTGCAGACGGCCACTGGTATAGGTTCTTTGTCCATCGCTGGCCTAGTCTAGCTGTTCGTGCGGCATCGGCGACACCGAACGCTGCTGTCAGCCGAAATAGTCTAATTCCCCACCAGAGGATCCCATACGATCAACATACGATATAAACAGGGCCGTCACCCTCGCGGCTCTGCGGATCTCAGAATACTCAATATTTATAGGGTAAATATGGTGCGCCCGCGGTGATTCGAACACCGGACCTTCTGGTTCGTAGCCAGACGCTCTATCCAGCTGAGCTACGGGCGCACTCGGAGCGCACAGTTTATGGCTTTTGGATCAACCTTGGCAACGGCCAATTGAGGGGCTTGACTTCGATCGCGGCCGATTTGGCCATCATTTAAGCTTGACTTGCCGGACTGACAGATCGCCGGCCAGGGACGATCACTTCGCGCCTGGTCGAACCAGCAACGTGCGGGGAGTGGCCGACGGTCGGTGACAGGCCCTTGCGATTACCGCGTGGGTACCTTGATGGGAGAACCGGGATAATAGACAATTACATACAAATCGTTCGCCAAGAGATTGGTTCCTTCGAATCCGTTTCCAAAAGAAAAATTCCACTCAAACCCATCGGCGGGCCCCGCAGTCTGGCAAGGCGATATGGCGGTTTCCGCTTCGCATGCCCAGTAAAGATAAGGCTGAATATCGTGGAAGGGACCGACCTTGACAGCTGGGACTGCGACCACGGATTCGCCTCGGCTGAGCCCAAATCGTCTGTAGAACAACTCCCCCATCGGGCTTGCCGTACAGTCGTAGCCGGTCATCCCTTTCGCACCGATGCTACAGGAAGGATCGGGCAGCACAGTCTCGGGCAACTGCCAGTTCGTTTGAGCGAGGTACCCGCGGCCTTGATCGGCTTTGTTCATGGCGGCAACCCACTGCACCGCCGTCGCGTGCTCCATCGATCCATCCGGGTTGATATCTGCAACACCGAATGTTTGCTCGGCCGCAAGATTGGCGTCCGCGAGCCAAGTGATATTCACAATCGGGTCATAGACGGTTTGTCCGCCGGGGTTGATTTCCAGTCCTGTGCCGCTAGCCGGCGGCGTGCCGGGCAGCTTGCCTTTGATCATCGCTAGAGCATAGAGATGGTTCAAGGGTACGTTGGCCCCCTGAAACCCGGTGTTAAAGGAAAAGCTCACAAATCCCTGCTTCGGATCAGCGGCCGCAGATCCTGACCAATACAAATAGGGTTGGAAATTCTTGAATGATCCTACGGTATTGGCGGGGATGGGGACCGCAGTGTCCGGCTCGCGAAGACCCAACGAACCGTAATACAAAGATCCCAGAGCACTGCCCGAACAGTGGAACCCGAACGATTCGCCGTGCCGTCCCGTATGCGCGCAGCTGCTGTCTTCGGCCGGCGCGGTCGGAAGCTGCCAGTTATTGTGACCGAGGTAGCCGACCCCGTGGTCCAGCATGTTCATGGCATCGACCCATCGGAGCGCCGTCGCATAATCCATCGAGCCATCCTTGTTGATGTTTGAAATTCCGAATGTTTGCGTACCAGCCAGATTGGCGTCGGCGAGCCAGGTGACGCTCAGATTGGGATCGTAGACCGTTTGACCGTCCGCAGCAGGAACCAACGCTGCGTTCGCTTGCGCCGCGGCGGGGGCTGAGTTGTTCGCCGCTCGACAAGCGTTCACCAGTTGCGGGCTTATGACCGGCAAGGGTCTCGTTGCTGCCTTAGGCCGCGGTGTCCCTTGCACGATCGGGTTGAAACAGTCCAGAAGGAGCCCGTCGCGAGCCCCGCCGCCTAGAACGAAGCCGGCATTCTCGCATGCCTTTCGGATCTGCTCACACGACGCGCGATCGGCTCGGACCGGTCTGGTGGTGCAGACCAGGTATAGCCCAAGGATGATCGAAACGTGAATGAAAGCAGATCGGCCGAACTGCACGGAACTCTCCCGAGCTCGCAGGCACCGGCAAGGACGATACCTTAATTCTCGCAACTTTCAACTGAACATTCTCCCGAATGAGCTAACAGCTGCACGCTGCGCGAGCACTCACAGGCTGTGCCCAATTTCTCGCCGATCGCGACCTTACTGATGGTCCCTTCGTTATCGAGCTGCTGGAATGTCCTGCTGAGTTCATTGCGGAGTTAAAAGCGGGTCGACGAACTCTGGGTCGTGCCCACGAATGTTCGAGGCGCGAGCTGCGGATCAGGCTAGCGATTCGCCAGCCCGCCCGATTGACCAGCGGAGACGGAAGCAGAGGCCTGGGGTGCACGCGGAGCCGCGGCTACAGCGATTGCATAAAGAAAAACCACCGTGGCTAAGGTCAGAAAAACTTTCCTCATATCGCACCCCAAGCATCAAGGCAGCTCGAACTCCGACAACAAGCACGATTCGTTCCATACCATCCGGCTTTATGTCGTTTCAGGTCAGCGATTTCGAATACGCCCTCCCCATCCGCCCTTGCATAAATTTCCGGCGATTGAAGAATTTGCTCTGCCACCCACTGCAGCTTCCAAAATGAAGTCTGAACATATCCGTAATCGAGCAGCCCCGGCATCCCTGATTTTCTGTAATTTAATACGAAGGATCCCTTAAGGGCGACTGTGGCAAACTTGACCGAGTCAAGCGCCTCCGGTAGTATCGTTTTAATGGATCGATACGCGCGTGCGGTACTTCATAGGACGGCTTGTTGTCCGGGCAGAGCTGCGACGGGAGCTTGATCCGAATCGTCTAATCACCATCGAATTTTCGGATTTTAGGAGCCCGCTCGCCGGCGCGAAGCCTGCTGGGCGGGATTTTTGTTTGCGCTTTCTCTGTACAGGGGATCCATGGACAACGATCTGGTGACGACGCGATCAGCTCCAGGTAGGGTGTATCTGGTCGGCGCCGGACCCGGCGATCCCGAGCTGCTGACCGTAAAGGCACAGCGCCTGCTTGCGCACGCCGATGTGATTCTGCACGACGACCTCGTACCGGCAGAAATCCTCGCACTTGCCGGACCCCAAGCCAATATTGTCAGCGTCGGTAAGCGCTATGGCGCGCATGGAGCAACCCAGTCGGAAATCAACGCGCGCATGATTGAATCCGTTCGCCTAGGCCTCGAAGTGGTTCGCCTTAAAGGCGGCGACCCTGGCATCTTCGGGCGCCTGGCAGAGGAAATTGACGCGCTTGAGGCTGCTGGCGTGCCCTTTGAAGTCGTTCCGGGAATCACCGCCGGTATTGCCGCCGCCGCGTCTCTGGGGGTCTCTCTCACCGATCGGCGGAAAGCAACGCGGATTGTGGTGATCACCAACCACCAAGCGCGCGCGAAACCCGGCGCCGCGAGCACCGATTGGCGGGGCCTGATTCGTGACGATTCAACGTTGCTGATCTACATGCCCGGCCGCGATTTCTCCAGTTTGCGCGATGAACTTCTCGCGGCGGGCTGTGCGACCGATATGCCTGCTGCGATTGTGTCGCGAGCCAGCGTGCCGGGTCAGCGGCATCGGTTCACGATTGTCGGTGAGCTCGACAAGCTTCCACGGATGGATTCTCCCGCCGTTCTCCTGATTGGTGCATCGCTTGGTCGCGCCCATCGGCGCGCGAAAGCTGGCGACAGCGCCGTACTTGGCCTTGATGAGGCGGAATTGATCCTCTCCTCGCTCTGACGTTTGGATTTCCGCGAAACGAAAAACCCACGCTTCGTGCTAGATTCGACATGAATTCGCCGTGGATCGCCGTTCGTCGGAGGCCTTCTGCCGAGATGCTTGACCGCAAACGATCGGCTGTGGACTGGATCGACGCCGTATGGCTGCTGTTCATCGCTGGATTGGCGTTTCTGCCCCCCATCAATGAGGTCCACAAACAGCTGATTTTGATTGCCTTCGCCTTGTTTCAGCTTTTCGAAGGCAAGCTGGTCGCGCGCCTTCCCCACGAGGGGCCGACCATCAGCGTGGGAATCAAGATCGTTCTTGCGACTCTGCTGCTGGACCACACCGGCGAGATGGGAATCAACAGCCCTTATTATCCGATTTACTATTTGCCGGTAATCACGGCGGCCATCTACTACGGTCCCATCGGCACGCTGCTATGGAGTTCGGTTGCGTCGCTTGCCTACTGTTCGTTCCTGATCTCCGCACTGGAGGAGTACGAGTTGACGCCGGAGGCGGAAGGCTTGCTGGCGCTCCGTATTCTTTTCTTCTTCCTCGTCGCAATTCTGGTGAACCGCTTCGTGGTGGAAAATCGCCGCCAGGTCGCGCGATACCAGGCACTTTCGCAGACACTGGAGGAGACCAATCGCCAGCTGCAACGCGCCGAAGCCGACGCCCGCCGCTCCGAACGACTCGCTGCACTTGGCCAGATGTCGGCCGGCTTGGCTCACGAAATCCGCAATCCCCTGGGCGTAATCAAGGGTTCGGCCGAAATGCTCGTGCAGAAATTAAAGGACGCCAAGCCACTTGAAAGCGAGCTTGCCGGCTACATTTTCTCTGAAGTCAATCGCCTGAATGCTCTGGTAGCGCGATTCCTGGATTTCGCGCGCCCGTCAAACCTTGAATTGCGCCCGCTTCAGATCGCAAACGTTCTGGACCGCGCGCTTGACTCGGTGCAAGCACAGTCGCCGGAGTCAAAGGTCCGCATCGAGCGTCACTACGCCCCAGGGTTACCGAATATCCAGGTGGACGAACAGCTGTGCGAAAGCGTCTTCGTGAATCTAATTCACAACGCCTACCAGGCGATGGAGGCCGCCCATGCGGCTGGGGAGACCCGCGAACGTGTCCTGCGACTGGGGATCGCGCCGGAATCTTCCAGTGGCAGGGCCGGCCTCGTCATCACCGTGGAAGATACCGGCCCGGGTGTTCCCGCCGAATTGAGGGAGCAGATCTTCAATCCATTCTATACCTCGAAAAAAGACGGTGTCGGCCTGGGACTGGCAATCGTCGCTAAAATCGTGGACGGCCATCGCGGCTGGATAAAGCTTGACGACCACTCTCCACACGGCGCCCGTTTTCGCGTATTTCTCCCGAGCTCGCCGGCATGAACAAACCCAACATAAATCGCGAAACCGCGCCGCTTCGTCCGGCATAGAATAGACCGCCCGTATGAAACAGGAAAAACCCTCGATCCTCATCGTCGAAGACGAGCCGAAAATGCGGCGCGTACTTGAACTCCAGCTCGCCGACGAAGGATTTCACGCCCGCACGGCGGGCGACGCCGAAACGGGGCTGCAACTCCTCGGCAAAGAACCGTTCGATGTCATCGTCACCGACTTCAAGCTCCCGGGCATGAGCGGCCTTGAATTCCTTCAGGCTGTCAAACGCGTGAACGCGGATCTGCCCGTCGTGATCATGACCGCCTACGGCACCGTTGAAACCGCGGTCGACGCCATGAAGGCGGGGGCGAGTGACTACGTGCTCAAACCGTTCTCGCTTGCCGAACTCGTTCTGGTAATCCGCAAGGAACTCGCCAGTCACCAACTGCGGCAGGAGAATCGTGACCTGCGCGAAGCTCTTGGCAAGCGTTACGAATACAAGAACATCATCGCGCGTAGCGACAAAATGCAGGCCGTTCTCGCGCTCGTGGAGCGCGTCGCACCAACCAACTCAACCGTTCTCATCGGCGGCGAAAGCGGAGTCGGTAAGGATCTTGTCGCGCGCGCAATCCACGAACATTCGCAGCGTGCCGCAGGGCCGTTCGTTAAGATCAACAGCACCGCGATTCCGGAAACACTGCTTGAAAGCGAGCTCTTCGGCTACGAAAAGGGGGCGTTTTCCGGCGCCACGGCGAGCAAGCCCGGTAAGTTTGAGCTTGCCGACAAGGGCACGCTCTTCCTGGACGAGATCGGCGACGTCCCCGGGGCGATTCAAGTGAAGCTGCTGCGAGTTCTGCAGGATCGCGAGTTCGAGCGTCTGGGCAGCACAAGAACCCTCAAAGTGGATGTCCGCCTGGTGGCGGCCACCAACCGCGATCTGCGCGCCGCGCTGGAAGAGGGCACGTTTCGCGAGGATCTCTATTACCGCCTGAACGTGGTCGCAATTGATATCCCGCCTTTGCGCGAGCACAAGGAAGATATCCCGGCGCTGGCCGACTTTTTCCTGGATAAGAGCGCACGCGAGTCCGGCAAAGCGCTCCAGGGCATTACGCCGCAGGCAATGAAGCTCCTGATGGATTATCACTGGCCCGGCAACGTGCGGGAACTTCAAAATGTTCTGGAACGTGCCGTCACCCTCTCCTCGGGTGCCATGCTCGATGTTCACGACATTCATATCGACAATGCACCTCGGCGGGCGTCCGCCGATTCCGCTGCAGCCCTGCCGCATGGGATGACCCTGGAGCAATGGGAAGAGGAAATGCTCCGCGAGGCGCTCCGGCGGGCCAACGGCAACAAGAGTCAGGCCGCTCGTGCTCTCGGCCTTTCGCGCAATGCGCTGCGCTACCGCCTCTCGAAAATGGGCGTCTCCGATCCCCCTGACAAGGAATAGCTCCAGAGGGCATCTAGCCGCCGGTTTTTAGCCCCTGTATCGGTGGTTGAAAACCACCACCCCCGCGCCAAATCCACCAGTAGCGGCCCGGGGTGCCCGAGTCCCAACTCCCGCCGAGATCCATGTAACTCGATGTTTTTATTGGTGTTATGCTTCACTCCAAGTGGCCCCGAACTTTGGCACTGTCCCTGCATTACACGGGTGGAGTTCAAAGTTCCCGGCCATCGTTTGCAGGGGGAGAAAAGATGAAAAGGTACCTCGCGAGTTTGGCGGTGCTGAGTCTTCTGACTCTAAGCTTGCCGACGAGAAACGCCGAAGGTCAGGCGCCGCCCCCTCCGCCTGCGGGCTCTTCGGCTGAGCAAACAGATCCGGCCTCGGCTGACGCCCAGGCGCCGGGCGTCGCGCGCGTCAGCTACATCCACGGAGACGTTTCCTCTCAGCGTGGCGACAATAGCGAGTGGGTAGCGGTGACGCAGAATTCCCCCGTTTCCCAAGGTGATCGCGTTGCGACCGGACCGAATTCGCGTGCGGAACTTCAATTGGATTATGCCGACGTTTTGCGTTTGTCTGGCGGCGCCACGGTCAACATCACGAGTTTGTCGCGAGGCGCGATTCAGGTCCAGGTAGGTCAGGGACTGGTCACCTACGTCGTGCTCAAAGGCAGCGAAGCAAATGCGGAGATCGACACGCCAAATTCCTCGGTGTACCCGCAGGGTCCCGGCGAGTATCGCATTGCAGTTAACTCCGACTCGGAAACTCAAATTACGGTCCGTCAAGGCTCGGCCGACATCGCGACTCCGCAAGGCAGCACCCACGTGGACCAGGGTCAAATGAGCACGATCGAGGGAACCGATAGCCCGCAGTATAAGACCGAAACTGCGGCTGGCCGGGATGAGTGGGATATCTGGAACGACGAGCGTGATCACCGCATCAGCAGTGCCTCAAGCTGGGGCAAAACTGACCGGTACTACACGGGCTCGGAAGATCTCGATACCTATGGCACCTGGAGCGAAGTGCCGGACTACGGGCCTGTCTGGATTCCTTCAGGAACAGGCCCGGACTGGGCTCCCTACCGGGAAGGCCGCTGGGTTTATGAGCCCTATTATGGCTGGACATGGGTCTCCTCCGAGCCTTGGGGCTGGGCTCCGTATCACTACGGCCGTTGGTTCGTCTATGGGAACAGCTGGGCGTGGTGGCCAGGACCGGTTGCCGGTTACCCGGGTTACTACCCGATCTGGTCGCCTGCCTATGTCTCCTTCTTCGGTTTTGGCGGGGTTGGATTCGGAGTTGGCTTCGGCTTTGGATTCGGCCGTTTTGGCTGGCTGCCCTGTGGGCCCGGCGACTGGTTCCATCCCTGGTATGGCGGTTTTGGTGGCCGCTTCAACTCAGTCGGCGTCGCGAATTTCAACAATTCTCACAACGGATTCGCGCCACTGGGTGGGAACCGAGCGCGTCAGTTCTCAAACGTGCACGCGGCCATGTCGAGCGATCGAGTTCGCGGAGGTGTCTCCTCGATGGCTGGAGGCGAATTCGGACGCGGCGTGGTCGCCTCTCATCAGGCAACGATGAGTGCGGATTCGTTCCGCGAGGGCAACATGATGACCGGAAAGATGCCCGTCGCGCCGTCGCGGGAAAGCTTCAGCCCGTCGGGTCGCGCGGCCAGTCAGTCAGCGATTCGAAGTGCAAGCACAGGTTCGCAGCACTTCTTTAGCGGTGGCTCGAGGATGAACAACACTGCCGCGGGTTCCCGTTCGTTTGGAAATCCGAACGAGGCCCGAGGGCAATCCGGGTTCGCCGGCAACGGCGGTTCGGCCGCGCAATCCGGTCATCAGGGATGGCAGCATTTCTCAGCACCGCCATCCGGCTCTACGAACCATTCAGGCCAAGGTTTCGGCGCAAACGGCTCCGGAACCCTGAGCAACTCCTCGCGTGGATCGTCTGCATCAGGCGAAGCAGCGGGGGGAAACCAGGCTGAGAATCACAGTTCTTGGCAACATTTTACCCCGCCTGCGTCGTCGTCACGAGGGGGCTCCTCAAACTCATACAATTCATACTCTCGGCCTCCTCTTAATATGAGGCAGCCCATCGTGACGCCGCGTGGCGGATCCAGTACCTACGGTTCTCGTTCAAACGGATCGAATCCGTACGGATCGAGCAGCCCAAGAGGTGTGTACAATGCTCCGCGACCGACGTACAGCGCCCCGCGCAGCAGCGGAAGCAGTAACAGCCCCCATAGCAGCGGCGGTGGTAGTCATTCCGGCGGCGGCCACTCCGGTGGCGGCGGCCATGGCGGCGGACACCACTAAGAAAACCCTCAGCCACATACCCTGGCAAGCACGGCCCAGCAGGATCGGGTCGGTTGACGTACCCGGCCCGGCTCGACGGGAAATTTCTGTGAATTCGAGCGGCTGGAACCGGCAAGAACAAATTCGGTCGGCGAGGGTTTCATGAATGGGAGCATACGAGATTATGTCAAACTTACGCGTTGTAACATGGCTCGCGTGGCTGATGGTCTGGCAACGGCTCACGCGCTTGGTTATGGTGTCCAGGTTTCGGGGCACGACAGGAGAGACTACATGATCATCCGCAAGATCAAGACGATCCGCTCGGTTTTCGCGCTCCTGCTTTTCGCTGCTGGGCTCGTTGCATTATTCCCGGCGTTCGCCTCCGCGCAGGACGACCCGCCAGGCCGCGTTGCCCGTCTGAACTTTATGCAGGGCTCGGTTTCCTACCAGGTTGCCGGTGACCAGGATTGGGTGCAGGCCGATCCAAATCGCCCGCTGACGGCCGGTGACAATCTCTGGGCCGACAATAATTCCCGAGGCGAAGTCCACATTGGTAGTACGGCCATTCGGATGTCGAGCAATACAGGAATTTCGTTCCTGACGCTGGACGACCGTACGGTCCAGCTGCAGCTTGCGCAGGGCGCGATTGAAGTACACGTTCGCAATGTCTCGCCAGGCGATGCGTTTGAAATCGACACGCCGAACCTAGCGTTCACGATTGACCGGGGAGGCGAATATCGCATCCAGACCGATCCGGACGCAGGATCGACCGTCATCATCGTACGCGAAGGCCAGGGCGAAGTGAGCGGCGGAGGAGATTCCTGGAACCTGCCTGAAGGTCAGCAGTACACCTTTAATGGCACCGACCAGATTTCCTATGACGCTTCCCCGGTGCCAGGATTTGACGAATTCGAAGACTGGTGCCAATCGCGCGATCAGCGCGAAAATGCTTCCCAATCGGCGAGATATGTCTCCCGGGATATCGATGGATACTACGATCTGGACCAATACGGCGACTGGCGCACAGATCCGGATTACGGCGCGGTGTGGGTTCCCCGCGGAGTGGTGGCGGGATGGGCTCCCTATCAGGCCGGCCACTGGGTGTACGTTGCGCCGTGGGGCTGGACCTGGGTGGACGCCGAACCATGGGGCTTTGCGCCGTTCCATTACGGCCGCTGGGCTTTCGTCGGCGGTTATTGGGGATGGGTCCCTGGGCCCGTCGTTGTCCGGCCGGTATACGCTCCGGCGCTGGTGGGATTCGTGGGAGGCGGCGGGTTCGGCGTCGGTGTTGCATTCGGCGGAGGATTTTCCGGCGTAGCATGGTTCCCGCTCGGTCCGCGTGACGTGTTCGTCCCCGGCTATCGCGCCAGCGCGCGGTACGTGCAGAACATCAACGTCACCAATTCGCGCGTCGTCAACGTGACGCAAGTCACGACCGTTTACAACAACGTGTATATCAATCACAACACGACGGTGGTCAACAATTACACCTACGCGCACAATGAAACTGCAGTGACCGCCGTTTCGCGAGAAACGTTTGTGAACGCGCGGCCTGTTGCCGGCGCGACCGTTCGTGTGTCGGCTCAACAGATTCAGAGTGCACGCGCGGTCGAGACTTCGCCCATCGCGCCGACGCGATCGAGCTACGTCTCATCGACCGCACACGTTTCAGTCAATCGGCCCGCGGTTCCGTTCGCGCAGCGAGCCGTAGTTGCGCGGCTAAATCCGGCGGTTTCGCGCCCCGTGGTTCAGCCCGCGGCCAAGAGCAACGGCCAATTCGGTCACGACCAAGGTAACCCGCAATACAATTCGCGGGGCAACAACAACGCCAACAACAGCCAGCAGCCTGTGCGCTCAACCACTCCGGCGCAAAACCAGCCGGCGTCGCGCGACGGTTTCAGACCGTTCCAGCCTCCCGCTGCTGGGGCGACCGGCACCGCCAGCAGCACGAACAGCAACAAGACCGAGAACAATACGACGCAAGGCGATCAGCGGCAGCCGATGCGATTTACTCCGCCGGTGAAAGCAAAGGATGAGAATTACGACGTCCATCCCCCACTGAACCAAAGACCAGCGGCTGCGCAGAACACCGAAGCGCCGAAGCAGGAAACCAAGCCGGCGAAAGAACCCAAGAAAGAAGAGGACAAAAAGAAGGATAACAAGTAGTTCGCCACAACCTGTCTTTCAAGCTGATTCGCGGCGGCCCCGAGCGATTGGGGCCGCTTCTTTCTTGGGCCTTGAAAGCCAGGGCTTCAGATCTAAGGCGATGCGGTGTCCGGTCCAACGGGTGCGGCGGGCGGCGCCGCTGCGGGGTTGGGGGACGCCGGGGGTTGCTCGAGCGCGAGGTAGGCCCGGCCAAAGGCGGATTGCTGGGTGCCGGCCGCAATCGCCACAGCCTGTACCGTGTAGTGTCCGGAAGGCAATTTTGCGAGCGGCAGGCTTATGCGGTACGACGCGGTGCGGGTTGTGGGGTCGACGGCAGTCGGCGCAAGCAGCGGCGTGGCGTTCACCTGCACGCCGCCGCGGAAGAACACCAGGCCGGCGCGAAGCGTGCTGGGATCAAGCGGTTCGGATTTATCGGTTTTTTCCGGATAGTAGGCCTGGAAGAAAACATAGAGCGTCTGCTGCTGGGTAAAAAAGCGGGTGACACTGGGAACGATTTTTTCGCCCTGCATCTCGAGCGGTGAGGTGGCAATCTGCGCGCGCATTCCCTGCCCCCGCGTCTGGACCTCCGATGACTTCGCTACGGGAACCAGCTGGCTTGAAAGCAGAACCGAGCTCAGGGTCATGCGTTCGGCCGGGCGCTGGAGCACGGTGAACGCCTGCTCGAACGTGCCGATTTTCCCGGATTCATTTTCGCGCGCGATGAACTTCATCCGATACGAGCCTGGTGCAAGCACTACGCCTCCCTGATAGACCAGGTTGCTGCGGTTGACTTGCTGAAACCTCTCCTCATCGAGATGCACGGTGATCGTATCGCGCAGCTGGGCGACGCTTTTCCCGGATGGTTGGGCAAGGACTTCGGCGGCAAAATCGAAGGCAGCCTCGTGACGGCCATGCTTCTTGGCCCAATCCAGAGCGCTGGACGACAGCTTCGCTGCGATGGGGACGTACACCTGCTGATCGTTCAATCGGAACATCGCGGTTTCAACCGCGATCGGAAGATCAACTTCCGGGCTTTCCGAACGCATGGCGTCGGCAAGCTGATGATCGCGATCCTCTTTTTCCAGGTGTTGAAAATCTCGCGGGGCGTAATAGCCGTTGCGGTAGCGGATGTGTGCTCCCGGTGCGTTAACCTTTAGGCGAATGGCGTGCCAGCGTCCGTCGCGTTTTACGTCTGACGGGAGATCGTACCCGACTAGATAGTACCCGCTGTTGTCCTGCTGAATTTTCGGAAAGGCGTCGCTCAGGTCCCCGAGATCAAAGAAAGCCTTGCCGCCGGTGTCGACCGAAAGTGTGGCGAGCGTGTCACGCGAGTCCTCGCGCTGATCAGTCTGGTGGTACACCGACGCGCCGCTGAACATCGAGGTGCCGGTTGCCGCATTGACGGTGACATCGCCGCCCGGGGGACTTGCGAACATGCCGCGGGCATCGATCGAGTAGATGGATACGTCGGCTCGATTGGCGGCGTCGGTGACGGCTCGCAACTCGGCGCGATTTTCTTCCCCAGTCTGGGTGATCCCGCCGGTGAATTCAACTAGCGCCTTTCTTCCCGGGATGCCCGCCAGGACATTCGCGAGGCCTTCAACAGCCGCAAGCTTTTGATCCGTGTTAAACACGTCAAATTCGGTCTCGTCCGGCGTGTAGGCAGCACCGGTGTACTCCTGGACGTCGTATTCCCCATTTTGCGCGGCGGCGTAAAGTGGATTGGAAATCTGAGAGGCGGCACCTGGAACCAATTGCGCAATGGCCTTGTCCAGTGTCGAGCGGTCGTTCGTGAAATTCGCAAGCACCGCAAGGCGCGTGCTGAACACCACAACGGAAACCAGATCGGCGGGCGTCATCTGCTGCTTCAGAAATTTCTGCGCCGCTGTATGGGCCCGAAGGATGTCGTCGGTCTCCATCGAGGTCATATCGAAAAACAGTACGATCATGCGGCGGTCGCGAACCGTGTCGGTGACGGCTTCGGCGGCGCCCGGACCATCATTGTCTACCGGGACGACAATCGGCGTGGCGTTCTGTTCGGTCGCGGTCTCGACTTTTTCGATATCCGAGTAGGAAAAACTGGATATCTTCTGCTGCTTGCCGTCGTCAGTAACGACAAACTGATCCGCCCGCAGCCCCTTGATCGGCTTCCCGGAGCCGTCGGTGACGGCCACGTCGATACGAACGACGTTTGATTGAGCACGTAGGACGAACGTCGGATTCGCCTGCGGAGGCTGCTGCGCCGGTGCGGGCGGAGGCTGCTGCTGCGCCACAACGGAAATCGCTGCGAAGCTCACTCCCAGGGCAAGAACCGTCACGAGCGAGCCGTGAGCGGGGTCGCCGCGAAAAGTGCGTCGGCCCGAACGATCGCCGGCTGCCTTCTTCTGTTCGCAGTCAGGACCGGATCTTCGCATCACAAACATGTTAGTCCTCGCAGGGACGCGCGCAAGCACGTAGTTTGTGCAAAGACTCTTGCGCAATTCTCGCAACAACCGGTCCAGGGCATCACGTAACTCATCGCTAGAAGTTAAACCGAGCCTGCACGACCATAGTGCGCATCGCTCCGGCACTCGATACGCGGCCGAACAGCGAGAAGCCGGATCCGGTTCCGTTTCCCGTGCCGCAGACGATGCCGGACGCATTGCCGGTTCCGGATCCAGTTCCCGCCGCGCCGAAACAAGGCAGCGTGGTTCCGATGCCCGTATACGAGGGCGTGTTCGTAAGATTCGTGATCTGCCAACTCAGGTTCAGATTATGGCGGCGGTCCGGACCGAATCGAATCGTCTTCGCCAGAGACGCATTCCAATTAAACTGGCAAGGCCCCTCCACAGCACCGCGAGGCTCATCGCCGTAGGCCAAATTCCCATTTGCGTCGGTCGGCAGTGTGAACACGCCTGCTTTGAAGAACGCCGCCGGAGAGCCGCCGCACAGCCCTTTGTTCGGATCGCCTGTCAGGTCGGGACGCAGAGAGAAATTCGCGCCAGTGCCGTTGTCGGACGCAACGCCGCCCAGCAGGACAGTGAATGGCGTGCCAGTCTGCCAGGTGAAAATATTCTGAACCCGCCAATCGCCGAAGACGTGCTCCTTCCAGCCGTGATTGGCCCAGCGGCTTCTCTGGCCAAAGGGGAGTTCCCACGTCGATACTGCGCGGAACTGGTCACGAATGTCGAAGGTGGACAGGCCGTACTCGCCATGGAGATTGCCGTCCTGCTGCTCGACCGTACCGGTTCCGCCACCGATCGAACTGGAATCATCGAGCGATTTCCCATAGGTGTAGATTGCCTGCAACAAGACTCCGTGGGTGAAACGATGAACCAAGCGAACCTGTAGAGCGTTGTAAATGGAATTCGCGCCCGACTGATCGTACGTGAAACCCGTAGCATTCGGGTCAATACGATTCGCTTGAATCTCGTCGGAAGGAGTGCCGAGCGGGGCGCGGTTGGGCGCACGCAGGACGTCGAGATCGGTACCTTTGGTGCCTGTGTAGGTGAGATCTAGAATCCAACTGGGCGACAATGTGGTTTCCGTGCCGAGACTCCAGATCTGCGCGTAACCGTTCTTGTAGTTCGGATCGACCGACTCGGTATTCGGAATGAAGCCGCTGCTTACCGTAGACGACGGAAAACCATTCTGCAGGGTGAGCGGCGCGGTCGAGGTGGTGGTCAAGGTCTGAACGGTTGAAACCGGCGACTGATACGCCAGTTCGCGCGCGAGCGTGTTGTATATTGCCTCGTTGTAGAAGATCGAATAGCCGCCACGGACAACGGTCTTGGGCTTGACGAACTTCGGCTGCCAGGCAAAACCGATCCGGGGCTCCAGGTTTGCGTAGTTGCCGTGAACCAGGGCACGGGGAAGACCGGGAGCCGCCAGACCGACCTGCCCGTGCGCGACGGCGACCACATCGGCGAGATTTGTAATATCGAGATTCACTACATTATCGTCGAGTTCAATCGGCGGCGTGACCGCTTCGTAACGCAGACCGTACTGAAAGGTGAAAGTCTTGCTGACCCGCCAATCGTCTTGCGCGAATGCTGCAACGCCCCAACTGCGCAGGTAGAGGTTCGGATCTCCGAATTGCGCCGTCGTGTTGAACGGAAGGTCGACAAGGAAATCGGCGAAATCGTTTCCCGTAGCGATGCCAGTAAAAACAAAGCCGCCCCGCGGATTCGGATTGGAATCCGTGTTGAGTTGAATGCGGCGAATTTCGCCGCCGAACGTCATCGTGTGTTTCACATGCGTCCAGGTAAGCGTGTCGGATAGTCGCAGCGTCTGATTGCGGACCCGGGATGGGATCGGATCGCTCAAACCCGAAAAGTTTGTGAAATTGATGAGCGGGATTCCGAAATCGATCGGCGAAACGGACACGCCCGTGATCCCCAGGTTCGCGGCAATGTCCGTACCGAACGAATTGTCGCTGAGCAACTGGATGCGGCTGCGACTCCAATTCAGGTGAAGGTTCTCGACCAGACGCGGCGACCAATTGTGAGACAGGCCGAGGTCCACGCTCTGGTTGCGCGTGGACTGATGCCCCCCGATGCCGACAAAATTGCTGAGCGTATTGATGCGCTGGGAACTGAAGTTGTAGCCCCCATTGAGATTAAACTTCGCGTTGATGGTGTGCAGGATGTGCGTGCTGACAATGTCACTATTGAGCGGCGTAGTGGATTGCAACAGATAGTTCTGACCGGTGACGCTCGGCAGGTTCGGCAGGGGCACAAAGGCAAGCAGGCCCTGGACCGCCTTGTTCGTCTCAAATTCGCTAGTTGGAATCTGCTGGCAGCCCGGGGGCCCAGACGGAAACGGAACGGTCGTGAACGGCTCAAAGATTGCGGCGGTCCCACAGAACAGTCCACCGCGCTCGGCAAGCGTCGGCACGGTCGAGAACGAGTTAACCGGATTCTTGGCGGTTTCGTGTTGGTAGTTCACAAAAAAGTAGGTCTTGTCGCTGCCGTTGTAGATGTGCGGAATTTTCAGCGGGCCGCCGACACTGCCGCCTGCGCGCTCGTCGTAGCTGCCAATCTGGGGATACTTCGCGCCGGTGATCGAGTATGGTTTCGCATCCAGCGCCGAGTTCGTGTAACGCTCAAACAGCGTAAATCGCACGCGGTTCACCGTCTGTCTCAGTAATCTGCCGCCCTGCGCCCCATTGGGTCCGCCTCCACGACCTCCGCCGAAGCCACCGCCACCGAACAGGGCGCCCCCCTGCTGCCCAAAACCACCGCCTGGGCCACCACCGGCCCCCCCGGGGCCGCCTGCGCCGCCAAAGCCTGCAAAGCTCGGCCCTCCGAAACCGGCCATGCCGCCTGAACCCTGCCCTTGGCCGGCAAATCCGCCCGGACCGCCGGACGCCAGGCCCTGGCCGACCGTACCTTGCAATAGGAACGAATCCGAGGACGAACCTGAGCCGGAGGAAAGTCCCATGGCTGGCTGTGGGCCTCCTCCGGTGGCTTCTTCGCCCTGCCCAGCCGCTGCCTCACCGGTTAAATCGGTTTGCTGGAAGCCGCCGTCACGAACCGCATTCAGCAAGCCTGGCGGGAGCTGCTGTCCTCGCCCGCCTCTGCCGCGTGTGCCGGGCGCCGAGCCCTGACCCGGGGCTTGGTTCGCATGCCTGGCGGGCGGTGCCGAGGGTCCTGAAGGCGCGGCGAGTTCGGCGAGCGTGCCGACCCTAAGCACAAACTGCAGTGGCGGAGGTGTGGGGCCGCCGCCAAGCTCGATGTTTAATGATGCAGACACGAATCCGAGCTGAGAGGCCTCGACCGTGTAGTGCCCGGGTGGAAGGGCCGGAAATTCAAACTTCCCGGACTCGTCGGTCCAACTGACAAACGATTTCCGTGTGTCGGTATTAACCAGGCGCAGCGTGGCTCCCGGCACCGGAGCGCCGTCGGCGGTATGCACAACTCCGGATGCCACTGCGGTTGCAGTGCCGGTGGTCGCCGGTGCCTGGCCAGCGGCCGGCGGAGCGGGCTCCTGCACGGGCGTCTGCGTCGGGCTCTGCTGCGCCAGGCTAAATGACGGCACGGGACCCGCCAGGACCACGGCGAACAGGCACAGAGCCTTCGCGCGGGCAGCCCGCGGATAGATTGGCCTATGCAACACCATTCCCTCAGCTTACGGAATTCGCGCGTGACTGCAATAAATCTCTTCCGCGGTGTCGCACGGCAACGGGTCTACCCACCCGACTGGGCAGGGTCGTAGACGAGTCGGAAGGTGACCGGATTTTTGAAGCGCGGATTATCAATTTTCGTGGTCACGTAAAGTTGCTTGCTATCGGGAGACAATTCATAGGTTCGCGTGGTGCTGCCTTGGCGTCGGCCCGGCGTCACAGCGACCAGCTGCGTGCCCTGCCACTGCGCGACAGGCGGCGTGCTGGAGCTGTCGGCGCTTGAACCGTTTGAATCACTCGATGTTGGGCTCGTCTGCGAACTTGCGGACGGGCCAGGTGAATTCGGTTTCGACGAATCTTCTGATGTATACATCGCCAGCACTTCGCCTGATTCTCCGGTAACCTTCGCCGACGTTGCCGTCTGTTCAATCGTGAGCTGCGAAAGGTTGTTCGCCTGGTTGCCGGAGCCGTTCTGTCCGCGCCTGCCGCCTCCGCCGGTGCCTCCCATGCCACCGCGTTGTCCTCCCCAACCGCCACCGCCGCCCACGCCTCCGCCCATACCGCCACGGCCCCCGTTGCTGTTGGCGTTGGAATTCCCAGCCTGTTGCATGGCGGCGCGAGGGTCGTCGCTTTCATCCTTGTTCAAAGTCCAAGTGCCGGAGAGGTTGGGCTTGCCACCGATCAGCGCGCTGGCGGCAGATCGGGACGAAGCCGGAGGTTGATCAGAAGGCGTAGCCGCCGGCAAAGGACCCGCGCCTGCGGTCTGCGCGCCGGCACGCGTCGCAGGAAGCAACAGCGCAGCCGCGGCGAAAGCGGCGAGAATGAACCACCACAAAAATAACTCGGAGAGGCTCTGGTTTTTCCTGTCGTCGAGCGCTGTTGTCGTCATCGTTTACCTCCTGCGCAGCGAGCCTGCCAGATTCGGTGCGGGGGTGTCTCACGCACGGACTCATGGACATCGCCGCACACTGATGATTCCTTTCAGGGCACGCGATAGTTCCAAAAGCTAAGGGAAGGCTTTTGAGTCCGTCGCGTCCTCTTGTATGATGCCATTCAGCATGCTTCTTTTCACACGACGACCGTGCGACACACGTCCGCGTCACCCGCGGGGCTAACCCCGACGCGCCCCCGCGTGCGGGAACGCGAATAACAGCGCACTGGAATCCGGAAATCTTCCCAACGAAGCAGCCCGAATCAACGCAGGAAAGGCGAGGGGGTTAAATGGCACACACTGGGAACCGAATGCGATTGGCTGTGCTGGGTGCAGGAAAAATGGGTGGCATTCTGATCGAGGCGTTTGTGAAGCAGGGTCTGGTTTCACCCGAGAATATCTTCGCGACCGTGCAGCACCCCGCGGCCGAGAGCAAAAGCGGAGCAAAACTGCCCGTTTCGGTAAGCAACAACAACCGCGCCGCCGTGAAACGGGCGGACGTCGTTTTTCTATGTGTGAAGCCGCAGACCGTGGGCCAGGTCGTGGACGAAATACGGGGTGAGTTGAACGACAAGAAGTTGCTGATTTCGATTGCGGCTTCGGTGTCGGCCGAATACATCGAGCGCCGGCTGCGGGGGAAAGTTCCCGTGATTCGAGCAATGCCCAACACTCCGTCAGTGGTTGGGGCCGGCATTACTGCAATTGCAGCCGGGAAATTCGCCGGACCAAAAGATGTGGAGACGGCGCGGAGACTTTTTGATGCCGTGGGCAAGACCGTAGCCGTCGACGAAAAGCACATGGATGCGGTTACGGGGCTGTCCGCAAGCGGGCCGGCATTTATTTACATCATTCTGGAATCCCTGGCCGAAGGAGGCGTAAAGGTGGGGCTTTCGCGGGAACTCGCGACCCTTCTCGCGGCGCAGATGACCTTGGGAGCGGCGAAAATGGTGATCGAGACCGGGCATCATCCCGCGCTGCTGAAAGACACGGTGACGACCCCGGCGGGCTGCACGATTGACGGTATCCTCGAACTTGAGGAGGGCGGTCTGCGCGTCACCCTGATTAAGGCCGTCGTCAAGGCGGCCGAGCGCGCCAAGGAATTGCTGGTCACCGACGAAAGCAGGTAGCGGCCAGGGACGCGCTACTTCATCAAGAGTACGTTCACCGCTTTGACGACCACTTCGACTTTGTCGCCCTTCTTGACGCGAAGTTCCTTCAGCGATTCCAGCGTCATCACCGAGGCCATGCGCGCGGATGCGGGAATAACGACCTTCACCAGACACATCACGCCGCCCTTCTTGATCTCCGTCACTTTGCCAACGATTCGATTGCGTGCTCCTACTTTCATGTTTTGCTCCCTGGACAACCGATCCTGCCTTTTCCAGTATCTGCGCGGTCTCGACAGATTGCTATCACCGAGTGGCTTTCATCCTCCGCTGCGATCAAAAGACGGGGCTTCCCGGGCTCAAGCCAGTTAGCGACACCTCGAAACGCTCGCGTTCGCTTTGCGTCCGCATGGCCCACCGCGTTTCTCCGCACAGGGCGAAAACGGTTGCTTTGCGCCCAGCGGTCGATGCGGCTAGGATAGAGAGATGGAGATTGATCGCAAGGATTTTCTGGACAGCTTGGGAGGCGCCGAGGGCGTCAAGCGAATGGACTCTGAAGCGCGCGCCGACGCGCTCGAGCACCGGATGATGGCTGAACTGAACGACGCCCTGAATGGGAAGAAATACCCGACCGCGGCGGAAGTCGAGGCGCAGATCGAGACGCGCCCGTACCGTGCAGGAGCCGGTTTCTTGATCGTTCCGCGTTCCGGCGGCAACGTAAAAAGGCTTCCGCCAATGCCCGCCAATCCCTCCCTGCAGGACTACTTCCGGCTGCGTTTTGCTGACACCGCCAATCATGTTTTGCAGAGCGCCAACCTGGCGATGAAGAACGGCATGTCGGAAGAGATCATCCTTGCGTGCCTGCTCCACGATGTAGTGCAGGAAATCATGCGGACCGACCATGGGTGGTGGGGAGCGCAACTGTTCGAGCCCTACGTCTCAGAGAAGGTGGCCTTTGCGATTCGTTATCACCAGGCATTGCGATACTATGCGGATCCTTCCGTGGGTTACGAATACCCTGATCTTTATCGCGAGTTATTCGGTTCCGATTATGTGCCGCCGCCCTATATCGAAGCGACCTACCAGATGGTTCGCAAGCACCGGTGGTACATGGAGCCGCGCATGGTCGCCGTGAACGATTTGTACGCGTTCGATCCAAAAGTGGTCGTGACCATCGAGCCGTTCCTGGACATTCTCGGGCGCCATTTCAAACAGCCCAAGGAAGGTCTGGGAAACGATGGTAGTCCCGTCGCTCACATGTGGCGCACCATCGCCAGACCAGACCAGCCGCTATAGCTGAGTCCTCGAAGGATTTTGGCTCAGGAACGATTCCTCGAGGATTTACCGGAGCCGCAAAAGGTACATCCCGCCTGTGTGACGTACCACCGGAGCTCGCCTGCGTCCTCGGCCTGCTACAAGCAGGCCTGATGAGACAGATACTGTCGGAACACCCCTGTTCTTGAAAGGTTTTTCAAGCCGTTCCCTGGTTCGGCATTCGCTTTTTCCCTCGCGCCTCATGCAAAACAAAACGATGAAAATCGGATTGAAACAAACTGAATGGGGTCGATAGATTTAATGAATTTGACGATACCATCCGGGCCCTGTACTTTGAGCGCAGTTCGAACCAACACTGTTGTTTTCTGTTTTACGAGACTAGGGCCGGGCAATTGAATAATCCCAAATCACAGGACCGCCAAAAACCATGACAAAATACAAACTGGAATACATCTGGCTCGACGGCAAAACGCCGGTTCCTGAACTGCGCGGCAAAACTCAAATAAAGACTTTCGACCAGCCGCCTGCCCTTGCCGATCTGCCCCTGTGGGGGTTTGACGGCAGCTCCACCATGCAGGCCGAGGGTAAAAGCTCTGACTGCGTGCTGAAGCCGGTGGCTCTATATCCGGATGCAAGCCGCAAGGATGCCTACATCGTTCTGAGCGAGGTCTTGCACGCCGATGGCACTCCGCACCCAAGCAATGCACGCGCTACGATCGAGAACGACCCGGACTTGTGGGTTGGTTTCGAGCAGGAATACTTCCTGTACAAAGACGGGCGCTCTTTGGGCTTCCCGAAAGAAGGTCATCCCAGTACTCCGCAGGGCCCCTATTACTGCGGTGTTGGCTACAAGTATATGGGCAATGTGGCCCGGCAGATCGTCGAAGAACACCTGGAACTCTGCCTCGCCGCCGGGATCAATCATGAAGGCATCAACGCGGAAGTCGCCAAGGGTCAGTGGGAATTCCAGATCTTCGCCAAGGGCTCTGCCAAAGCGGCAGATGACATGTGGACGGCTCGCTATTTGATGATGCGTCTGTGCGAAAAATACGAAGTGGACGTCGTGTTGTACTGCAAACCCATCAAGGGTGACTGGAACGGATCTGGCATGCACACCAACTTCTCGACCAAGTATCTGCGCGATGTGGGTGGTAAGGAATACTTCGAAGAACTCATGAAGGCGTTCCAGGACAACGTCGCCGCGCACATCGCGGTGTATGGCCCGGACAACCACCTGCGTTTGACAGGCCTGCACGAAACGCAAGCCATCGACAAATTCAGCTATGGTCTGTCTGATCGTGGTGCTTCGATTCGCCTGCCTATTAACTTCATCAAGAACGGTTACAGAGGCTATCTGGAGGACCGCCGCCCGAACTCCGAAGGTGATCCCTACCAGATCGTCTCCCGTATTCTGAAGACGATTAATAGCGTCCCGAAACCTGAGGTGTCCAAGTCGGCTGTCGCCTAGCCGAGTGATGAGAGCGGCGGCCTGGTTTTCTGTGCCAGGCGCCGCATCTTCTCCGCGATCTGTGCCGCTGTCTCCACGCAACATATTCTCCCGGTTCGACCCTTGGTCGCGCATCTTCAGGCTGAGACTCTCGTTGTAACGGTTTATCCAACCCGCGCCCGATTCAAGCCCAGATGTTCCAGCCCGGCCATTCCAGCTGAATGCGGAAACCCGGAGACGGTTTTGCGTTCCGCGACGCCAAAAGGAGCTCGCGAACTCTCACAATTTTTTATGGCACTGGCACGCCACTGTGCTACATCTCCGGAAGGACCCGAATTGACAGCGCACTGATAACAGGTGATTTGAGTCAGCACTCGACCGATCCCGTTCGCGGTAATCGTCCAAATGGGTCCAGTTCTAAGGGTATAATCCTGCCGCAAATGACACTGACCTCTGGCAATCGACTGGGGCCTTACGAAATCCTGGGTCCGCTCGGTGTGGGCGGGATGGGTGAGGTGTACCGGGCAAGAGATGCAAAGCTCGGACGCAATGTCGCACTGAAGGTCCTGCCGGCGGCGTTCGCGCGTGATGGCGAGCGCATGGCGCGATTCGAGCGCGAGGCGAAAGTACTGGCGTCGCTGAATCATCCCAACATCGCTTCCATTTATGGCCTTGAGGATTCCGGCGCAACACACGCGTTGGTCATGGAGCTGGTCGAAGGCTTGACGCTTGCCGACCGCCTCAGGTCAGGCCCGATCCCAATCGACGACGCGTTGCTCATCGCCAGGCAGATTTGCGAAGCGCTGGAGTACGCACACGAGCGGGGGATCGTGCATCGGGACCTAAAGCCCGCCAATGTGAAGTTGACCAAAGACGACGCGGTAAAGGTTCTCGACTTTGGTCTGGCAAAGGCAGCCGAGGGGGATGCCGCCTCCGTCGACATCGCTACCTCACCGACCATCGGCCAAATGGCCACGCAGGCAGGTGTCTTGCTGGGAACGCCGGCTTATATGGCCCCGGAACAGGCCCGGGGCAAGGTGGTGGACCGTCGGGCGGACATCTGGGCGTTCGGATGTTTCCTATACGAAATGATCACGGGAAAGATGGCGTTTCGAGGCGAAACCGTGACCGACACGCTGGCAGCAGTAATTCGCTCCGAACCCGACTGGTCGGTGCTGCCGTCGACGACACCAATCCGGATTCGCGTTCTCCTGCAACGCTGCTTACTCAAGGACCCCAAGCGGCGGTTGCGCGACATCGGCGAAGCACGTATTGCGATCGACGAAGTTCTTGACGGCGCGCCGGATTCATCGTCTCTAGTGGGCGAAAACCCGTCTTCTTCGGCGGAGCTGCTGCGCTCCAAAATCTCCCCGCCGCACGCGCCGGATCGCAAGCGAAAAAACAACGCTGCAATATGGGTTGGCGTCGCTGTAGCGGGTCTGTTGTCGCTGGGAGGCGGATATTGGGCTCATACCGTCAGCGAACGCAATGACGCGGAGCGCACTTCTGCGATCCCCGCCCCGGTATTGCCGACGCCGGAGCCTGAAAAACCAAGCGTTGAAAAGTCCGGCGCTCAGCCGCCCGCAAAGACACCGCACCAGATTCGTCCAGCCGTGGAGCCCGGGGTCGTGAAAGCCGCGACGCCCCGCCCGGCCGCCCGGGTCGGGCCTGCACCGTCGGCTGCTAAAATTGCTGCGCTTCCATCTCCTGCCCCGCCGCCAGCTGCTGTCAGCGCGGGCTCGTACGATGGGACATACTCCGGGCCGGTTTGTTATGGCAAAACCCCGAACGAACCGGAGCGATGCTACAGCGCCGAGGGCACGATTCGTGGCGACAAAATCACCGGCCAGTGGGCGATCGCCGGCGACAAAGGTATCACCATGTTTATGACCGGTGACATTGCAGCGTCGGGGGACGTCCAAATCGAGATGCACAGCCAGAAGGCCGACGGCGCCCCGGTGAGTTCGATCGATCTCACAGGCACGGTTCACGACGGGCAGATCGACGCAAGCGGCCGCTTCAAGCGGGGACGCAAAGCAACGCTAAACTGGCATAAGAATTCCCGAGCCTCCGATTGAAAGCGAGTTGCCCCAATCATTTTCACTGCCAGGAAATCCTCGGACTTGCATTTTTGAGGAAATGACCGCGCATTCTCACGCCGCCTGAACCCCGCGTCATGCACAAGGAAGTGATTCTGCGAATGCGGGGCTAGGTGACGCTTAGGAAAGCACCGGCCGGACGAGGGGGCATCATGCCCACAGGACGCGCCAGCCGAGGTTCAAAATCGCAGAGGCCCCGAGCGCGTCCGGTGTGGAACCACCGGTGTGGGCGGAGATCATTTTTGCAAACAGACCTGGCCGGGCAGCAAACAGCCGCAGCACCTTGCGCCGCAGCGCGGCGTTGGAGTTCATCCATAGCAGAAGCTGCGTCATTCGCACAGCGGCGCGTGAAATAGAGCGATGGCCGGATTCGTACCGGGCGAGGTCGCCTCGGGCGAGCGACTCGGCGAGGCAGATGGCCTGCTGAAAAGCGAGACTCAGCCCCTGCCCGGAGACAGCATCTACCGTACCGCTTGAATCTCCCACCAGCGCCACGGTTCGGCGGACGACCGCGCGCGCCCTGCTGAAAGACGTCACCGCTCCGGCTTCCGATGAAAGCGGCTGAGTGCCCGAAAGACGCGCGGCAACGGCTGGAAAGTGATCAAAGACCCGATCCATTCGAAGCTGCGGATCGTCCACGAAGAGCGAAACACAGATTTCCCCCGAGCCCGTCGGCGTGACGATCATTTGCGACCTCTGGCCCCAATGAACCTCGACGAAACTGGTCCAGGGTGCGATCGCATAGTGCCGGCGGAAACCGAGGCGAGTTCGAACCGGGAGGCTCGGGCCCAGGCTTGCGAACTCGCGGACACTGGAATGCTGGCCATCGGCACCGATGAGCCATTTACAGGGAATAAAAACGCCGTCTACGCAGGCTCCTTGAAAATCTAGCGCCGAGACCCGCGCGCCCCACAGCAGGGAGACTCCGACCTGTGTTGCCCGATCGATCAGGAGCTGGTGCAGCGTGGTACGGCGCAGGCCCATGCCCCGTCCCTCGGGAATTTCAGCGCTCACTGTAGAAGCTTCGTCTGAGAACCGAAAGCCATCGAAGGGGAAACCCAGGCTGGAATCGATGGCAACGCCGAGACGGCCGAGCGCCGAGACCGCCTCGGGAAGCAAACCCTCGCCGCAAGGTTTGTTGATCGGGGGCCGTCTGGTATCAACGACTGTGACGCGAAGATTTTTCAGGCTTGCTGCAATCGCCGCAGCCAGTCCTGCCGGGCCTCCGCCGACAACCAGGACATCAGGCTGCAAAATGAGCTCCTACGAAGGCGCCTACCAGCGCAACAGCAGAAGCTCCGAGCAAAATCCGGGTCCCATCGCAGCCATGATGCTGAGCGCCCCAGGTTCCGGACGGCGATGGCGATACACATCCTCGAGAACGAGCAGGACCGAGGTGGAGGAGATATTGCCGACTTTGCGCAGGCATTTCCACGACGCTTCCAGATCCTTTTCCGTGAGGTCCAGCGCCGTAGCAGTGGCCTCAAGCACCTTCGGGCCCCCCGTGTGCATGACCCAGCTGTGGACATCGCTCCGGCGGTAACCCTGCTCCGCCAGAAACTCGTCGACGTCCTTACCCAGATGTTTCACCACCGTATCGGGGACTTCCGGTGACAGTACGATGTGAAAACCCTTTTCAGAGATGTCCCATCCCATCACGCGTTCGGTATTGGGGTAGAAGACCGACTTGGTCGCCAAAATCTCCGGTCCGTCCGACTCCACCTCGTCTCCCACCACGACGGCCGCCGCAGCGCCGTCCCCGAACAGCATCGCCGAGATCAAATGCGCCATTGAAATGTCGTCACGCTGCAGCGTCAAGGAACACAGCTCAATGGACAACAGCGCGGCCGCTTGGTCGGGATAAGCGCGAACATAGTCCGCGGCCCGGGAAACCCCGGCCGCGCCGGCGACGCAGCCAAGCCCAAAGATCGGGATGCGTTTGATATTCGAGGAAAGACCCATGCGATTGATGAGGCGCGCATCAAGCGAAGGCGCGGCAATGCCGGTGACCGAGGTAACGAATATGGCCCCCAGATCCCGCGGCTCAATTCCGGCCGCCACAAGCGCATGGCACAATGCCTTTTCGCCGAGCTCGAGGCCGACTTCAATCCAGACATTGTTCGCCTCTCCCCAGGTCTGCATGCTGTTGTGGTAAAAATCCAATGGCCGCACCGTGAATCGGCCATCCACCTTCATGCTTTCATCCAGGCGGTCGAGAATGCCGGGCTGCACCAACCGGTCTTTCCAATAGCTCTTGAGCGCACCTACGAGAACTTCCTGCTTGTGGTAGTACTTGGGAAACGCGCTTGCGACTCCGGCAATCCTCATAAATGCTGCTCCTCGGGCATCCGCCCGTGCGGAGGGCATCAAACTCAACAACGCAAACCGGGACCATTTTCATCCCGATCGATTGAATTTGGCCCCGTATTTAAATCTGACGAACCCTCGCAACCCTGGAACACCCTGTTCAAGCCAGCCGGCAACAAAAGCACCGTTCACCCCAGCTCAACAGTCTGCTACATCCACAACCATCTCCATCGGCCGAGCGATGCCGCCGAACAGAGCTCACGTCTAATCCCGATGTCAGACACCGGGTCGTGAATCCACTTCTTGCGGGATGCGGGAGAGGCCACGGTAAAGGAATAGCGCGCAACCCAGGGAACTGACAAGAAGAAGAACTCCAAATCCCCCGGAAAGCAAGCAAATCTTTCCTACCCCGAACACGGCGCAATATACCATGGCACAGCCCACAATCCAGTCGAGTAAATTGCGACCTAGGTCACGAATCGGCACTACGGTCGGGGCAAGCTTGGCTATGGGTCCCCAGCCCAAGGCGTCTGGCCGAACCCGCCGGTAGAATTGCAGGAGCGTGTCGATTGGCTCGGCTGGAGTCATGAGGGTCACGGCAATCCATGCCACGGTCGTGAGCAGCGTGGTGACAAGGGTCTGCTTTGCAAATACGGCTGCCTCGGACCCATGAAACGGCGCGGACCAGCGGATTGCGACCGATACCACCAGTGCCGTGGCCATTGCAGCAATCTCACTCCACGCATTAACCCGCCACCAGTACCAGCGCAGCAAATAGACGCTGCCGGTTCCGGCACCCACTTCGAGCAGCACTTCCCAGCCTGAACGAATCGTCGAGAGCTCCCAGGAAACGCAGGCAGCCAGTATCACGAGAAGGACTGTCACCCAGCGAGACACGGCGACGTAATGCTTCTCAGGCGCCGCACTCCAAACGAATCGCCGATAGAAATCGGAAACCAGATAGGAGCTCCCCCAATTTAGATGGGTCGCAATCGTGGACATGAATGCCGCGAGAAATCCTGCGACCAGTAGCCCGCGCGCGGCGCGCGGAAGATGATCCACCGCAAGAAGGACGTAGCCCGCTTCCGGTTGCGCAAGATGAGGATAGAGCACCACAACCGCCAGTGCCGCCAGGATCCAGGGCCAGGACCGCAGCGCGTAGTGCGCGAAATTGAACCACAGAACCGCGAGTAAGCCGTCGCGCTCGCTGCGGGCGCTCAAAATCCGCTGCGCGACGTATCCGCCTCCTCCCGGCTCCGACCCCGGATACCAGAACGCCCACCACTGCACGCCGAGGTAAACGCAGAAGGTGATAACGGGAATCGTCCAGAGCGATTCGCTCGCAAAGCCTCGAGAGAAGTCCGGTAAAAACGCAGCAATGTTCGATGAGCCGGGTCCGGCTGCGGCGTGAAGCGCACCCAATTTCGCCACCAGCGCGTGCAGTCCCCCGGCAGCGCCTACGCCGTAGTATGCCACCGCGATGACGACGCCCATTTTAAGCACGAACTGGAACAGGTCGGTCCACAGAACGCCCCAGAGACCACCGAGCGCAACATAGACTCCCGTGAACGGAATCAAGAAAAAGATGCAAACCGCGAGTGCCGCGCGGTCGCTAATGCCGAGAACGACAGAGGCAATTGTGGTCATTGCCTTGGTGACCCAACCGAGGATCACACAGTTCACCAGGAGGCCGAGATAGATCGCACGAAACCCGCGGAGAAACGCGCCGGCCTTTCCGGCGTAGCGCATCTCGGCGAATTCCACGTCCGTCAGCGGGCCGGCGCGAACCCACAACCGCGCGAACAGGAAGACGGTCATCATGCCCGCAGGCAGCATGCTCCACCAGATCCAGTTGCCGGCAATCCCGTTACGATAGACCAGGCCGGTGACCACCAGCGGCGTGTCCGCGGCGAAGGTGGTTGCAACCATGGACGTACCGATCAGCCACCAGGCGGCGCGCCGGCCGGACAGGAAGTAATCGGTGGTGCTGCCACTCGATCGGCGACGGAAATATAGACCCTGGATCAGAGTGAACAGCAGGTAGGAAGCGATCACCACCCAATCGGTGAAGTTGAGTTTCATATCCGCGCAGGCTGCGGCATATTCTGGTCGAGGATGCCTGGTGAGTCAAAGAGAATGGTGAGAGCAAGGCCCCCGATTCCGAAAAAGAAAAACCCCGGATCTGAGGGGGATCAGACCCGGGGGTCGGGGGCACTGAGGGGAACAGCTGGGCCGACAAACTTGTCTCGGGCGGGCACTGCCCGAGCCGGGCTAGTAGTTCAGATGCCTGAGGAACATTGTGGTCCGAAACACGATCTGCATGGCGAGCACGATCAGCGTGTCACGAACCGCGGCAACTCTGTGCCGCATCGATATTCGCTTGAACCCCGCGGCGCGGGTCATTGCGGCGGCTGTGCCGCCACGGTCCATATTCCAATCGTTGCCGGTCGTGTAGCTCACTGGGTTCCTCTAGTTGAGAACGTAAACCGGGTTGTCATGCTCAACGCCAACTACCATGGTCTTGAAAATGTCCACATCCCAGCTATCCGCAATGCGCAAACGAACGACTTGGGAGGTCTCAGACAGCAACCGCCCACGGAGCGGTACACGCAAGTTCCCTGCTACAACCCGAAGAATCACCGGCTGCCCCATCCAGACTTCGTAGCCACCTTCCATTTTTGTCCCCCTCCTCAGATTCACTTCCGCGAACAACTCCATTTTCGAGCGATGGAACACCCTGACCAATGGTACAGGGGTCTAAGTTTGGTAGGATTGAAGTACTATGACCTTGCGGCCTTCCGGGCCCGGAGGCAAAACTGCTCATTTGGGTCTGTAAATACTGGACTTAGCGTTTGGTGCCAGAAGGAACTCTAGGCGGATGATCGAACTTTTCAGACATGTTCTTGCGCAGATCTACGATGTGCGCGGGCTCATCGAATGGGGCGGGACGCTGTTGGTGTGCGTGGTCGTGTTTGTCGAGACCGGAATGTTTGTGGGGTTTTTCCTGCCTGGCGATTCCCTGCTGGTAACGGCGGGGGTGTTTGCTGGCGCCGGGCACATGAAACTGGCGTCCCTGCTCTCGCTGGTAACCCTGTGCTCGATCGCCGGTGACCAGCTGGGCTACTTGATCGGCTGGAAAGCGGGTGAAAACCTCTATCGGCGCGAAGACTCCCGATTCTTCAAGAAGCGGCACCTGGAAGCTGCTCACGAGTTCTATGAGAAGTTCGGAGGAAAGACGATCATCATTGCCAGGTTCGTTCCGATCATCCGGACCTTCTGCCCTCCGGTCGCCGGAGCGGCGAAAATGAGATATTCACGGTATCTGGCCTACGATATCGTCGGTGGCTTCCTGTGGGTATGGAGCATGGTCCTGGTGGGATACACCCTGGGACGAACAGTGCCAAACGTTGACAGGCGAATTCACTTCATCATTGCCGGCGTAATCATCGTGTCCCTGATCCCGGCGGGGTATCACGCCTGGAAGGCGCGAGCCACCGGCAGGACACCTGCCATCGTGCCAACCTCCGCCGAAAAAAATCCCGAAGAACTGTGACGGAAAATCCAGGGCTGCTCGCAACGAGCGAACCGCAACGCTGCTGATTCTGCTGGGAGAATACGCTGCAGGTCGAGCGCAAGAATTCAATGCGGCGAACCCAGCAGCCACAACTCGGCTCGCCTGTTGCTACACGCAAGGTTTCCGTGAGTTTCGAGGCCTGCTCCGACAAGCAGCGGATTGTCGCGATTCTGTAAATGCAAGACGGGGGAGCCTGGCAGCTCCCCCCGTCCTGTTTACCCGCTAGCCGCCGCGACGCTGAAAGCACCGCCGGCGGTTCGCGCTGCAGGACCGCTGTGAAGAACCCTTGTCGACAACCACTGCGCTGTCCAGCCGTGACCGCGCCCGAAACTGGTCCCCGCTACGGCACTCATACGCCGGGGATGGGCCGCTTGCAAGCGGAAAATCCTGCGGGGGCGATCCCGCGCAAGGGCAACGGATTCCGGTCAGCAATCCGAATCAATCGAAAAGATCGGTCGGCTTCAGAATTGTCGAGCGATGACGGCGGTGGCGATGGGAGTTGTGTCCTGATCGAGCAGCAGCGCGGTGTTGTCGTCGATGAGATAGTAAATGAGATTGAACGTGGCGGCGGGACTCGTGGTTACCACGACAGCCGTGCCGCGCCCGTTTGCGGCCGCCGTACCGAACGAATTACCCGTCGCGGAAATCGGATCCGTCTGTGAGACCGAATTGAAGGTATTGATGTCGAGATTCCCGGCCGTGATCGCCGTGCCGCTAAAGGTGATCTGGCCGGAAAAATCGGGTTGGGCAGACCCTGCGACGTCATGGAAAACGCCTTGGCCGGTCAATCCGGTTGCGAAACTCCCCGCCCCCAGCGCGACCGAGGAAGAACACGCCGCTGCCGCAGGCACGCACTGCTGGTAGGCAGTGCCCGTCGACAGGGCATTGGCATCGATCTCCAGCATCAACGCGGTTCCTTGCGCCGTCTGATAGACCGCAAATTCGTTGGTGCTGGAATTTGCTCCGGTCGGGCAGGCACCGGTACCTGAGAACAGCTTCAGGTCTATCCGACCGGTATTCGCATCAGTGGCGTAGGAGGAACACGAGTTGATCGTCGGTCCCATATTGTAGGTGCCACCGTCGTTTGCGTCGAAGATGCCGCCCGAAATGCCGGAGGTGCCGTTGGATGTGAAAACCCCGCCGGTCGCAAACGCCGCGAGCACTGCCGAACCCGTCATCGAATCTCCGCCGCCGGTAAAAACGTAATTCCCGGCTGTCAGGGGTGTAGATCCTGCCGGGGCGCTGAAACTATCTCCGGCGACAAAAGCCGCGCGATCAATTTCAATGAGATGCAAATGTGTCACGGAAGTTGACGGCCCTTCGACTGCGTAGAAGGCGTACTCCCGTGTGCCGGTCGGTCCGCTGGTGAGCGTGATCGTCCCGCGGCCCGTGCCGGGAAACAGAGGATCAAACTCATAAGAACCGGCAAGGGATGTATTGCCGGTGGTAACTGTGCCGCCGGCGATGCCATTATCGTTCACATCCAAAATCGTGTGTGGCTCTGCGGGGTCCGGGATGTGCCCGGCACCGTCTGCCGAGAATTTGCCGGCCAATCCCAAGGGGTTGAACCCGCTGTCAGCGCCCAGCGCGCTGAAGACGTAGGAGCCCGTGATCACCGAAGCCGAGCTCGAAAGGGCGTTCACGCTCTGCTGGTCAATCGTCCCGCCGCCGGTAGCATTGGCGTCGAAAAGGATCATCTGGGCGTGCGCGTTCGTCGTAAGCGCGAAGCGCCATACATGCGCGCCCTGACTGCTGCTGATGTTGGCCGTGCCGCGCCCGTCCGGACCCACCGAGTAAAAACCGCTGATGGGTACTTCTGTGGCGACTCCGGTGAGAAAGCTCGCCACGTCCTCGACGCCACTCAGAATCGTACCTTTTCCGTTCGTCGCGAAGCTACCCGCCGCCGCAAGATATCCCGATTGATCGTTGCCGGCGTAGGAGAAGGCGTACTGACCGGTGAGCGAGGCGTCGGAATAGACGATTGTGACTGTCGCCGATGCCGGCGCCGAAGCAGCCGGGTCGGTCGCCGTGATCGTAACGGTGGCGCCCGGCGGCGGACTCAGCGGAGCGGTATAGTTTCCCCTTGAATCAATCGATCCGTATACGCCGGGGTTCCCTGCGGGAGTCACTGTCCAAGTCGCATCGAGATCCGTCAGGCCATTCAGCAACGCTGTAAATGGTTGAACTTGATTGGCGGCAACGGTCGGAGACGTAGGCGACACCGTGAGGCCCGTGCCTGCTCCCACTGTAACGACCGCGACATTGGATGTCACTGTCGGGGGTGCAGTGCCGTTGGAGCTCGCCGCGGGCTGCGAAGCGACTGCAGTAATACTGACCTGACCAACCTGCGTAACTCCCGTGGTCGCCGTGGTAGGCACCTGACCCGGAGCCGTGTACACCCCGACGAGCTGGTTGTCTGCAGACGGTACGATACTGCCCACCGTTGCGAGCTCGCCGCCCGAGATACCGTTCACCTCCCAGGTGATCGTAGTCGTCGTTGAAACAGTCGAGTTGGCCAAATTGACGACCGCCGTAAACTCCGTTGTGGTGTTGAGCGGAACGGTAATCGTAGTGGGAGTAATCGCTACGGAAGTCACGGTCGACGAAGAGCCGCCACCGCAGCCCTGCAAGCTCCAAACTCCGGCGACCAGCAGGGCAACCATCGCGACCAGCCGAGTCAACCGCGACCGCTCGCGATTCTCGATGCGCACTCCAGCGGCCGCGCTTTGCCCGACCTTGCATTTCTCCACCGCGTTCACCAACTCCAACGGCTTCGGCCTGTTCATCGAGACGTTATCTCCGGGGATTTCCAAGGGTGCAGGGAGGTTCCATTCTAACTGGAAAAAGTTCCATTTTCTCCACGAACGGCTGGCAGAGGCAAACCGGGCCCAGGCGTCGCAACGTACCCGCAAACCCACCGCTTGAGACCCCAAACACCCGGATAGGCAGATGTAGGCGGCCGAGTTTTGGTTGTCATGCGAAGGGATTCGCGTCTGAGGATAGCATCGCGGGAAATGGCTATTTGAGGAAAAGGCCTTCGCGGACCTGGTCGCGGCCGACGAAAGTCTTCGAAGACCGGAATTCGCCGAACAAGCCGAGGATTTCGCGATTCTGAAAAACGTGGGAATGAACCGCAATAGTGGAAGCGGCAAGCAACTCCACCGTCTGGCTGTCCACGACGCGATAGCGATGAAACCGCTCTGCGGGGCGACTGTGAAACATCGCCAGCATGGCGCCACCGGGATGAAGCACGTGTGAGAGTCGTGCCATCAGGCGAGGCGCGACCTCCGGATCGAAATAGTCCAGCAGGTCCCAAGCCAGCACTCCGTGAAAGCTGCGTTCCGGATATTGCAGTGCGTTTTCTAGAAATTTGTCGGCGAGCACGGAAGGGGAAATTCGCAGCGCATCGGCGCCGACGGGCGCCGAGCGAAAGCCCTCTTCTTCGGCGGCCAGGAAATCCTTCCAGGTCCTCAGCAGGTCTTCGGTCGAAACCCGATAGCCCTTGTCCACAAAGAAGCTGACGGTGGATTGCCAGACGGGGCCCAGATCGAGCACGCGCCCATGGGGAACATCGCTAATCAGCCAAAGAAATTCCTTCAGGCCGTTTGAGATGCGCAGATTACCTGATGGGACAGCGGACGGAGTCGGACCGGGCCTCACAGCCGCTGCACCGGTGGCCGGACGCGTGGCTTCCGGGCGGTGTTTTGCCGACCAGTTCATGGTTTGCCTTATTCGCCTTCTGCTGCACTGGCAGGTACAGGTTGGAGGTCGGCAGACTCCCGTCCTTTAGCAGTCGCCGAAGACCCACGCGCCGTCGCCTTGGGTGTCGTTTCCACCTTGCCCCGCAATCTCGCGCCGTCGTCGATGCCTATGCGGGGCGTTAGGACACTGCCCGACACACGGCTGGACGCACCGAAATGCGCACTCTCGCTGGCCTTCAGGTTCCCCTCGACGTTGCCGTCGATCATGATCTCCCGGGCCTCAATGTCCGCCTGAACTCGGCCGTTGGGTCCCACCGTCACCCGCGTATTCCCCAGGCGGATCTTGCCGTGCACTTCGCCATCGATGTAAAGGTCGGAATCGCCCGACAACTCGCCGTTGATTTTCAAGCCCGAACTAATCTTGGAGGTAGCGCGAGCGACCGGCGCAGCTGCAGTCACTGCCGCAGGCGCGGACGGAGCCGCTTGAACCTGCGAAGGCACGCGAGAAGCCGGTATCGGATCGATCGGCTGTGATGCAATCGGAGCGGATACGGGCAGATTGTCGGGCTCTGAAGACGGCTTGCCCTCCGACGGTTTTCGCCACATAAAAACCTCCCTCAAAGAATGGGGACGCTGCGGCGGGTGGCAGCAACCCTTTGCGGTGGTCAAACTATAGTACAGGCGCAACTAGCTGTAAACAATCTGTGTACTGGAAACGTCCAGATCGGCAACTACCCTCGGGCCCGGCCCCAGCCTGGCGTTGTCGGATGCGTCGGCGCTATTGTGGCGCATCTCCCAGATAGCGACAACCATTCCGACCAACTCATGGGCAAAGATCTTGATTCCCGTCCTGGAAGTCCACCAGTCGTCGGGATCGAAGTCATGGTCGCGTGCGGCCACCACACGCAGAACGGTGCCGGGCGCAAGCGATCTCTCGTAAATATATCGGGCCCGCCGCGTATGAAAGTTCGACGTCACCAGAATGATTCGCTTCCATCCATGGGAAGAAACGAGCTGGCTAATCGCAGCGGCCTCCTCCCGGGTGTCTTCGGCACGGTGCGCAAAACGAACAACGGCGGAAATGGGGACTCCCCGGTCCGTCAGATCGTGCTCCTCCAGCTCGGCAATGCTCGCGTAGGACCGGAGCCCCCGGCCACTGGCAACAATGCGGGGTGCCCAACCGGCCTTGAGAAGTTCGGCGGCCCGGGTGGCCCGGTCGCCATCATAGTTGTCATCACCCAGAACCACGATGGCATCACAGGCCACCGGAGCTTCATCCACGATCCAGAAGCTGCCGGCCATTCGCAGCAACGGATGGCGCGCGAGATATAGAAGAAAAACAACGCCCAGGAAGAACATCAGGAACAGTAACCGAAAAAAAATTCCGCCGCGCTGCGAGACGCCGGGACGGACCGGTGGATGGTTAGCCATTACTTCCCGGGATCGAACTGGCGGAGTCGTTCGGCGGCCTGTTCGGGCAGAGTGCCATTGAAGTAGACCTCCTTGATGCTGTACGACTTGCTGCGAGTCTCCAGGATCGGCAGGATTTCGATGTGCCAGTGGTAGTCGCCGCCTATGGTCGCCCAGTAATCGCTTAACTCACCTTTTGTCTGGAGGGTATTTGGAGCGGTGTGCAGAACCATGTGGTAGCTGCCACTGATCTGCAGCAGGCGGCGCAGCGTGCGACCGAGCAGAGTGGCCAGGTTGCGGCGCTTTTCCTCAGGTGAAGGAGATTCAAACTGGTGGGAATGAGTCTTCGGAATCAGCCAAGTCTCATAGGGCACGCGGGAAGCATACGGACAAAACGCGTAATAGTCGCCGACATTGTCCACGATTCGCTTGGTCTGGCGAATTTCCTGGCGCAGGATGTCGCAGAAAACGCAACGGTCCCGCTCACGGTACCATTCCCGGGCGGAACGTAGTTCGTACAGAATGCGACGCGGCACAAATGTCGTGGCGGAAAGCTGGGAGTGCGAGTGGGGCCATTCCTCGCCGGCCGCCGGCCCCTGGTTCTTGAACACGGCCACATACTTGAACCGCGCGTCGCGCTTCAAGTCCTCGATTCGCAGCGCGTAGGCTTGCAGTACCCGTTCGATTTCCTCGTCCGACAGCTGCGTCAGGGTTCGCGAGTGTGTGGGTGTCTCGACAATGATTTCATGAGCTCCGATCGCCGCCATGCGATCAAAGATTCCGTCCGCATTACGCGCAGGGTCGCCCTCGATTCGGTATAGAGGGCGGAAATGCGGATACGCGCGTACTTGCCAATTCCCTCGCGCAGGCAATTCCAGCAGCGCCGGGGCGTTCAGGCGATTCTCAGGACACAGCGGGCACGGCTCAGCTCGCTCCTTCTCGCGTTCCGGATGTCCGACGACTACCCAACTGCGCGTGATGGGGTCTTTGCGTAGTTCCATCGAGTCCCTGTGCCGTTGACGAGGAGGTCATCTTATAACGAAGGGTCGCCGGACGACAAAGGCAACTGCGGCGGTCGAAATCGTGGAACAGAAAAAAAATTGGGTTAATTCACTATCGCAGTCGATTTCTAGTTTACACTGCGCACCAACCATTTCGGTTTGCTTGGGGCGAGCATCCAACGGGGCCGCGAAATGGGCTAGGAGAGTATTTGAGTACGCTTTCTGCCAGCGCTTCCACAAGCGCGAACCCTCGCACGACACTTGCCGGTGTGCGCAAGATGACCGTCGTGCCGATGATCGCAGCGACCTATTTCATGGTGGCCGGCGGCCCGTATGGTCTGGAAGACATCGTCCAGAAAACCGGATACCGGGCCACGCTTCTGATCCTTCTGATCACTCCCCTGCTCTGGAGCATCCCGACAGCCATGATGGTCAGCGAGCTTGCCACGGCCATCCCCGAAGACGGCGGCTTCTACATCTGGGTCCGGCGCGGCATGGGACGTTTTATGGGCTATCAGGAGACCTGGCTCACGATGGCGGGCAGCGTGTTTGAGATGGCCTTGTACCCTAATCTGTTTGTAGCTTACATCGCCCGGTTTGCGCCCGGACTGGTCGCCGGCTACCGCGGGCTTGCGATCGGATTGGCGATGATCGCGCTATGCGCCCTATGGAATATTTTCGGGGTGCGCGCGGTGGGCGACGGCTCGGTTCTGCTGAACGTGGCGCTGCTTGCGCCGTTCGTGGTTTTGGTCGTATTCGCGATGTCGCACGGACACTCCTACGCGACAAGCGATCTACCCCTACGCCACGCCGACTTCCTGGGCGGAATTCTGATCGCCATGTGGAACTACATGGGCTGGGACAATCTGTCAACGATCGCAGGCGAAGTCGAGGCACCCCAGCGGACCTACACCCGCGCCATGCTGGGCGCGATGGTGCTCGTCGTTGCAGGGTACTTGCTGCCGGTCGCGGCGGTGGCTCAGATCGGACTCGACCCCAACAGCTGGACCACCGGTGGGTGGGTCGATGTGGGGCGAATCGTGGGAGGTCAGGCACTGGCGCTGGCCATCACGCTTGCTGGCGTGCTTGGCGCGGTAGGATCGTTCGGCGCACTGATGATGTCGTTCACACGGCTTCCCGTGGTGATGGCTGAGGACGGCTATCTGCCGCGAATTTTCACCCGGCGCCACCCGCGCACCGGCGCGCCGTGGGTTGCCGTCATCGCCTGCGCGCTGTTCTGGGCGCTCTGCTACCCGCTGGGATTCGAGCGGAGCCTCATCCTTGATGTGCTGCTGACCGGCCTGAGTATCCTTCTGGAGTTCTGGGCGCTGGTCGCACTGCGGATCCGCGAGCCAAACCTGGTGCGGCCCTACCGTGTGCCGGGCGGAACGATCGGGGCCATTCTTATTGGTCTGCCTCCGTTCGCGCTGATCGTGACGGCACTGGTGCGCAACAGCCAGGAGTCGGTTGGCAGCACGAACGAACTGGTGGTGGGAGCATCCGTTGTGGTCCTCGGGTTCGCCATGTACTTCCTCACTCGCGCCATCCATCGCAAGAAAGCGGCGTGATCGTTCAAGAAATACACCACTCCGGCGCGCGGTGTCGGCTCGTGGGGTTCCGCTTGGCGAATGGGGTCCCTGAGATGGGAACCGGCGTTGCGACGCCATGATATTCTGCAGTGCAATGACCGAGGTTGCCCAAGCGGATGTCGCCTATATGCGAGCGGCGATCGAGCAGGCTCAGGCTGCCGGAGCGCGAGGCGAAGTGCCCGTGGGAGCCGTGATCGTCTTTGACGACCATATTGTGGGGCTTGGGGGCAATCGCACGATCCTTGATTGCGACCCCACGGCGCACGCCGAAATTGTGGCCCTGCGCGAGGCGGCCAAGACCATCGGCAATTACCGTCTGTTGGGCACGACGCTCTATGCGACGATAGAACCGTGCGCCATGTGCGCGGGAGCCATGGTACAAGCGCGGATCGCACGCCTGGTTTATGGCGCGGAAGACCCCAAGGGAGGGGCGGTGCATTCCTGCTTTTCGATCTTCGATCACCCGCAGATCAATCATCGCGTGAAAGTTGTTGGGGGTTTGCTGGCCGAGGATGCTGCGGCGCTGCTTCAGAATTTTTTCGAAGCAAGACGCTAAACCCACGCAAACTCCTACTTCTGGGCCGGATCGGCTGCGTCGTCCTTGGGTGGCAGCCAGTAGCTGGCCAGGACCGGTATCAGAAACAGAATGGCAAGCGGAGAGGTGATCATTCCCCCAACGACTACCCGGGCGAGCGGTTGCTGGGCCTGGACGCCGATGCCGGTCGCAACCGCCGCAGGAAGCAGACCGAGGCACGCTGCTGCGCACGCCATCACCACCGGGCGCATCTCGGCCAGCGAAGCGAGTTCAATGGTCGCGCGCATTGAATGCGAGCCGGCCTCCTTCCGACGGATGCCGGAAACAAATACGACTCCGCCAAGCGTGCACACTCCGATCACCGAGGCGAATCCGACGGCAGCAGAGATGCTGAAGGGCGTGTGGGTCAACAACAATGACAGAATTCCTCCGAGTAGGCCGAAGGGAAGAATTGCGAGAACCAAAAGTGCATGCCGCAAAGAGTTGAACGCGGTGAATAGCAAAGCCAGAATAATCAGCAGTGTGATCGGGATGATGATGGCCAGACGCCGCTGTTCCTTCTGAAGGCTGTCATATTCACCCGCCCATTCAAGGTGGTAACCCTCCGGTAGGCGGACCTTTTGGGCGAGACGGCTCTGGACCTCCTGTATCGTTCCCGCAAGGTCGCGTCCGCGGACGCTGAATTTGACGGGGATGTAGCGGCGTCCGTTTTCGCGAAAAATCATAAACGCTCCCTGCCGCAGCGATACGTCCGCCACCTGGCCAAGCGGCACGTTGCTACCGGTCGGGGTCGGTAGAAGAATGTCGCGAATGGCTTCGGCGGAAGTCCGGAACTGAGGCTGGTAGCGAATGACGAAATCGAAACGCCGATCGCCCTGGAGAATCTGGGTTGCCGGGATGCCCCCAATCGCGGCCTGGACCGCTGCGTTGACGTCTGCCGACATCACGCCGTACCGGGCGCTCGCAGCGCGGTCGATCGACACGATCAGTTCAGGCTGTCCCGATTCCTGAAAGACGCCCAGGTCGGCTACTCCGGGAACCGCTGCCATGACATCGCGAATTTCATCGGCCTTGGAGACCAGTGTGTCGATATCGTCGCCAAAAAGTTTCAGAGAATTCTCGCCTTTGACTCCTGACATCGCTTCCTCGACATTGTCCTGAATATTCTGGGAAAAATTGAAATCGATGCCGGGATATTTCTCCAGCTGCTGGTCCATCTGGCTGATGAGCTTGTTTTTGGTCAAGCCACTCGGCCAATGACCGGGCGGCTTCAGAGACACCATGAACTCGATATTATTGAAAGTGGTGACGTCGGTACCGTCGTCGGGCCGGCCCATTTGCGAGACCACTTGCGAGACGGCGGGAAAGCCGAGGAGAATTTCGCGAATCTCGTGAGCCATCTTGGCGCCGGTTTCATAGGAGGCGTCTTGCGGCAGGGTCGCGCGAACCCAAAGGTTCCCTTCCTCCAGTTTGGGCATGAACTCGCCACCGAGGAAAAGAAACGCCACGATCAAGGTCGCGACGAGTGCCGATCCCGCAATCGCAAGGACCGTCTTCCGGTTCGACATCGTCCAGCGGATGGCCCCGGCGTAGCGCTTGCCGAGCCAGCTGACCAGATAGGTGTGGTGGCTGCGTATTTTTTCCGGGTTCATCCAGGAGGCAAGCACAGGTGCGAACAAAACCGCGAACAGGAACGCGCCGACCAGTGCGAAGCCGTAGGTTTCAGACATCGGCGCGAAAACCTTGCCGGGAACCCCTTCCATGGTAAACAGCGGTATGAGAGCAACGATGATCACGAGCACCGAGAACGCAACCGGGCGCACGGCTTCGGCGGTCGCATCGGCGATCAGATCAAATGTCCGGACATTGGAGTTGGCCGATTGAAAGCGGCGGAAAATATTCTCAAGGACGATCACAGCTGCGTCCACGAGAATCCCGAAATCGATTGCGCCAATGGAAATCAGGTTCGCGGAGCGACCCGTGAAGACCATCAGCGAAAATGCGAATAACAGCGAACATGGAATCGTGAGCGCGGCAATCAGGGAAATGGGTATGTCGCCAAGAAAAACAATGAGAACCAGGGTCACCAACGTAAGGCCGACGATCACGATATCCCGCACCGTTGATGTTGTGACGCGAATGAGATCCCGGCGGTCGTACAGGGTCTCCAGTTTTATTCCCCGCGGCAGCAGACCCCCGTTCAGCTGGCTTACTTTCACCTTGAGCTGGCGGAGCGCGGGCAGGGACTGCTCGCCGCGTTGCAGCAGGACGATGCCCTCGACGGCGTCATCGTCGTGATTGACACCCACCTGACCCAGGCGGGGCTGAGAGCCCTCGTGGACGTCGGCGATGTCCTTCAAATAGACGGGTACGCCGTTGCGGGTCGCAATGAGAATGTTCTGCATGTCCCCAATTGATTGCACCAGGCCTACCCCGCGAATATTTACACTCTGACTGCCCATGGTCAGATAGTTGCCGCCCGCATTGGCATTGCTAGCAGAGACGGCGGCGATCACCTGTGGGAGGGTGACATTGAGCTGCAACAGCTTGCGCGCATCGACCTCGGCGACGTATTGGCGGGTGCTCCCGCCGAAACCGGCCACGTCAACGATGCCCGAGACCTGCTTGATCTCCCGCGTGACGAGCCAATCCTGCGTTGCCTTTAACTCGTTCAGGCTGTACGCGGGCCCCGAGAGTCGATAGCGGAAGATCTCCCCGACGGGAGATTCCGGTGAAAGCTGCGGGCTCAGGTTTGAGGGCAGCGAGACCAGCTGCAGGCGATTCAGGACTTCCTGGCGATCCCAGAAGTACTCGCTGTCGTAGTCAAAATAGAGTTTCACGTCACTCAAGCCGAAAATCGCGGTCGAGCGAACGTATTCAAGGTGCGGGATGCCGAAAAGTACCGTTTCGATCGGTACGGTGACCTGCCGCTCCATTTCTTCGGCCGACCATGAGGGATTTTGGGTCAGCACCTCGACCAGCGGCGGTGATGGATCGGGATATGCCTCGATGTCGAGGCGCAAGAACATGAATATTCCACCGGCTATCCAGGCGACCAGCAGGACGATCATCAACGGGCGATAACGGAGCAATGAAGCAATCAGGTTGCGCATCGCAGATCAGCCCTGGCCTGCGGAACGCAGCAGCAGAGTACCTTCGGAAACGATCGTCTCACCTGCGTTCACTCCCGAAAGGATCTCAATTGATCCGTCCAGAGTGCGGCCGATCTTGACAGCGCGGCGATCGAAGTGCCCGTTTCCCTTGCTCACGAACACGTACGCGTCGTTCCCTTCCCGGATCACGGCCGCCGCAGGCAAAAGAATTCCTTGAGCCGAAGATCGCAAGATGCGGATCGCACCAAACATTCCCGGCTTGATACGGGCGCCGACGTTTGACAGCACCACCCGGACGTGGAGAGTGCGCGTGGCCGTATCAACAGCGCCTGAAACGACGTTCACGCTACCCGTCCAGTGCTGGTTGGGATAGGCGTTCAGAGTCACCTCGGCCTGTTCACCCAGTTTTGCAGCAGAAAGATCCTGTTCGTAGATGTCACCCAGAGCCCACACAGAGGTGATGTCCGCAATGGTTGCAAGCGGCGCCGGCGCAGAAAGTGCCTGTGAAAATTCTCCCGGCGCAGCCCCGATGTCCAGGATGACTCCGGCGCGAGGCGCCTTCACCAGAAGCTCGGTTGAGGCATGATCAGGATCCATGCCGAAGACCTGGACTTGCTCGCGGGCAGCTTCGACCTCGGCCTGAGACTGCTGTGCATCGCCCTGGGCCTGCTCATAGTCTTTTTCGGAGATGGCCTTGTGGTCGAGCAGGTCCTGCGCGCGGACAAGGGCCTTCTGTTTCACCTGGCCGTCGGCCACTGCCTTGTGATAATCGGCCACCGCTCGTGCGAGGTCGCTGCTCTCAAGCATGGCCAGCGTTTGCCCCTTTTCCACCTGATCCCACGGACGGACTTTCATCTCCACGATTCTTCCGCCAGCGGGGGCGAACACATGCACGACGCGCGTGGGGTCGGCTTCAATGTGAGCCGGCAGATCGAGGTATTCCGGAATCGTGCTCAGGCGCGCTGCCTGGGTCTGAATTCCCTTTGAATCCGGAGCGACGTATTCAGTGCCAGGCGAATCGGGGCCTTGGGGACTCGCGGGCGTTTCGATTTTTGATTTGCCCGTACCGCAGCCCACCAACGCTGCAGTCAGGCCCAGGAGCATCACGACTGATTTCATACGTCCAACTCCCTTGCGGCGCCAAGATGCCCGGGTCGCAGGCGGCACAGGATCGGTTGTGCTGACCGGGGAAACCGAGCCTTGACCGCCCTCATCTGCCGAGGCGCAGGTCACAACTGACCTGATTGACTTTCAAAAAATGGGTTTACAAACGGCCGGAGTTACGCAGACGCAACGGGCGGGGCTCGACTCGATGAGTGGTTGCTCGGGAGAATAGACGAGCAGACCTGCGCGGCTAAATTGAATTTCCGCATAGCGCTCGAGGGGCCGAAGAACGGAACCGACGGTGCAATGACCCACGACGGAGTATGCAATGCCGCTCCGGATTGGGGCAGAGAGTGTGCGCCAGGCGAGCAGACCAGTTCACGCTTGCTCGTCGAGCACTCTTCCAAAGCTGCGATTTCGGAATGCATATCGTCCGTCATGGAGACCGCGAAAAAAAGCAGCACAAGCGCAATGCTGAGCGCGCTCCATTCCTGGAGGGAATGTCGGGTTGCGCGGTGTCGCTGATGGACCCAGCGAGTGCGCCAGGCTCCCAACAGGCCCACGGCGATGAGCATCCAGAGAAGATTGAGAAACAGTTCCATAGCTATCCAGGCCGCTCCGTATGACAGAAATTAAGTTACCACCCGGCAGAACTGGCGGCAACATTCAGCTCCTGCTGAGTTTCTGACGCTGTACGCGGCCCGACCGTGCAGGTGTTTGTCGGCTCGATCGCGCAGATTTGACGCTAAATCCCGCCGAGCTGAAGCGATCCCGTCACAGGGTCTGCTACTGCGGGAACCATTCCGAGAGGCACTAAAGCTCCATCCGCGTCTCGCACGGAGCCCTGATGCGGCCTCGCTCACTTGAGATACGTGCGGACGATTTCGATTACGTCGGCCGCCGCTTCCTGCGAGGACTTTGAATTGCGTGGCATGTGATTCCGGATGTGGTCCTCAAGGAGTTCTCCCATCAGGCTGTTGATCGCTCCTCGCGCGGCGGCCAAGCGCTGCAGCACGTCGGCGCACTGCTCATCATCATTCAGCCCGCGCAAGACGCTCTCGAGCTGCCCGATGACCTTCTTCGTCCTTGTTACCAGCTCGAGTTTTTCACGGGATAAGTGTGACATTTTTCTTGACTACCCTAAGGGGGTATGGTATCAAACCCGAGGCCTTGAAAGCCAGGGCTTTTGAGGCGGCTAGAGTATATGGAAATTGCAGTCCGAGAACCAGAATCTCCGGGTAGTAGACGCTCCCCGGAATCGCCGCGAAGAACGGCCGCAGGATAAGGCGCTTCACACCTCATTCTCGCTCTCGCGGATGGAATACCTCGGGCGGGCCAGAATCTTTCAATCCTGTAAAGATTTCAACAAAAAATGGATTCGCCCTCGCATCTTGCTGTGTTCTCGGGCAATTTGACGTGAGAGCGAATAAAAAAAGGAAATCGAAATGGCGTGGCACGGGTTTGCAATCCGGCTTATCGTGGCTGCCGCACCGCCGATGAAGTACAACTGCGCGCGCCCTTGCGCCAAGACATCGGGCGCACACAGCTCGGCCTGTACCGGCTGCAGAGCGAAGAGCGGGAGGGCCAAGGCGCAGCGAACCGAGTCATGGTCCGGGTCCATCTGAAGTCGATCGGCAGGAAGGACGAGCTTCTGGAACCGATCGTCATCCGTCTCTCGCTTGAGCCGGGAGTAACAGCGATCCAGCGGGAAATCCTGTCTGCCCTGGATGTTGGGAGAGAAAATGCTGTCAGCCCCGCGCTCGATGAGCTAGAGGAAGTGCAATCCTGAATGGGCGAAAGTGAGTCACGAAGGAGCCTGCGAACATCCTTCGCTTGAGCGGCCTTTTCACACAGACATGCGGCGTGTCCCAGTCAAAGTCGCGATACAAGTTCTCTGCGTCCTGGTCGTGTGCCTCGCCTCGGCGCGATTCGGTGTCGCGCAGAACACACAATCCGAGCAGGACGGCGCGCAACCCGCCATACCGCCTCCACCTGATTCGCGCGCAGACCAGTCGACCGGCGACGATTCAAGCTCGAGCGATACCCTTACAGTGTTTCCTCATTCAGACACCAGCCGCTACTGGATATCCGGGCAAGGGAATGTCGTTTTCCAGTGGCATCCGTCCTTCCCCGCACGATACAGCGGACCAAACAGCCTAACTTCAGGGGCTCAGAGCGCTACGACGCACATCCTGACGCTTTATACCGGCTTCGAGCTTTCCCATACGACCGAAGTGTTCGCCGACGTAGAGTATGCGACGGGTGGTGGCATTGGGTCTGCTCTCGGACTGGCGGGAGTAACGGATCTAGATTCGGTGCGAACGGTCCAGGGCGTACCGCTGGCGACGACTCCGTATCTTGCCCGTTTACTGCTTCGCCAAATCATTCCGCTCACCGACGAGCGCGTCAAGGCCGACCGCGACCAGTTCGATCTCGCAACGTCTCTACCCGCTCGGCGCATCGAATTCCGGCTCGGAAAATTTGATCTCGCCGATTACTTCGACGCGAACACATATGGCACCGACAGCCACCTTCAATTCCTGAACTGGACGGTCGACAACGATGGTGCTTGGGATTACGCCGCGAATACTCGCGGTTACACCGATGGCGTCATTCTGGAATACGACGACCATTGGTTCACCGCCCGTTTTGCCGAAGCGCTCATGCCGAAAGAAGCGAATGGCATCCATCTGGACGCCGATCTAGCCCGCGCGCGCTCGGAGAATCTGGAATTTGACGCTCACGGCGAGCTCATCGCCCACCGCAACGGTACCATCCGCCTGCTCAGCTACCTCAATCACGCGGACATGGGCAATTACCGCGAAGCGATCGATGACTATCTCCAGGGCCCACGGACGTCCCCGCCGAGTATTATTGATACGCGCCGCCAGGGCCGTCACAAATACGGCTTCGGATTAAATTTTGAACAGGAGATCACTCCGCAGGTCGCGATCTTCGGCCGGCTCGGCTGGAACGATGGTCACAACGAATCCTTCGCCTATACCGAAGATGATCGCACGCTCGAACTCGGCGCTTTCACGACCGGTGCTTCCTGGCATCGTCGCAACGACCGCGCCGGCGTCGTTTTCGTAGCCAACGGGATCGCGTCGGTGCATCAGCAATATCTCGCTCTCGGCGGTGTCGGCTTTTTGCTTGGCGACGGCGCCCTCACGTTTGGCCCGGAAGAAATCGTCGAGAGCTTTTACACAACACACCTCTGGCGAGGCTTCTTCGCCTCATTCGACCTGCAGCACATCAACAATCCCGGCTACAACCAAGTCCGCGGGCCAGTCACGGTTCCCGGACTGCGTCTCCATGTCGATTTCTGAGAATTCGCCCGTTGTCGCCCTTCTCTGATCGATCGGCGTCACCGGTGATGGGGAAATTGCAACGAGGAACCAAGAGCAACACAAAACCAATCCTACGTGACGGTCTTCGCCCGCCCTTTATCGCTGGCACAAAACGGATATATCCTTGCCGGCGCCAGTCCTCGCCGGTGCACCGTGTGCTGATGCGCAGATCTCCTGTAAGGTCAGCTTGCAGCTCTCTTGGGATTGAACCCGGTCGGGAGGCGAATTCACTCTGTTATTTTTCTTGTCCAGAGACTGCCAAAACAGAGTCTCATCGCATTTACGCTTGGCCTTGCTCTGAATCGAAGCAAACACCGCCGTCGCTTGCTGCGCGTTCACCCAGGGATACACCTCATTACCAACCTTCACTCCTGTTTCAGTTATGGCGTAGGGAGTTCCGGCACCTACGCTCAAGCTCGGTCGGCCCAGGCAGCTCAGCTGGGGATCCAGGTAACAGACCTGTTCCCCGCCACCGCCGCCCTTGAGGTTGCCGCAGATTATGGGTCCATACACCCGAAGCTCGCCCTCGGAATTGATTTCAAAGTGGAAATGATCGCCGTAGACGCAGGGCGCATTCATGATCGTCATGCCCCCTATCCGATGACCAATGAGGGGACCTTGTTGAATCTCGATAGTGTTTGCACTTGTTGTCGGCGTGTCGGCGAAGCCGACGTTAGAGAAAACTAAGAATACGAGAATTAAATTCGGGAGGATACCTCTGAAGAGCGGAGTCCGCATGGAAATCCCTTCCCAATGACTTCCCGTCTGCAGCATAGACGCCATGCCTAATTATCCATCCGCTAGGGACAGCATCACCTTGGGTGCACAGGAAACGAGCGGAAACATCAACAGTTTCCAGAACCCACTGGAGAAGAGGCACGACGGCATCTGTTGTACCTCACTGATAATGTCCCCTTTTGTCCTCGATAGAAATGTCCCCTTAAATAGATCTCCGAAAGGAGATCAGATTGGGGGGGACAGAGATGAGCAAAGGGGAGTTGAGAAGAGTAGAGGTGCTGGCCCGCGTCCGAAGCAAGCAGTTGCAGGTGCTAGATGCGAGTCGGCTGATGCACGTCAGCTACCGACAAGCGAAGCGGTTGTGGAAGCGCTATCGGGAGGAAGGAGCGGCAGGCCTGAAGCACCGCAGCGCGGGCCGGCGCTCGAACCATGCTCGAGAGTCGAAGTTTCGGAACAAGGCGCTGCAGTTGGTGCGGGAGAAGTATGGCGGGTCGGTGGGCGAGCGCTTCGGGCCGACACTGGCAGCGGAACATCTGGCTTCCGAGGACGGGCTGAACGTCGATGCGGAAACGCTGCGACGATGGATGCTGGCAGAGGGGTTGTGGAGTCGGGAGCGGAACCGACGGCGGCACCTTCGTCGGCGCGAGCGCAAAGAACACTTTGGAGAGATGGTGCAGATGGATGGGAGCTTTCACGCCTGGCTGGAGGAGCGTGGAGCCGAGGGGTGCTTGATCGACATGGTCGACGATGCGACGAATACGACCTGGGCGCAACTGGGTGAGCAAGAGACGATCTGGGCGGTGGCGGATGGGCTGCGCACCTGGATCGAACGCTACGGAGTACCCCTGGCTCTCTACGTGGACTGGAAGAACCTGTACAAGCGGAGAGCGACGCCGAAAGAGCGGCTGCGAGGAGAGGAGCCTTTGACGCAGTTTGGGCGCATGTGCGCGAAGTTAGGAATCGAACTGATCGCGGCTAGCTCGCCGCAAGCGAAGGGGCGAGTGGAACGGGTTCACGGGACACATCAGGACCGGCTAGTGAAGAAGCTGCGACGGAAGCAGATCAGCAGTCACGCGCAAGCCAACGTATATCTGGAGCGAGACTATCTGCCGGAACACAATCGGAGGTTTGCGAGAGTGGCAGCGAAGTCGGAGAACTATCACCGGCGGGCGCCGCGGGTATCTGAATTGGACCGAATTTTCCGACTGGAGAGGGAGCGCAGGATCAGTGAGGACTGGGTGGTGAGGTATGAGAACCGATTTTTCCAGCTGGAGAGCCGCGGGTATGCGCCAGCCGAGGGCCAAGTGATGGTATGTGAAGGGCGGCACGGCCGCATCGCCATCGAATATCGAGGTCGGGCGCTGCCGTGTCGGGAAATTCCGGCACCCACCCGGCCGAACGTAGTCGAGGTCAAACCTGTGGGGAAGCATCCCACCGAGCAGCGGGCGAAGCAGAAGTGGGTGCCGCCAGCAAACCATCCCTGGCGAGAAGCGGTTCGGCGCGAGATGAAGAAGCGAGAGTTAAAGACAGGGGCAGTCGCGGCGCAGCCATCGTTGGCCTTGCCCTCCGCTTCGCCCTAAACGCTCCGCCCTTCGGGCTCCGCAGGGCTCCGCTTCGGGCAAGGCCAACGATGAACAACCAACAAAAACCAAAAAGGGGACATTTCTATCGAGGTAAGAGAGGGGACACTTCTAAAGAGCTTTGACAGAGGCACGACGGCATCTTGACATAATACTCGGCATCTGATATATCGGAGTCCGAGTATGCGACTCGCGAAAGACGAACTGAAATCGTTACTGCCGCTTTCTCCGGCGACGCTGCACATCCTGCTGGCACTGGCGGCAGAGGATCGCCACGGCTACGGGATCATGCTGGATGTGGCGCGGCAGTCGCGGGGGCAGTACGAGCTGGGCCCGGGTACGCTCTACGACAATCTCGAAAAACTAATGCACCGGGGGTTGGTGAACGAAGCGCCGCGGCGATCCGCGAACGAAGACTCGAGGCGCCGCTATTACCGACTGAGCGCGTTTGGCCGGCGCGTGCTATTGGCCGACCTGGAGCGCCTTCGCGCCGTGCTGAAGGAAGCGAAGGCGACAATGTCGCCGATCAAATCGAGCGAATCGACATGAGGCGGTCTCTGTATCACGCGCTGATTGAGCTGCACCCGGCGCGCTTCCGGGATCGCTTCGGCGACGAGATGCTGTGCGTTTTCGACGAAGCGGGGCGCGACCGCGCGCCGCGATTGTTCGCCGATGCCGTACTTTCTCTGCTGCGCCAATGGCTGCTGCGTTCGAACCTCTGGAAAATGGCCACCGGCGCAGTGATCAGCAGTTTGCTACTCTGCGCGTGGGGGAACTCGACGGCCCACGGGGTGGACCTGTCACTGGCTCGAGGAAGCCGGTGGCACTATCGACCGGCCATGAATCCGTGGCTCGGCAACCGCGAGGCGCCATTCGACGAGGTCCAATTCGAGCGCGAGGCCGCGCAGGCGGTAGCCATCCTCGTCGGGATCCGCAAAACGGAAGCGCAAAAGCGGCGCGCGCAACCACACGATGCCCCGCGTTCCACGCCCAGTCCTTCCAGCAGCACTCCCGCAAACAAAGACTGACGATGGCGGCCGCGCTCGAAGCTCGAGGACTCAGGAAATGCTACACGGCAGCGCCAGCCGTGAGCGAGGTGACGTTCGGCTTGCACGCTGGCGAAGTGCTCGGCTGCCTCGGCGCGAACGGCGCCGGAAAAAGCACGGTCGTCAAGATGCTCACGGGATTGTCCGAGCCGACACGCGGGCAGGTGCTGTCGTTCGGCGCGAGCATTCACGAGGATCTTGTGGCCTACAGGCGGCGGCTCGGATACGTGCCTGAGGAGGCGGAACTCTACTTGTACCTTTCGGGCTGGGAGTATCTGGAGATGGTAGGCACGCTGCGCGGAATGGAACGGGCGCATATGACGAGGAAAATTGACGGGCTGCTCGCGCTTTTCTCGCTCGCGCCGTACAGGCATTCGTCGATCGGCTCGTATTCGAAAGGGATGCGCCAACGCATCCTGTTGATCGCGGCGCTGCTGCACGATCCGGAAATTCTGATTCTCGATGAGCCGCTCTCGGGGCTCGACGTGGTGTCCGCGATAATCGTCAAGAGCCTGATCAAGACGCTCGGCGAGCGCGGCAAGGCAATCTTCTATTGCTCCCACGTACTCGAAGTGGTGGAGAAAGTCTGCTCGCACGTGATGATCCTGAGCAAGGGCAAGGTGATCGCGTACGCGCCCACGACTGAATTGCACAGGATGGTCGGACAGGGTTCGCTCGAGCAGGCATTCGTCCATCTTGTGTCGGATCGGGACGCCGAGCAGACCGCAAGCGAGATTGTGGAAGTGATGAGTGCCGGCGCGGCGTAGGCCCGTCTTCGACAGATCGCGATGGAATCGGTGCAGCAACATTGGGAGAGACTTTCGCATGGACCGTTTCTGCGGCTCATGCGCCACTGCGTGGACCGCATTTTCTCGGGCAGCGAGGGACCGGAACCCGGCGAATTAGATCTCAGCATCGCGACAATTCTGGCGTTGCTCGCAACCCCCGGCGCGTTCGTTTCACTGTTCTGCATGGACCACTACGGGTCCCTGCTACTTTTCCTGCGCGGCCAATCGGTGCGATTCGATCCGTACACGGCGTCAGCAAACGACGAGTACTCTTTCATTGTGCTCGCGATGTTAGTGGCCGGCGCGGTGGCGGTCTGGAAGTGGGACCGATTGGTGCCGGATCGCTGCGATTATTCGAATTTAGCGACGCTTCCTATTTCGAGCAGTCACATTTTTCTGGCGAATTTGGCGGCGCTTTCCGTGTTGGCGGTCGTTCTCTCGCTCGATATGAACGCGGTGTCGTCGTTCTTATTTCCGCTGGTTGTTTGCGCGCAGGAGACGCCTCGCGTGTTCGAGGTTTTCCTCGCTACTCACATGCTGACAATTGTCGCGGCGAGCGCATTCGGGTTTCTGGCAGTTTTTGCACTGCTCGGCACCTTCATGGCGCTGCTTCCCTACCGTGTTTTTCGCCGGACGTCGATTTATGCGCGCTGCGCGATCGTCTTTGTGTTGATGGCGCTCTTTACGACAAGCTTTTCCGTGCCGCGCAAGATGCAGCACCTTGCGGATGTTCCTCGAGCGTGGGCGCAGCTGCCGCCACCGGCTTGGTTTCTCGGGCTGTGTCAAGTTTTACGCGGGCAGAGGAGCGCGGCTTTGACTTCACTCGGCGGCGCGGCGATCGTGGGGTCGCTCTGCGTGCTCCTGGTGTCCCTCGTCGCCTATTCCTTGTGCTACGCGCGATTTTTTGTGCAATGCGCGGAAACCATGGCGAATCTGCCAGCCGGGCGCGCGGCGCGGGCACGCGTGGTTTTCCGGTTGCTCGACGCCCTACTTTTGAGGAGCGCGTTCCAGCGCGCCTGCTATCGATTCGCTTTTCGGACGATCTTTCGGAGTGAAGAGCAGGCGTTTGCGATTGGAGGGTTTCTGAGCCTGGGGGTTGTGATCGCCTCGCAAACAATGCTATCGGCCATGACCCAAAAACCATTGCCTGCGATGCGCGGCGCAGTACCGTCGCCGGAAATCCTGAGCGTTCCTCTGATTGTCGGGTTTTTCTTAATCCTGGGCCTGTGGTCGGCTTGCGCGATCCCGGCGCCGCTGCGAGCGAACTGGGTGTTCAGGTTCCATATCAATTCCCGATCTCGCGAGTGCGTACCACTGGCGAGGAGAATCGTTCTCACGTTCGTAGTGCCGGCGCTGGCCATTTGTCTTCCTGTGTACGCGCATTTCTGGGGGTGGCGGGTTGGCATGACGCACACGGCGTTGGTTGCGGTCTGGTGCGTACTCTTGATGGAGGGACTACTCGCGAGGTTCCGGAAAATCCCCTTCACCTGCTCGCTTCCGAAGTTCAAGAGTCATGTGATTGTGAGCGCGTCGTTGCTGATATTGGGTTATTTTGCGTTTGCTTCGGTGACGGCAACGGTAGAGAGTTGGGCGCTCGCCGATCCGCTTTGGTTTATCGCGTTTGTTCCTGTGGTGCTTGGCTTTTCGGTTGCACTCTACCGGTGTCGGAACACGATGGTTGATAGTGACCGGCACCTTCTATTCGAAGAGCAATCGATTACCGTGGTTGAGGTTCTTAACCTCGGTGGCTAGAGGCTCTCGCGGAACCGGCGAGTGATTGACTTGGCGGCCTTCAAATCCGAAAATTCCCTCGCCCGCAAACACATATTTCTCGGGAAATAGACCCTGTCCCGTTTGCTGGTTAATCAGAACTTAGCGAGCCAAGCTAGCGAGCCGCTGGAGTTCACCGGGAACGGTCTACGCAGAGATCTCCTGTGCCATTTGTACCAAGGTGCTTCATCTCCGAATTCCTATGACTATGAATCCAAACAACCTCATAAGTCTCAGCCACGTTGGTTTATCGCCACTTGTCTACCGAAGCGCTGGTGACGTAGCTGAAATCGCCGCCGGCCCAGTACGTGTTGGTTTCCCCGCCCAGCACGATTATTTCAATCGAGGACTTGGGGTTGGGATCGGGCGGCGCGCCAGGACGGCCTCGGCGGTAGAAGCGCTGGAATGGAATCTCGCCGTCGCCCATCTTCAAATAAGAGGCGTACGGCTCGACGCCTTCCTGGGCCTGCTTCAACTCCTTCTGGTGCGTATCCCAATAGAGCCAACCCGGCGTCTTCGAGTTCTTCGACCAGTAGTCGCTTAACTCTTCCTTCGAGTTGAATCCCTTTTCCTTCGCCTCGCGGGCGATGGTTGGATCAAGCAACAACGTGGCTGAGCTGGTGCCGAACGAGAAGAAATGCGTGAGCCAGTTCTTGATCAGTTCGTGGTAGGGCAGGGGCGTGAACCAGGCGACGTTGTTCAGGCTCCAGCCGTTGAAAATGCTGACGACGCTCTCGTCGGCCTTGAACCCCTTCTGCACGTGGAACGGCTTCCAGCCATCCGGCAGCCTGTTTTCCGTTTCCGCGATGCACACGTTGTTGTAATTGAGATTCGATCCCAGAGTGCCCAGGTAGCTGAGTCCGGCCACGCCACAGCCGCCGAGGTTCTTTGAAAGGATCGTCCACGCGCGGCCGATGGTGGCATTGGCTTCGGCGAACGGGCCCATCGCCCCGATGCCGTAATTCATCTTGATTTGGTCAGAGATCGGACCGTTCAGCATGACCATGCGGGAGAACGACGACGTCGAGCTAAACAGCGCTGGCTGGCCCGTGGCAGAGATCGCGAGGATCACAGGGAGGTATTCCGGACTCGCGCCGGCCATTACCGCATTGATCGCCACGTGCCTGACCGTGAACGTCCACGAAGGTTGCGCGCCCTGGGCGGCGCTCAATTTCCCGATAACCTCGTCGGGCTTGTGGCTTGTGCCCTTCAGCATTGCCTCCACCTTTTCCTCGGTGGGAAGGATGATGGGCATGTAATCAGTCAGGTTGTTGTCGCAGTACAGTCGCTGCAGCTCATCCTGAGTGCCCACGTAGGTGGGCGGACCGATATCCGGACTGATGGAGCCGGTTTTCTTCTCGTCTGCGGTCAGAGGTTGCGTCAGCGCGGCAATTATTTCCGGCATCAGCGGCTTGTTCGTGATCGGATCGTTGCCTTCGAGTACTTTGTACATTTCCTCGTCCGACTTATTGGTAATCGGGTGAGGGAGGTAGCAGATGCGTTCGAGAGGCATGCCGCGGCTAGCGGCGTTGGACTTCGCCAAGCCCACGAAGGCGATCGTGACCAGTGGCGCGGTCGGGAAACCCATCTTTTCGACTTGCATGCAGTGACCGACGGTCGCTGGGGTGCAGGTGCTTCAATGCCCGTACGCCATGATCATGGCGTTGCCGCTGGCTTTGATTTCCGCCATGAGCTTGGGGTCATCATCGAAATACGACCCGGCTTTCAGGCGGTACACCGTCTTCACACTGGGCATGTTCTTCTGGAACCAGATGGCGATCTGCGCAAGGAAGCGGTCGGCTCCGGCGAAGCCGTCGGACACGAGGAAAACGGTTTTGCCGTCGAGAGTGTCCAGACGCGGTGCCATGGGGACCAGCTGGACCGCGGGCGGCATCCCCTTGGGATTGAGGGCTTCGAACTTTTCCCGGCCGTGAACCACCGGCGCGGTCTTTTTCTTCTTGCCGTCCGCGAGTGCGGTATTCCCGGCCAGTACAGCCGGAGAAAGCCCGATCAGCGAAAGCAGTTTGCGTCGATTGATTTTCATGGTCTTACTTGGCCTTTCCCACCCCGTTCGTCGCCACACATCCCAGACCCTGCGTTGCGCGCATCTTACCACTCAACCAACCTAAAATTAAGACGCTCTAACTTCCCGACGGGTTACGGAGGCGCGAACACATGTATCGCATTATGCCCCGTCGGGGTACGCATGTCGGACAGCTCTGCCGACAGATTGATTTTCGAGATCCCGGTGAATCTGTCGGAATCGGAGCCGGGACGGGAGATGACGCACTAGCTTGGACTATTGTTTATGGGCTTTTTTGAATTCTGGCGGACCATACAGTCCGCTGCGAACTATTCTCCGCTAGATTCCCTGCTAACAGCGAAGAATACAGGGAAACTATGCGCTCGTCGACAGGAGCGCAGAGGAAACGCCCGTTTAAAGCGGCTTTCAGAGGGGAGATTGGAATCTATCGGAAATCGAAACAGGGTATTAACAGGCGCGGTATCAGGGAATACCAAGGACGCTAACAGGGAATCGGAGATCTGCGCGCATCGCCGGTGAGTTTCGTCTAGCTCGCAATTGCCACGCTGCTAAGTACTTGTCGGGTGATGGTTTTCCCAATGAGCCAGAGCAGTGCGGCGTCAGGAGTTGTCAATGACACCTGCTGTGACAATTCCTTGTGTGGATGAATGTAGTTGCGGTAATCACGGAGTACGTCTCCTACATCCTTTGTGGTTACCGTTATCCACTTCAATTCGTGGGCGACATCAATGTAGTTCTGGAGAGTCCAGTCGCCTAATACGCGCGTCCTGCCTTCCTTGGCGCGTGGGGCGGCAGCTGCGGTGAAAATGGGTGCCTTGTTTATCTCCCGATTCACACGACCGAGTAAGAGACCTTCCAGAAATCCTCCAACCATTACGATAGTCGCAAGTGGAGCGCCTGCCGCCACACACAGATTGCACTCGGTCCACCGCTTTTCTAGGAGGACCTTCATCTGAGGGTCTTTCACTAGCTGGGCGAAATCGGGCGGAAGGTCTTGTGAGGCGTATTCAGGGGCGCGTGCAGGAGCGGTACTTATTTTTATTACGTTTGCGGCCCGAAGCTGTGCCAGAAGCGTGAAGATGGTCTTGAGCGCAGAAACATACTTGGAGCGGACTGAGTCCTTATGGGCCGCGAGCAGCACCACCCGATAGGTTCCGTCAATTTCATCCAACTCTGGCTCAGAAAATAAAGTCATCAACAGCTTACGATGATTGTTGAACCAGGCGAGTGCTGTCGCTCTGATGATGTCTTTTTCTTGGCCTTTGACCTGAAGAGACTTCTTCTTCTTTATTCTGTCTCTAAGCGTACGGGCTTCGTTTATCGCGGAGTGAATGGCTTCATCGGCGTAATTCATGTTTGGGTCACTTCGCCGTTCTAGTCTTTTTGGCCTTCCGTTTCTTCTTTGCCTTGTGTCTTTTTCTCACTTTGACTTTATCCGACGGACCGCTTGGGAGCGTCATGGCCACTAGATTTTCGCCAACCGAGTTAATTGCGAAGAATCCCTCTTGGCTGCCTTTATCCAGCAACCCTAAATTGTGCGCATTCCGAAGCGTTTGGCCTGGGTATTTGAATCTTTCCCTGGGCGCTAGTCTTGTTGCGTCCTGCAGATCGTCAGCGTTGATTTCCGTCTTTCTTTTGTCCATGGGGGCTTCGAAGCGATGAAAAAACGCCACCGTCGCCGCGAACTGCACATCATTCCTCGGGTTTTTCTCCTGCACAAATGTGCTCAGATTCTTGATTCCAACTGAAGGTGAAGAAGCGACCACAGGTGGCACCGTTTGCATAGTGCTTTGTAGGTTTGATTCCTTTGTCGCGGCGGGTGACACCGTCGACAAGCCAAGCTTTTCGCGCGCCCAGCGAAGGATTCGTTCCTGCTCACTTGCTTCAAATCCTTCGAGGGCGGCTGTCACTTTGCGTACAGCTTCTAAATCATCCGCCGCCTTTGTCATTCTTTGCTCCGTAACGTCTCTGTTCTCTGGCCGTGCTCTGTCGGCGCATCTTATCAAATAAGATACGTAACAGACACTGGCAGCATTCAGGGCAGTCGTTTTCGTCAAAGCACGACATGAGGCATGCAGGAAGGCGAGGTCTCACAACCGCAATGACCCGTTGAATTGCAACGATAATACCGCTGATCAATAACGCCCAATCCCTCTCCATCGATCCCACTCTAACAAAGCGTCGCGGCGATTATATCCAACACTAAGGCCATACTTCTGCGGCTCTGCCTCCATCCTTCTGTATGCCTCGTGAAGTCCCAAAACCGAATTCTTGGATTTCTGTTTGAACCAGTCTAGGGCTTGGGAAGTCGAGTCGGCCTGATCGTCGTACTTTCCCTTGGGGAAGCTGGCGAGTTCGTGCACATATTCGCCGAGCCAAGGAGCTTTTTCAGGAAGGTAAACAAAACCATTCTCAATGGTGCTAGTGACCGAATGCATCCGCATGATCTTGTCGCCGTCAGGTGTGTATTTCTTAACGGCGTGCATTCCTTCGCTGATTAGATCTTGGATCAGTTGTGTGCCCGAGGCCTTGTCCTCAATCAGCACGGTTCTCGCATCAAACGCCTGTGATTGATCGCGAACGGCTCGCTTCAGTTCCGGGTAGCCGAGCCGCTTGCGAAAGACAAACAGTAGGTAGAGTTTTTTCTTTGATACACCCCACGTAGTGCAGACGCTGTAGTTGTTGAGTTCGCCCGGTTTGTTGGCAGTATCCCAGCTCTGGAAGATCAACTCGAACTTCGGCGGCTGATCAATTAGAGTGTACGTCTTGAACCAGTCCGTCTTCACGAGTCCCCCGCCCAGCGGCGAAGGGTTCTGCTGATACTGACCCGAGAAGTGATATTCACCTTGAGCCTCGCGCAGGTGAGCCAGCACCTCGAGTGGCTCGCGCTCCGGATGGAGGGCCTCGCCTGCTTTGCGCCTGAAGCATCGTCTCCCCGAAAGCGTTTGCACCATATGGATCTCGTCTTCTTCAGCGATGGCGGACAGCCTGATCGACGTCCAAGGCTCCATTCGGAGAACGTGCCCAACCAGATCGTCCTCATGCAGTCTCTGCATGATCAAGATGAAGCGACCCTTACTCTTATCGTCTAGGCGGCTGTAGACCGTATGATCGAACCACTCGTTGGCTCCTTTCCGCTGGGTATCGGAAAGAGCTTCTTCCGGTTTCAGAGGGTCGTCGATGATGATGTAGTCTGCACCCCTGCCTGTGAGCACGCCGCCGACGGACGTCGAAAGGCGAAATCCTTGTGCCGTCGTGATGAATTCCTGCAGCCCCTGGCGCTGAGACAACAAGCGGGTACGGGGAAACAAGGCCTGGTACTGATCGGCCCCGGTATTTTTGATCCACCGCAAGGGTTAGTTTCCGGCAAAATCTAGTACTCCAGGAAGGGAGATTTGCCGTGAAGCAGAAGCGATTCAACGTCGAACAGATTGTGGCGGTGTTAAAGCAAGCTGAAGCC
>DATBXX010000009.1:0-34749 GCA_036514055.1 Candidatus Acidiferrales bacterium
GTTGATTTATTCGATTGGTCTGCTGGGCGCACTCGACCAGGACGAGAATCCCGATGCACTGAAACGACTCTGCAAGAACACGGGCGGTATTGCCTATTTTCCAGGTTCCGAAGGGCACGTCCGGGACATTTCGACACTGATTGCCCGCGACCTTCGCGAACAATACACGCTCGGGTTTGCGCCGGAGGCAACCGGCAACACCCATTCCTTTCGAAAAATCGAGGTGAAGGTTGCCGCAGCCGGCCGGGGGAAACTTCACGTGCGATCGCGCCCCGGCTATTTTGAGTCGCCGGACAATGGGTCGTCTGGTGCGCCCGCAAAGAGCGCATCATGAGTGTTCCCCGCTCCGCGATAGAAAAACGACGGCGAACGAACGTGTTCATCGTTCGCAGCGCAGCCTACGTGTTCTTCACCTTCGGCATCGTTGCGCTCGCCTACGCGGGCTACGTGGTAGCCGACGCCTACCGGTATCAGGCTTACGAGAAGTCGAGATTTGAAAATGTCAGCCAGAGTGAAGGGCCGCATCCGGTGACAGAAGGTGGGGTGATCGGTGAGATCGATGTTCCCCGCCTGGGACTTGAGACCATGGTCGTCCAGGGGGATTCGCCCAGGATCTTGCGGCGCGCAGTTGGCCACCTGCCAGGAACGCCCCTGCCATGGGAATCAGGCAACGTGGCTCTGGCCGGCCATCGTGACGGTTTCTTTCGACCCCTGCGCAATATCCGCTCCGGGGATGCCATCACGCTTAAGACCATCAACGGCGATTTTCAGTACGAAGTCGAATCAACCGAGGTCGTTGCTGCCAGTGACGTGCACGTCCTGGACGCTTCCAGCGGCCGCATGCTGACTCTGGTTACCTGCTATCCGTTCTACTACGTGGGCTCAGCTCCGGACCGCTTTGTCGTTCGCGCCCGCGCGGTCCTATCACGGACTCAGCCCGCCGGCACCCCCGCCACAACCAGCTTCTAGAATCGAAGCTCAGAGACGGTCAACGCGAATCATGGACCCGTCGGTGTCTTCCGGGACAAATCACCGGGTGTTCACAAGTGAACAGACTCTGGTCTGCGCTCTTACTAAGATGCCGCCCTGTGAGGATAGTTTAAGACGCTTGCCAGAAGCGGATCGGCGCTTTTCAGCCTTCGATACACGGAATGTCGCGGAGTCTGCTGCCCTGTAGCCGGCAGTAACAAAGGAGCTCGAAAGTCATGCCTTTACTTCAAGTCGTAATGGTCTTAATCGTAGTGGGCGTTCTGCTGTGGCTCGTCAATCGCTTCATACCGATGGAGGGAACGATTAAATCCATCTTGAATGCCGTGGTGGTGATCTGCGTCGTCTTGTGGCTTCTGAACATTTTCGGACTGTTTCATTCGTTCTCGCGGATTCACATTGGAGCTTGAGTATCCTGGAATGAGCTCGGGCTGGGTCCTTCTATTTTCAGGGACCGAGGTTGCCACGCCGTCGCGGGCCTCGCACGGTTTTACAACTTCGGCGGCCGCGTGATATAAGGGGCGAATCACGAAGCTTTCAAGGGATGCTCCTGCCGGCCAATGATGGGTGCGGGCACATATCGTCGATTCCCTGCTCTGATTTGCAGCTATGTCCTGTGTCTGGGGACCGTTGTCGCCGTAGCCCAGGCTTGCCTTGCGCAAACCCTCATCGGCCGGGGGGCCCGGACGCTACCGCCAACGATCGTGGTCGGGTTCGTCGGCGGGTTCATCAAGCACGACAATCTGATCCACAGCGAGGTGCAGCTCGCCGCACGCCTGCGCGAGTCCTACCCGCTCGGCGTCGAGGTGGATACGTTTGAGAATCACGGCGGGGAAATTGCACTGAAGACAGTTCTGGGTCTGCTGGACACCAATCACGACGGAACGCTGGGGCCGCAGGAAAAGCAGGCCGCCCGCATTATTATTTACGGCCACAGCTGGGGCGCCTCGGAAGGCATTGCTCTTGCGCGGGAGCTGCAAACCAACGGCGTACCGGTGCTTCTTACCATTCAGGTCGACAGCGTTTCCAAACTCCACCAAAACGATGCGGTCATTCCGGCCAATGTCGCGCGCGCTGCCAATTTCTATCAGCCCGACGGCTGGATCCACGGGCAATCCAGTATTCGCGCGGCCGACCCGACGCGCACCAGCATCATCGGGAATTTCCGGTACGACTACAAATCCAGCGCCTATAACTGCTCAGGCTATCCGTGGTTTGATCGCATCTTCATGAAATCTCATATCGAGATTGAATGCGACGCGAATGTATGGAACAAAGCAGAGTCGCTGATCCGTTCCGCCGTTACGCCATCAATCGGAAGCGGAATACAGGAATGACCTCTTGCGCCTCGGGCGCGTTAGTCGTGCAGGACGACACTGAGCAGCGAGTCGTTTACCTTGAGCCCGCCGTTGTATTGGATGAATCCCAGCTTCTTGAATTTGTTCATGAAAAAATTGACGCGCGAGCGCGTGGTGCCGATCATCTCGGCCAGGGTTTCCTGCGATATCTTGGGCACGACCCACTCGGGCTTTTCTTGCTTGCCGTAGCGGGCAAGCAGCAACAGAGTTCGGGCCAGTCGTTTCTCGCTGGAATTGAAAAGCTGGTCGATCAAATCCTCTTCAATCCGGATGTTGCGCTCCAGCATGTAGGCAATGAACCGGTCCGAGAGCGTGTGTTCGGCGTGGAGCACGCGGATCATTTCTTTCAGGCCGATCACCAGCACGGTGGTGGGCGAAGCGGCAGTGGCTGTCGCGATGCGCACCGGTTGTCCCGCAAGGCCGCCTTCGCCGACGAAGTCACCGGGCTTCAACAGCGCCACGACAGCTTCCTTCCCGGTCTTTGAAACGACCGAGAGTTTGACCTCGCCTTTTTGAATGTACATCACTTCCTTGCAGAGATCGCCCTGGGAGAAGATGGTGTCCTTGGTCTGGTACTCGACGATGGTTCGTGCCAGGCCCGCGGATTCAAGAAAGGCCTTGGCATCGAACGGAGCCGGCTTCCGATTCTTCGCTTTCGTCTTTTTCGCCATGGCGCTAAAGCCTCTGGTTCGATCGATCTTACCCGCCAGTATACACTCGATTTGACGAAATCCCTTGTCGCGAGGGCGATATATCGAATCCCCACTTGCAGATACGTCCAAAACAGGACAGACACCTACGCCCATTCCCTCTAGCATGGCTCTGCACCAGTTGCGACGGCTGCGGCGCAGCCGTTCCCCGGACTAGCTTCCGTGCCGCAACACCGCCTGGTGCAAGACAAGCGGGTTGTTTCCAGCCGCTTGGGAAAGAATCGCAATGCTCGGCACAATTTTTGCGGCTTTGCTCGTCTTGTGGCTGCTTGGGATGGTTACGTCCTACACGATGGGCGGGTTCATTCACATTCTGTTGATACTCGCGGCGATTGTTCTGTTGATCCGCGTCGTCCAGGGGCGAAAGATCGCCTCTTGACCGAGGAGTTGCACACATGAAGCCGATCTCGATGGCAGGAATCTTGTTGATTGTTCTGGGCGCTCTCGCACTTGTCTATCAAGGATTCACCTACACGCATCGGGAAAAAGTCCTCGACGTGGGTCCGATTCACGCAACCGTAGACCAGCAGAAGGAAGTTCCTCTTCCTCCGATCCTCGGAGCATTGGCGCTGGCAGCAGGAGTTGCTCTGGTTGCGGTCGGTGCGAAGCGAAGGGTCTAGTTCGTTTTCAGCCGGAGGGAGTTCAGGATCGCTTCGTACGGGACCCCACTCCCCAGGCGAACGGCGCGGTTCATAGCTCCTCACAAAGCTTTTCTGGAACATTCAAGGCCAGCGGGCGCGACTCGGACGATGGAGGTCAGCATGCGACGTAAGTCAGTTCTCCTGGTTGGTGTGGCACTCCTCACGGCGACGATTTGTGGTGCAAACAACAAGGCGCAGCGGCGGCTGGAGACTTCCGGCGAAGTGATGCAGCAAATCATGAATATCCCCGAAAACATTCCTCAGGCCGTACTTGAGAAGGCCGAATGCGTCATCGTGTTCCCGTCCGTTCTCAAAGCGGCGTTCGTGTTTGGCGCAAGCTATGGGCGAGGTGCGATGGTTTGCAGAACCGGTGAACATTTCAGGGGACCTTGGGGCGCACCGGCCATGTTTGCACTGGAAGGCGGCAGCTTTGGGTTTCAAATCGGCGGACAAGCAACCGACCTCGTCCTGCTCATCATGAACGAAAGGGGCGCGTCCTCGATACTGGGTAGTAAGGTGAAACTGGGCGGCGACGCCTCCGTTGCGGCAGGTCCGGTGGGGCGCGACGCGGCGGCTAACACAGACGCGTACATGCGCGCCGAGATTTTGAGCTACTCCCGCACGCGCGGATTGTTCGCCGGTGTTTCACTGGAAGGGTCCACGCTTCGCCCCGATGACGACGCCACCGCGGACGTCTATGGACGCAAGCTGACGGCGAGGGAAATCGTGCTGGACGGCAATTTCCGGGTTCCGGCATCCGGGCGCCACCTGGTTGCTGTGCTGCAGAAGGGTTCACCGCACAACGAATCGAAAGAATCTGCAACCAACACCGGCAACTAAATACTCCGGGCGCCTGGATCCTACAGCGCCATGGAGTTCGGGAAGACGCAGTAAAACAGCACAGCGATCAGAATCAGATACGCCAGGACAACCAGGGTCCAGCCCATATTGTGGCGGATCACTTGACCTTCGCTGCGGACGAATTTGCTGGTTGAAACGCCCACGCTCGCCGTCTGGGGTGCGATCGGCTTGCCCACTTCCGCTCCGACCGAGTTCAGCGTCGGCAGCAGCAGCACTGGAAAATTCAGGAGCCGCCCGGTCACGGCCTGCACCGGACCGAACATCGCGTTTGTAGAGGTATTGCTGCCGGAAAGCGCGACGCCAATCCAGCCAAGAATCGGCGCCAGAACCACGAAGAAAACCCCGATCTTCGACAGGCCGTAGGCCAGCGAATTTGCCATTCCCGCGTACACGAAGATGTAAGCGAGTGCGAACATAAAGAATCCGACCAGCAGCGCGCCCCACATCTGCTTGAGTGTCTTCGCAAAAATCTGCCCCAAAACCTGACGACTGGGCCGCAGGATCGCCAGAATCACAAGCCAGGAAGCAAGAATCGATGTGCCTCCATTCAACGGAGTAAAATTGAAGACTGAGGTGACCGCCTTTTGCGTGACCGAGGATTTCGCTGCGAGCGAAAGCCTGAACAGGCTTCTGGCTGGAAGTGCGGACCACGGTCCGGTCCAGGCAACGACCATCAGGATCAGCACGATATAGGGAACCCACGCATAAAATGCTTCGCGCACTGAGGCGAGCTTTACCGAATCCGGTGACACAGTCCCGACGGGTTCAAGCGCGGCCCCGCCGAACCCGCGAATCGTCTTCGGGCGCCAGAGTTTCACGAACAGGAACAGAATCCAGAAGGAAGCCAGCGCGCCGCTCAAGTCTGGAAGGTACGGGCCCAGGAAGTGCGCAACCGGCCACTGCCCGGCGATGTAGGAAAGCGAGCCGACAATCGCAAGTGGCCACGCCTCAACCAGGCCATCCCACCCGCTGACCAGATAAATCAATACCCACGGCGGCAGCAGCGCGAGAATCGCGACGACGTTGCCGATCGAAGCCGAAAGCGCGAGCTGGGGCAGACCGGTCACCGCCGCGAGCCCGATGATCGGAGCGCCGAGCGCGCCGAACGATACCGGAGCGTTGTTGGCCAGGGCGGCTACGCGAATGGCATCGAGATCGGCAATTCCGAGTCCCACCAGAATCGGGACCACGACCGCCCACGGATATCCGAAGCCGACCAGCCCTTCCAGCAGCGCACCGAATGCCCACGCCAGCATGATGGTTTGAATTCGAATGTCCGCCGTCGCGTGATGGACCATCCAGGCCTTGAATCGCCCGAAGTTTCCGGTGAGCACCAGGGTATTGAAAATGATCAGGCCCCAGAAGGTAATCCAGTCGATCGACCAGACGCCTGTCAATCCGCCGTACCCATACGACTTCAGCGTATTCGATAGCGGCGCGTGCCACACCAGAACGGCCACCGGCACGGTGATCGCGCCGGCAACAATCGCCGCAAGCCACGCGGTGACGCGAAAAACAGCGAGCATCAGGATCAACGCCGCCAGAGGAAGCAACGCAACCAGTATGGTCAGCCACAGGTGGCCGGTAGGGTTGAGAATCTGCTCAAACATGGCGGTCTGGGAGCTTCGCCGGAATTTCCAGGTAGAGGGCGGCGCAAAGGGCGGCCATGGCCCTCTATACCTCATAGTCGGGCCGGAGGTGTCAACGGGAATTGTCGAGCTGAAAATGCAAAAGCCCGGCCGACGAATCGGACGGGCCCTTGCTACCTACCCTGCGGATCGGGAACGGGTTAGGACATGGTTTGGGCTTGCAGAAACTCACCGGGAAGACGGCTGATTCTGGAGGTCGCAGGCGCAAGAACGCGATGCGAGGCCGATTTCCGGTCTTTTCGTTCCGGAAGATCCGCCGCTTTCATCCTCTCCATCTTGATCCCCAGTGTGCGCTCCAGCGCGAGCAACTCGCCGCGCTGTTCGATTCCGAACAGAGTCGAAGCAAGACCCTGCGCGCCGGCTCGCCCGGATCGCCCTACGCGATGGATGAAGTTCTCGGCGACGTCCGGCAGATCGTAGTTGATGACCTGCGCGATGTCGTCGACGTGAATCCCGCGCGCCGCGAGATCTGTCGCAACCAGAATGCGGTAACGCCCTTGCTGGAATCCGGTTAACGCTGCGGTGCGCTGCGATTGAGAGCGCCCGCCATGAATCAGCGCCGCCGCGAATCCTTCCCGGGTCAGGCTCAGAGCCAGGCGTTCGGCTCCGCGCTTGGTGCGCGAGAAGACCAGGCACCGGCCCTTATCCTGGGCAAGTAATCGGCACAGCACGTCGAGTTTGCGATCACTGGAGACCTCGAAGGCCTGCACGCGCACGTTTTCTGAAGCCTTCAGCACCGAGCCGAGCTCGACACGAACCGGATGCCGCATGTAATCGTGGACCAGGTGCGCCACGGAGGCTTCCAGAGTGGCCGAGAAACACAGCGTCTGGCGATCTTTCGGCAGAATGGATGCAATCCTTCGAATCGCGGGAAGAAATCCCATGTCCAGCATGCGATCGGCTTCGTCAAGAACCAGCGCGCGCAACACGCGGAAATTCACGAGCTTGCGATCAAGAAAATCCTCGAGCCGTCCGGGGGTCGCAACCACCAGGCGAGCTCCCTGACGCAATGCGCTCAGCTGGCTGCCTTCGGCCAAGCCGCCGACCACCAGAGCCGCGGGCGACAGTTGCTTGCCTCGCAGGTCGTTGTACTGATCGACGACCTGCATGGCGAGTTCGCGCGTAGGAACCAGAACGAGCGCTGCGATTCCGGGAGTCTTATCCTGGAGCAGCCGCTCGATGATGGGGATCAGGAACGCCAGCGTCTTGCCGGTCCCTGTCTGCGCCGTCGCGAGCACGTCCTTGCCGGCAAGCGCGGTCGGAATCGCAGCTGCCTGCACCGGAGTCGGAATCGAGAAACCAGCCGACGAAAGCCGCTCCTTTGTGTAATCTGAAATTGATAGTTCTGAAAAATTCTGCATGTTCTAAGTGTTTTCTTATCTGGTAGATGCGGCGGGCGGCGCGCCGAATGGTTCTCGAGCGGGCAGGCCAACCTGCATTTCCAGTCCTTGTTTGAATTACGCAAAAGACTTTGGAAGAGACTGAAGGCGGGGCATTCTCAGCAGTGATGAATCGAGAGCAACCACACCACACAACCGCGGTATTAAGCGCAAAGGCAGTATATCACATCGGCGGGGTGGTGAGTAAGTTGATAAGCGGTGTTTCTCAACATACAATACGCCCCACTGGCTACCACAGGCTCGCAGGGATCGGGGGATTATGCCAGCCACATCACAGAAGGTATTCGTAGGCGCCGGTGAGCGTGTGCCGGAAGGCGGCCGGCTGGTGGTGGACGTCGGCGAAACGACGATCGGCATTTTCCGCGTGGGCGGGTGTCTGTATGCGTACCTGAACAAGTGCGCGCACCAGGGTGGACCGGTCTGTCAGGGGAAAGTGATTCCGCGAGTGAGCGAAGTGATCGAACCGGGCGGCGAAAGCCGCGGATTCGCTTTCGATGAGGCTCACCTGCACATCGTCTGCCCATGGCACGGCTTTGAGTACGATATCCAAACAGGCGTGCATCCAGGGCGGCGTGCTGCGCGCCTGATAGCGGTAAAGGTGGAAGAGGACAGCGACGGGATCTATGTCACCGTCTGAGCAAGCCGCAAAGCTGTCCGGTATACTCACCAAGCTGCGGGTGGAGATCGAGCGCACCAAACAGGCGGGAGAACTTGCCGGCGTGCCGGGGCACGAGGTGACGAACCTTCTGACCGGAGCGGTGAAATTCTATGCGGCGTTCGCAGAGGAAGTCGACAGCGACGTTGCGGCGATCGATTCGACGGTCTCAACCACTGAGGCCATGATGGTCGCATGCGCTTTGTTGCGAGCGCAGCACATGAACCCATTTGATTTGGCGCTCTGGTTTTCGCGGACAACGCCAAAAGCACTGTGAGCGCAGGCAGGTGTCAGGTCCGTTTGAGAACAAGGATGCGACGATGAGCAAAATTGGACTGGTCAACGGCGTGAGCAGCGGCCCAAGCACCGCTCGCGACCACACCGTACAGCAGATCACGACACGCACCGATTCACGCGAAATTCTTGCCAATGCGCACCGCGACATCGCCCGTCTTCATCTGGATGACTATTTCATCGTGGATGTGGATGCCCATCACGTCGAATTCGATTCCTGGTCCGAGATTCTGGATCACCTGGAAAATCCGGTCCTGAGGCACAATGCCAAGTCCATGACGCAGAATTGGCCAAACGCGAAGCAATTGGCGTTCAGCAATCATCCGGTTGGACTCACCTTTCAGGACGTGTTTGGACGCATCCCGCACCAGGCCGAACTGGGCGAGCATGTGGAGAAGACTGACGAGCATCGCGATCTGACGCTGGTCCGGCGCGCGATCGATTCGATGGGAATCCAGATGCAGGTTGTCTTCCCGCAGCCGATGCTGGAAATGGGTCTGCACCCGGAGCAGGACATCGTTACGGCGATGACGTTTGCCTACAACCGCTGGTTCACCAAGACGATTTTGCCCCGCGAGAAGCGGGTGAAGACCCTGCTATGCCTCCCATTCCATGATCCCGACGCGAGCCTGAAGATGATCCAGGAGTTCGGCGAAACGCCAGGTGTCGTCGGCTTCATGATCACCAGCCAGCGGCATGCCGGAGTCCACAAGAACATGTTCATGCGCATCTATCACGAGCTCGAGGAGCGCGGCCTGCCCCTGGCGTTTCATGCAGGGCCAACCTGGGGCGACACGATGACGTCCACCATGAACCGCTTCCTGTCGGTTCATGCGATGTCGTTTGTCACCTGCAACATGATGCACATGACCAACTGGATCGTGAACGGCCTGCCCGAGCGTTTCCCGAAACTGAAAGTAATCTGGATCGAAAGCGGACTTGCCTGGGTTCCGTTCATGATGCAACGCCTCGATCACGAGTACCTGATGCGCCAGTCCGACGCCCCGCTGCTCAAGAGACTGCCGAGCGAATACATACAGGAGATGTTCTTTACCTCTCAACCGCTGGAAGTGACCCTGCCGCACATGCTGGAGGCCACGTTCAAGGCCGTGCACGCCGAGACGCAGCTCATGTACTCCTCGGATTGGCCTCATTGGGATTTCGATGTGCCGGCACGTATCGCGGGCTTGCCGTTTTTGGACGAGCAGGCCAAACGCAACATTCTGGGTGAAAACGCGCGCAAACTTTTTCGCCTGTAGTCCAAGCAATCCTCACCGAAAGGACAAACGACCGCCATGCACAAAGTTCTTGCACTGTATCCCGCCCCGAAAGATCCGGCCCATTTCAAGAAATACTATGAGGGAACCCACCTTCCACTGGCGCAGCAGATGCCCGGGTTGATCTCAAGCCGCCACAGCTTCGCAATCGAAGGCGTGGGCGCTCCCTCACCCTACTTCTGCATCTGGGAGGGCGCGTTTGCCGATGCAGCGGCGATGGGCGCAGCAATGCAGTCGCCGATCGGCCAGAAAGTGGCCGCCGACGTAGCAAACTACGCGACCGGCGGAGTGACGATCGTTCACTTCGACGAACAGCTGCCGCCCGAGCGTACCAATGGAGCGAAAGCGGACCACTTTCAGGCCGGCTTGCAGATCCGGCGCGACATGTTCGGTCCTGCGAATTCCGACAAGGTGATTGATTCGGCGACCGATTTCAACCGGACGCTGCAGGAACTGGTGACCAGTTATTGTTTCGGCGAGGTCTGGGTTCGTCCGCAACTGGACCGCCGGACTCGAAGCATGCTGACGATGGCGCTTCTGGTCGCCCTGAACCGGCCGAACCAGCTGAAGGGACACGTCCGAGGTGCGGTAAAAAACGGCGTAACCAAGGACGAGATCCGCGAAGTCCTGCTGCACGCCATGATCTATGCCGGAGTGCCGGCAGGCGTGGACAGCTTCAACCATGCGACAGACGTGCTGAAGGAAATGGGACTCGAGTAGAGGAGCAACCACATCATGCGCGTAGGCTTTATCGGTATTGGAAACATGGGTTGGCCGATGGCGAGCCACATCGCCCAGGCCGGCCACGAGTTGACAGTGTTCGACGTCGACGCCTCGCGGAGTGCCCGCTTCGCACAGGAATTCAAATGCAAGGCCGCCACGGGACTGGCAGAAGTTGCGGCCTGCGAAATTACCGTCACCATGCTGCCGACCGGTAGAATCGTCCGCCAGGCGCTGCTGGAGGATCAAGGCGGCGCATTCGCAAAGGCTCTGAAGCCCGGCGCGATGGTCATTGATATGAGTTCGTCCGAGCCGGTCGGGACTCGGGAGCTCGGCGCCGAGATCGCACGGCGCGGGGCAGTCTTAATCGATGCACCTGTCTCGGGCGCCGTGCCGCGCGCAAAGGCAGGTACGCTTGCAATTATGATCGGCGGCGATGACAAGGCGTCGATCGAGCGCGCAAAGCCCCTGCTGCAGTCCATGGGCAAGCAACTGTTTGAGACCGGCCCGCTCGGGACCGGTCACGCCATGAAGGCGCTGAACAACTATATTGCGGCGGCGGGATATACCGCGGTTGTCGAGTCGCTGCTGATTGGCGAGCGATTCGGCCTGGACCAGGGAACGATGGTGGATATTTTGAACGTTTCAACGGGTCGCAACTTCACAACCGAGGTGATGATCAAAGAGCAGGTGCTTGGCGGTAAGTTTGCCACCGGCTTTGCGCTTGGCCTGATGGCCAAGGACGTAAAGATCGCAGCCGACCTGGGCGAGGCAGTGAAGCTGGATGCGCCGGTCTCCCGGCTGATTCGAGACCGCTGGGCGCTGGCGCGGGAGCGTCTGGGTGCGACCCGTGATACTTCCGAGGCCATCCTGGGCTGGAAGGACGACCTGGCTGACGGCAAGAAGTGAATTCTTCAGTGAAAGTCATGCGAGGTGACTTCCGCACGCGATATATCCAGCGGCAGGACGCGGTCAGCCTTCACTGACACCACATTGTCCAGATTCTGAAGCGTGCCTTCGATCAGCAAGAATGGATGATGGACGACCACGGTGTGGTCCTGTTCGAACAACTGCGGCGTGATGATGGCATTGGCAATTCCCGTCTCGTCTTCCAGGCTGAGAAAGACAAAACCTTTCGCCGTGCCGGGGCGCTGGCGGGCAATCACCGCTCCTGCCACTCGCACGCGCGTTTTGTCGGGGAGTTTGGCAAGCTCGATGGCCGCGCGGACTCCGCGTTCCTTCATGGCCGCGCGGCGATAGGCCATCGGGTGGGGCCCGACCGTCAAACCCGTTCCGCGAAAATCGGCGACCAATCTCTCTTCGTCGGTCATGCGCAAAAGCGGCGAACCCGAAACGGCCCCCTGCTCGTCCCGCAAGCCTTCTTCCTGCGTTTCCAGAAGCGGTCCGGGGTGGCGGGCGGCGCGCTCGACTTGCCAGAGAGCATCGCGACGGTGAAAGCCGTGCCGGGCGGAAATACAGTTCAAGGCTCCGACTTCGGCGAGCACCGTCAGTTCAGACTTCTGTATTTCGGCAATGCGCTGCTTCAAATCATCGACGGATGCGAATGCGCGCAGTTCGCGCTCGCGCATGATTTCAAGCGCAATCACCTGGCGAAGGCCTTTGACGTAGCGCATTCCCATGCGCACCGCGAACCCTTCGGAAGTCTTTTCAAGCGTACAGTTCCACTCCGAGCGCGTGAGATCGATGGGCTTGCATTTCAGCCCGTGCCGCTGCGCGTCTTTCACCAGCGTTGCCGGCCGGTAGAAGCCCATCGGCTGGTTATTCAGCATCGCGGCCGTAAACGCCGCCAGATAATGGCATTTCAAATAGGCGCTGGCATAGGCAATCAGTGCAAAACTGGCCGCGTGAGATTCTGGAAATCCATACAGCGCAAAGGATGTGATTGACTGGACGACTTTGTTCTGCGTTTCCCCGGTAATTCCGTTCCTCTGCATTCCGCGCCGAAGTTTTATCTCGATCTCTTTCATGCGCTCTTCAGAACGCTTGAATCCCATGGCGCGCCGCAATTCCTCGGCTTCCCCGCCCGTGAATCCCGCGGCGACCATGGCCATGCGCAACAACTGCTCCTGAAAAAGAGGCACTCCCAGCGTGCGCGCAAGAGCCGGCTCAAGGGCAGGATGAAAATATTCGGGTGCTTCCCGCCCCTGACGACGCTTTAAGTACGGATGAACCATTTTCCCTACGATGGGCCCGGGGCGAATAATCGCGACCTGCACGACAAGATCGTAGAAACATGTCGGGTGAAGGCGCGGCAGGCAGGACATCTGGGCGCGGCTTTCCACTTGAAACATCCCGACCGTATCCGCCCTTTGCAGCGCCTCATACACGCCAGGGTCATTCGCCGGCAGATGGCCGAGATCCACTTCTTCTCCGTGGTGTTCGCGAATGATTTTGAGTGAATCTTCAAGCACGGCCATCATTCCCAGGCCGAGCAGATCCACTTTCACGATGCCCATGTCCGCACAATCTTCCTTGTCCCATTGCACGACCACGCGTCCCGGCATCGTGGCTGGTTCCAGGGGCACGACGGAATCCAGTTGCCCCTGGCACACCACCATTCCACCGGAATGCTGCCCCAGATGGCGCGGCAAGTCCTGCACGGCCTTGCAAAGCTCGAAAAACTTCCCAATCCGCCGATGCTGGAGGTCAAGACCAGCGTCGCGGAACTGGCGCGCGAGTGTGTCACCGGGGTCCCTGTATTCCCACGCCCCCACCAGGGCAGACAGCCGACCGAGCGTTTCCGGGTCAAACGACAGGACCTTGCCGATTTCGCGAGCCGCCGACCGCCCGCGGTAGGTGATGACGTTTGCGGTCATGGCGGCGCCGAATTTTCCATAGCGTTCATAGACATACTGGATCGTGCGTTCCCGCTGATCCCCGCTCGGGAGATCCAGGTCAATGTCCGGCCACTCCCCGCGTTCTTCGGACAAAAATCGTTCAAACAGAAGATCCATTCCCACCGGATCAACCGCGGTGATGCCGAGCGCGTAGCAAACGGCGCTATTGGCCGCGGAGCCACGCCCCTGCACGAGAATATTTTTCTCGCGGCAGAAGCGAACGATGTCCCAGACGATCAAAAAGTAGCCGGACAGATCAAGCTTTTCGATCAGGGCGAGTTCGCGGTCAATTTGACGCCGCGCGCGTTCGTTGCCGGGGCCGTAGCGGACAATCATTCCTTCCTGCGAGCGCTGACGGAGAAATTCCATCTGCGACCCGCCGCCGGGAACCGGATAGGAGGGAAATTGATAGCCGAGATTGTTCAGGCTGAATTGCAAGCGTCCGGAGAGCGTTTCGGTTGCGGCAATGGCCTCGGGAAGATCGGAAAACAACGACACCATTTCCTCATGCGTCTTGAAATGGCGCTCGGAATTGCGGCTCAACAGACGACCGGCATTCGCAAGCACCCGATGATGGCGTATGCATGTGAAAACATCCAGCAGCTCGCGTAGCTCGGGCCGCGCGTATGAGACGCCGTTGGTCGCAAGCAAAGGCAGTTTCAGCTTTCGCGCGATGGCTACTGCAGCCTGGTTGCGCGCTTCTTCTTCGCGGCAGAGATGGCGCTGCAATTCGACATAAACGTTTTCCCGGCCGAACCACCGGCAAAGCTGCTCGACGCGTTCGATGGCAGCGTCGATCCCGCCTTGCGACAACGCATGCGCAAGCGGACCTTCCTCGCCTCCGGTCAAGCAGATCAGTCCGCCGCCCATCGCGGCGATTTCTTCGTCCCGGACGCTTCCCTCCGCTTTGCGCGCGCGGAGCTTCATCTGCGTGATCAGCCGGCACAAATTCTGGTAGCCCGTGCGCGACTGGACGAGCAAGGGATAGCGCCAGCCCGCGACGGAGGTGACTTCCGCACCGATATGTGCCCGGATGGAAAGCTTTTCCGCCGCGAGGTGAAACCGGGGGGAGCCGTACACGCCGTCCCGGTCAAGCAACGCCATCGCGGACATACTGTGATCCCCGCACATGCGCGCCAATTCTTCGGGCGAGCTAGCGCCTTCAAGAAAGCTGAATGCCGATCGCGCGTGCAGCTCGACATACATCAGTCGTAGACTCCCCGCACGAACCAGCTCCCGCGCAGTGCGTCGTAGTAGAAGCGGTAGAGGCCGCAATCGGGATGCCCTGCCGCTTCTTTATGGCGGCCGCTTGAGTGCGAATCGAAATGAATTTCCAGATCCCATTCATCCTGTTGCCAGGGATCTTCCCGCCACCAGTCACCGGACGTGCGCCAGGGACCGGAAGCGGTAAGCACTTGTCCACGCAACCCCTGAAAAGCAACGCGGACCGGACGCCCGGTGTGCAGATCGAGTGTTGCGGGAACGGCCGGGCGAAAGATGCGAAAGCTCATCGAGGATTGGGAGCTTTTGTCCTCCCTTCCTAGACGCGAGACGCCCCCGCGTTTGAGGCCTGCTCCTGCGGCTTCCAGGGGCGCAAGAAACCGCCGCATCTGAAACTCTCCCGGGCGATAGGTGTCAATCAGCGACGGGGAGCCGATATTTGCTTCGCCCACCACATTCGCAATGCGCGCGATGGTGAGCTCCAGTTTTTCTGGATCTGGAAAGCTGGGGAGAAACAAACCGCCTTGCGTAGCACGCGGGCGTGCGGATTCCGCTTGGAGCAGGATTTTTCGAATGGGAGCGCCGGGCGGGTTCGATTGCAAACGCAGGCGCAGCAGTTTCAAAAGCATTTTTGAGTCGCGCACCGGAACGGGGAGCTGCAGCTCATTTTCATATACGCCGGGCGGACTCGCCCGGTGAAATGTTTCCGCATGAACGTCCAGCGCATTTTCAAAAAAGGGTTGCAGTTCAAAACGCACGCGCAGGGAGGCAGCCGCAAGAGAGCGCGCCGCCAAACGTGCGCAAAGCTGATCGAGCAATCGGCCCAGAAGAAACGAAGCAGGATCGAGTTCCTCGACGGGATCATCCAGCTCCATCTCTTCTTCGAATGAATGGCTGGGCTCCGCGATGGCGAGTGAACGCGAGATCGCGCCCAGCGCCAGAGCGTGCAGGCGAACTCCTTCCTGCCCGAGACGTTCGGAAAGCTGCAAAACCGGCAGACCGGCAAACACAGCGCACGTGTGCACGCCCCAGCGGCTCAATGTTTCCGCAATCTCAACCGATGGGCAAAGAACGCTGACGGGCAATTCGCCCAGACATTTTGATTCCTGCCCGGGCGGAATCACCGTGATTCCCTTAAAGCCCCGGGCAGCGATCCGGGTCGTATCCACGTTCGAGGCGATAGCGATGTTTGAAAGCAGGCCGCATTCATTGGAACGCTGCGCAAGATGCGCGCCAATGTCTTTTTCCGCACCGTATAAGTGAGTCAAGCCAGAGAGGTCTAAAACAATCGTGTCCTGAGCGGTATCTTCGATTCGCGGGGAAACCGCCCAACCGAGATCCAGCAATACGGCGTGAGCTATATTTTCCTGTAACTGGGAGCGAGGACGCATCTGCAAACCGGCGAATTGTGCCGCATTCATTTTCGTCATCCCGAGTTCGACTCCCGCTTGAGCGGCTTTTTCGTTGATGGCTACCACGCTGCACAACGGCGGGTCGCCGTCGACCAGGGCAAAGGCGCACTCGCCTAGGGCAGGTTCGCTGCGGATAACTGCCTGCAGCATAAAATTGGGAATGAAAATGGAAGCGAATCGCATTGGAATCCGGCAGACAGACCAAGGGGCTGAAGACATTCTTCACCTTTGTCCGGGTCCTCCTTTCAAGCTGTGCATGCCAGGCATAGCTTCTGTTTCAAAGTCGACGCCGTTGCCTCCACCGTGCATGAAAACTTCTTGCTGAATCAGCCGATCCCCTTCGCGCTTCGCGCGGGAACGAATCATTTCCGCATGGCTTTTGGAACCTTCCAGCAGACATCCCGGAGAATGATGCAAAGGATTTTCTTCTGCTGCCCCGTGTGCCTGTGACCATCGCACTTCTTGCATGCGGAGTTGAAGAACCAGAGAGGCACACGACTTGGCGTTTGATTCCTGCTCCAGCACGACGAGAATCGTAGGCGTGGATTCCACAGCCCGGCGGAAACGAAACCACACCTGGAGGGGAACGTAGCGAACAGCCTGCGTCGGGGTGTCACCGAAATCCAGAGCAATCAAGCCGAATCCTCCTCCCTGTATCAGCAGATCGGTCGAGCGAAGTGCCTGGTCAACATTCCGGCAGCGCACCCAGAGCAGATGTTTCAATTTCACTCCGGCTGCTTCCGCCGAAGCGGGATCGAAGGCGTCACGCGCGTCAACAAGCGCACACACCTCAGATGCCGCGGTTCGCGACGCCAGTGCGGAAACCAAAAGACTGGTTCTCCCGGAACATACAGGGCCGTAAATTTCCGTCAAGCTGCCTCGAGGAAATCCACCGGTAAGAAAATCCACCGGGCCGATGCCGGCTGGAACAGTTTCCACTGTCGGGCGGTCGCGATACACAAAGGGACTTGCGACATGCGCGGCCAGCGCAGATGCAACGTGCAAACGCAAAGCAGCAGCTTTGGAACTCATGGCGAATGCGAAGGGCGAAAAGAAGGGCGTTTTTAGTTTCGCTTTTTCTTCGCCTAGTGATTCTAGGTTCTCCGGAGAAGGATTGTCAAGCGTGCGGGATGGCTGGGGGTGAGTCGGTCTGAAAAATCCACTTGTTATCAGTGAACAGCGGTCTGCCCAGCGGGCCGGTTGCCTAGCGAGCCGATGATTTTCCTTCCGTTTCGGCGCGCCATTCGCGAACGATGTCAACGCCGCTGCTGGTGCCGAGGCGGTTCGCCCCCGCCTCGATCATCTTGCGGGCATCGCTTGCGGTTCGAATTCCGCCAGACGCCTTCACTCCGATCGTCACCGCGCGACGCATCAGCGCCACGTCTTCCGGTGTGGCAACGCCTCCGAGGAACCCTGTCGAAGTCTTCACGAAATCGGCTCCGGCTTTTTCGCTGATCTCGCACGCCGTTCGCTTTTCATCGTCGGTAAGAAGACCCGTTTCCAGGATGACCTTGAGCAGCGCTTTTTGCGCGTGCACAACCTCGGCAACGGCCCGGATGTCCGCAAGGACGAGTTCGAGATCTTGAGCCTTGAGAGCTCCAATATTCAGAACCATGTCTATTTCGCGCGCGCCCAGCTTGAGCGCTTCGGAAGCCTCAAACACCTTGACCGTCGTCAGCATCGCTCCCAGTGGGAACCCGACAACGGCGCCGACCTTGACGTCGCTGCCCTGCAGATTTTGAGACGCGAGCGCAACCTGGCAGGAATTTACCATCACCGCGCCGAAACCAGACTCCCGCGCCTGCTTGCAGAGATGCACAATCTGACTGGCGGTCGCTTCGGGGCGAAGATTTGTATGATCGATGATCTTGGCGAGGTCTTGCCAATTGTGTGGGACCATTTTGTTGTCCGTGTCCGAATTTCGGCTCGACATAGGCAATAGATGTTACTACGCTAGCTCCTGCTTTTCGTAGCTGGCCGATGAAGCCGGCGCTTGTTTTGAAAGCACATATGTCACAACCCAAGTCCAGCAACAATGTCCGCAAGCGGCTGCTCCTAGCAGCCCGGCGAGCGATGAAGAACGCCTACGCCCCGTATTCCAAATTCCACGTGGGCGCGGCGCTGCTGACCACCACCGGCAAACTTTTTCTCGGCTGCAACGTTGAAAACGCGTCGTATGGTGTGACGAACTGCGCCGAGCGCACCGCAATTTTTTCCGCGGTGGCCCAGTTGGGGCCGAAAATGAAAATCCAGGCTATCGCGGTCGTGAACAATCGCAACGCGCCTTGCTCTCCCTGCGGGGCCTGCCGCCAGGTGATTTACCAGTTTGGAGCTGGGGCCGTCGTTTACTTTCTTGGCTCTTCGGGATGGAAACGGATGTCGGCAGCGGACCTGCTGCCTGATGGATTTCGCCTGTCGTGAGCGACTCGGGGGAAGCTTCAGCCGGAAGCGCCATGCGCGCAACCGACGTAATTCGAAAGAAGCGCGACGGCCGGGAACTCTCCCGGGCCGAAATTGAGTATCTGGTCCGCGGCTACACCCTCGGGCAGATTCCGGACTACCAGATTTCCGCCTGGCTGATGGCTGCCCTGCTGAAGGGACTGAGCCGGGAGGAGACAGCCGACCTAACGGATGCCATGTTGCATTCCGGCGAGGTACTGAACCTAGCCGAATTCTCCGCGGCGAAAATTGACAAGCACTCGACCGGTGGCGTAGGCGACAAGACGTCTCTCGTATTGGCGCCACTTGCTGCTGCCGGAGGCCTGGTCGTTCCGATGATCAGCGGTCGCGGCCTGGGCCACACCGGGGGCACACTCGATAAACTGGAATCCATTCCCGGCTTCGACGTGAACCTTTCCGCCCACCGGTTCCGCGAGACACTAGGCGCCTGCGGCTGCGCGATGATTGGCCAGACGGCGGAAATTGCTCCCGCCGATCGCCTGTTTTATTCGCTGCGCGACGTCACCGGCACAGTCGAAAGTCCCTACCTGATTTGCGCTTCCATCATGAGCAAGAAACTGGCCGAAGGTATCGACGGGCTGGTGCTGGACGTAAAGTCCGGTTCCGGCGCATTCATGAAAACCGACCGAGACGCCGCATTCCTGGCCGAACTGATGGTCGAAACCGGCCAACGGATGGGCAAGAAGATGGTGGCGCTCATCACCGACATGGACCAGCCACTGGGGCTGCGCGTAGGGAATGCGCTGGAGGTCGAAGAAGTCCTGGAGGTGCTCGGCGGCGGCGGCCCCGAAGACCTGCGCGAACTTTGCCTGGAGCTCGCGGCATGGATGTTTCGTCTCGGAGGTTGCGCCCCTACAATTGCGGAAGCTAAGAAGCTCGCCCGGGGATTAATTCAATCCGGGCGAGCGCTTGAGAAATTTCGCGAAATGGTGGCCTTGCAAGGCGGCGATCCCGGTGCGGTGGATGATCCCACGCGGCTGCCGCGGGCCAAACATTCTCTGAACATCACCAGCCCCAGAAGCGGTTATGTGGCCGCGATCCAGTGCGAGGACGTGGGCACGGCCTGCGTGATTTTGGGCGGCGGCCGCGAAAAGAAAGAGGATTCGGTCGACCCGGCGGTTGGAATCATCCTCGAAAAGAAGGTCCACGACAAGGTCGCAGCGGGCGAAACCCTTTGCACGCTGATGTACAACTCCGAGGCTCGCGCCGGACGGGCGAGAAAGCTGATGGAACAGAGCTTTCAGATCGCCGACTCACCACCTGTTCCCAGGAAGCTGGTTCACCAGATCATTCCCGCCACGCAGGAAAGCTGACCGGGCACCTTTGGCTTGGTCAGGCGGACAAGCTCGCCAGGGTCTCAGCGAGCACAAGCGTCCCGCGCGCGATGTCTTCCGGAGACGCATACTCATCAGGACGGTGGCTGTAGCCGCTGCGGCAGGGGATGAAGAGCATCGCAACTGGACTGATGCGCGACATGAAAAGGGAATCATGGTAGGCGCGGCTGATCATTTTCCGGAACGGGAGTCGATGTTTTTCGCAGGACCGGGTAAGCGCCTGGACCACTTCGATCGCGCAATCGGCGGGCGCGTCGGCGTTCAACAGTTCGCTGCGAATCGATACGCTTCGCTTTCCCGAGATCTCTCTCGACGCAAGCTCGACGCTTTGCATCACCGCGTCCCTCCGGGCAAGGTCGGTGTCGCGGACATCCAGAGACAGCCGAACGCGGCTCGGGATGCTGTTGACGGCGCCCGGAAACACGTCGCACATTCCGACCGTGGCCACCGTATCGATTGATCCGCTCGAGCGGGCTGCGCTTTCGACCGCCAAAATCAGTTCGGACGCGGCGCAAAGCGCGTCCCGACGATCAGGCATCACGACGCCCCCGGCGTGTCCGCCGGCACCCTCGATCAGAATCCGAGCGCTCGCGGGTGCGGCAATCTTCGTGACAATGCCGAGCGGAATGTTCTCGCGTTCCAGCACCGGCCCTTGCTCGATGTGTAATTCGACGAACGCCTTGTAATAGCCGCGCGGCAACTTCACGTCTTCCAGTTCACCCCTCAGTCCTGCCGCCTGGCGAACTTCGTCAACGGACTTCTCCTCAGAGTCCATAAGCTTGCGCGCGGCATCCGGAGAGAGCGTGCCGGAAAGCAGTCGACTGCCGATGCAGCCGATACCGAAGCGCGTGGGCTCCTCGGAAGTGAGCAGCAGCAGTTCCACGGAATTTCTCGGGTGAAACCCGTCTCGCTGCAATGCGCGGATCGCTTCAAGACCGCCGAGCACTCCCACGACGCCGTCGTATTTTCCGGCATTGGGAATCGCGTCGATGTGCGAGCCGGTGCCGACAGCCGGAGAGGCGGGTTCGGAACCGTTCCAGCGCGCGAACGTGTTTCCAATAGCGTCCTGCCTCACGGCAAGGCCAGCCTCCCGGCAGCGCTCGATCAGCCAGGCGCGCGCTCGAAGGTCGGTAGGCGTAAAAACGATTCTTGTTACCGCGGGGACCTCGGCGTCTGAAATGGAAGCGAGCGCATCGATCTCCGAGGACAGACGCGCGGAATCAATTGCGAGCGTCATCGCTGTTTCTTCGGCAGACGATGCCGATTCCAGTCCTTATAGATCAGATATTTCGCGGGGGTCTTGCCGATTGCGCCGAACCACTGCGGGCACCACGGACCCATCCAGATGAAGTCTCCGGCCGTGACCGGGTACCAGGAATCGCCGAGCCTGTAAATACCTCCACCTTCGAGCATTAGCAGGCCGTGCTCCATTACGTGCATTTCAACCATGCTCAGTGCCGCCCCAGGCTGATACACCATGGTGTTGACGGCGAAATCAAAACTCATCGTATCCGGAAGCAGGCACTTTACCTGCAGGTCGGGGTCGTCACCGAGCGAGTGCGATTCGACCGAATCCTCACTCGACAGAATCGCAGACGGCCGCTTCACTGAATCGACCGGCTCAAATGGCTTTTCGATTACGGCGACGCGGCTTGTCTGTGTCGCAACGACACGATGCGCCGAACCTTCTGGGAAATAGACATAACCGCGCGTGGCGAGCTGGTGTGACTTCCCTTCCGCCTCGACCTTCACGCTGCCTTCCAGGACATAAAGGAACCGCTGCGCCTCGGTCGCGCCCAATTCACCGCCGCTTTCGAATTCGGCCGTGTACTGAGCAAACGCCGCGCCCAGTGCCGGGCCCACGTGGACCACGGCGTTGCAGTTCTTCATGCCAGGCAGCGCGGTGCGCACAAAGGTGTCGGGCGTGAGCAGCAGGTGATTTGGATGTTGGGAGCTTCGCGTGCCGCCAAAGTTATGCAAGATGCTTTCTCCTTTGAATCATGGGCGAATGAGCGAGCAACGCGAGCAAATGCGATCCTGCGGCGATCGCCTTTGCCACGTCCTCGACTCGTACGCTCTCGGCGGGATCATGGCTGATACCATCCGGCGTTCGCAAGAAAATCATGGATGCGGGAACTTTCTCGGCCAGGATCATGGCATCGTGGCCGGCGCCGCTGACCATTCGGTAGGGTTCGCAGCCCGATAGCCTGATCGCTTGGTCGATCTGATTCATGAGCGGGCCGTCCATGGCCACGGATCGCTGCGTCAATCGCGTGGTCTGAGCAACCGACATCCCGCGCCGACCCGCGATCGCTTCAGCCAAGCGGACCAGAGTTCCAACTGCGCAGTTTCGAACTTCATCCGAGCCGTGACGCACGTCGAGAGTCAAGCGAGTTTCTCCCGCAATCACGTTCGCCGCGCCCGGTTTGGCACTGACGCTGCCGATTGTTGCAAGCAAGCCCTCGGTCTGTTGCGCCTCGCGTTCGACGGCGGTGATCCATTCCGCCGCAGCCGCGATCGCATCGCGGCGGCGGTTCATGGGGGTCGTGCCGGCGTGATTCACGCTGCCCGTAAAAATGAATTCGAGCCTGCTCTGACCGGCAATAGCCTCAACCACGCCCAGCGAACGCTCGAGGTCGTCCAAGACCGGACCCTGCTCGATGTGAAATTCCACGTAACCGAGCGTGTCGTTTGGTAGGGCCGCTCCGGGAATTTCGCGCGGGTCCAGGCCAAACTCCTGGATTGCCTGCCGGACGCAAACGCCCATCTCGTCCTTGCGGTTCAACAATTCCTCATCGAGTCGGCCCACAAGCGCCCGGCTTCCGATGAACGGAGTGCCGAAGCGCTGTCCTTCTTCCTCGGAAAAGCCGATCACCTCGATCCCAAAGGGCAATCGCTTGCCGTCCAGTGCTTCGAGCAAAGCCACGCCAAGAACCACTCCGAGGATGCCGTCAAAGGCTCCGGCATTTGGGACGGTATCCAGGTGCGACCCGATGAGCAGCCGCGGCGCCTCAGCCTGCGCGGCGGAGTAGAAACCCCGCAGATTCCCTGCGGCGTCAATTCTAACCTCGGCTCCCAGCGGTTTGAGCCAGGAGGTAATCTCGTGATGGCAGTCCCGCATGGGCGGCGAAAGAAACATCCTACGTGTACCGCCGCGATCCTGGCTGAAACCTGCCAGTGTCCGGCACCGCTCAATCGCGGTTCGCGCTCTCGCCTCGTCGCTCATGAGTGCCGAAGGTTCACCGGTTCCGCCCGATGCGCGCCTGAATGTATCCGTGGGGTTCATCGGTGGGCACAAATATTTCATTCGGATTGTCTTGCCCGAAGCGCGACAAATCCACCAGCAGGCAGTGCAGGTTCGGCATCGTCATCTCGATCTCGTCTACTTCCGGGACGCCCGCAAGAACAGCCTCGCCCATCGCATAGAGCGTGTGCTGCACAGACTTGCTGTCGTGCGCGGCAAACACTGCCAGCAGGATTTCACGGATTTTGGTTCGCAACACTGGGAATGCCAGGTTATTGGCGCTGTAATTCCAGTCGGCGCTCAGGGCTGTGCCGAACAGGCGATCGGCCGTGGGGGGCAACGTTGTAAGCGAATCCTTTATATAGCCTTCAAACCCGGATCCCGACGTCTTCATGATCACCAGGTTTTCAAGGCCCGAAGTAACCGTGCATTTTGCACCGGGTGTGCAGGCGAGTTTGGTCGTCTGCCGCTCACCGCAGGATTGAACGAAAGTGGTGGGGTGCGGTTTTCCGGCGGCGAGAGCATGCTCCCAGGCTTTCTCTGAAATCGTCACTTCCGCGCGCGAGACCTGCGGGTTCCGGCGCAGCAGGAAATCAACGAGCTCGCGGCCGAAATCCTCCATGCATGCGGCCGATGAATCGCGCGCCAGCGAGTAGACGGTGTTCTTCATCGTGTCGGTCGCAAGAATCTTGCTATTGTCGCCATCGACGAAGCAGCTTTCAAAATCCCCTTGGAGCAAAATCTGGAGAGTCCATTCGGCAAAATCGTGCCGATCGCGATGTCGTTTCACCCGAACCAAGCGGATGCGCGATTTGCCGTATTGGTTTTCGCCCAACCCAGTCATCGGATCAGCTCCCTCGGTAGGTGGTGTAACCGAATGGGCCCAACAGCAGGGGAATGTGAAAATGTGCTTCGCCTTCCCTTACGGAAAACACTACCTGCACCAGGGGATACAATCCCGCGATCTTGTGTGCCGTAAAGTAGTGCTCGGTATCAAAACTCAATCGGTACTTTCCCTCGCGCAGACTCTCGCCCTCCGGTAGCAACTGACTGCACCGGCCACCCTGATCGGTGGTCGCCGAACTTAGCAGCCTCCAGCGTTCCGGGGTCTCTTGCCAATCCAGGCGTACCGGCACTCCGCTTGCGGGCTTGCCTCGCGCAGTGTCGAGCACGTGAGTTGAAATGGTTCCGCTCATCCCTTTAACCACTTTCCCAAACGAATTTGGCTGATCTGCCGCTGCTGCTCCGCCGCCTCGTGGATTTCTGTCTCGGCATCATTCTGCAACCGTTGCTTCAAAATCTGCAGGATTTCCGAGCCGTGTTTGCCGGCAGCGCAAATGATAAAGATCCGCCCGAACCTTCGCTCGTATTCGCGGTTGGCCTCCGCGAGGGCGCCTCGGATGGCGTCATTTGCGGCTGCCGCCTGGCTTTGCTCCTGGGACGACCACGCCGCGGAACGGGCGGACGCAGACTGAGGCGCTCGCGATTCGCCGATCCGGGGGTGAGATGCGAAAGCCTCCATCCAATCCGACTTGTCCAGACTCCGCCACGTTTCATCCGACGCGGCGCGCACGCTTGCATCGTCTTTATACGGCCTCTGGCTGGCCATCCCGCGAGCCCACGCCCGCGAACCGCAACATGGCAAGATTTCTATTTCCGCCTCGTCCATCGGCAACAGGTTCCAGCGCTCAAGCTGCGCGCTTCTTGCAGGCTGGGTTCCGCCAAGTATCTGCAGGAACTCGGCAACCAGATTCGCGACCAACGCGGCCCGGTATCTCGCAGTAGATCGAATGTCGTCGATGGGCTCGACCTCGCTTACCGCCGTCCTGCTCGCCAGTAGCACGAGCGATGGATCAAGCAGCTTTCGATCCAGCAGGCGCTCGGTTTCCACCAGTCGGATGGGCCTCGGAGCGACGCTTCCAAGGGCGATCCGCGGGTCATGAACGATTCCATCCTTCATGAGCGCGAGGGCCGCCATACACACCTTGGAGACGGCTTGGGCGTTGCGCGTTCCGACCTTTCGGGTATGGCAAATGTAACCGCCGAATCGCCTTGGCACGCACACCGCCCGGATCAACTCGTCCGGCGCCAGTGTCATGGTCTTGTATCCGGTGTGAAAGGTTCGATACGGCACTCGGCGCTCGCCGCGGACGGAAACTAGAATCAGCCAGGCGTCATACGCCAGAAGCGCAGGCAGTGAATCCGCAGCCGGTGATGCGTTGACGATATTGCCGCCGAGAGTGCCTCGATTTTGGTTCGCGATTCCGCCGGTCCAGCTTGCCGCCTTGGCGAGCATGGGACACTCGCGCTGGACAGAATCGTGCCTGCGAATGTCGGAGTACGTGCAACCCGCTCCAATCTGAATCTCGTCGGCGAGGATCTCGATCCGCCGGAGCTCCGGAAGACCCGCGATGCTTACCAGCTTTCGCGCGCGCAGCGTTCCTGCGGCGAACTGCACCATGAGATCGGTGCCGCCGGCGATGGGGAGCCAGCGCTCGGACCCGCTCGCGAGCAGCGACACGGCAGCTTGCAGGCTCGGGGGAGCGACCACATCGTACTCCGCAGGATCGGACCTCATCTTCGGGCACCGCGCCGCGCGGCTGCGGCCACTGCCTCGAAGATCTGGACGTATCCGGTGCAACGGCAAAGATTGCCCGCGAGCCCCTGTCGAATGTCATCCAGCGTCGGCTGAGGGTTCTCCCGCAACAAGTAGACGGCCGCGAGAATCATTCCCGGCGTGCAGATGCCGCATTGCGCGCCGCCATATTCCAGAAATGCCTCTTGCAGCGCCGACGCCCCCCGGTCCTGGCCGAGCCCTTCGATGGTCACGACCTCGGCTCCCTGCGCCTGAAGCACCGGCACCAGGCAGCTGTCCACGAGCGCGCCATCCATGATCACTGCACAGGCGCCGCACTCCCCTTCCCCGCATCCTTCCTTGGTGCCGGTCAGTCCGAGCGGTCCCCGCAGCACGTCGAGCAATCGTTCCATGGGATAGGCGTGCACGGTCTTCGGTTCGCCATTCACGGTCATTGAAATATCACGTGCGGCGCAGCCTGTTTTCGTCATCGCACTCCGGCCGGAAACGGAGTCTCATTTGCGCTCTTCGCTGCGGAAGCCATCGCGTCAAATATATCCTCGGGAAGCAGCGGGATTGAATCCATGGGGATCCCCAGCGCGTCCTCGACGGCATTGATGATGGCGGGCGCAGGACCATCCATCGGAAGTTCGCCGATACCCTTGGCGCCGTAGGCCCCGTGGGTGTTGCCCAGCTCCTCAAAAAATACGCGGATAACAGGCACGTCGGCCGAAGTCGGCATGATGTAATTCGTCATCTGGCCATTCTGCATGCGGCCGTTCCGCCATTCCACTTTTTCATACAGCGCGAATCCAATTCCCTGCGCGACCCCGCCGATGATTTGTCCCCGAGCCAGAACCGGGTTCATCACCCTGCCGATTTCCTGGAGCGCGACGAAGTCATCGACCGAAACGCTGTAGGTCGCAAGGTCGACCGTGACCTCGGCCACATAGACGGCCCAGGCGAACGCCGCATACGCTTCCCCGCGGTAGTTCTTATCGTCCCAGAAAATGTTGGCCGGCGGATCGTACTGCGCAAGCGACCGAAACTGGCCATGGGCGGCAACATACTTGCGGCATGCCGCGCGGAACTGTTCCGGCGTGTAATTCGCCTCGAGCATGCCCGAAGCGGTAAGCGTTTGCTCCAGTCCGCGCGCAGCCGACGCCACCAGCTTTCCCACGACCATCGCCGTGCGCGACGCAACCGTCGGACCGCTGTTGGGCACACCGGAGGTATCGGGCTGCGCGATCTCGATATCCTCGTATGGCAGACGCAGTGCCTCGGACGCGATCTGGCACAGCACGGTGTTGGTTCCCTGTCCGAATTCGGTGCTGGAGACCAGCACGCGTACGCGGCCCTCGGAGGTTCCCTCGAGGCCCACAACCGAGCTCAGATAACGCTCTCCGGAGCCTGTAAATCCCGCGCCGTGCAGAAAACTCGCAATGCCGATTCCCTTCTTGGTGGCGCCGGAGAGGTTCTCACGCGAAAAACGCTGCCTCTTTAGCTGGTATGAGGAATGTTCGAGCGCCCGGTCGAGCATGCTTGGAAGGTCGATGGGTTCATGGATGGTTTGTTCGGTGATCGTCGTCTCGCCCTGCTTCAGAAAATTGATGCGCCGGATCTCAACAGACGACACACCGACGGTGCGCGCGATGCGTTCCATGTGCCGCTCCATCGCAAACAGGCTTTGCGGCGCGCCAAAGCCGCGGAACGCTCCGTGCGGAGGCGCGCTGGTCGCGACAGCCTTCGCTCGCACGCAGATAGCGGGCCACTCATAGGGGCCGCCCGCATGGATTGTGGCGCGCGAAAGCACGACCGGCGACAACGTCAGATACGCTCCGCCATCAATCGTCAGATCGATCTCGCCTCCGAGTATTTTGCCGTCTTTGCGAACAGCGGTGCGGTGTCGCGTCCGCGAAGGGTGCCGCTTGGTGGTCGCAACCATGTCCTCGGCGCGGTCGTAGATTATTTTCACCGGCCGCCGGGCTTTCATCGCCAGAAGCGCCGCGTGCGCGGCAATCATGGAAGGATATTCTTCCTTGCCGCCGAACGCCCCGCCGGTTTCCGTTTGCACCACGCGAATCCGGGTCTCCGGCAGGTTGAAAAGCGCCATCAGCGCCTTGTGAACGTAGTAAGGGCATTGCAGCGAACCCCACACGGTGACGCCGAGATCGGCATCGAACGCGGCGATCATTCCGTTGGTTTCGATATACAGCTGTTCCTGGGCGCCGGTCGTATATTCGCCCTCAACGATGTAGTCGGCCTTGTCCCAAACGGAATCCACATCGCCCTTTTGAATCAGAAACGTCTTGAAGGTATTGTCTGTACCCCAGATGATCTCTGTTTGCCGCTCGCTTTCCTCGATCGTGAATACCGGCGGCAACGATTCGTACTCGACGGAAACCGCCTCGACCGCTTTCGAAAGAGCGTGGCGGTCGGGATGAGCAAGCAGCAGGAGCGGTTCCTCCGGGTGGTTCACGATGCCATCGGCAAGGCACGGCTGATCGTTTTCGATCAGAGCGATATAGTTTTTTCCAGGGATGTCCGCGGCTGTGACCACGACGAAATCGTTCCAGTTGATCGAAGGACCGAAGGCTATTTTCTTGATTTTGCCTCGAGGGAACCTGCTGCGCACGGTCGCCCCGTAGAGCATGCCGGGCATCGAGATGTCGTCGATGTACCGTGCTCGTCCGGTGACTTTGTCGCGGCCTTCCTTTCGCGGCGCGGACAAGCCGACGATGCGATCGGCCTTCACCTCAAGCTCGGCACGAACATAGAGAGAAATATGAACAATATTGTGAACGAAAACGGAGGGGATTTGTATACCTGATTTGCGCCGTGTGGCGCAGCTATGGCTGATATTCCCGACCCGCGGGATTCCCGGGAAATTTGCCCTCAGTGTAAATGCGTTTCCCTCTCAGGTAGGTTGCGCGGACGACGCCACGAAGTTTTTCGCCCATGTAGGGCGAAACCGCGTGCCGGTAATGCAGGCGTTCGGGCGTGACCGTGAATTCCGCATCGGGGTCGAAGACAACGAAATCTGCATCGCACCCCGGAGCAATTCTTCCTTTTCGCGCGCCGCATCCGGCGAGTTCAGCAGGCCCTTCGGCCATCCAGCGCGCGATATCGCCGAGCGTAAACCCTCTACGGCCGGCCTCGGTCCACATCACCGGCAGGGCTGTCGAGAGACTAGCGATCCCGCCCCAGGCAGTCTTAAAATTCCCCGTTTCCAGCTGCTTCATCGAGGGCGGGCAGGGAGAATGATCGGTAGCCACAAGTGAGATGATTCCGTCGGCAAGGCCTTGCCAGAGCCTCTCACGGTTTTCACGGCTTCGAATCGGCGGGGCGCACTTGCATAAGGTCGCTCCGTCGGCAATTCCCTCGGCGGTGAGGTGCAGGTAGTGAGGGCATGTTTCGACGCTTACCGGAAGTCCCTCGGCACGTGCGGCGCGCAACTCGCCCAGCCCAAGCCACGTCGCCAGATGAACGACGTGCAGGCGAAACCGATACTCTCTGCACAAAGACAGCAGCAGACGGATCGCCGACAGCTCCGCTTCGTCCGGACGTGACCTGAGGTAGGTTCGATAGGACTTCCAGTCTGCGTCCGCTAGTCTCTGGGTGGCTGCCTCGATGGGTCCGGCGAGCTCTGCGTGAACCAGCAGCGGCAATCCGGTCCGCTTCACGTGAGGCAGCGCCCGACGCAGCTGGGTTTCAGTAACCATCGTGAAGCCGTCGATGCCGGGATGAATCAAAAAGCATTTGAAGCCGCGCACACCGGCGCCTGCGAGGTTTTCAAGATCCCCTTGATTGTCGGCTACGACGCTGCCCCATGCTGCCCAGTCGACCCGGCAGCGACCACGGGCCGCTTCGCGTTTCGCTCCCAGCGCAGCCACATTGCTGGTTGCCGGCAGGCAATTCAGCGGCATATCCACGAGCATGGTGTAACCGCCTGCAGCGGCCGCACGGGTGCCGGTTTCAAATCCCTCCCACTCCGTACGCCCGGGATCGTTGATGTGCACATGGGAATCAACAAGCCCCGGCAGAATCGGCGCTTCGCCGAAATCCTCCACTTGCGCGCCCGCCGGTGCCTGTTCTACGGGCACCACCGCTTGGATCTTCTCGCCATCGACAACAACGGCCGCCGCCCGCACGCCTTGGGGAGTCACAACTCGTCGCGAGACAAAGGTTTGCAGTGTCATTTGGTCAATCGCCAGGCCCTTAGGAACAGAACCGGTCCAGCAGGAGCGTATCTTAGCCGTTTCAGTCTTTCAACACGGCCGCATCTTTGATACGGACGGCATTACGATCCAGCTTATACTTTTGAGGTGAGCAGCTCCTTCATGGCGCGCGCCATTCAGCTCTCGCTTGAGAACGTGCGCACGGGCCGCGGCGGACCGTTCGGCGCAGTAGTCGCCAAGGACGGCAAGATCATCGCCGAGGGTGTCAATTGCGTGACCGCGACGAATGATCCGACCGCGCACGCTGAAATCATGGCCATCCGTGAGGCTTGCAGGAAGTTCGGCGTATTCCAGCTCAGCGGTTGCGAAATCTACACGTCGTGTGAACCCTGCCCCATGTGCCTGGGAGCGATTTATTGGACACGGCCGGATCGCGTCTACTTTGGAAATACCGCTGCCGATGCTTCCAGTGCCGGATTTGATGATTCGTTGATCTATCTCGAAATTACGCAGCCGCACTCCGAACGCAAGATCCCCATGGTTCCGCTGATGAGGGAAGAAGCTCTTGAGGCCTTCCGGGCCTGGAAACAGCAATCGGGCAAAGTCCCGTACTGACCCGCTACTGCCCGGAACCTAGAAAAGCGTAGCGAAGCAGGAACAAAACGCTGAGCACCCAGATCAGCGGGCTGATTTCGCGGTGTCGGCCGGTGAAAAGTTTCAGGAAGGTAAACGACAGAAGTCCCAGGCTGAGCCCGGTTGCGATGCTGAACGTAAGCGGCGTAGCGATCAGCGTGAGAAACGCGGGAACCGAATCGGTGTAATCGTCCCAACGCACCTTGGCGACCGAACCGCACATCAGCGCTCCGACCAGGATCAGCGCCGGCGCCGTCGCGTAAGAAGGAATCGCCGCGACCAGCGGCGCGCAGAACATCGCGGCGCCAAATAATCCCGCGATCACCAGATTGCCCAGCCCCGTACGCGCCCCAGCCGCTACGCCAGCGGCGCTTTCAATATAGCTGGTAACGGTCGACGTGCCGGTCAGCGCTCCGATGATTGTGCCGAAGGCATCGGCCAAAAGGGCGCGACTCGCGCGTGGAAGTTTGCCATCCCTCAGAAACCCGCCCTGTTCGCATACCCCGACAAGCGTCCCTACGTTGTCGAACAGATCGACGAAGAAAAAGACGAAAATCAGCTCGCCGAGCCCGAGTTTCGTAGCCGACCGGAGATCGAGCTTCAGAAAGGTCCCGGAAGGATGAGGCAGCGAGAACAGATGCCCGGGCCAGTGGCTGACCCCCAGCGGAATTCCCACCAGCGTAATGGCCACGATGCCGATCAAGATCGCGCTACCGACGCGCTTCACCATCAGGATCGCAATCAGCATGACGCCGAGCGCGGCAAGGATTACCTGCGGATCAGAAGCTCTCCCGAATGCGACAAACGTTGACGCGTTGGCGACGATGATGTTTGCGTTGCGGAATCCCACGAATGCAATGAAGAGACCAATACCTGCGGCGGTGCCGTGTTTCAGGCAATCCGGGATTCCGTTGACGATCTGTTCCCGAACGTTGGTGAGCGTCAAGATCAGGAACAGCGTGCCCGATAGGAAAACAACTCCCAGCGCTGTCTGCCACGGCACATGGCGCCCAATTACGATGGAATACGTGAAGTAGGCGTTCAGGGACATGCCGGGCGCAAGCGCGATCGGGTAATTCGCCCAGATCCCCATCACCAGCGTCGCCAGAGCAGCCGAAATGCAGGTGGCGAAGAGCACGCCCTCGACGGGCATGCCCGCTTCGGACAGAATCCGCGGGTTCACCACGACGACGTACGCCATGGTCATGAACGTCGTCAGTCCGGCAAGTAGCTCCCGGCGAACCGTCGTGTCGTGTTCCCGGAGATGAAAGACGCGTTCGAGCACCGGCTCTCCCGACAAAAGTGAGCCACTATAGGGTGCACGTTGCCACGGCGTCAATGGAAGAAAAGCAGCGGAACTCGGTCACTACGTGGATTTCGGCAGCGGAAGGCCATAGAGCCGGAGAAACGTCAGCTTGTCCCAGTATCCGCGTTGAAACACGATCTTGCCATCAAGAATGTGAAAGAAACCGCAGCCTCTGAGTCCTTTGGGATCGCGCCATTCCAGAATTCCCCATTCCCCATCTTCGAAGATGTGCTCGGGAATGCAGACCATGTTCGCAGCGGCAAAGCCCGCTCGGAACATCTCATGGATGGCCTTGCGGCCTTCAACGGGCTGTTCAGCAACCTGGTGATTGATCGCCGCTTCGCTATAGAAGTTCGCAAGGGCCTCGACGTCGGCGCGATTGAATGCCTCGACCCACGCTTTGACGATTTCCTGGGGACGCATGCGCACGATTATAGCAGCGCGACCATCGTTGCCTGAAAAACGTCCGCGGGTAAGTGGCCGGCCCCTTTACAGCCTGCATCAGCGTTTTGCGAGTGACGCTCAACGCGCGAGTGTCGGAGGAAGTCCGAAGGTTCCCTCGACGGTTTCGACGAAGTTCCTTTCTTCGCGGAGGATGAGCCGCTTGGTCTGTGCCAACATGAAATTCTCACGCGCTTCCGGATCGGACGTCAAGCGCGCACGATAGGCCTCGTAGCTTGCGAGACTTTCAAATGCAATCAGACCCCAAGCCACATTGTTCGTTCCTTCATAAGGTAGAAAATACCCGACAAGGTGACCGCCGCATCGAGGAATGATACGGCCCCAATTCTCGGCGTAGGTCTTGAAGCCGTCTTTCTGGAACGGATCGATTTCATAGCGGATGATGCAGGTGACGCTCATGGGAACCCTCCTCGTCGTCAGACCGAGTGATACGAACGCATTGACTCTCGGTTTTTCAGATTTCCCGGGGGCCGCGCGCCATTGTATCAGCACGTTTCAATGTTTGACCGAGGCGTGACTGCGTGTCTGGCCGAATTCGGACGTGACCTGGGTCAAGCTGGGGGAAATGATGATGATGTCCGAAAAGCGCGAGTCGAGTTCCCTGGTGCGTGAGAGAATCGGCCCATGGAACTGCCAGACCGAGAGATCTGTTATCGAGCTCTTCAGAGCCGCGATCCCCGCTTCGATGGCCTGCTCTTCGTAGGCGTCACCTCGACCGGCGTCTATTGCCGGCCGATCTGTCCGGCGCGCAGCCCGAAGTTCGAGAATTGCCGTTTCTTTAGTTCGGCCGCAGCGGCGCAGGAAGCGGGTTTTCGCCCGTGCCTGCGTTGCCGGCCGGAATCGGCTCCCGATCTGGCATCCTGGCGCGGAAGTTCGAACACAGTCTCCCGGGCGCTGGCCCTAATCACCGATGGCGCCCTTGACGGCGACCGTGACGGCGTCGAAGCCCTGGCCGCGCGTCTCGGCGTGGGTGGACGCCAGCTCCGGCGATTGTTCGTGCAACATCTGGGGGCCTCGCCCATCGCGGTGGCACAGACCCGCCGCGTACTTTTCGCCAAGCAGCTCATTCATGAAACGCGAATGCCCATGGTTGAAGTTGCGCCCGCCGCGGGATTCGGCAGTGTGCGGCGGTTTAATGAGGTATTTCGGGAACTGTTTCACCGTCCTCCCAGTCGATTGCGGCGAAAAACCTCCGCGGGCACTGCGGGCCTGGGCGGGGGAGTCACGCTCTTGCTCCGGTATCGTCCACCCTATGACTGGGATTCCATGCTCGCCTACCTGCAAACGCGTGCGATATCTGGCGTTGAGGTCGTCGAGAACGGTACCTACCTGCGAACGCTTGAGATTGGCGGTTTTGTCGGAACCGTCCAGGTCTCGCACGTACCGCAGCGCCATAGCCTCGGCGTTCGGATCCGATTTCCGGAGGTCAGCTTCCTGCCCGCGATTGTGAGTCGAGTGCGCCGAGTGTTCGATCTTGGCGCAGACATCGAAACGATCGGCGCTCATCTCGCGCGTGACCCGCTGCTTGCGCCCCTGGTCGCGCAGCGTCCCGGGCTGCGGGCGCCCGGTGCGTGGGATGGCTTCGAATTGGCCGTGCGGGCAATCCTCGGCCAGCAGGTCAGCGTCGCCGCCGCACGCCGTCTCGCCGGGCGTCTTGTTGCACTCCACGGAAAGCCCGTCGGGAAAAACGATAGCGGTTGCCCGGGGCTGTCGCACGTATTTCCCGCGGCGCAGCGTCTTGCTCGGGCGGACTTGAGCGGGCTCGGAATGCCGGGTGCGCGTCGAGCGGCGCTAAAGGCTTTGGCGGAATCCGTAGCCGCCGATCCGAGTCTATTCCGCCCGTTTGGAACGATCGAAGAGGCCATCGCGCGATTGCGCAGCATCCGGGGAGTCGGTGAATGGACGGCGCAATACATCGCGCTACGCGCACTGCGAGAGACCGACGCATTTCCCGCTTCTGACATAGGGCTTCTTCGCGGCGCAGCGGTTGACGGGATTCGGCCAACCCCGGCCGATTTACTTCATCGTGCCGAGCCGTGGCGTCCGTGGCGGGCCTATGCCGCACAGCACCTTTGGGCGGCCCACCCTACGGCGGTCGAGAGTACCAGGAACGCAAATGGGTGAGGCGCTGCAGTTGTTGACTGACCGGATCCATACGCCGATCGGCGAGTTGTTACTCGTGGCGGACCGGCACGGAAATCTGCGTGCTGTCGGTTGGACAGAGCACGAGCCGCGTATGCGCCAACTGCTTGCGCGACACCACGGCGAAAATGGCATACGACTGGAACCCGCCCGGAATCCGAAGGGCTTGACCGACGCATTGAGCGCCTATTTTGCCGGCGAACTTACGGCCATCGACGCGTTGCCGGTCGCAACGTCCGGCACAAGTTTTCAGCGTGAGGTCTGGCGTGCTTTGCGGGAAATCCCCTGCGGGACCACGATCTCCTACGCGCAGCTTGCCGAGCGGATCGGCCGGCCGACTGCAGTCAGGGCCGTTGGCTTGGCCAATGGCTC
>DATBXX010000010.1:0-52388 GCA_036514055.1 Candidatus Acidiferrales bacterium
CAGTTCATAGCGTGCCCCCCGGCATTTCGGCAGGCTCAGTTGATTCCAGTCGCGACGGCTCGAATGTCTCGGGGCGGACTGCAAATGGGGTCTTCGCGCGGCGGCGCACCTGAGTCCGCGAGCCCGAGGTCAGCAGCGCTTCGCCTGACTTGGTATGGTCTAACGCCTCGTGGAACTCGGATTGGGGCGCCCGCAGCAGCGGATCAAGAATTTCCTTCAGCATTCGCCTTCCGCGCATGATTCGGGATTTCACCGTTCCAACTGAAACTTCTAGGACTTCCGCGATCTCTTCGTAGGACAGACCTTCAAGATCTCTCAGGATAACCGCGCTGCGAAACACCGGGGGCACTGTTGCGAGCGCATGGCGAACGGTGGCCTGAACCTCGTGCGCTGCGCATTGCTCGAAGGGGGTGGCCTCGGCGTCCTTCAGCTCGAGAACGGGCTGCTGGTCGGGGCCTGCAACGTCAATCGAGGTCTGCATGCGGTGATGCCGCCAACACCAGCGCCGGTGGTTCAGCGCCTGGCGGACGGAGATGCGATACAGCCAGGTCTTCAGAGAACTCCCGCCGCGGAATCCGCGAATCCCGCGAAAAACGTGCAGAAAGACTTCCTGGGTAACGTCGGCGGCATCGGCGCGGTCGGAAAGAATTCCATATACGAGGTTGTAGACACTCGAGTGGTAATAAGTGACGAGATAGTCAAAAGCGGAATCCGAGCCGGCCTGAAGCTTGCTGACCAACTCGCCTTCGTCGCCTACCCAGGACAGACTATGTGCCAGCTCGCCCATCGCGTTCGCCGCACTCCTCGGGGCAACCCTGATGCTATGGTTAGACACCGGTTTGTCCCGCTATGTTGCAGAGCATAGCAGAAAAATGTGTTGAATGATGATGGTCCTGAGATACTACCGATGGAGGCCAGCCGGCCAATTCAAACGACCTATTTTGTTAGGGTTGCAAGGGTTAATTTCCCGGCCGACCGCTGCATTGACGCTTTCTGACATGAACTATTGCAAGATTTGGGCTACACTTCTCCGGCGTGGGGCCGTGGCGCAGTTGGGAGCGCGCCTCGATGGCATCGAGGAGGTCGTGGGTTCGAATCCCATCGGCTCCACCATTTGAAGGGTGTACGGTCCGGAGAGATCCTTTACATAACGTTCCGAAGACATGGTTTACACCTTGGCCTAGTGCATAAAGCTGACCGGCCAGATACCCTCGTCGACCTCTTTGATGTGACCCGCCAAAGCTTCATGTCCCACCGAACGACCCAACAAGATACGTGGAGGATCGGCAAAACTGGGATAAGAGTACGTCCTAAATTGGATGATGCCTGCGCGTGGAACATGGGAAACCGATCTGAAGCTCGACAGCTCTTCGAGAAAGCGAAGGCTAGCTTTATTGGCGAGACGACCATTGAAAAACTGAAAACGGGGCTGGTGTTTCTCAAGCGCGCGTCTGCTCTAGGTTACTCGGACGCTGATGAGTGGTTGGGGGGCCGCATATGACTACGGCCTAGGCACGAGACCAGACCGGGAACGCGCATTCGAACATTAGGGCGGCGAAAGCCGGAAATCCAAACTCTCAGTATCACCTAGGCGTCTTCTATATCGAGGGAAGAGGCGTGCGACGGAATCGGCGGCTCGCGCTGACTTGGTTCCGAAGAGCCGCCGAGAACATGGATCCAGAGGCGATCCACGCGCTTGGGTACTGCTATAGGCGTGGATGGGGTGTCAAAAGAAATGCTCGAAGGGGATTTCAATTAGAACTTAGGGCCGCAAGAAAGGGAGTTGTCGACGCTCAGTTCGCGGTCGGAGTGTCCTTGAGCGCTGGGGATGGCGTACGAGCCGATCCCGAGGCGGCGTTTCGGTGGTATCTCAGAGCTGCGAAGAAGGGCCACCCTGACGCCGCGTTTAATCTCGGCTATTTCTACAACACCGGTCGAGGTGGGCGGAGGGACTCTCGAAAAGCCCGACACTGGTACGCCCGCGCCGAGGCGCTTCGGAAAAATAAGCCACATCAGGCGGATGAATAGCCCAAGTCTTGGCTGATGATTTTATGATCACGGGCGACTGGTCCATCAAATCGAAGGTGTCACGGAGAGCGGAAACCCCATCCAAATGAAAGGAAGTCGTCAGATATTGGTTCGGGATCCCGGCGGCTTTCTCGCGCGAATCATGCAGCACGATACGTAATGCCTGTGGCGCGGCGGTTGTTAAGGGCGTCGACTCAACCAATGCGGGGGACAACTCCCAAACTTTCCCGGCATCGTAGCAGTGCGGCCAGGCGCTCTCTGGGGGCTGTGTCTAGAACTCAACCATTTCTCAATGTGCCTACGCTTCGCGAACCCCAGAATAGAAAGCGGTGATACTTTGTGACGATTCGTCTTAGAATACCGCCCCTATGGCTAAATTGACGTTTCTTGGCGCGGCTGGGACCGTGACCGGTTCGAAGTATCTGATCGAGGCGGAGGGCAAGCGGCTCCTGGTCGATTGCGGGCTGTTCGAAGGTTCAAAAGATCTCAAGCAACGGAACTGGGACAAGCTTCCCATCGATCCGGCGACCATAGACTGGGTGCTGCTGACCCACGCGCACATCGACCACACCGGCTATCTCCCGCGGCTGTTTCGGAACGGTTATCGGGGCCCGATCTATGCAAATGCCGCAACTCACGAATTGTGCGCGGTGCTGCTGCCTGACTCGGCTCACCTACAGGAGGAAGATGCGCGATTCGCTGCGAAGAAGGGTTACAGCAGCCACAAGCCACCGCTGCCGCTCTACACTGTGTCGGAAGCGCAATCCGTGCTCACGCAGTTCCGCGAAATATCCAGCACCGACGCCTTCACGATCAGCCCTGAGTTCTCGGTTCGTCCGCACGGCGCCGGACACATCCTGGGTGCAACGTGGCTGGAACTGACGATCACCGAAGGCGGGAAGAAGACACTCGTTGTTTTCTCGGGCGACGTAGGCCGGTACGACCAGCCGATTTTGAATGATCCAGAGTCACCCACCCACGCGGACATCCTGCTGTGCGAAGCAACGTACGGCGATCGCGACCATGCGACCGGTTCGGTAACAGACGCACTCGCCGATATCATTAATCGGACCGCGAAACGCGGTGGCGCTGTCGTGATTCCCGCGTTTGCCGTCGATCGGACCCAGCTGTTGATGTATTACCTGCGCGAACTCCTGGAACTAAAGCGGATTCCTGACTTGCCGGTGTACGTGGACAGTCCGATGGCGATCAGCGTGACTGACTTGTACGCCCGACATCACCTAGACCATGGCTTGAGGCAGCAGACCAGCGCTGATCCGCTGAATCTCGCACACGTCCATTTGACCCGTACAGTCGAAGAATCGAAAAAAATCAACGACGTAGTCTCTCCCTGCATCATTGTTTCCGCCTCCGGCATGATCACGGGCGGAAGGGTCCTGCATCATCTTGCGCATCGGCTGCCGGATTCGCGCAGCACAGTGCTGCTGGTCGGCTATCAAGCCGAGGGGTCGGGAGGGCGAGCACTGCAGGATGGCGCTCAGTTTCTTCGCATCCATGGTGAGCAGGTGCCCGTCCGCGCACAGGTCGTTGATTTCGGACAACTGTCGGCGCATGCGGGAAAGAGCGAGTTGCTGCGCTGGCTTTCCGGCATCCAGACTCCACCTCGACAAACCTTCATGATTCACGGCGAACCGAGCGGCTTGAATTCATTGCGCGACGCAATTGTCAGCCAGCATCACTGGGCAGTTACGATTCCAGCCTATCTGCAGTCGGTTGATCTCGCGCTTTAGTTCCTTTTCCCGGGCGACCGTGAACAGTGGAAGTTCTTCGCTTCGGCGCTGGCGTGCCAAATCGACGACGGAAATCAACCGACCCAATCTATTCCGCTGGAGTGTTCTCTGACCACACTCGCCGCGCGCTAGACGGGAAGTCCGCCCGGCTTAACCTCGGGACTTTAGCTTCGCAAGGCGCTCGGCGGCAGCCTGAAGAGTGGTTTCCTTCTTGCAGAATGTAAAACGCAGGTGCGTCCGGCCGTCGGCGGGATCGCGATAGAAGCTCGATCCCGGGACGGCCGCCACGCCGATCTCGGTAACCAGATATTTCGCGAACGTTACGTCGTCGGGGAAGCCGAACGCAGATATATCGGTCATGATGTAATACGCACCCCGCGGCTTGAAGCACCGGAAGCCGGCGTCCGCAAGAATCCCCAGCAAGCGATCGCGCCGCACCAGATAGTCGCTCGCGAGTGATTCGTAGTAGCTTGCTGGCGATTGCATCGCCACGGCTCCTGCTTCCTGCAATGGGGCCGCAGCGCCGACAGTGAGAAAATCGTGGACCTTGCGAATGGCTGCAGTCGCATCCGGCGGAGCAATAACCCACCCAACCCGCCAACCTGTGACGCTATACGTTTTTGAAAGTGCGTTGATTGTGATCGTGCGGTCTCGCATGCCGTCTAGTGTCGCGAGCGAAATATGCTTCGCGCCGTCATAGAGCATGTGCTCATAGATCTCATCGGTGATCGCGAAAGCATTCCACTGAATGCAAAGGTCGCGAATGCGCTCGAACTCCGACTGCTCAAAGACTTTTCCAGTAGGATTATTGGGCGTGTTCAGAATGATCGCCTTCGTGTGTGGCCCGAACGCCGCCGCGAGTTCGTCTGGGTCGAATGTCCAGTCCGGTGGTCGCAGCTTCACGAAGCGCGGAGTTGCTCCGGAAAGGATTGCGTCGGGTCCGTAATTCTCATAATACGGCTCAAACACCACGACTTCGTCGCCTGGGTTGATGATGGCCATCATGGTGGACATCATCGCTTCGGTCGAGCCGCAGCAAACCGTGATTTCGCGCTCCGGATCAACCGCCACGCCTTGGGTGCGCTCGAAGTTCGCAGCAATTGCATCGCGAAATTTTTTGGCGCCCCAGGTGATCGCGTACTGGTTGACGTCCGCCGAGATCGCATCCTGCGCGGCGCGCTTGATCGCAGCGGGCGCAGGGAAATCGGGAAAGCCCTGTGAAAGATTAACGGCTCCATGGCGCAGGGCCAGGCGGGTCATTTCGCGGATTACGGATTCGGTGAAGCGCTCGGCCTTCAGGGACAGCTTTGGACTAGCGGCCAGGGCGCGCTCGGGCTGGGCGGGGTTCATCTGGTTGAGCTCCATAAAGCCGGCGATAAATATCCGCGTTTCGCGTCACGATCTGCACATACTGGCGCGTTTCGGTGAACGGAATCGAGTCCACAAACTCGGCCGTCTCGCGGTACGCCTGCCCCGATGTCCAGAGTGTCACCCGGTCTTCTCCGGCATTGTACGCGGCCAGCGCCGACTCGGCGCCGCCAAATTGTTTTTCCAAGCCCGCTAAATACACCGCGCCGAGACGAACATTATAATCCGGCTCCACGAGTCTCGCTCTCGAATAGCCGATTTTCTCCTGCTTGGCCAGACGGTGGGCCGTCGGCGCGATCAGCTGCATTAATCCGATCGCGCTCTTTCCGGAGCGCGCTTCCGGCTCGAACGCGGACTCCTGCCGAATCAGCCCGGCTACGAGCATGGGGTCCACGCCGGCTTTCGCGGACCAGCGCCGGATCGAGGCCTCAAACGGCAGTGCGTAGGCCACCCGCCACACATCGCGGGGAACATCGGAGAACGGTTGAGATTCGAGCTGCGGGAAAATCTGCCGGACCGTAATGATCGCGGCGCCGTAGTGACCCGCAGCGGCGGCAGACTGAGCAGCCTCAAGCAACAGTCGCGGCTCTCCCGTGGCGGCATATCCGGCTCTTAATTCGAGTTCGGCCGAAGCGTCAAACCCGATGGAACGCAACGCATCGGCACGCGCCTGCCGCCCGACCGCAGCGAGCGGTATGGGCCCATCAAGTTTCGGTATTGCCGAGACGGCTGGAATTGAATCCAGAGCGTCCGATTTTTCGACCGGGCCCGTCCCGACCACGCGGGCTCGCGCTGCAGCCTGAGTCTCAAAATAGTTCTGCGGATAGCGCTCCGCCAGCTTCGCGTAGTAGCCGCGCGCCAGGGGCGCGACTCCAGCGTCTTCGGCGAGGCGGCCGAGCCAATACAGCGCGTCGGGGGTGTACGGCGACCCCGGAAAGCGGCGCAGGTGATCCTGCAGCAGTACGGCGGCATCCGGCTGCCGTTTCAGGACCGCGGCCCACGCAACGCGCCACTGCGCGGCCGGAGCGTTGGTTGACGCTGGAAAGCTCTCCTCAAGCCGTTTGTAGTAACCAGCGGCGCGATCGCGATCGAGCTGGACCCAATAGTAGTTTCCCGCCAGGAACAGAGCTGATTCGGCCCAGTGGCTTGACGGCGCGCGCGATACCACGCCTTCAACGGCCGTCACCATCTGCCCTTCTTGCTGCTGCGCCCGATAATACTCGGCGAGAGCATCCAGACGCTCTGCGTCGACGTCCGGGTCGGCAATTTGGAGGGCCGCCATTTCGCCCGGTCCGGAACCGAGCGCCACTCCGCACTCGAATATGCGCAGTTGCGCCCGCTCGCGATCGGCGCCGGACAGTTCCGGCATGATCTCAGCATATTCTTCGCGCGCCTCGCTCCAACTTTTCACGCCATACAAAGTCGCAGCATGTGCGAGCCTCTGGTCGAGCGCGAGCGGCGGATAGTTTGGCGCGAGACTGCTGCGCAGGAATCCCAGCTTCGTGCCAGCCTGCCGCGCCTGTTCGCTGACTGCGAAGCGCAGGTACACAGCTTGATAATCGGCCACCGCATCCAGGGGCTTTCCGGCCTGCTCGCTCGCCTCGCCGCGCAGAAGCAGCAGCGCGGGCCTTTGCGTCGTCTGGGGGTAGGCTTCCAGGGCGGTCACGGCCTCACCGGGCTGGTTGGCTGCCAGCGCAGCATCACCGAGCGACTGGAGCGCTGCGTCCGTCATCACCGAATCCGGATATTCGCTTCGAAAGCGCTTCAGAGCAGCAAGCGCATCCGCGCTGTGGCCCGAGGCGAGATCGGTCTCCGCAGCCCAATACAGGGCATAATCCGCGATCAGCGGTTCGGCCTGGGCCTGAGCCAGCCATTTGGCCGCCTGCGCGTAATTTCCCTTGGTGTAGTCGTAGTAGCCGAGTGCCAGCGCCGCGCGCAATCCGAGCGTGCCTGAAGATTTCCGCGACGCAAAAGAACTGAGCTGAACGTAAGCCGGGGAAGCGTTCGGCTCTTTCAGCGCCCGGGAGAGTTTTTCCAGCTGCTTTTCCGTAAAAGCCGGTTGGCCTGCGGACTCCGCCGCGGCATTCGGCCGTGCGGAACAAAGCGGGCACAGAATCAACAGGAGCCCGGCGATACATGCGAGCCGGCGTGAGGAATTCATCGCGATCGTCTTAGTGCCGCAGTACAGGCGAGGGATAGGGATATTCTCCGAGGGCTTGGGCATCGCCCTCGGCGAGGATTTCCAACATCCAGTGATGGAAATAATCCACTGGATGATCCTGTATCGCGCGGAAGCGGCGGTCGTATTCTTTGCGGGCTTTGTCAATGTCACTTCGCAACCGATGGCAGATGTCTTTGTTCTCGCGGCCCAGGCGAACATCCTTGGGTCGCAATAATTTGATGTCTTGCATGGCCACTTTGGCTACCCGGTTCGCGCGGCGATGCAAATCTCGAAGCTCGGCGGGCAGGCTGGCAACATCGAAAGCGGGCGCCTCGGAGACAGGTTCCACAACGACTTCCGGCTCGGAAACAGTCGGCTCTTCGATTACCGCTGCGTGAATCGGTATTTCGTCCGATGTCTCGGCAGGTTCTTCGGCAACCCGCTCTTCATCCCAATCGGACTTGGGTTCGAACCGGCTCGGGGGGTGAAGAATGGGTTCGGCGGCAGGTGCTGGCGGCTCCGCCTCTTCGACGGCAGAGGCGCTTGCCTGCACGTCCGATGCGCGGCCTTCGCGCGGATTCAGCGCAACGGCCACGAAATTGGAAAGCACGGAAAGCCCCGCGGCAAGTGAGGAAGCCGCCGTTTGCGCGCGGAGCATCGCTGGCAACGCGTTGCTCGGCCGGCTGGACGAACAGGCTGCCACAAGATCTGCATAGGCCTGGTGCAGCTCGTCCGCAGTCCGCTGCAGCGGCGCCAGATTATCGCGCAATGCCCGGGAAACAGCTTCTTCGAGGGCCTGCTCCAGAGATCGTTGACGTTCGTTCAAGCGATTCCTGCCCCTTTTCAGATTATGGAAACGGTATCAAGGGGTGTCAACTGACATTCCGGCGACCCGTTCCTGGCCATGCAGCAGGTAGGCTTGACCTCAGCGGGAGGCAATCCGGACGGAGGTTTTGCTTGCCTTCCCTGCCCGGGGTTCGTATCTTCATGGCTCCAAATGGCTCCTAGCGGGGGGAAATCTCAGTCTCGATGTTGACAGCCAAGCAGATTCAAGCCTTCTTTAAGCTCCAGCCCCTCCCGGTCGAGGGGGGCTTTTTCGTCGAGTCCTACCGTTCCAGATATACAGTTGCGCCACCGTCGCTCCCGGCTTGCTACGCGGGCGAGCGCGGGCTCTCGACGGCCATCTACTACCTGCTGACGCCGGACACGTTCTCGGCGATGCACCGGCTCAAGAGCGACGAGGTGTACCATTTTTATTTGGGAGACCCGGTCGAACTGCTGATGCTCAAGCCGGACGGAGGTGCCGAGGCCGTGCTCCTCGGACAGGACATTCTCGCCGGAATGCGCGTCCAACACTCCGTGCCAGGCGGAACTTGGCAGGGTTCCCGCCTGGCGCCGGGTGGGAAGTATGCGCTCATGGGTACGACGATGGCGCCTGGTTTTGATCCGCTCGACTATGAGCCCGGCAAGCGCGATGCCTTGAGCGCTCAGTATCCGAATTACGCGCCGCTAATTGCCTTCCTGACCGCCTAAGCGCTCCCCGGGCAAGCGACATCCAGTCCTACCAATTCACGGCACTCGAAGCGTCGCATCTCGTCTGTACGACTTGCATAGTATTTCAGCCCACAGGTATCCCGCCAGCCGGACTAGGGGTCCGGGCAGGCCCAAAACCCCCGCTTGCCCGGACAGCTCTGGATCCATATCGTCGCTCCCGATTTTGCATCCGGCACGCGCGGAGTGGTATTCTGGTGGCTCCAACGGGGGCGACACGGTTTCGACGGAAACTGCCGCTGCTCGAAGGCATGCCGGGCGCCACCTGCCCGCAATCGGGTGGAACAACACAACTGGCAACTCACAGTTGGCTCTCGCAGCCTAACCAAAAGTAAGCTGCGCGTCTCCCCAGGCGTCACCTACGCGTTTGGGATGAGGCGTCACACAGTAGGCTGGCTGTCGAGTTTCGGTCCGTAATTCGGCGGCGAGATCATCGGACTAGCCGAGGGCGCGTCTTGCCCGCTCTGAGTTCCCCCGGCGAAACCCTTGGAACGGGACAAGCATGTAGTCTTCGGGTTGCAAGGTTTCTCGGACGGGGGTTCAACTCCCCCCGCCTCCACCATTTTCTAGCCAACGTTTTGTTGATCCTCGTGGCGTATGAAACGGGGTGTCCGCCATTATGTCCGCCTGAAAAGTTCGGTGTATGCCGGCCTCAGACTGCACCTGGTGAGCCCGGATCCACGGAGAATCCCCCAACAGCGCCGATACCAGGAGATACCAGAAAGACTGTATTGTGAATAAACAGTCGCCATCGTTATCTTTTCAATGCTGTCCGCGGCGATTCATACGCCTCCGCGGCGCCAGGTTCACGACGGCCTTACGATGGTCGCGATAGCGAGGGGGGATCTATGAGCAGACTCAAATATCTTGCGCTTGCCGCTGTTGCAGGAATTTGCTTGATGATGACCGCTCCCAACATGGAAGCGCAGGTCAGCGTGGGCGTCAACATTGGCGTCGCTCCGGACTGCCCCTACGGCTACTATGACACCCCTCCGTATGGCTGTGCTCCCTATGGATACTACGGCCCGGAATGGTTTACGGGCGGTGTCTTCATTGGTGCTGGCCCATGGTTTCATGGACCTGACAACTTCCGAGGTCACGTCAACAACCACTTTCATCCCGACCACGGCTATAAAGGAGCTGCACCACACCCAGGAGACAAACCTGAAGCTTCGAAGCCCGTCGATAAGGTTGCGCACTTCAAAGGAAATGAAATGCGTGATGGGCGTGGACATGTGGGAGGAGGCGAGAAGCGCTAAGAACCAGGCTGTTGGACAACGCCCTCTAGTCTGATTGACGTTCCTCAATCGATATGTTTTTCGATAATCTTCTTGAGGGCGTCATTCTGCACTCCGTGATCCCGCAATATGCGAGCCGCTAGGCACGCCTCCTGTCGAAGTATTCCCAGAAGCAAGTGAATATTGTCCACGTGATGATGTCGAAGCTTCGCGGCTGCTTTCGCGGCGAACCGCAAAACATATCGGCATTCTCCGCTAAGAGGAATTTCAACGGTGTTCGGAATGCGTTCGCGACCGGTGCCTTTCGTGCGGAGTTCCTTGCGAATCGATTCACCCGCGCCGGGACGTTGCAGGAGGCTTCGCGCCAGCAGCCTGTCTGCCCTTAACAAGCCTGCCAGCAAATGTTGTGTTTCGATGTGGGGGCTGCCGTATAGTCCGGCTTCATATCGAGCGAAGAAAATTGTTCGCCGCGCGTTTTCGGTGTATCGCTCAAACACGCTAAAATCCCCTCGTAGAGATCGCGTGAACTGCAAAAGCTAAGCATCAGCACCGGGTAGAGCGCACGGGGCTAGTTCACCCGCATTACGTGGCGAACTGCAACCTGAAATGACTATCCGGCAAGGATGCGGTGTGCATGGTCCCCAAACCGCGCGATTGGATTGCCTAACCCCATCCGTAGTGAAATAACTTCTAGTGCAACAAATAAATTACCCTGCAGGACGTACTCTCCTCAAGCGGCGTCGCATTTAAGTGTATATCCTGCGGTTGAAATCGCTCTTGGCATAAAAAATGCCTCTACATTTCTTGCCGGCCCACACTTACAGGAGGTGTACGCCTATGGTAAGAAAGTTTGTTGTTTGTGCTTCTCTGGCTGGCATGATGCTCTTGGGTGCGTCAGGGCGGGCTTACTCCGCTCCCGCGCAATCGCAAAACAATCAGCAGTCAGCGGATGCGCAGACCGTGTCCGGAAAGGTCGCTGCGATCGGAAGCGACCACAAATCGTTTTCACTCGAAGTTAGCGGCGGCAACACGATGCAGTTCTTGCTCGACAACAACACTCAAGTGCAGGGCCGCGTTACCACGGGTACGACAGCGACCGTTCAGTACCAGAAAACTGACGACGGGAAACTCCTGGCCCTGAGCATCGCGCCGCAAAATCCGGGGCAAAGTCCCCAGTAGCAATTGTGTACGGTACGGACATTGGGAAGGGAGCGCGGGACCGGAAGGCAATCGCATCTGGACCGGTTCCGCATCTCCTTCGAGCGTGAATGCGCTTCGGGATTGAAAGGGGACAACGATGATGACTTGCGCCGACGTGATGACGAAAAACCCCGTTTATTGCCTACCTACAGATACCGCATTTCAGGCGGCACAGTTGATGCGAGACGAAAACGTGGGTCCGGTCCCGGTTGTAGAGAGCTCCGAGACGAAAACGGTCGTTGGCATCATCACCGACCGAGACCTGGCTCTAAAGATCGTAGCCGAGCGCCGCCACCCGGATGCGCCACTTGAAGAAGTGATGACGCGCGACCCACTGGTGTGTCGCGCGAATGATTACCTCCAATCGGCGCTCGATGCGATGGCTGACGGCAAGGTTCGGCGGATACCGGTCATAGATGATCGAGACCGCCTTGTTGGCATTATCTCTCAGGCGGATGTGGCGATTCGATTTGGCATACCGAGAACAACTGGACAAGTTGTCGAGGAAATCTCTATGCCGTGCGCGACGGATTATAGCAACGGCACGAACCGACCTGCTTCGTGCCACAAATGGAACCTGCGGAATGGTTAAAACTCACGGCGTGAGCCCCTGCAACGATTCGAGGGGGCTAGTCCTGTAGAGACGCGGACAGAACGCCACAAAGACAAACCATCTCCCCTGCATCTCTCGGCTAAAAACGAAGGTGATTCCGATACTATTCCGGAATGGACCATCATACAGTTGCGGCCGTCAGCATCGCGGGCAGCTGTCTTGATGTGGTGGGGAGCCTCTACCTTGCGTACGACCTCCTAGGTGGACAACATGGTCCATTGCGACTACTTACGCGGATCGTAACGTACTCCATTGTCTTCGGCGTCGGTTATGGGATCGGCCTGGGGGCCTTCTTCGGCCTTGCCTCGGGTGTTGCGATAGGTGTTACCACTTCGATCGAGCTGAACCGCGTCTCTCGTGGTCTGGATAATTACTCGCTACGATGGGAAGCGTTGTTCTCCGCACTCCGAGGAGTCGGCTATGGAATCGGACTCTACAGGGTTGTCGGCATCGAATTTGCGAGCGCGTTCGCCGTCCTCATAACCGTTGGCCAAGTCTTTGGCTATTCTCGAGGGATAAGACCTAGCATGGACTACGTCGCTTCTCGCCGTCCGCGCCTCACGCGTCGTCAGTTTTGGGGAACGGTCGTCCGAACCTTTGGCTACTTCGCGGCGGCGCTCATCTGTAGTGCTATCGTCCATCACGTGAACTGGCCCTTTGCGATCAGAGTCGGACTCGTGACGGGCATTGTCACCGGCGTGGGGCAGACGATCAATCCTTACATCGAATATTACGCAGATAGCCTCCCGGAGCGCAGGCTGGGTGTCATCGGCATCGGACTCATCCTTTGCGGGTTCGCTCTGCAATCGCTTCAGTACTGGTTTTCACTGCTTGATGTGCGCCTAATATAGTGCTGGTGCCACGGCGCGTCGTCGCGATCCGCCGGCGTAAGCGCGACGCCACGATGCTGGCCAGGACTGCCGGATCTTGAGCGCAGAGAAATAGCCCGCCGATGCCAGTCACCTTTTCGCTTTCTGGTCCTCTGGCATCTCCCTTGCGCACTCTTATATCGCGCAGCCGGGTTAGGTGTTTTCCGGCGGAATCAAAGGCATCCTGGTGCGATTTCACCACCGCGCAGGAGCTTTGTCCGCACCAGTTTCCGGACCAGCCTGGATTTGCAGTAGAATCGCACGTCTATGGTCCAATTTCGAATCGGGACGTCGGCTTTCACCGCGGCAGGTTGGGAAAGCTCGTTCTACCCCACCGGAATGAAGCCGAAGGACTTCCTGACGTATTACTCCACAAAATTCGACACCGTGGAGATCGACAGTACTTACTATCGAACTCCTTCGCCGAAAACCGTGACAGGATGGGCAGCCAAGGTCCCGGCGGGCTTCCTGATCGCCGCGAAAGTTCCCCAAGCCATCACACATGAGAAGTGTTTGCTCGGCTGCCAAGATGATATGTCTGAGTTTGTCGGCAGCATGGATTTGCTCGAAGAAGACAAGCGCGGCCCACTACTGTTGCAATTTCCGTACTTTAACAAGGATGCTTTCAAGACCGGGGATGAATTCCTGGGCCGCCTCGAGCCGTTTCTGAAAGCGCTTCCGAAGGGCTATAAATTCGCCGTCGAGATTCGAAATAAAACCTGGCTGAGTGCTCGGTTTGCCGACTTACTGCGCGGATTTGGCGTGGCGCTGGTGTTGCAGGATCAATCGTGGATGCCGCTGCCTGGCGCTATGCCTTTCGACTACCTGACGGCTGATTTTACCTATATCCGTCTGCTCGGGGACCGCAAGGGCATCGAGAAGCAGACGAAGATCTGGGACAAGGTGATCGTCAACCGCTCTAAAGAATTGCACAGCTGGGTCGATGTCTGCCAGCGAATCACCAGAAGGGGCGCGAGCGTCTTCGTCTACGTCAACAATCACTACTCAGGCCACGCTCCCGAGACGGTGGCCGACTTTTTGGAACTCTGGAATGCACAATAACGGATTCCGTCTAGCGACAAAGATTCCTCGGCACAACATCCTCCCCGTCTCCCAGACCTCCCCAGGCGCACATCATGGAATATAGGGTCGAGACGCCTACGTTCTTCCGCGCGGCGAGCCGTTGACCTTAGCGCTGTGTCCACATTTGAACAGATTGCCCATACCCTTCGCGCTATAAGAATCGCGTGCCTGTGATGAACTCAAGAGGGTGACCGACATGCTCACCGAGGGACCGAAGGATTTCTCGCATGCGTATTCTGTCTGGTTTGGTAAGCCCGTGGTTCTGCTCCTTGCGATCCGTCAGTGCCGCCTCCCTTTGCCTTGCAGCATTGTCGGCGAATCCATCGCGGCCGTGCGTGTCTGTGTCGAACCTGGCTGGGAGATGAATGTTCGCAAGGAATTGATCCTGGCCGTTGAAGAGTATGCCGTCGCCTCGAACAGCCGCGTAAATTGAGATCGTGTGTCGGTGGTTGCTAATCGCAGCGACTGCCGCCATTGCGACCGCATTTACAGTACCCGGCTTCCGCTCGGGCGTCCTAGTTTTTCGGAAGCCTACCGCTTCGAAAAGCCTGCCTGTGCGAGCAAACTTGAGAGCCGCAGGACATCCCGGTGAGTGCAACCAACGACGACGCTATGGCGTCAGAGTCTGTATGAGCGAACCAATGTTTGATATTTTCTCCGGAACGTCGGACAAGGATGCCCGCTGGCTGGAATCTATCGAGGGGCTTTCGAAAGCGAGAGATCGTATGTCGCATATTGCGGCGGTAAGGCCCGGTGAGTATTTTCTGTACAGCCCCGAAAACCATACAATCCTCGCAAAGAGCAGTACCGCCAAATCGCTGCAACTGGAAACGCAGGGAAAGTAAGCGATCGCTGCATAACCTTGCTGGAACGCACGACATAGCTTTCCGCGGATTGCATTTCGTTCATCCACCACCGACTCGGTCGGCGCTTCAGCGGTCACCCGACCTCAAAGGAACGCCTTCGGCCGTACCCTGACTGGAACCGGCTGACTCAGGCGAGCCAGCAAGTTCCCAGCGGTTGCGGCCTTGTTCTTTCGCGCGATACAGAGCCTTGTCTGCAAGGCGCAAGAGCACCTGAGGATCGGTTCCTCGAGCATTGGTACTGATGGCGGCTCCTAGGCTCGCTGTGATATGCACCTCACCCGCCTGCGTCAACACCGGGGTCGATTCCAACGAACTGCGGATTCTTTCGGCCAGAGCCAGCGTGCCCCTCTCATCAGCGGCTGACGCAATGATCAGGAATTCCTCGCCGCCATAGCGTCCGACCGTGTCATACGGGCGCACGCACTGCTTCAGTCGACGAGCCACGACCTGCAATACCTCGTCCCCAATCAGATGCCCGTGGGTGTCGTTGACCTGCTTGAAATGATCGATGTCCACAAGAATGACGCCGCAGGGTCGCCGCTCCCGGACCTGTCGCGATAACTCTGTCTGAAGCGCCTCCATGACCGTGCCGCGATTGAAAATTCCCGTCAGTACGTCGTGCGTAGCACGAAAGCGGAGCTCCTCGCGCGCCGCAATCAGGTCGTCCTGCAGGCTAAGGATGCGCTCGCCAACCAGAAGGCGGGCGCGCAGTTCCTCGGAATCGAACGGTTTGGTGAGGTAATCGTCGGCACCAAGCTCAAGACCACGCAGAAGGTCCCGCTTCTCGCTGCGCGCCGTAAGCAGGAGGACGTACACATAGGGTCGATTTCTTTGCTCTCGAACGCGCTGACAGATCTGGACTCCTTCCATGCCGGGCATCATCCAGTCGAGCACCGCTAGACGAGGCGTATCTTCAGCTTCGAGAATTTTCAGTGCCGCTATCCCGTCGGTTACGACCGCGACGTCGTAGTCCCATTTTACGAGGAAGCTCTTCAGAAGGTGGCAGGAGACGGGGTCATCCTCGGCGATGAGCACGCGCTTTTTCGGTTTTACTTCATTATTCATGGAGGTGTTTCATTCGCAGTGGACGCCCACGCCAGCCTTCGAGGCGATCCGAATCGAACAGGGGAACCCGTCAGCGTGCGCGCCGGGATTCCAATTCGGAAAACAATCGTTCAATCTCATTCTCAAGAACTCTGAATTGTTCTCCGGCGCTCTCGAGCTCCTCCGACCGGGCCAGCCGTTCCAACTCCAGAGCTGCCTCGGCAACCGCAACAGCGCCCAGATTGGAGGATGATCCCCTCAAAGTATGAGCACTGCGTGCCAGCGTCTTGATGTCGCGCTCGTCAATGGCGCGGCGCATTTCGGCCGCCATTCCCGGACACTCGCTCTTGAATACGCCCACCAGCTCGTCGTACAGGCGACGGTCTCCGCCGAGCCGCTCAAGCGCAGCCAGGAGATCTACCGCCCCTGCCTCTTTGCGGATATCCCGCTTCACAGGTGCGCGATCCAACCCAACCTCTCGAGCGGCTTTACGGGCTCCGACCTTTTCCAGCACCGCCATCAATTCCTCGGTGCGAATGGGTTTGGTAAGATAATCGTCCATCCCGGCCGCAAAGCACCGTTCATCGTCACCCTTCATTGCATGGGCAGTCATGGCGATGATAGGAATGCGTTGGCCAAGGGATCTCTCCTTTTCGCGGATCGCTTGCGTCGCCTCCCAGCCGTTCATCTCGGGCATCTGGACGTCCATTAATATGGCGTCGAACACACCTTTTTCCCAGGCCTCCACCGCCTTCTTGCCGTTTGCCGCCACCGTCACCGTGTGTCCGAACCTTTCGAGTAATCGGAGGGCGACCAGCTGGTTGACGGCGTTGTCCTCGGCGAGGAGGACGCGAAGGCGGTTCTGGCTTTCGCGGAGTGAATGGCGGGTAACAAGCGCAGGCTTGGCTTCGCTTTTCGCGCGGGTTCCTAGGGCCGTCAATATAGCGTCCATCAGTTCTGATTGCCGAACGGGTTTCGTGAGATATGCGGCCACGCCGAGTTCGCGGCATCGCATGGCGTCTCCTCGTTGCCCTGCCGAACTCAGCATCATGATGGTCGCCGCCCGGTAACTTGGGTGACGCTTGATGTACTCAGCCAGGGCAAATCCGTCCATTTCGGGCATCTGCGCGTCGAGCAGAATCAGTGGAAAGGTCCTTCCGATGCCTTTGGCCTCGGTCAGCGTGACCATGGCCTTTGCCCCGCTGTCGGCGACGGTAGGTGTCATGTGCCAGCCTTCCAGCATCTTCACCAGAATCTGGCGGTTCGTCGCGTTGTCGTCCACGACCAGCACACGCATGTCACGCAACGTCGTCGGGTCGCGCGGCACAACCGTTCTTGGCGCCAACTTCTGCACCTTGAGGTTTGCCGTAAAATGAAAGCGGCTTCCCTCACCCACTTCGCTCTCAACCCAGATCCGGCCGCCCATCAGTTCCACAAGCCGGGAAGAAATCGTGAGGCCCAGCCCGGTGCCGCCGTACTTGCGGGTCATTGTTCCGTCGGCCTGTTTGAATGCTTCGAAGACGGCTGCCTGGTTCGCCGCGGAGATGCCGATTCCCGTGTCGGTGACGGTAAAGCGCAACTGAAGGTCGTCGCCCACATGAGTCATCAACTGAACGGAAAGGACCACTTCGCCCTGCTCTGTGAACTTGATGGCGTTTCCCACCAGGTTCAGGATGATCTGCCGCAAACGTCCGGGATCTCCTATGAGCGCGTCGGGAACGTTTGGCTCAATCTCGAATGCGAGCTCCAGACCCTTCTGGTGCGCGCGAAGGCTGAGCGTCTTCATCGTGTCGCCCAAGCAGTCGCCCAGGTTGAATTCAATCGCGTCGATCTCCAGCTTCCCGGCTTCGATTTTCGAGTAATCCAAGATATCGTTGATCAGTGAGAGCAGCGAATCGGCGGACATTTTTGCCAAATTCAGATATTCGCGCTGTTCGGAGTCCAATTCGGTGTCGAGAACCAGTTCCGTCATCCCCATAATTCCGTTCATGGGTGTGCGAATTTCGTGGCTCATGTTCGCAAGGAACTCGCTCTTGGCCCGGTTCGCGGCCTCGGCCTCGTCCTTGGCCCGCTGCAACTCTGTTTCCACCTTCCTTCGATTCGTCACGTCAATGTTGACGCCAATGATCTTGCTCACGTTCCCCGCTTCGTCAAGAACCGCGCCTTCCGCCGCTGAAAGATGACGCACTGTGCCGTCGGGACGAGTGATTCGGAACTCGACCGTCGCCCGGGACTTTTCTTCCAGCGTTTTTTTCAGGGCACCTTCGGCCAGAGGCAAGTCTTCTGGGTAAACGGCTCGACGCCACTGCTCATAAGGCGATTCCTTGTCTAGTGAGAACCCGTAAATCTCGACCATTGTGTCGTCCCAGGTCATTGCGCTGTTGGCTACGTCCCATTCCCAGACACCAACGGCTGCGACAGAGGTTGCCAGCGAAAGGCGTTCGGTTAATAACTGAAATTTGGACTCGGATTCCTTGCGCTTGGTGATATCGTGGCCGATGCCAATGTAGCCTGTGACGTTTCCCTCCGCATCGTGGACCGCGTTGATGGAGACGCTGGCGATCAGACGCGTGCCATCCTTTCGGACGTAGGTCCACTCCCGCTCCTCGGTCTCACCACGTCTCGCGAGTTCAACAAACACGCCGTAGCCTTGAATCGTGTGCCCGAACTGTTCACTCAAAATCCGGCCGCGGAGCTCGATTTCCGATGCCACGTGAAAAATCGCCGGACTTTGCTTGCCGACCATTTCCTCAGCGGTAAAGCCCAGCATCCGTTCCGCGCCGGCACTGAAAAGCGTAATCAAGCCAGCCGGGTTTGTGGCCACGATGCAGTTCAACTGCGAGGCGTTCAAAAGCGCGATGAGCCTGGAGTTCATTTCCCGGAGCTCCGCCAATTCGAGGTTGGCGCGAGCATCAAACGGGCGCTCCGTAGCGCGATTCTGGTCGTCAATAGGCATCCTTCGAAACTTACTACAATCGAGGCAGGCGGGTAGTACCAGACGCCAAAACAGGTTGTGCAAGCAGCCAACAAGGGGGCCGGCCCCGAAAAGCGGGGCGCTACCCTTTGCGTTTAGCCTCGGGTGAAATAGGATAGAGCCCGATGAATTCAGCCGTATCCGAGCCATCTCGTTCCAAAATCGACGTTGGAGACTCTCTCCAACCGATACCTATTTCAGATCGAGCAAGGGGGAAGGATGATAGGATCTGTGTCTAAGCGCGCCTCATGGTGTGGGTTTCTCGCCGCATTCTTTCTCGTTCCGGTGGCGCCTCTGTTCGCGTCGATGCGGCCAGGCGTTATTCACGTTGAAGTTGACGAAACGCGCGCTCCACAGAGAATTCTGCATACGCACCTTGTGATTCCCGTGCAGCCAGGACCGCTTGTGCTCTATTACCCCCAGTGGATTCCGGGTGAACACATGCCGGACGGTCCGATCAACAACATCGCCGGCCTAAAATTCATGGCCGGTCGGAAAACGATTCCCTGGCGCCGCGACCTGCTGGATATGTTTGAATTTCATCTCGAGATACCCCCAGGTGTCGCAACGCTCGATGTGAGCTTTGATTTTCTGATTTCAGGGGCCGGCGGCGGTTATTCTTCCGGCGCCTCATCCACTGCCAATATCAACAACTTGAGCTGGAATCAGGTTCTACTCTACCCGCAGGGTTTTGCTTCCAAGGATCTCACCTACCTCCCAAGCCTGAAGCTGCCTGCCGGATGGAAATTCGGAACGGCGCTGCCCGGCGCCAAGCAGGAGGGCGACACGATCAACTTCGCGCCCGTTTCGCTCAGTACCTTGGTCGATTCACCGGTTCTGACAGGGCGCTATTTCCGGGTGATTCAGCTCACGCCGGGCCAAACTCCGACCCACGAAATCGATATCGCAGCCGACAGCGCGGCCGCACTCGACATGCCACCGGAAACCGAGGGGCACTACCGTCAGCTAGTCGCCGAAACGGGCGCGCTTTTCGGCGTGCGTCACTACCGCGACTACCATTTCCTGCTCACGCTGAGCGACTACGTGGCGCACTTCGGCCTGGAACATCACGAATCGAGCGACGACCGTATCTATGAGAAAAGCGTGATCGACCCGGCCTACCGCACGGAAACCGCCGATCTGCTCCCGCACGAATTTGTCCACTCCTGGAACGGCAAGTACCGGCGCCCTGGCGATCTCGCCACCACCGATTACCACCAGCCGATGCGAGACGATCTGCTCTGGGTCTACGAGGGATTGACAGAATATTGGGGCGACGTGCTGTCGGCGCGCAGCGGTCTTCTAACTCAGGAGCAAGAACACGAGGCAATGGCCCACCTGGCCGCCTTTTACGATCACGAGCCGGGACGCAACTGGCGGCCACTGCAGGACACCGCCGATTCCGCGGTTGTCCTGTACAACGCCGACGACGACTGGACGAACTGGCGACGCCAAGTGGATTTCTACGAGGAAGGGGAGTTTCTGTGGCTCGACGTGGATACGACGCTGCGCCGCTTGACGAAAGACAAGAAGTCCATGAACGATTTCTGTCTGTCGTTTTACGGAGGACCGGGAGGCGAGCCCGCTCTGAAGCCCTATACGTTTGAGGATGTTGTAGCCGGCTTGAACGGCGTGGCGCCATATGATTGGGCTTCGTTCCTGCGCACCCGACTGGATTCCGTCGCGCCCAAGACACCTCAGGAGGCGCTCCAAAACAGTGGGTGGCAGCTAACCTACAGTGATCAGCCCAACGAGATGGAGACCGTCCGTGACGTGATCAGAAAAAGACTGACTCTGATGAACTCGATCGGGCTCACCGCGTCCGATGAAGGAGTTCTTGAGGAGGTTTTGTATGATGGGCCATCGTACCGCGCAGGCCTCGGGCCGGGAATGAAAATCACTCAGGTCGCCGGCAAGCCGTTTTCTCTGGCAGCCCTGAAGGACGCCGTTGCGGCGACCGTCACTTCACCGGTTCAGTTGACCGTCGCAAACGGAGATGAAGTGAAAGTTGTTTCGATTGATTACCACGAGGGGATCAGATATTCCCATTTGCAACGCGTGCCCAGCCGCCCGGACGTCCTGGACCAGATTCTTCACCCACTGGCGCCCTGACGCATACCGCTCAACGGCCGCATACTGCGTCAACTCGCAGGGAGGCAGCATGACTCAGACCGCAGGCAACAATGTTGCTCGGCTCACCGTCCTGAGCGGATTCCTACTTGCAGCTGTAATCGCCGCGTCGATGACTGCGCCCCCCTGTGCGGCTCAAGCGCAACAAAAGCGCCCGGTCACGTTCAACGATCTGATTTCAATGCACCGCCTGAGCGACCCGCAGATTTCACCGGACGGAAAGTGGGTCGCCTTCGGAGTTGCGACTCCCGATCTCGAGGCCAACCACCTCGTCAAGAACGTATGGGTCGTGTCTGTGTCGGACGGCAAGGCTCGTCAATTGACGCACGGCGGCAGCGACGAGCGAGCTCGCTGGGCGCCGGGCGGCAAGAGTCTTTCGTTTCTGTCCTCCCGCGACGGCACACCCCAGGTATATACCGTCCCGGCGGACGGGGGCGAACCCGTCAAGGTCACCTCCCTGTCCGGCGGTGCGGACATTGAACTATGGTCGCCAGACGGAAAATGGATCTCGTTCACATCGAGCGTGTATCCCAATTGCAGCGACGACGCCTGCAACGCCGCTCGGGACGCGGCAATGGACAAGAGCAAGGTAAAGGCTCACGTGTACGAGAAGCTTCTGTTCCGGCACTGGAACTCGTGGTCGGATGGCAAGCGCAGCCACCTGTTCGTCACTGCGGTCGGGGGCGGGACGCCGCGCGACCTCACGCCCGGCGCGGACTTCGACGTGCCTCCGTTTAGCCTGGATGGCGCCGAAGCAATCGGCTTTTCGCCCGACAGCTTGGAGCTCTGTTTCACGGCAAACACCGACAAGGATGAAGCCCTAAGCACCAACGGCGATCTCTTCACGGTCCCCGTCGACGGGAGCGGTCAAGCCAAACGCATCACGTCCAATCCCGGAAACGACTGGGGGCCTGCGTATTCGCCCGACGGCAGGTGGATCGCTTACCGGGCTCAGCTGCAGCCCGGATACGAAAGCGACCGCTGGCGGCTGATGCTGTACGATCGCGCAAGCGGCAAAGCCGCGAGTTTGACGGGGAGTTTCGACCGCAATGTAAATTCCGCGGCATGGTCGGCGGACAGCAAGACGATCTACTTCCAATCGGAAGACAAAACCCAGATGCCGATCTACTCGATCGCTGCAACTGGCGGGGGCTCGCCCGCAGTCGTCCTGGGCGACAGTTTCAACGCCGATTTCGATATCAGCCGCGACGGCCGGACACTGGTATTCACGCGCACCAACATCGCAATGCCCGCCGAAATTTTCACGTCAAATTCCGACGGCACAGCTGTTCGCCAGCTGACTCACCAGAACGGCGCGCTGCTGTCACAACTGGACCTTCCGCGTGCGGAACCCCTGTGGTTTGAGGGCGCGGAAAAAACACAGGTCGAAGGCCTGCTGCTTCGCCCGCCGAAATTCGACGCTTCGAAGAAATATCCCCTGCTGCTTCTAATTCACGGCGGGCCGCAGGGCGAATGGGATGACGATTGGGGCTATCGCTGGAACCCGGAGGTCATGGCGGCCTCCGGGTATGTCGTGCTCATGATTAATCCCCGCGGTTCGTTTGGGTACGGCCACAAATTCACCGAACAGATCAGCCGCGATTGGGGCGGCCGAGTCTACCAGGACCTCATGAAGGGCGTCGACGCGGCGATCGCGAAGTATCCGTTCATCGATAGCTCCCGCATGGCTGCGGCCGGAGGTTCCTACGGCGGATACATGGTCGACTGGCTCGCCACGCACACGGGTCGCTTCAAGTGCCTCATCAGCCACGCCGGACCGTGGGATCAATTCAGCATGTACGGCGCCACCGAGGAGCTGTGGTTCACCGAGTGGGAGATGGGTGGGGCGCCCTGGTCGAATCCAGAGCTTTACAAGAAATGGTCGGCGAGCGAATTCGCAAGTTCGCTGGGAAAGTACAAGACACCGACGCTGGTGATCGCTGGAGAGCTCGACTTCCGCGTTCCCTATACGCAGAGCCTCGAATTCTTCACGGCGCTTCAACGGGAGGGCGTTCCATCGAAGCTGATGGTTTTCCCCGACGAGGGCCACTGGGTGCTGAAGCCGCAGAACAGCGAGCTATGGTACAGCACCTTCCTCGGCTGGCTTGCGACCTACCTTCGGTAGCGTCTGAATCGAGCTGTCTCGTCAGCCGAAAAAGGCGTGCCACAGCCCGCCTTTTTCGGCTCTTGCACGCTTAGTCGATCTGGACAGCCCGCACGTCGCCTTTAAAGTTCACCTGCGTTACTTTGCCCTGGTCCGACAATACTTCCGAGGCCTGCGGCTTCGCCGAAAGCTGAATCCAGTGGCAGGCTGCCTTCCCGACCAGTTTGCCGCGCTGTAGGATGTCGAGCTCATTCTGGCCGTCGACTGCCTGCAGCGTGTACTCGCCGGGGTTCAACTGCGTTTGTCCAACTGTGGTGACTGCTCGCACCGAGAAGGTGGTTGAGTTGGTACCGGGGGCGTTCTTGGCGGCAAAAACAGGTGATACCAGAAGAAGCACTGCGAGTGCTACGAACGACCTTGTTGCGAGAATGCGCATTTTTCTTGGCTCCAGTGAGTACAAAGGTTGTCCAGAGAGAGTCCGGCGCGGGCGCCGACCCCCCGGGGTGGACGCCGCGCGGCTTCAACTGGCATAGATATGCACAGACGTCCTCTTATTTGGATGCACGGGCTCGATATTGGGTTCCAAGAATGCAAGACCCAGCCGCACCTGCCGGTCCGAAGAAGATCTCTCGTGCTCCCCTTTCGGCAAGTAGCTGAAAATGCGGACCGTTACTGGCTCTCGATGGCGCTGTGCTGCTCCCGTTTTCCGCGCTTCTGGTGATGCACACTCGGTTGCTTGGGGAGCATCGTTTCCTTTTCCAGTCCGCTCGCAGGGCTTTGATACAGCTGCCGATGTCTTGGCACGACGCTCATACTTCTCGCTTCCCAGACCGCAGCCGGAACAGCGACGATTTGTCGCCTGCCTCGCGGCGCCATTGCCGAAAAAGTCGGCTGCGACGCCGGTTTCGATCGAATAACCCGGCAGTTCAGTCTCCGGCAACGGCGTTTCCGCATGGACACTCTGGAGCCAGGGCGTTCGGTTTGGTCCCAGTTTCCCGTGCTATCCTCGCCCCTGAACGAATTGCCATGGATCTGTCTCAATATAAGTACGGTCCGGCGTCATCCCGCTCGTGACAAACTCCGACGACAAGACGCGCGATTCAAAACGCTACGCCTACCTCGTCGCTGCCGGAATTTTCCTCAGCCGCATTGCGGGTCTGGTTCGCGACCGTGTATTCGCGCACTATTTCGGCCTCTCCGATGCCGCCGATGCGTTTAAGGCGGCACTCCGCATTCCCAATATCCTGCAGAATCTGTTCGGCGAAGGCGTGCTCTCGGCGTCGTTCATTCCCGTTTATGCCAACTTGCTGGCGCGCAAGGACGATGAGGAGGCTCGGCGCACGGCCGGCGCCATCGCAAGTCTGCTGGCGCTGACGACTTCCATTCTCGTGTTGATCGGCGTGTTCGCTACGCCCTACCTGATCGATGCCATTGCGCCGGGATTTCACGGCGAGACCCGCGCTCTTGCGATTCGCATCGTGCGCATACTTTTCCCGGGCGTAGGATTGCTCGTTCTCTCGGCGTGGTGCCTCGGGGTTCTCAACAGCCACGGCCGCTTTTTCCTGTCCTACACCGCGCCGGTGATCTGGAACGCAGCGATGGTCGCAACCATGTGGGGATGGGGAAGCCGATACGCCGAGCATCCGCTCGCGGTGATTCTCGCATGGGGCTCCGTGGTGGGTTGCGCGCTACAACTGGGAGTCCAGTTACCTGTCGTACTGCGGCTACTGGGTGGCCTTCGTCTTTCGTTGCAATCCCGCACCGCCCACGTCAGGACCGTGATCCGAAATTTCTTTCCGGTTTTCATAAGCCGCGGCGTTGTGCAAATCAGCGCCTACGTTGATACGTTTCTTGCAAGCTGGCTTCCGACCGGTGCAGTGTCGGCGCTAGCCAATGCGCAGACACTCTATCTGCTTCCCGTAAGCCTTTTCGGTATGTCGGTTTCGGCCGCCGAACTGCCACAAATGTCAGGAGCGATCGGCAGCGACACCGAGATCGCCGACGTTTTGTGCAAACGACTCAATTCCGGGCTGCGGCAAATCGCGTTTTTCGTAGTGCCCTCGGTGGCTGCGTTCCTGACCCTTGGTGATGTGATTGTCGGAGCGATCTATCGAACCGGCCGGTTTACACAGGATGACGTAACATACGTTTGGGGCATCCTCGCAGGAGCAACCGTCGGCCTGCTGGCATCCACGCTGGGCCGCCTCTATTCATCGACCTACTACGCCTTGCGAGACACACGTACGCCCTTGCGATATGCCATCGTGCGGGTACTATTAACGACTGTTCTCGGCTACCTCTGCGCTCTCCCGCTGCCGCGTCTGCTGGGGATTGAACCCCGCTGGGGTGTTGCCGGTCTGACCATCTCCGCCGGCATCGCATCCTGGGTCGAGCTCCACCTTTTGCGTCGAACGCTGAACCGCCGAATCGGCCGTACCGGACTTCCTGCCGTGTACCTTGTGAAGCTCTGGGGAATGGCTCTTGTGGCGGCAGCGGCCGGCTGGGCGCTTCACCGCTTCGGCGGCAATCATGGGCCGATTTCGCTCGCGCTGCTGGTTTTGGGCTCGTACGGAATTATCTACTTCTTTGGAACCTGGGCGATGGGACTCGCCGAAGCTCGTGCACTCTTCAGCCGGTTGCGCAGGCCGGCAAGCACGGCCAACTAGACTCCGCTCACGAGGTCGGCGTTTGGTCCGGGGACGAACCTGGGGATGAGACTCTCGTCGCTGGCTAGAATTTGAAGACCACGCCTGCGGAAACATCAGGACTGTACTGATAGGTGCCGAAATAGTGTGTGCCGACCATGTTGGCACTCACGCGGTATGCGATGCGTCGTTGGTGCAGGTTCAGGTCAACTCCGCCGCCGATTTCGTAGGAAAACGAAGACTGGCTGCCGAAAGCCGTCTGCGGCAGAAAGTGCGACCCGCCGACCATGCCATGACCCCACACCTCGATCCCGCGCGGGCCGGCCCAGCGCGCCCGCCCACCGCCCATTCCCTGGACGTACTTCGTCGTGACTCCACCCACGGATCCCCAGGCGCCCACAAACTCACCGTCAGCGGCGTACCATTTTCCACCGGGATAATACACCAGGCCCAGATTGAGCCCGTTCATGTTGCTGGTCACGTGCGGCAGAATGTAAAAGCGGAAGAAAGTATATCCGGCGGTCGCCTGAAAATTGAAGTTCTGAAAAACTCCGTAGACACTCGGTTGCTGCTGATCCGTTGAACTCGGACCGAGCGCACTGGAAGCAGACGCGCCGAGTCCGCTGTTCGCCGCAATCGGGAGCGGCGCGGCGTCCATTGCAAACAGCGACGGCGAACTGGGACTGACAGCGGCCACGGCTTGGGAAGCCGCAGGTGCGAGTGGTAGAGAATTGTCCTGGCTGATCTGTGCTCCGGCACTAGCCGCAAGAAAAAGGATTGCCACAAACAGAAAAACACTCTGCTTCATATCTCTCTCTCCCCCAGACGCGTCCAACTCCTCGCCTGCTTCCTTAATTTGAGCTACAACGGGCCAGTGTGTCCACTCTAAAATCTCAATCGGACCGAAGAAGGTTACCCGTTGACTGCCGAATTTGACTCCGCCGCGTACTATTCGCAGAGACGACAAAATCACGATGGGCCCATCCCTGCTATGCTAGAATTGGTATTGAGTCCTGGGCGGTCGAAGTTCGCACAGCGTATATGTGCGTGACTGGTACGGAGTTAGAGGCAACTTCGCATGAGCACTAGCCAAGGCTGGGACGCGGATCGGGCTTTAGCGCGGATTCAGGAACTAGAACGCCTCCCTGGAGCCCTGCTGCCCATTCTCCACGCTTTGCAGGACGAATTCGGATACGTCGACAAGGCCGCCATCCCGCTCGTTGCCAGTGCCCTGAATCTATCCCACGCCGAAGTGCACGGCGTCGTCACCTTCTACCACGATTTTCGGCACCAGGCACCGGGACGGCATGTCCTGAAATTGTGCCGAGCCGAGGCCTGTCAATCAATGGGCTGCGAGAAAATGATCCGGCACGTCGAAGATCGCCTGGGAGTGAAATTGGGCGCGACGACCGAAGATCGAACTTTCACGGTGGAAGCGGTGTATTGCCTCGGGAATTGCGCCCTCTCGCCGGCGGCCATGCTCGATGGGAAACTCTACGGCCGGGTGTCGTCGGATGTCGCTGATTTCTTGATTGACGACGCCAAGAGGCACTCATGAGCTTGAAAATTTACGTGCCCGGGGACGCGGCCGCGCTCTCGGTCGGCGCCGAAGCCGTCGCCAAAGCCATGGCGGACCATATTGCCTACCGGCGTCTGGATGCATCGGTGGTTCGCAATGGTTCGCGCGGGATGTTCTGGCTGGAACCGCTCGTCGAGGTCGAAACACCTCGCGGCCGGATCGCGTACGGTCCTGTGACGGCGGAAGAAGTGCCGGGATTGTTCGATGCCGGATTCCTGGATGCCAAACCGCATCGCCTGTACCTCGGTGTTACCGAAGAGATTCCCTACCTGAAGAGGCAGGAACGCCTCACGTTTGCGCGCTGCGGCATTACCGATCCGCTGTCACTTTCTGACTATGTCAGCTACGGCGGCTATCGAGGACTGGAGCGCGCGCTCACGCTCACGCCGCAGGCGATCGTCGAGGAGGTGACCAACTCGGGGCTCCGCGGGCGCGGCGGTGCTGGCTTTCCAACCGGCATAAAATGGCGCACAGTCCTGAACACGGCGGCGGATCAAAAATACATCGTTTGCAATGCCGATGAGGGCGACAGCGGCACTTATGCGGATCGCATGATCATGGAAGGCGACCCGTTCGTCCTAATTGAAGGCATGACCATCGCCGGATTCGCCGTTGGCGCGACCAGCGGTTACATTTACCTCCGCTCCGAATATCCCCACGCCTTTCGGCAGCTTCAGCGTGCAATCGCCATCGCGTACGACAAAGGTTACCTTGGGAAAAATGTCGCGGGCAGCGGAAAAAGGTTCGATCTCGAGCCGCGAATAGGCGCAGGCGCCTACATTTGCGGCGAGGAAACCTCCTTGCTGGAAAGTCTCGAAGGCAAGCGCGGGCAGATCCGCTTCAAACCTCCGCTTCCTGCCATCAAGGGCCTGTTCGGACAGCCGACCGTGGTCAACAACGTGATCTCGCTTGCGACCGTCCCGGTCATCCTGGACAAGGGCGCGCAGTATTACCGCGATTTCGGGATGGGCAAATCCCGCGGCACGCTGACGATCCAACTTGCGGGGAACATCAAGCACGGCGGCCTGGTGGAAAAGGCATTCGGCCTCACCCTGCGCGAAGCGATTTACGATTTCGGCGGAGGCACGGCTTCCGGGCGGCCGCTGCGCGCGGTTCAGGCCGGCGGGCCGCTGGGCGCCTATTTTCCTGAATCTCTGCTCGATACGCCGCTTGATTATGAAGCTTTCGCGGAACGCAAGGGCATGCTGGGGCACGGTGGAATCGTGGTCTTTGACGACACCGTGGACCTGGCCCATCAAGCGCGCTTCGCGATGGAATTCTGCGCCGTTGAAAGCTGCGGCAAGTGCACGCCCTGCCGGGTGGGTTCGACGCGCGGCGTCGAGGTGATTGACAGAATCATAGCCAACCAGGATCGGGCGCAAAATCTAGAGTTGCTCGGCGATTTGTGCGAAGTGCTGACGGACGGTTCGCTCTGCGCTCTTGGCGGGCTTATTCCTTTCCCCGTGCAGAGTGCAATCCGCCATTTTCCGGAGGATTTCGACAAACCGGCGCCTCCCCCGTCGGCATACCGACCTGGCCAGACTCAGGAGACACAACCATGGGGCTGATTCGAGAAACCGATTACGGGACTCCGAAACGGATTTCCGAAACGCTCGTAACGCTTGAGATTGATGGCAAGCCGGTCACTGTCGCGGCGGGCACATCGGTTATGCGCGCAGCAGCCGAGGCCGGCGTCAACGTGCCAAAGCTTTGCGCGAGCGATAACCTGGAAGCGTTCGGTTCCTGCCGGCTCTGTCTTGTCGAGGTCGAGGGGCGACGTGGAACTCCGGCCTCATGCACGACCCCTGTTGAGCAGGGCATGAAAGTGAAGACACAGTCGCCGAAGCTCGCAAAGCTCCGTCTGGGCGTGATGGAACTCTATGCTTCCGATCATCCGCGCGAAATGCTGCATGGCACCGGCAACGGGCAGACCGAGTTTCAGGAAATGGCGGCGGCCGTGGGCCTGCGAGAAGTGCGCTACGGCTACACTGGCAAGAACCACTTGCATTCCGAAAAGGACGAATCGAATCCCTACTTCACGTTTGATCCTGCGATGTGCATTGTCTGCTCGCGCTGCGTACGCGCCTGCGAGGAAGTTCAGGGCACCTTTGCTTTGACGATCGACGGACGCGGCTTTGCTTCGGTGGTCTCGGCGGGCGACAAGCCTTTTTTCGAATCGGAATGCGTTTCCTGCGGCGCCTGCGTGCAGGCATGCCCGACCAACAGTCTGGTGGAAAAAACGTACATTCAAAAAGGCGCGCCGGATCGCAGCGTGGTCACAACCTGCGCCTACTGCGGCGTCGGTTGTTCGTTCAAGGCCGAGCTGAAAAATAATGAAGTGGTTCGCATGATGCCCTTCAAGGACGGGAAAGCGAATCACGGCCACTCCTGCGTGAAGGGTCGCTTTGCCTGGGGCTATGCCACTCACAAAGACCGCATCACGAAACCGATGATCCGCGCCAAGTTCACCGATCCATGGCGCGAGGTGAGCTGGGAAGAAGCCATCGGACATGCCGCGAGCGAATTCAAACGGATCCAGGCAAAGTACGGGCGCGATTCGATCGGAGGGATCACGTCTTCGCGCTGCACCAACGAGGAGACGTATCTGGTTCAGAAAATGATCCGCGCCGCGTTTGGCAACAACAACACCGACACGTGCGCACGCGTCTGTCATTCGCCCACTGGTTACGGCCTGAAGACGACTCTAGGAACTTCGGCTGGAACCCAGGACTTTGATTCGGTCGAGGCAGCCGATGTCATCATGATCATCGGCGCGAACCCCACTGACGCGCATCCCGTTTTTGCTTCGCAGATGAAACGCCGGCTCCGGAAGGGTGCGCGGCTGATCATCCTCGACCCGCGCCGCATCGATCTCGTAAAGTCACCGCACGTCCAGGCCGACTATCATCTGCCGCTGCTGCCGGGCACAAACGTCGCGATCATCAACGCACTGGCGCATGTGGTGGTCAGCGAAGGCCTGGTGAATGAGGCGTTCGTCAAGGAACGTTGCGATGTGGCCGCGTTCGAGCAGTGGCGCAAGTTCATCGCCGAAGCTCGCAACTCGCCGGAATCGCTCGAGCACGTCATCGGCGTCCCGGCTGCGGACCTTCGGGCGGCCGCCCGCCTGTACGCCACTGGGGGCAACGCAGCGATCTATTACGGGCTTGGCGTCACCGAACACAGCCAGGGCTCGACGATGGTGATGGGCATGGCCAATCTCGCCATGGCAACGGGCAACATGGGCCGAAAGGGCGTCGGGATCAGCCCGCTACGGGGACAGAACAACGTGCAGGGCTCCTGCGATATGGGGTCATTCCCGCACGAATTCCCGGGATACCGGCACGTCTCAGACACCAGCGTGCGGGAGCAATTCGAAAAAGCGTGGCACGTGACCCTACAAGCCGAGCCTGGATTGCGCATTCCGAACATGATTGATGCAGCCGTGGACGGCACATTCAAGGGCATCTATATTCAGGGCGAAGACATCGTTCAGTCCGACCCGAACACACAGCATATCTCAACCGGTCTGGCGGCCATGGAGTGCGTCGTCGTCCAGGACCTGTTCCTGAATGAAACGGCAAGTTATGCCCACGTATTCCTGCCTGGTTCGTCTTTCCTTGAAAAGGATGGGACCTTCACGAATGCCGAACGCCGCATCAGCCGCGTGCAGAAGGCAATTGAACCGCTGGGCGGTCTGGCCGATTGGGAAGCCACGATGGCGCTCTCTAACGCCCTGGGATACCCGATGCACTACAACCATCCGTCGGAAATCATGGATGAGATCGCGCGGTTGACTCCTACCTTCGCAGGAGTCAGCTTCGAAAAGATCGAGCAGCTGGGCAGCGTGCAGTGGCCGTGCAACGACAAGGCGCCAGAAGGAACGCCGGTAATGCATATCGGAGGTTTCGTGCGCGGCAAGGGCCTGTTCATGATCACCGAATTCGTCCCGACCGACGAACGGACGTCGGGACGATTCCCGCTGATCCTGACTACCGGACGCATCCTTTCGCAATACAACGTCGGAGCGCAAACCCGCCGCACGGACAACAACGTCTGGCACGACATGGACGTGCTTGAAATTCATCCTTCCGACGCGGAGAACCGCGGCATCAAGGAAGGCGATCTGGTTTCACTTGCCAGCCGTGCGGGAGACATCACGCTGCCGGCCCGTATCTCGGAGCGGATGCAGCCGGGCGTCGTCTACACAACGTTCCACCACGCCATGACCGGCGCCAATGTCGTCACCACTGAGTTCTCCGACTGGGCCACAAATTGCCCCGAGTACAAGGTGACGGCCGTGCAGGTGCAGCTCGCAAGGCACATGTCCGAGTGGCAGGAACACTACCTCGAGACCCGGAAGCGGACTACGCGGATCGAAAAAGAATCCAACGCGAACGACTGAGCCATGGAAGTCGACAACATGGTGCACATGGCGAACCAGATTGCCAACTTTTTCGCCAGCTATCCGACCGAGCAGGCCGTGGCTGGCGTCGCCGACCATCTTCAGAAATTCTGGGAGCCTCGCATGCGCAAGCAGATCACCGAATACGTTGCGCACGGAGGGGTCGGTCTGCATAACCTCGCGATCGAAGCCGTCAATCGATTGCACTAGATCCAGTTGCCCGTCGCGAAAGCCTACAGCGTCGAGTGCGCCGCGCAGAATTCGACCACGCGGGCCTCGGACCAGAATCGCTCCTCCCCGCTCTCCTGGGAGATAAATCCGCAATGGCCGCCATGAAGTGGGGCGGCCATCTGAATGTTCGGATTTTCGCGAATAGCTTCGCGCTCGAAAGTTGAAAATGGCACGAACGGATCGTCCTGCGCGGTCAGAATCAGCGTCGGAATTGCTATGTCAGCGAGCACGTGCATGGCGCTTGACCGTGCGTAGTAGTCATCCGCGCTTGTGAAGCCGCAGAACCGCGCCGTGATCATCTCGTCGAAATCACGCACTGAACCGATCAGGTCCAGGCCATCCACGGAATAGAGTCCGGCGAACATTCGTGCCTTGCGCCGCATCCTGGTTTTCAATCGACGGACGAAATGCGTGTTATAGACGAAATTCCGCGGCTGGCTAAGGGCGTTGGCGCAAGCGGCCAGATCCAGGCACGGAGCGACGGCCACGACTCCGCGCAGTTCTTTTGGCCCGGCTTCGCCGAATTCGCCTGCCATCTTCAGCACCAGGTTGCCGCCCATTGAATACCCGGCGAAAAAGATTTCAGGCAACCGGTCCTGCTCAATCAGCTCAAGCACCACTGCGCGAAGATCGCCGCTGCGCCCCGAATGATACAGCGTCGGCGTCAAATGCTCGGTGCCGCCGCAATTGCGCTGATTCAGCCGTACCACGTTGAAACCCGCGACCGTGGCTTTTTCGGCGCAACCCAGCATGTATCCGGAATCGCTCGATCCCTCCAGACCATGCAGCACGACGAGCGTGGGACGCAGGCGCGGTTCAGACTGCCAGTGGCAGTCGGCACGAAGTCGAGTTCCCTGCTCAACTTCAAACAGCCTGGTCGACGCGGCCTGCAGTTGCGGAAACTTTCTCGGCCAGAAGGCGGCAGCGAGGGTCATCAGGTGTGTGTTGCGAAGGGAGCGGTGTGGCAGGAAGTCTTTCACCGCGTTCTATGGTAGGTACTTAGCGGGTTTCGCGCAACTCCGCTCGGTCCGGCGCCAGCTGCTGACCCCGTCGAAGGTCCATCGCGCTACCCGAATATGTGCACCCAGGCCCACTCAATGAAATTCAAGCCCGCGAACCCGGCAGTCAGATAGAACGCCAGGTAAAGAATCAGGAATGCGCCGGCAGTGAGTGAATCTCTGAGTGAAAGCGTCTTGGGCCCCCGTTCCCAGACTCGCACCACTTCGCAGTGTGTCCGGGTGGGGATCGGTGCGAGAAAAGCACCAGCGTGACTGGCTACTCCTGCTTGGTCGCTCATGCAGGCAGTGTAGGCGTTCGTCGAGAATCTATCCAATTCAAGTTTCCGCTCGAAAGAATCACGTTTCCATATGGGGGTTTGCCAGTGCGCGACCGGCTTTGCCCCGCCGAGACACCAGGCCAGGTCTTGCGCTTCCGCCGGACGGAGCGACCCATACCATGGACGGGGCCGCATCGACATGAGCCCGGGCGAACCGTTCAAGGCTTGCCCCGCCTCCTTGCATTCACCTGCGGTTCTGCCTAAAATAGTCTTTCGATGCATGATTGTCGTCCTCTACAAGAGAAACGTCTTCGAGCCCGGCGGACCTCGCTGGGCTTTGCTGTTTTCAGGGCCAGCAGCCAGGCACCCCTCGCAATCGCACAGGGCCATCAGGAGAGAGAATGATTGACGGACCAATCCTCGAAGCACTTACGTTCGACGACGTGCTGCTCCTGCCGGGAAAGTCCTCGGTGCTGCCGACGCAGACCGACACACGCACGTGCTTGTCTCGCAAAATCGCACTCAATATCCCGATCGTTGCCGCCGCCATGGACACCGTGACCGACGCTAGGCTGGCGATTGCGATCGCGCGCCAGGGAGGCATTGGGTTCGTGCACCGCAACATGACTATTGAGCGCCAGGCCGAGGAAATCGACCGCGTGAAACGCTCCGAGAGCGGAATGATCGTCGATCCGGTCACAATCGGGCCGGAGATGTCCGTGCGCCAGGCGCTGGACATCATGAACAAATACAAGGTCTCGGGCCTTCCGGTAACTCGCGGCCAGCGATTGGTCGGCATCCTGACGAATCGCGATCTGCGTTTCGAGCGCAACCTGGACCAGCCCGTCAGCAACATTATGACCAAGGAAAGTCTCGTCACCGTCCCGGTCGGCACCACTCTTGAAGAGGCCGAGCGCATTCTTCAGCGCCATCGCATCGAGAAACTCCTCGTCGTGGACAAGGATTTCAACCTCAAGGGCCTGATCACCGTCAAGGACATCCAGAAAAAACTCGAGTTTCCCAGCGCAACGAAAGACGAGCAGGGCCGCTTGCGAGTCGGGGCGGCCATCGGCGCAACCGGGGATTTTCTGGAGCGCGCCCAGGAAATGGCCCGCGAGAAAGTCGATGTGCTGGCCATCGACACGGCCCACGGCCATGCGACCCGGGTGATGGACGCAATCCGGGCTGTGAAACACAAGCTGCCGGAGATGCAGCTCATCGCCGGCAACGTAGCGACCGCCGAAGGTACCCGCGACCTGATTTCGCTCGGCGTGGACGGCCTGAAGGTCGGTATTGGCCCGGGGTCGATCTGTACCACTCGCATCGTTACCGGCGCGGGCGTGCCGCAGATTACGGCAGTTACCGAATGCGCGCGCGCGGCCCAGGGAAGCGGCGTTCCGTTGATTGCCGATGGCGGCATTAAATTTTCCGGGGACATCACCAAGGCGATTGCTGCCGGCGCATCTGCGGTAATGATCGGCAGCCTGTTTGCCGGCACCGAAGAATCGCCGGGCGAGACGATTCTGTACCAAGGCCGCACTTTCAAATCCTATCGCGGCATGGGGTCGCTTGGCGCGATGGAGGCTGGTTCGGCAGATCGTTACGCCCAGGAGAGTGCCGAGCGGGGCAAGTCGGTCCCGGAGGGTATCGAGGGCCAGGTGCCCTACAAGGGGCCTCTGGCCGGGCTTGTGGATCAGCTTGTCGGCGGGCTGCGCAGTGGCATGGGCTACTGCGGCGTGCAGAACCTGAAGGAGTTGCAGGAGCGGAGCAGGTTCATCCGTATCTCCTCGGCTGGTTTGCGCGAAAGTCACGTCCACGACGTGATCATTACCCGCGAAGCTCCGAACTACAGGCTCGAGTAATGCTCCCGCACGCGACCGAGGGATCCTAGAGTGAGCTGGCTGAAGACTTGGTGGCCGGCGCTGGCCTGGGCCGTCGTCATATCAGGATTCTCAACCGCCGTGTTCACCTCGGAGCACACCAGCCGAGTCATCATTCCGATCCTGCACTGGCTGTTGCCGCACGCCTCAAGGAGCACACTCAACAGGATTCACTACATGATCCGCAAGTGCGCGCACTTTACCGAGTACTTTATCCTGAGTGTCCTGGTTCTGCGCGGGATTCGCGCGGGAAGACCGGGCTCGCGTTTCGCCTGGGCGCTGGCGGCCATCGCGATCGTCGCCTGCTACGCTTCGCTCGATGAGTTGCACCAGCATTTTGTCCCCGGCCGCACCGCCGCAGTCGGAGACGTTCTGATCGATACCAGCGGAGGAATCGCGGCGCAGGCGGTCATGGCGCTATTGCTGCTGTGGGGTCACGTCCGGCAACGGCAGAAGACACCGCCGAGCGTTCAAAGCGACGCCTGAAAAAAGAAAGTCCCGGACAAATCCCGGGACTTTCCTGGGGTTTGTCGACCAGACAGCGGCCGAATGCAATGCGTCCCGCGGCGTAAACCTACTTCGCGGCCACCGCTTCCTTCTCTTCTTTCTCTTCCGGAGCTTCCTCGGCCGCACCCTTGCGTGGCTTTCGATCTTTTTTCTTCAACTCCGATCCGATGAATTCCAGAATCGCCAGCTCCGCGCCGTCTCCGATGCGCCATCCGGTGCGGATAATCCGCGTGTAGCCACCGGGACGATCGGCAAAGCGCGGCGCGAGATCGGCAAACAGCTTCTTGGTGGCATCCTGGGTCATCAGAAATGCAGCTGCTTGGCGGCGCGAATGGAGCGAGTCTCGCTTGCCGAGCGTAATCATTTTCTCGGCAATGGGACGAGCCGCTTTCGCGCGGAGGATGGTGGTATGGATGCGCTCCTTCTCGATGAGGTTCGTCACCAGATTACGAAGCACAGCCCGGCGATGCGCGGGCTGCTTGCCGAGTTTGGAGCCTGATCTAAGGTGTCTCATTGGTCGGTTCCTGGCAGTCTAGAACGGCTAGATGGCCGTGGTTTCCTCCGGCGGAGGAGGAGCGGTCTGGCTTGGAAGTGGCGGCCAGATCACGCGGCCGTGATCGTCGAACTTCATTCCGAGGCTCAAACCCATCTTGTGCAGGATGTCTTTGATCTCGTTGAGCGACTTCCGGCCGAAATTCTTGGTCTTGAGCATTTCGGACTCGGTCTTCTGGACCAGCTCGCGCAGGTTCTGGATATTGGCGTTCTTCAGGCAATTGTAGGAGCGCACGGAAAGCTCAAGCTCTTCGACGGACCGGTCAAGGAACTCCAGCCGCGGGTCGGCGTAATTCTCGACGGCCTCTTCAGGAAGCTCCGGCTGTTCCTCAAAGTTGATGAAGATGCTCATGTGATCCTTAATGAGCTTTGAGGCAAGACCGATGGAATCCTGGGGAGTGATCGCCGCGTTGGTCCAGACTTCCAGAGTCAGCTTCTCGTAGTCGGTCATTTGACCCAAGCGCGCCGCCTCAACGGCGTAGTTCACCTTGCGCACTGGCGAATGGACGGAATCGATCGGGATGTAGCCGATGGGCAGATCTTCGTCAAAGTTGCGGTCGGCGGCCACATAGCCCCGCCCGTTCTTGACGCGCAACTCGAGTTCGAGCTTGCCGCCCTCACTCACCGTCGCGATGTAGATGTTCTTGTCGAGCACGGCGATATCAGCGTCTTCTTCGATCTTCGCAGACGTCACCGGTCCCGGAACATCTACAGTGAGGGTGAGCGTTTTCGACTGGTCCGTGTTCAGCTTGAGTGGGACCTGCTTCAGGTTGAGGATGATGTCGGTTGCGTCCTCGACCACGCCGGGAATCGGCGAAAATTCGTGCAGGACGCCCTCGATTTTTACCGCGGTGATGGCCGCACCCTCAATCGAGCTCAGCAGCGCGCGCCGCAGAGCGTTTCCAACCGTTGTTCCCCAACCGCGCTCAAACGGCTGCGCGGAGAATTTTCCGTACTTGTCGGTAAGCGTCTCGGGTTCCGCCGCCAACCGCTTTGGTTTCTGAAAGCCCTTCCACATGGTTGCCCTTCCTCCCGGCCCGCCCAGAGCGGACCTCCGAACATTTCGAAAGAAAACGATAAATCCGGAACTACTTCGAGTACAACTCGACGATGAGCTGCTCGTTCATCGGCGGAGTCTGCACGTCCTCGCGTCGCGGCATGGCTACGACACGCGCCTTGAAATTCGCGCGGTCGATGTCCAGCCAAGGCGCAATTCCCTGGCTCTGCGCCAGATTGCGCGCCTCGAGCACCATCGCGTTTTCGTGCATCTTGTCCTTGAGCGCCACTTCATCGCCCACCTGCACCAGGTAGCTGGGAATATTCACCTTTTGGCCCTTCACGCGGATGTGACCGTGCAGTACGAGCTGGCGAGCCTGCGACCGCGACCCGGCAAGGCCCGAGCGATAGACCACGTTGTCCAGGCGCCGTTCGAGCATGACCATCAAGTTCGATCCGGTCGGGCCCTTGGTGCGCTCCGCCTTTTCGAAATAGTTGCGGAACTGCCGCTCGAGCAATCCGTAGGTGCGCTTGACCTTCTGCTTTTCACGCAGCTGGATGCCATAGCCGACCATCTTCGGCCGACGAGCCTGGCCATGCTGGCCGGGAACAAAGTTGCGCTTCTCGATCGCGCATTTTTCCGTAAAACACCGGAGGCCTTTCAAGAAGAGCTTCTGCCCCTCCCGACGGCACAGCCGGCAAACCGCTTCACGATGTCTTGCCAAGTGCTTTTCTCCTTTTTCTGCAACCGCGATTCCCGAGGGCACAGGCCACAGCCTAACCTTCAAGGCCGGCACTCGGGCCCGTTAAAAACTCGCGCTCGAGCCCGACGTCAAACCTAGACGCGTCGGCGTTTGGGCGGGCGGCAACCGTTGTGGGGCACAGGCGTTACGTCTTTGATCGCATTGATGTGCAGCCCCGACGACGCCAGCGCACGCACCGCGGATTCGCGTCCCGCTCCCGGGCCCTTCACCCGCACTTCGACCGACTTCATCCCGTACTGATCGCGCGCAACGCCCGCTGCCGTCATCGCCGCCTGCTGGGCGGCATAAGGCGTGCCCTTGCGCGATCCCTTGAAGCCGGAGGAACCCGCCGAGGCCCAACTCACTACCCGGCCATCGGGATCGGTGAGCGTGATGATTGTGTTGTTGAAAGTCGCCTGGATGCACACCAGGCCGTGCGGCACGATCCGCTTTTCCTTCTTCTTGCGAAATTCCTTCTTTCGCTTTGTCGGCTTCGCCGCTGCTCCCGGAGCTGCGGCTGCTGCGTCTTTCGTTTCTTTTGCCAATGTAAGTTCCTCTCGTGTGCTACCAGCGGGGCGCAGCAACCAGAGCCCCGACGAAATCTACTTGCGTGCCATAGTCTTCTTCTTCGCGGCGACGGCACCCTTGCGCGGGCCCTTACGGGTGCGCGCGTTGGTATGCGTCCGCTGGCCCCGCACCGGAAGATTCCGGCGATGGCGCAGCCCGCGATAACACTGAATTTCGATCAAGCGCCGCACGTTCATCTGCATCTCCTTGCGGAGATCACCCTCGACGCCACCCTCGGCTTCGATTGCCGCGCGCAGATGTGTTACTTCCTCTTCAGTGAGGTCCTTGATCTTCTTCGTCGCATCCACATTCGCTTTTTCGGCGAGCGAACGCGCACGCTGCTGCCCGATGCCGTAGATTGCCGTAAGGCCGACCCAGAGCCGCTTATTCGGCGGAAGATCCACTCCTGCAATGCGTGCCATATCGCTTCCCTCCCTAGCCCTGACGCTGGCGGTGTTTCGGATTTACGCAGATCACGCGCACTACCCCGCGGCGATGAACGATCTTGCACTTCATACAGATTTTCTTGACCGACGCTCGAACCTTCATAGACTCAACTCCATTCCTCGCCTGCCGCTTCTGCTCGCGGTCCCCTACTTGTACCGGTACACGATACGGCCGCGCGTCAAATCGTAGGGCGAAAGCTCGACTGCGACGCGGTCACCGGCCAGAATGCGGATGAAATTCTTTCTCATCTTTCCCGAAATGTGCGCAAGCACCTGATGCTTGTTTTCGAGCTCGACGCGAAACATTGCGTTCGGCAGCGGCTCAATCACGACCGCCATTACTTCAATGGCATCTTCTTTCCCGCTGCCTTCAGCCGACTTCTTCTTTTCCTGCAGTGGCCTTCTCGCCATGCTCTCCCTGTCATGGGGCGCAGCAAGCAGCGCCCCGGCCAAAACTCTCAGTAACTCCAGATCACCAGCACGGCCCGGTAGCCTCTCGCGGCCGGGTCAGAATCCACGGCCCCTTACTGGTCACCGCAACCGTGTGCTCAAAATGCGCCGAATCGCTGCCGTCGGTCGTTACCGCGGTCCAATCGTCGTCCAGAACGCGCACGCCCGGTCCGCCGGAATTCACCATCGGCTCGATGGCCAGAACCATGCCTTCCTGCAGGCGCGGTCCCTGGCCTGCAGCGCCATAATTCGGAACCTGCGGCTCCTCGTGCATCTTCGTGCCAATGCCATGACCCACGAATTCCCGCACCACCGAAAAACCGTTGCCCTCAACCCACTGCTGCACGGCCGCTGAGACATCGCCAAGCCGGTTGCCCGGCCTGACCTTCTCGATTGCATGTTCCAGCGACTCGCGGGTGACACGCAGCAACTTTTCGCGGCCCGGCGCAATCTTCCCGACAGGTACAGTCAGCGCCGCATCCCCGAAATAACCTTCCAGCTCGACCCCGAAATCCATCGAAAGAATATCGCCTTCGCGCACGCGCCGGGAAGGCGACGGGATTCCGTGCACGACCTCCTGATTGATCGAGGTGCACACAGACCCAGGGTAACCCCGGTAGCCCTTGAAGGCCGGCCGGGCCCGATGTTCGACCGTGTAGGCCTCCGCAAACTCATCCAGCTCTTTCGTGGTCAGGCCCGGCCGGACCATCGCACGCATCTTCTCGAGGGCTCCCCACACGATCAGCCCCGCGCGATGCATCTTCTCGAGCTCGGCCGGCGATTTACAGATGACCATTCCGCCCTTCCGCGCGCTTTACGATCTCGCCGAGCGCACGGCTTACTTCGTCCATGTTCGCCGACGCATCCACCACATGGAGTACCCCTTGTCGGCGGTAATACTCTGTAAGCGGCTTCGTCGCCCGCTCGTACGCAGCCAGTCGCTGCTTCACGACTTCGGCCGTATCATCCACGCGCTGCACCAACTTGCCGCCATCGTGATCGCAAATCCCGTCCACTTTCGGCGGCAGATCGAATACGTTGTAAATCTCGCCGCCCACGCTGCAGGTCCGACGGCCGGTAAGGCGCCGCAGCAACTTGTCCCCGCCGACTGCCAAATCAACGACAACCGGCTTGCCGAACCCCGAACGCTCCAGAATCCGATCCAGGCCCTCGGCCTGCGGCAGCGTCCGCGGAAACCCGTCGAACAGACATCCCGCGGCACAATCAGGCTCTGCCAGCCGCTGTTCGATCATCTTCATCACCAGATCATCGGAGACCAGCTCGCCCCGCTGCATGATCGGTGCGACGATCTTGCCAAGCTCGGTGCCGCGACGGACCGCGTCGCGCAACATGTCGCCAGTCGACAGGTGCGGCACGCCCGAGCTCTTGGCAATCCGCATCGCCTGGGTGCCCTTGCCCGCTCCTGGCGGACCCAAGAAAATGAACGCCCGTTTGATGGCCATGGTCACCGTCGGGTGCGTGGTATCAACCGCGCCGGCTTCGTACGCGACCCTTGCGAACAAACCCTTCGTAATTCCGCATCACGAGCTGCGCTTCGAGCTGCTGTACGGTGTCCATGGCGACTCCCACCACGATCAGTAGCGAGGTGCCGCCGAAATAAAACTGCACCCCCAGGCCGTCCAGAACAAACCGCCACATGTGACTGTCGAACCAGTTTCCGCCCATCCACGCCGGCAAGTGCTGCAAATGAATTCCGGAAATCATCCATTCCGGCAGCAGGCACACGATCGCAAGATAAATGCCGCCGACCAGCGTGAGCCTCGACAGGATCCGGTTGATATACTCTGACGTGTTCCGCCCGGGACGAATTCCCGGCACGAAACCGCCGTTTTTCCTCATGTTGTCCGCAAGCTCCGTGGGATTGAAAATAATGCCCACGTAGAAGAAGGCGAAGAACACGATAAGGGTGACGTAGACAACCGTGTACAACGGCTCGCCCCAGCTGATCATCTTCCCGAAACTCTGAATGTGCGTCGACCGATTCCCGAAAATCAGAGCAAAGGTCTGCGGCGCAGTCAAAAGCGAACTCGCGAAAATCGGAGGAATCACGCCTCCGGAATTCACGCGCAGCGGCAAATAGGTCATCTGCCCGCCCATGACCTTGCGCCCCATCACCCGCTTGGCGTACTGCACCGGAATGCGACGCTGGCCGCCCTCGACAAAAACGATAAAAGCGACGACCGCTATCATCAACGCGAGCAAACCCAAGACGGCGATCGGCGTGAAGGAACCCCATTGCTCGGTCTTGATCTTGCCCCAGAGATCGGACACCGCCGGCGGAAGACCGACGACGATTCCCGTAAAAATGATCAGCGACATTCCATTGCCAATGCCTCGGTCGCTAATCTGCTCGCCAAGCCACATGATGAACGCCGATCCGGTCGTCAGCGTAAGCATCGTCATCAAAATAAACCGCACGCCGGGATGGTAGACCAGCGATTGCCCCTGCAGGCCCTGCGCCTCAAGCGTGCGCGCGATGGCAAACGACTGAAAGGCGCTGAGCACGATGGTCAGATAGCGCGTGTACTGCGTGATCTTGCGTCGGCCGAGTTCGCCCTCTTTCTGCAGGCGTTCGAGATACGGCCACACGACCACCAGCAGTTGCAGCACGATTGACGAGGTGATGTACGGCATGATGCCGAGAGCAAAAATCGTCAACCGGCGGAGATTCCCTCCGCTGAAAAGATTGAAAATCCCCAGCGCCGAACCCTGGTACTGCTTGAAGAGCTGTTCCAGGAGATCGGTATTGATTCCCGGAGTGGGAATGTAGCTGCCGAGGCGATACACCGCCAGCAATGCCAGAGCAAACAGGACGCGTTTGCGCAGGTCAGGCGTGCTGAAGATGTTTCGAAAGGCTTCGAGCAGCTTTTTCATTTCAAGACTTCGATCGTTCCCCCGGCTCGCGCGATTTTTTCCTCCGCCGACTTGCTGAAGGCGTGCGCGCGGACCGTCAAGGCAATCTTCAATTCGCCGTCACCCAGAATTTTAATGCGGTCGCGAACGGCGCGGACAATGCCGCGAGTGTTCAGCGTCTCGGGCGAGACCGTGTCGCCGGCGGCAAAAGTGTTGTTCAGGCTCTCGACGTTCACGACTGCGAACGATTTCGGAAACGGACTCGAAAATCCGCGCTTGGGCAGCCGCCGGTGGAGCGGCATCTGTCCGCCCTCAAATCCCGGACGGCGCGAATAGCCGCGGCGTGACTGCTGCCCTTTATTGCCCGCGCCCGCTGTCTTGCCGAGCTTGGAGCCCATGCCGCGACCTACGCGCACCTTTCGATGGCGCGAGCCGCGCGGCGGCTTCAGAGTGGATAGTGTCGGTGCCTTGGCCATCGCTCGCTAGCCCTCGATCCTTACCAAATGATGAACTTTCGCGATCATGCCGCGAACTTCGGGCGTATCCGGATGCTCGATCACCTGCTGCATCCGCCGGAAGCCCAGGCCGCGAATGGTCTGCCGCATGTCCCGCGGGCAGCCGATAAAGCTGACCACCCACTTAATCTTCAATGTCCCGGATTTCTTTTTCGTTGTCGCCATAAGCGTTCGGCCCTCTATCGGCCCTTCACCGAAGGATTCTAATCAAACTGGCTAGGACGCCGGTTCTTCCGTTCCTCTACCGCGCGATTCTGCTACGCGCGCTGCATCCTTTAAATGCAACAGGGCGTCGAAGGTTGCCTTGATCACGTTATGCGGATTCGACGTTCCCAGCGACTTGGTCAGCACGTTCTGAATTCCCGCAACCTCCATCACCGCGCGCACCGGACCGCCGGCGATCACGCCGGTGCCTTCTGGCGCGGGCTTCAGCAGAACCTGCCCCGAACCGTAGGACCCCAAAACCTGATGCGGGATCGTCGAACCCTTCAGGTTCAGCTTCACCATATTTTTCTTGGCCTGCTCAATCGCTTTGCGGATGGCCATGGGGACTTCGCGTGCCTTACCCATGCCAAAGCCCGCGTGGCCGCCCTGATCGCCCACCACGACCAGTGCCGAGAAGCTGAGGTTCTTGCCGCCCTTCACGACTTTCGTGACGCGGTTGATCGAGACGACCTGATCTTTCAGGTTGGCCTGGTTGGCTTGAACGATCCGGCGAACCGAAAGTGTATCCTTGAGCTCTTGTTTCGACATGGTTTTTCAGAACTGCAGGCCCGCCTCACGGGCAGCTTCAGCAAGCGCTTGCACGCGGCCGTGATACTGATAGCCACCGCGATCGAACACAACTTTTGCGACGCCCTTGGCTCGGGCGCGCTCGGCAATGGCCTTGCCGACAACTTTGGAAGCAGCAATGTTGCCGCCTCCCTTGATTGTGGCGCGCACTTCCTTGTCAAGCGAACTTGCGGAAACCAGGGTCCGACCTGAAACATCATCAATCACCTGCGCGCGGATATGGCGGCTCGAACGGTGCACGCACAGCCGCGGCCGCTCAGACGTGCCGGCAATCCTCTTGCGCATCCGCACATGGATCCGGCGGCGGTGCGCCTCGCGCGATAATCTTCGGACCGGAGCTGCCACGCTGGTTCTCCTTTTCCTGCCGCTCTAGGCGGCCGCCGTCTTGGCGCCGGCCTTGCCGGCCTTCTTCTTCAGGCGTTCGCCGGTAATGCGGACACCCTTCTGCTTGTACGGATCTGGCGGGCGCAGCCTGCGAAGGTTCGCCGCAACCTGGCCGACCTGATTCTTGTCCGCGCCGGTTACGGTCATGTGCGTCTGCTTCTCGACAGCGATCTGGATCCCTTCGGGAATCGGGAACTCGATTGGATGCGAGTAGCCCAGCAAAAGGACCACGTTCTTGCCTTTGACCTCGGCGCGATAGCCGACGCCGACGATATCAAGATCTTTCTTGAAACCCTGGGTGACACCGGTAACCGCATTGGCGACCAGCGCCCGGGCCAGTCCATGCAGCGCGCGATATTGCTCGGCTTCGCGCTTGGCGACCAGCGTGCCGTCCTTTTGCTCGAACGTGATTCCGTGCGGCACGCCGACGGTCATCTTTCCCTTCGGACCCTGCACATCGACCGATCCGTCCTTGATCTGGATCTTCACGCCGGACGGCAACGGAATTATCTTGTTTCCAATTCTCGACATGGCTCTATGAAAACCTCGTTTACCAGACTTCGCACAGAAGCTCGCCGCCAACGCCCTCTTTTCGCGCCGACTGGCCGGTCATCAACCCTCGTGGCGTGGACAGGATCGCAATCCCCATGCCGCCCACGACCGGACGAATTCCTGCCTTGCCGATGTAACGCCGCGAACCGGGCCGCGAAATGCGCTTCAAATCGGTGATCACGCTGTGGCGGTCCGGTGTGTACCTCAAAAAGACGCGCAGTGTTTTCTTGCCCTTCTCCTCCACAACTTTGAAATTCGCGAGGTAGCCTTCTTCTTTCAGGATTCGCGACAGTTCAATCTTCATCTTGGAGGAAGGCATCTCCACGCGAGGATGCTTGGCGAGCGCGCCGTTGCGAATTCGCGTCAGAAAATCAGCAATAGGATCGGTAGTCATTCTCTCTTCCTTACCAGCTGGCCTTCACAACGCCGGGTATTTCTCCCTTGAGCGCCAGGCCGCGGAAACAGATACGGCACATCTGGAACTTCCTGAGCGTGCCGCGCGCGCGCCCGCAGATCCGGCAGCGATTCCGCTGGCGAACCTTGAACTTCAGCTTGCGCTTCGTCTTCGCGATCTGACTGGTTCGAGCCATGCTCGTCGATTCTCCTTACGCCGCGCCCTGGGCTCGGAAGGGCACGCCCAAGAGCTTCAGCAGCTCGCGGCCCTCCTCATCACTGCGGGCCGTCGTTGTGATCGTGATGTTCATGCCTTTGATCTTGTCCACGCGCGTGTAATCAATTTCCGGGAACACCAGCTGGTCCTTCAAACCCAGGGTGTAGTTGCCGCGGCCGTCGAACGAATTCGGCGGCAGACCCTTGAAATCCCGCACGCGCGGGAAAACAATCGCCGAAAGCCTGTCCAGAAACTCGTACATGCGCTCGCCACGCAGAGTTACCATGCATCCGATGGGCATACCCTTGCGAATCTTGAAGTTCGCGATGGATTTCTTCGCTCGCGTGATCACCGGCTTTTGTCCGGCGATCTGACCGAGCTCGATTGCCGCCGTATCGAGCAGCTTTACGTTCTGGCTGGCTTCGCCGAGACCGATGTTCAGCGTTACTTTCGAAACGCGCGGCACAGCCATGGTGTTCTTGTACCCGAACCGCTTTGCCAGCGCGGGAACAGTTTCCGTGCGGTACTTTTCGTGCAGTCGGCTAGCCATCTCTGATTTGCCTCGACTCCTAGGTCTCAAATGTCGTGTTGCATCGCCGGCAGACGCGAACCTTCGTGCCGTCGGGTAGGGCGGTATGCCCCACGCGCGTGTGCTTCCCGCATCCGGGACAGATCAGCATCACGTTTGAAATATGGATCGGACCTTCTTTGTCGAGAATGCCACCGCGCACATTCTTCGACGGATTCGGTCGCGTGTGCTTCTTCATGATATTGGCGTGTTCAACCGTGACGCGGCGCTTCGCGCGGTTGACCGAAAGCACTTTACCGGTCTTGCCTTTGGATCGGCCCGCCATGACCTTCACCATGTCGCCGTGACGTACGCCCAAAATCTCGACTTTTTCGTTCGTCTGTCTCTTTGGCATCGTTACCACACTTCCGGAGCAAGCGAGACGATCTTGGTAAACTTCTTGTCCCGCAGCTCGCGTGCCACCGGCCCGAAGACGCGCGTTCCGATCGGTTCGTTCGCATCGTTAATCAGTACCGCTGCATTGTCGTCAAACCGGATGTAGGTCCCGTCTTTCCGTCGCTGCTCTTTTCTGGTGCGCACGACCACCGCCCGCACGACAACGCCCTTCTTCACCTGGCCGTCTGGCGTTGCTTCCTTTACCGCCGCCGTAATGACGTCTCCCAAGCCGGCCGTCAAACCCGCGTCCCCTCCCAACGGAAGGATGCATGTGATCTGGCGGGCGCCCGAATTATCGGCCACCGTCAGCCATGTCCTCATCTGAACCATGTTCGTGCTCCCTTAACCTGTGCTGCGGGCTCAGCCCACGCGAGTTGAGCGCTGCAAAACTTCCTTAAGTCTCCACCGCTTCAACTTCGAAAGCGGGCGGGTGGAAACAATCCGTACCGTGTCTCCGACGCGCGCCTCGCCGGTTTCGTCATGCGCGTAGTACTTTTTCGCCGACCGGACGACGCGGTGATACAGCGGGTGCTGCGTTGCGCGCCGTACCTTGACGACGATGGTCTTCTGCATTTTCGAGCTGGTCACCACACCCACCAGCTCCTGTCTGGTTCCGCGTTGCTGGGCGCTTTCCGGAGCCGCCTGTGTTTCGTTTGCCATTAAGCCTTCCTCAATTCAATTGCGCGCAGAAGCGTCTTCACCCGCGCGAGATCCTTTCGCGCTTCTCGCATTTTCTTCAGCCCTTCGGCCTGACCGGCTGAAATCTGAAAGCGCAAGCGAAAAACCTGTTCAGCAAGCTCGCGCTGCTGCAGCTCGAGCTCGCTTGCGTTCATCTCCCGAAACTTCTCGACTCTGCGGGCCATTACAGTTCCTCCGCACGGGTCACGAACTTGGTTCTGATCGGAAGCTTGTTGGCCGCAAGCTCCATGGCTTCGGTCGCCGCCGCCAGGTCCACGCCCGCCATTTCAAACATAATACGTCCCGGTTTCACGACCGCCACCCAGTGTTCCGGTGGACCTTTGCCCTTGCCCATGCGCGTTTCGGCCGGTTTCTTGGTAAACGGCTTGTCCGGAAAAATGCGAATCCAGAGTTTTCCGCCGCGCTTGATAAAACGCGTGATCGCGACGCGCGACGCTTCGATTTGGCGGTCGGTGATCCAGGCCGGCTCCATGGCCTTGAGTCCGTAGTCGCCGAACGCCAGCGCGCCGCCGCGCCACGCCTTTCCGGTGCGCCGGCCGCGCTGCTGCTTGCGGTACTTCACCTTCTTCGGCATCAACATAATGGTCGGCCCGTTTCCTTAGACTTCCACGCTTGACGCAGCCTTCGCGCGTTGCGGCACTTTTTCACCCTGATAGACCCAGCACTTCACGCCAATCAAGCCATAGGTTGTGTGCGCCTCGGCTGTTCCGAAATCGATATCCGCGCGCAGCGTTTGCAATGGCAATCGTCCCTGCAGATACCACTCTTTGCGCGCGATTTCTGCGCCGTTCAGGCGTCCGGCGACGCGCACCTTGATTCCCTTGCACCCGAAACGCAAGGCCGAATCAACCGCCTTGCGCATGGCACGTCGAAACGCAACGCGCTTTTCAAGCTGTAGCGCAATGGATTCGGCAACCAGCGTGGCATCGAGCTCAGGACGATGCACTTCCTGAATGTCGATGTGAACTTCGCGCTTGGTGCGTTTCTGAACCTCGCCCTTGAGCTTGTCGATTTCCGAGCCCTTCCGCCCGATGATGATTCCCGGTCGGGCGGTATAGATCCGGACCACGAGCTTGTTGGCGGCGCGTTCGATATCAATCCCACTGATACCAGCCGACCGCAGCCGGTCCTTCAGTTGCTTGCGCAGGGCCACGTCTTCATGCAACAGGTCGGCATAGTCTTTCTTGGCGAACCAGCGCGATTTCCAGCCCTTGTTGTAGCCCAGCCGAAACCCGTACGGATGTGTTTTCTGCCCCAAAACTCCCTCCTACTTCTTCTGCGCTTCCTTCGCGCGCTTCTCGATTGCCTTGCGAGCCTTCCGCACGGCCCCCTTGACGCCCTTTGACGCTGCCGCTTCGGCCGCAGCCGCCGCAGCCCGGTCGGCCGCCGCGCGGTGATGCTCGGCTACCTGCACAACGATATGGCTGGTTCGCTTCTGGTAACGGAACCCGCGGCCCATTGGCGCCGGCCGCATCCGCTTCCATCGCGGTCCCTCGTTCACACAACAGCTGGTGACGAACAGAGCATCGACGTCAAGCGACGCGCCGGCATCGTCGGCCTTTCGCTCGGCGTTGGCGATCGCGCTGCGCAGCGTCTTTTCGATTTCCTTCGCCACGCGCTTCTTGGTGAAGCGTAAGGTCTGCAACGCATCTTCGGCGCGCTGACCGCGAATCAGGTCAATGACCAGTCGCGCCTTCTGCGGAGAAACACGTACGAAACGCGTGTTCGCGAATCCTTCGATCTGACCCTGTACTTCCGTAGCCGTCGCCATGGTCGGTTGCCTAACCTATCCCTTTCCGCCAGAACCCGCACCGCCCGGACCTGCGGGCGCGCCCGCCGGAGCCGCTGCCGCCGCGGCCCTCTCGAGCGCAACCTTCACGCCGTGGCCTTTGAAACTGCGCGTTGGAGAAAATTCCCCGAGCTTGTGTCCCACCATCTGCTCGGTGATATACACGGGAATGAATTTCCTGCCATTGTGGACTGCGATCGTATGACCCACCATGTCAGGCAGAATCGTTGACCGGCGCGACCAGGTCTTCACAACCTTCTTTTCATTCCGCGTATTCATCGCTGTCACCTTTTCCTGCAGGTGGCCATCGATGAAGGGACCCTTTTTAAGTGAGCGCGGCATCGGTCTGTTTATTCCTCCATCCGGCGCAGCTTCACCCACTGCGCACGGCGAAGCTTGCGGAATCCTCGCACGGGACCGGAAACGCGATGCGATTTCGGACAGAACGGGCACACAAACCGCGTCCCCTGTGCATTGGGGATGGTTTCCACGATCACAGCCCAGCCCGGCCGGCAAATGCGATACAAAACCTGAGGGGGCGGTCCGAGTTTTGATACCGCCTTGACCGCCGGCTTCGTAGCCGATTTTGCGACCACTTTTGCGGCCGGCTTCACGGCGCGCCGCCGCAGGCCCTTCTGCGCCTGCGTCGTACGCCGAGATGTCCGCCGAGATGTCCTTGTAGCTGTCATAAGGGTGCTCTCAATTACCCGCCGCGTCGGGTTCATTTTTAAAACTCCCATCCATCCTGCGAACGACCCATCAGGTTGAGCGACTTGAGTTGCATCTAGGGCTTACGCCGTTCGACGATCATCCGGTCGCTCTTCCGCTTCTTGCGCGTCTTTGCTCCCAGGGTCGGAAAACCCCATGGGGTTTGCGGGTGATTGCCCTTCACGCGGCCTTCTCCGCCGCCGTGCGGGTGATCCACCGGGTTCATCGCCACGCCGCGCACCGTAGGACGCTTGCCGTGCCATCGCGTGCGGCCGGCCTTACCGTACGTGACATTTTCGTGATCCAGATTTCCCAGCTGACCCACCGTAGCCATGCAATCCACGCTGAATTTCCTGACTTCCCCGGATGGCAGCTTGACCAGCGCAAAATCGCCTTCCTTGCTCAGAAGCTGGGCAGCTCCGCCGGCTGCGCGGACCACTTGCGCTCCCTTGCCAGGAAAAAGTTCAAGGTTGTGAACCATCGTGCCGGGCGGAATGTGGCGGATGGTCAAAGCGTTCCCCGGCAGGATGTCCGCGCCCTCGCCGTTCTGCACCGTCATTCCAACTTCCAGCCCTATCGGCTGCAGAATGTAGCGTTTCTCGCCGTCTGCGTAGTGCAACAGCGCGATGCGCGCCGAACGGTTCGGGTCATATTCGATCGAGGCCACCTTGGCCGGAATTCCGGTCTTCTCGCGCCGAAAATCGATCGATCGGAACCGCCGCGCGTGGCCGCCGCCGCGATGCCAGGAAGTGACTTCTCCGTGGGAGTTGCGGCCGCCGGTGCGCTTTTTTGACTCCGTCAAAGACTTCTCCGGCGTTTCCTTGGTGATCTCGCTCTTGTCGAGCATCGTCAGGAACCGTCGCGACGGTGTGTAAGGTCTGAATGTTTTTAGAGCCATCGTTTCCTCTTGCCTTCGATCGGACGCCGCCGCCCATCGCCTCGCTGAACCTACAAATTCTCGGCGTACTCGATCATTTTTTCGCCCGGTGCGAGCTTTACGTATGCTTTTTTCCAGTCGCTCCGGAAACCCTCGGCGCGTCCCCGGCGGCGAAACTTGCCGTGGTAAATCGCGGTCCGCACCTTATCCACCTTCACCTTGAAAATTCGCTGCACCGCTTCCTTGATTTCCGTTTTCGTAGCGTCGTGCACGACCTCAAATACGACGGTGTGCTGCGTCTCCTTTACACCAAGTCCCTTCTCGGTGATGATCGGACGCCGGATCACTTCGTAGAGTCTGGTTGCCATGAACTAATCCTTTTTTGCCTTGGGCTTCGCCTTCGGCTTGGCACTCTTGGCGGCAGCGGCCTTTTTCGGTGCTTTCGGCGCTGCTTCTTTTTTCACGGCGGCCTTAGCAGGCGCAGCCTTTTTTTCGTGAGCGGCGGCTTCGGGCTCGATTGCCTGGTCGGCCTTCGCGAGCGAAAGCGTCCGGCTCAATTTTTCAGCAGCCTCTCTCGAGAGCATCACCCGATCGTGCCGCATCAGATCGTAGGGGCCAAGCGACCTCGCCGGCACCAGTGTCACGCCTTCCAGGTTGCGGCTTGCGCGTTCCAGGTTCACGTTCGCGTCGGTTGCGACCAGCAAAATGGTTCGGGTCTCGCCGTCCAGTTTCGAAAGTGCCTGGCGAAACGGCTTGGTCTTGTGCGATTCAAGCGTCCAGCCGTCCACGACGGTCATTTTTTCCTCCGCCAATTTGGAGGACAGGGCCGAGCGCAGGGCGCCCACGATCATTTTCTTGGGCAGCGCATAGTCATATTTTCTTGGGACCGGGCCGTGCACCGTGCCGCCGTGCCGCCACAGCGGCGATCGGATCGAACCGATCCGCGCGCGTCCTGTGCCCTTTTGCTTCCAGAGCTTTCGGCCCGCGCCGCTGACTTCGCTCTTGTCTTTCGTCTTGTGCGTTCCTGAGCGCTTTCCCGCAAGGAAGTGGCGCACGGTCTCGTGCAAAAGGTTCTGGTTCACCTTTGCCGAAAACACGTCGTCGGCCAGCTCAACGGTGCCGACCTTCTTGCCTTCTAGATTTCTGACGTCCACAACGGGCATTGTCGTCTCTCTCGTTTAGCGAATCTTCTTGGCTTTGCGGATAATGATGTAGCTTCCGGCCGGTCCGGCCACGGAACCGCGCACCAGCAACAGATTCTCGTCGGAATCAATTTTCACGACTCGCAAATTCTGCGCCGTTTTGCGCTCGTTGCCCATGTGCCCCGGAAAATGCTGGCCCTTCCATACGCGGGAGGGGAACGAACTGGCACCGATACCGCCAGGCGCGCGATGAAACATTGAACCGTGCGATGCTTCTCCGCCGCGATAGTGCCAGCGCTTCACACCGCCCTGAAAACCCTTGCCCTTGCTTATGCCGCTGACGTCGACGTACTCGCCGACCTTGAATCCATCGACCAGGACGCGGTCGCCAACCTTGGTCTCATCCTTGGAATCTTCGATGCGCATTTCGCCGACGTACCTCATTGGCGCAACGTTGGCTTTCTTGAAATGGCCGGTCATGGCCTTATTTACGCGCTGGGGCTTGATGAATTCGACCAGACCCAGCTGCACGGCCTCGTAGCCATCCTTTTCCTTCGTCCTGCGCTGCGTGACCACGCAGGGGCCCGCCTGCAAAACCGTGCACGGCACCGCTGTGCCATCGTCGGCAAAAACCTGCGTCATCCCCAGCTTGATCCCAAGTATTCCGTTGACTCCCATGTCTGTCGCTCTTTCCTTCTCGCCTCCGCCTGAAAACGGCGGGAATGAAGTCCGGCCGTCAGGCGGCCGATCAATACGGGGCCCCTGGCCCCCACAGCACTTGTCTTACTTGGCGCTGTGTTCGCGCCCAAACGCCTTGATTTCGACGTCCACGCCGGGCGGCAAATCCAGCTTCATCAACGCGTCCACCGTATCTGGGGTGGGCTCGAGAATGTCGATCAGCCTCTTGTGCGTGCGCATTTCAAACTGCTCGCGAGACTTCTTGTCGACGTGAGGTGACCGCAGAACCGTCCAGCGATTGATCACCGTCGGCAGCGGAATCGGGCCAGCCACGTCCGCACCGGTGCGCTTGGCTGTGTCCACGATTTCCCGGGTGGACTGATCCAGGATGCGGTGATCATACGCCTTCAAACGAATTCGAATTTTTTCGCCGTTGGACATGATTTACTCGACGATCTCGGCGACGGCGCCTGCGCCAACCGTGTGGCCGCCTTCGCGGATCGCAAACCGCAATCCCTTTTCCAGCGCCACCGGCGTGATCAGCGTGATC
>DATBXX010000011.1:0-61272 GCA_036514055.1 Candidatus Acidiferrales bacterium
GATGCTCAGCCGACCACGGCCACGCGCCGCAACATCGAAGTGCTCGAGCAGGCGCAGCCCACCGATCTGATTCGCTACGGCCTGATCCCGGAGTTCGTCGGGCGTCTGCCGGTGATGGGCGTGCTGAGCGATCTGGACAAGAGCGCACTGGTTCGCATCCTGACGGAACCGAAGAATGCGCTGGTGCGTCAATACCAGAGACTGTTCGAGTTTGAGAACGTCCGCCTTCGATTTACCGACGATGCCCTGGAAACAGTTGCAGAACTCGCGCTGCAGCGCAAAGTGGGAGCGCGCGGCCTGCGCATGATTCTCGAGGATTTGATGCTCGAGATGATGTATCACCTGCCGGCGCAGCGTAAACTTCGCGATTTTGTGGTCACCGCGGATATGGTCAAGGGCCGCGAAATCAACTGGAGCCTGCTTGAAAAAGCCGGCTAGTTCCTCCAGGTAGCCGCGGCAGACTTCTTGTTCGCCGTGGAAGTCTAAGGTCCCGAGGTCAAAGTACTTTCAATGTTCACCAAGGAAAAGGCCGACGTGAAGCGCGTACCGATGATGCCGGTGCGGGATATGGTCATCTTTCCGGAGATGATGCACCCGTTCATCGTCGGACGCGAAGCCTCCGTGCGTGCGCTGGAAGACGCGCTGGCGGGCGACAAGAAGATTTTCCTGGTCACCCAGCACGACGCTTCGGTGGATGACCCCAAGCCTGAGGAAATCTACCAGGTCGGCACGCTTGCCAATATCGTGCAGAGCGTCAAGCTGCCTGACGGCAATATCAAGGTCCTGGTCGAAGGCACCGAACGCGCCAAGATCGTGCAGGTAACCAGCGATGAGGGCTTTTTCCGCGCCTCCATCCGTCTGGTTCCGGTCAAGGCCGAACCCGGTCCGCAGATCGAGCAAGCCTCCGCACGGGTAACCACGCTGTTTGAGCAGTACGTCAAGCTCTCGCAAAGCCTGAATTACGACACCATGATCGCGGCGGTGCGGGTGGAAGACCCCGGAAAGCTTTCCGACGCCATTGCGGCCAACCTGCAGATTCCGGTCGAGGAGAAACAGGAGCTGCTGGAGATCTTCGAGCCGGCTGAGCGCCTGAACCGGATCGCGGACATTCTGGAAGTCGAAATCGAGAAGCTGAACGTCGATCGCTCGATCAACACGCGCGTCAAGCGCCAGATGGAGCGCGCCCAGAAGGAGTACTACCTCAACGAGAAGCTCAAGGCCATTCAGAAAGAGCTCGGCCGCGGCGAAGCGAATGAAATCGAGCAGCTCAAGAAGAAGATTGAAACCTCCGGGATGCCCGACGGCCCGATGGAAAAGGCCATGCAGGAGCTGAAGCGCCTGGAGATGATGCCGCCGATGTCGGCTGAATCCACCGTCTCGCGCAACTATCTTGATTGGCTGCTGGCAGTGCCCTGGAAGAAGCGGTCCAAGGAAATCCGCGACATCAAACGCGCCGAACAGATCCTGAACGAAGATCACTACGGCCTGGACAAAATCAAGGAACGCATCCTGGAATACCTTTCCGTCCGACAGCTGGTGAAGAACCCCAAGGGCTCGATTCTCTGCTTCCTCGGGCCTCCGGGCGTGGGCAAGACCTCGCTTGCGACGTCGATCGGTCGCGCCACGGGAAGGAAATTCGTGCGCGTTTCGCTTGGCGGCGTGCGGGACGAAGCGGAAATCCGCGGCCACCGGCGCACCTATATCGGCGCCCTGCCCGGCCAGATTATTCAGATGATGCGCAAGGCCGGCACGACCAACCCGGTCTTCGTGCTGGACGAAGTCGACAAGATGTCCATGGATTTCCGCGGCGATCCATCGGCTGCGCTGATGGAAGTGCTGGACCCGGAGCTGAATCACTCGTTTACCGATCACTATCTGGACGTTGAATACGATCTGTCGAAGGTGATGTTCATCTGCACCGCGAACGTGCTGCACACCATTCCGCAGCCCTTGCAGGACCGCATGGAAGTCCTGCGGCTCCCCGGCTATACCGAGCAGGAAAAGCACCAGATCGCGCAGCGTTTCCTGGTTTCGCGCCAGCTGGAGGCGACCGGCCTGACCAAGGACAACCTGAAGTTCACCGACGAATCGATCACCCACATCATCCGCCACTACACGCATGAAGCAGGCGTGCGCAACCTGGACCGCGAGATCGCCAATGTCTGCCGGAAAATGGCCCGCAAGGTTGTCGCCGGTGGAAAGAGTGTTACGGCCGAGGTTACCGCTGCGAACGTCAACGACTACCTCGGGATCCTGAAGTACCGTGACTTCCTGGCGGAGAAGAAAAATGAAATCGGACTCACCACCGGCCTTGCCTGGACCGAAGTCGGAGGCCAGGTTCTTTCAACGGAAGCAACGCTCATGCAGGGCAAGGGGCGCCTCACTCTGACCGGTAAGCTTGGCGACGTCATGCAGGAATCGGCGCAAGCGGGAATGAGCTACGTCCGGTCGCGCAGCCACCTATTCGGCCTGCCCAAGGATTTCTATCGCCACGTCGATATCCACATTCACGTGCCGGAAGGCGCGATCCCCAAGGACGGCCCCTCGGCCGGCATCACCCTCTGCACCTCGATCGTGAGCGCGCTTACGCGTATTCCGGTCCGCTGCGATCTGGCCATGACGGGTGAAATAACTCTCCGCGGCAAGGTCCTGCCGATCGGCGGCGTGAAGGAAAAGCTGCTCGCGGCCCATCGCTTGGGCCTGCGAACCGTCGTTCTCCCGAAGGACAATGAAAAAGATCTGGCGGATATCCCGCCGGAGATCCTGGCCCAGATGTCGATCCATTTCGTCGAGTCGATGGACCAGGTGCTGGAGTTTGCGCTCGAAAAGCCGCTGCCCATTTCTGGGCATCCCCCGGTAGGTGGTGTGGAACCCAAGTTTGGCGCGGATGTCACGCAGGACAATGAATTAACCAATTAAGGCCTTCGGTCCTCCCACATCCTGCTGCTCGGCAGGTCCGGCCCGCGACCGAAGCACAAGGATTCTCTGTACGTTAGCCCATTTCGTAATCTGGGATTGAGTGCCTGGATCGAACGCGCCCGCCCCGGACCGATACCAAACAACCATCGCGCCTGACCGTCAGGCTTGAGAAGGAAAGAAATCGATGAGTATTAGCCTTGCAGAACTGAAAGACAAAAACATCACCGACCTTGCGAAAATCGCCAAGGAGCTCAACATTCCCGGCTCCTCCGGCATGCGCAAGCAGGAGTTGATCTTCCAAATCCTCCGCGCGCAGACGGAAAAGAACGGCCTGATTTTCTCCGAGGGTGTTCTGGAATGCCTGCCCGACGGCTTCGGATTCCTTCGCGCCCCCGAGTACAACTATCTGCCCGGTCCCGACGATATCTACGTCTCGCCGTCGCAAATCCGCAAATTCGACCTGCGCACCGGCGACACCGTTTCCGGGCAAGTCCGCCCGCCCAAGGACGGCGAGCGCTACTTCGCGCTGATCAAGGTCGAGGCGGTCAACTTCGAGGACCCGGAGGTCACCCGGAACAAGATTTTCTTCGACAATCTGACGCCGCTGTACCCTTCTGAGCGCATCCGCCTGGAGACCACCAAGGAAAATCTCACCGGTCGGGTGCTGGACATGCTGTGCCCGGTCGGCAAGGGCCAGCGCGGACTGATCGTCGCGCCGCCCCGTACCGGCAAGACGATGATGCTGCAATCGATCGCCAACTCGATCACCACCAATCATCCTGAAATTGCGCTGATCGTGTTGCTGATTGACGAACGGCCCGAAGAAGTCACCGACATGCAGCGCACCGTGAAGGGCGAAGTGATCAGTTCCACCTTTGATGAGCCGCCGCAGCGCCACATTCAAGTGGCGGAAATGGTGCTCGAAAAGGCCAAGCGGCTGGTCGAACACAAGCGCGACGTGGTGATCCTGCTCGATTCTCTCACCCGTCTTGGACGCGCCTACAACGCCGTCACGCCGCCATCAGGAAAGGTCCTGTCTGGCGGTATTGACGCCAATGCCTTGCAGCGCCCTCGGCGGTTCTTCGCCGCCGCGCGCCACATCGAAGAGGGCGGCTCACTCACGATCATGGCCACGGCGTTGATCGATACTGGTAGCCGCATGGATGACGTCATCTTCGAGGAGTTCAAAGGCACCGGTAACATGGAGATCAATCTCGACCGCAGGCTTGTGGACAAGCGCGTCTTCCCGACCATTGACATCAACCGTTCAGGAACCCGAAAAGACGAACTGCTGCTCCCGCCCGACGAACTGAACCGGATCTGGGTGCTGCGCAAGGTGCTCAGCCCGCTTTCGACCGTCGAAGCGATGGAACTTCTGCTGGGCCGCCTGTCGAAGACGAAAACCAACGCCGAATTCCTGTCGTCGATGTCCAGCCCGACGTAGTTTCTCCCCAATCGAGCTCTCGGTCACCGGTCGCGACTGCGAATCCTAGGACGCCTGTCCGTGCGCGAGCCTGTTTGCGAGCAATACGACCAGCCGCGCGACTTCTTCGGCCTCCATCGCTGTGCTGTCGACGACGACTGCGTCCTTTGCACGAACCAGCGGCGAGGAAGCGCGTTCGCGGTCGCGCTGGTCGCGCTCGTGAACCTCCTCAAGTGTGCGGGCCAGATCAATCGCATCGCCTTTTTGCTGGTGCTCGCGCCAGCGCCGCTGGGCCCGGATCTCGGGCGACGCCGTCAGAAAGATCTTCAGCTGGGCGTCCGGGAAGACGACGCTGCCGATATCGCGTCCTTCCATCACGACGCCGCCCGACTCGCCTGCGCGACGCTGCTCGGCCACCAGGACCTTGCGCACTCCGGCAACCATGGCGACCCTGGACGCCGCTTGCGCGACCTCGGGTGAGCGAATCAAGGCCGTGACGTCCTCGCCATCGAGCAATACCTGCTGCGGGCCTTCGGCTGCAGGGTTCTGCTGGCGAAGATCGATACGCGTCTCGCTTGCAAGCGACGCAAGCTCCCCGCTTGCCTCAAGCGCCACTCCGCGCCGCTGCGCCTTGAGTGCGACCGAGCGGTACATTGCGCCGGTGTCGATGTAGGTGTAACCCATCAGAGCGGCCACGCGCCGCGCAAGCGTGCTCTTGCCCGATCCGACCGGGCCGTCAATGGCGATGATCAGTTTGCGGGCAGTCATTTGAGGAGGAATCCTTGTCGTGGCCCAGGATGCCGATGCTCACCGCATCATCAGATACGCTTGAATGCGCGCTCGATCTCACGCACGGAATAGCGCAGAACCACCGGGCGGCCGTGCGGGCAGCTCATCGGATACTCGGTTTTAGCAAGTTCGGCCAGCAGCCATTCCATTTTCGTGGTGTCGAGCGGCGTATTCACCTTGATGGCCGCATGGCAGGAAGTGGAAGCCGCGATCTTGGATTGCAGGGAATCGATTGAGACGGACTGGTCCTCGCGGGCAACCCCGTCCAGAATTTCAAACAGCAGTTTCTCGGCGTCACCGCCCGCGATGCCGGCAGGCGCCGCCTGGATCGCGACCGTGCGCGCGCCCATCAGCTCGGCCTCAAATCCGTTTGCGCGCAGCTCTTCGCCGATCTGTTCAAAGGTCACCAGCTGTCGCGGGCTGAGCTCCACAATCACCGGCAGCAGTAGGCGCTGCCCGCCGAGCGCGCCCGCTCGCCGGGCTCTCAGGTGCTGCTCGAACAGCACGCGCTCATGGGCTACGTGCTGATCGATGATCCACAGGCCCTCGCCATTCACCGCGACGATGAAACTCGCCTTCACCTGTCCGAGCGGCTTAAGGTCGGCGATCTCCTGCGGGCTTGGAAGCGCGCCTGGGCCCTGATTGCGTCCGGTATCGGACGCAGTCGCCTCTGCCTCGGTCTCCGGCGCAGGCAGTGGAAAGTGCATCGCGACGCTGGAATCAAAGCCGAGCCGCACGGCCAATCGCCGGTCGGGTCCAAGGCCTGATTCAAACCGTTCAGCCACAGCACCGCTGGATCCCAGGGCGATCGGAACCTCGGCGTGCGGCGGCGCAGAGGGCAAGGGGTAGCCTGCAGTAGCCGGGCCAGATGACCAAACAGCGGGTCCTGATGCGGCGCCAGCGGCCGCAGCGCGCGCTGCTGGAAATCCGGGGATCGGCCGCGCGATTGAAAGCCCGTGGCGTAGTGCGTCACGCGTGAAATCGTGGACGAACTGGGGATGGCGGAAACGCACCTCAATTTTCGCCGGGTGCACGTTCACGTCCACTTCCTGGTACGGCAGATCAAGAAATAGCAGCACGACCGGAAATACTCCCGGAGGAGCGACGTTGCGGTAGGCCTCGTGGATTGCGTGAAGCAGAACGCGGTCGCGTACGAGCCTCCGGTTCACGAAAATATAGATTCCGTTGCGGTTCGAGCGCTGCACCTCGGGCCGCGACGCAAATCCGGTGACACGCAGTGTCGCCGCCTGCTCGTGCGCTTCAGGATCGGAGCCTGCGACCACAGACGGCACCGCTCCCTCATTTGGCGGAATCTCGGTAAGTTCTTCGAGCGCCTGCCGCCCGAAAAGCTGATAGACGCGCTCGGAGAGGTTTTCGACCGGCGCGCAGTCAACAATCAGCTGGGAGGGCGTTTTCAGCAGAAAGTGCGTCTCGGGATGGGCGAGTGCATAGTGGGTCACAAGCGAGGCGATGTGACCCAGCTCGGTCATCTCGGATTTCAGGAATTTTCGACGCGCCGGCACCGAGTAAAATATGTCGGCGACGCTGATCGAGGTCCCGGAGGGAATACCGGCCGGGGTCACGCCAACAAGTTTCCCGCCGGCAAACTCGACGCGAGTTCCCTGCTCCCGGCCCGGGATGCGCGTTTCAAGGACCAGCCGTGAAATGGACGCAATCGAGGGCAATGCTTCGCCCCGAAAGCCAAGCGTCGCAATCGACAGAAGATCGTCCGCCGTCCGCAGCTTGGAAGTCGCATGGCGCTCAAAAGCCAGCAGCGCGTCGTCATGGTTCATGCCGCTGCCGTCATCGGTCACCCGGATCATGCGCTTGCCGCCCGATTCAACCTCTATGCGAATCGAGTGCGCGCCCGCATCAAGGGCGTTTTCAAGCAGCTCCTTCACCACCGACGCAGGACGCTCGACCACCTCGCCCGCCGCGATTCGGTTCGCGACATTCTCCGCCAGTATCCGTATCTGCGACATGAACTACCGGGCGTCCTTCCTGATCGCAATGCCCAATTCATCGAGCTGATCCTGGTCGACCTCGGATGGTGACTCCGCCATCAAATCCACCGCCGCTGTCGTCTTGGGAAACGCGATGACCTCGCGGATGGATTTTTCGCCCGCCAGCAGCATGGCCACGCGGTCAAGCCCCAGCGCGACCCCGCCGTGCGGGGGCGTGCCGTAGGTGAGCGCATCGAGGAAAAACCCGAAGCGCTGCCTGGCTTGCTCGTCGCTCAGACCCAGGGCCTTGAACATACGCGCCTGCACGTCCTGACGGTGTATTCGAATACTTCCCGAGCCAAGCTCATTGCCATTGAGCACCAAGTCGTAGCCCTTGGACCGGCACTCCCATGGCGCGGTCTCCAGCTTGTCGAGGTCCTCTTCGTAAACTCCGGTAAACGGATGCTGCGCGCTCACCCAGCGCTTTTCTCGTTCGCTCCACTCAAACAATGCGAAGCCCGTGATCCACGCAAATTCCCACTTGGTGCGATCGATCAGCTTCAGCGCGTCACCCAGCTGGAGGCGAAGCTGTCCGGCGACGTGCAAGGACGTGTCCGTATGCGGGATCTGCTGTTTTGCGGCTGTGGCAACGATCAGATCCCCGGGCCCGGCGCCCACAGCCTGGACGAGCTTCTTCAGCCCTTCGGCGCCGAGATTTTTTTCCAGTTGCGAGGAAACCCCGTCCGAGGTGACTTTCACGGTATACACGCCGCGCGCGCCGGAAGATTTTGCGAATTCGGCGAGCTCGTCGAGCTGCTTGCGCGACCAGGAGGCTGCGCCGGGTGCGACCACGGCCTGGACGTTGCCTTCAAAGTGCAGCACCGCCCGCGCCGGCTCGAAGAATTCCGTGACGTTGGCGAGTTCCATGCCGAAGCGCAGGTCCGGCTTGTCCGAACCAAAGCGGCGATAGGCTTCCTTGTAATCCAGGTGACGGAACGGGCCTTTCACCTGCGCCCCGGCGACCCCGCAGGCCCGCTCCATGACGCGTTCGATGACCTCGAAGACGTCCTGCTGGCGCGCAAAAGACATCTCCAAATCCAGCTGCGTGAATTCGAGCTGGCGGTCGGCGCGAAAGTCTTCGTCGCGGAAACACTTGCAGATCTGAAAATAGCGATCCATGCCGGAGATCATCAGGATCTGCTTGAAAATCTGCGGCGATTGCGGCAGCGCGTAAAACTGCCCGTGATGGATGCGGCTGGGGACCAGGCAATCGCGAGCGCCTTCCGGCGTCGAGCGAGTCAGGATCGGTGTTTCGATCTCGAAAAAACCCAGTTCGTCGAGCGTTTTGCGAATCTCGAGAATAATGCGGTGGCGCAATTCGATATTCGCATGCGGCCGCGGGCGCCGCAGGTCGAGATAGCGGTAATGCAAGCGCGTCTCTTCGCTCGCGGTCACTTCGTTCTCGATCTGAAACGGCGGGGTTTTCGACGTATTCAGAATGTGCAGCCGGGTGGCGACCACCTCGACCTCGCCGGTTGGGATCTCGGGATTCGATTTCTGCCGGCGAATCACGCGGCCCTCCACTGCGACGACGAATTCCGAGCGCAAGTCCTCGGCCTGGGAATGCGCCTCGGGATTTTGCTCCTGATTGAAGACGATTTGCGCAATTCCGGCGCGGTCTCGCAGATCGATGAAAATCAGCTGCCCCAGGTCGCGCCGCCGGTGGACCCAGCCCATCAGGACGACTTCGGTATCGGCGTCCGGCGCGCGCAGCTCGCCGCAATACTTCGTCCGTTTCAGATTTCCGAGCAGGTCAAGCACTGGATCCTCTTCTTTCCGATTCCAGATATTCCAGCAAATCACTCTCGTTCAGTTTCTGCTGGCTGGCGTCTGCCAGGCGCTTCAGCGTGAAGGTGCCCGACGCCAGTTCATCTTCTCCGATAATCAGCGCATAGCGTGCGCCGAGCTTGTCGGCAAGCCCGAGCGACTTCTTGAATTTCATGGCCTCGGGCGGTAGCTCGACCGCCACGCCGCATTCACGCAGCTTTCGCGCGATCCCGATTGCGGCGGGATAGGCAACTTCACTCATCCACGCGACAAAAACGCCCAGTCCCGGCATTTTCGGCGCCTGGCCCGCTTCCTGTATCGACAAAATCACTCGGTCGCTGCCGATGGCAAAACCGATGCCCTTGGTCGGATGGCCCCCGAGAAGTTCGACCAGGCCGTCGTAACGCCCGCCGCCGCACACAGCGTTCTGCGAGCCAAGGCCCTCGGCAACGACTTCGAAAGTCGTCCGCGTATAGTAGTCAAGTCCGCGCACCAGGCGCCAGTTTTCCTCGTACGCAATTCGGCGCAGATTCAATTCGTGCTTCAATTGCGAAAAATGCTCGCGGCACGCGGCGCACAGATGATCGGAGATTCGCGGCAGCGCCTCGATGATCGGCTGCTCCTCGGGCAACTTCGAATCCAGCACCCTCAACGGGTTGGTCTCGATCCGGCGCTGGCTGTCTGGTCCCAGTGAGTCGCGTACCTTCAGCAGCTCCTGTCGCAGGGCCTCTACATAAGCAGCGCGGCACTGCCTGCAGCCGATGGAATTGACCGAAAGCGTGGTCCGTTCAAGGCCGACTCGCCGGAACAGCGCGACCAGCATTTCCAGGACTTCCGCGTCGATTGCCGGTGCGTCGGATTGTCCGAGCACCTCTGCTCCGATCTGGTAAAACTGCCGGTAGCGTCCCTTTTGTGGACGTTCGCGGCGAAACATGGGACCCAGATAGTAGAGCTTCACGTTGCCCGGCAGGGTGTGCATTCCGTGCTCGATGTAGGCGCGAACGACGCTCGCGGTCGCCTCCGGCCGCAGGCTGATCGACGACTGGTCGCGATCCTCAAACGTGTACATTTCCTTCCCGACGACATCGGTGTCGGCGCCAATGGATCTTGCAAACAAATCGGTCTCTTCAAGAACCGGCGGCCGGATTTCCCGGAAGTTGTAGGATTCAAAGACGTCGCGTGCAGCCTGCTCGAACCAGTTCCAGAGCGAGGAATCCGGCGGAACGATATCGCGCGTGCCCTTGATGGCCCTGAATTGGCGTTTTTCGCTCATGGCAGAGTGACTTCAACACACAAAAGTTATCCAAACATACTAACAGGCACGTCTAGTGATGCAAAGAAATCGCCCCAGACTCAAGTGAGTGAATTCGCGCGCGTTCCGCGTTTGCGACGGGATTGCTGCGACGATTTGCCGTGCTGTTTTCGAGGCATATGAAAATAATGTGTGAGTCCAAAATTGCCTTGCAATCTCGCATATGTTTCCAGCCAGGCAACTCGCGGCTCCGGAACTTCATTAAAAACTCCAACTGAAACCTTTGTACATCACTGATTCGGTGTGGTTTAAGGACCTTTTAGGACCATTTGAAACATCTATCTCCCCCATCGAAACGTTGCATTTTACGTAAGCGGGACTTCCGTATAACGTCCGGCCCTCAGGATTTACTTTCCAAGAGGAGAGTACCTACATGGCCGAGAAGACTACAGGAGAGATGCAAGCAACGTTAGGCTTGACCGGGTTGACGATGAACGCCATGGCGTTGATTGCACCCGGCGCTTTCCTTTGGCTCACCTTTGCACCACAGGCGACTGAAGGGGCAACGGCTCCATCGATGTGGATTGGAATTCTTTTCGCGCTTCTGCTGTGTCTGGCGACCGCGGTCTGTTATGCGGAAATGGCCAAGCTGTATCCAGGTACAGGCAGTTCGTATTACTTCGCAGAGCAAGCCTTCCTGAATCATGACAAGGCTTGGAAATACGCCCGCTTAATGAAGTTCATCGTCGGGTGGGGCTCGCACCTCTACTACTGGATCTATCCGGGTGTCATGGTCGCCGTCACAGGAGTCTTTTGCGGATATATCGTGGGCACCTTGTGGCCGAATTTCATGAGCGCCTCCAATCCCGGTCCCATGTTCATGATGGCTGTTGCCGTGGTCTTCTCGTTTGCGGTGGCATACATCGCTCATCGCGGCGTGAATGGTTCGACGGCTGCAAGCATTGCCATCAACGTGATTCAGATCTCGGCGCTGATTGTTTTCGCCGTAATGGCCATCGGCTACCGGATGAATCACCCGCCGGGCAGTGTGGCCTTCCAGTGGGATGCGACAACCAGTGAAGCCTATAATTACGAGTTTGCAACCACGAGCCAGACGGTCAACGGCACGGCGACCGATGTGGTTACGCGCGATGCGAACATGGTGCCTGTCGCGAAGCTCGACGCCGCGGGGAAGCCGGTTCCCTATCACGTGGATTACACGACGAATGACGCGAACGGAAATTTTCTCACCCATCCGAACGCCAAATCCGTAGTCTCGATCCACAACTTTAACTGGATGTTCGTGCAAGCCACGGTCGCCATCCTGATCCTGGTCGGATTCGAATCGGTGACGGCGATGGGCGGAGAGGCTCGCAACGCCAAGCGGGACGTGCCGATTGCGGTGATCACCTCATTGCTGGTGCAAGGAGCGTTTTGCTACCTGTTTGAGTACTTCGCCGCAAACTACTTCTTAAATAGCGGCTACCCCATGACCACTGCGACCGGTTCGGCCGCACCCATCGGTGACATGATGGTGATGGTGGGGGACGCCCTGTTCGGCTCTGGACACGGCCGCACCTTCATGTTGATCGAGGCCGTCACGGTGTTCCTGGCGCTGGTCGGGACCACGCTGTCCTGCATCAACACCGGGGCGCGCGTCACCTACGCTATGGGCAAGGACAATGAAGTGCCGGAAAACTTCGGCCTGCTTCATGACAAGAACCTGAGCCCCCACCGCGCGATCTGGGCCCTGGCGGCCATTGCCGCGGTCACCGGTTGCGTCGCATTGCTGATGCTGTTCGGCGATGGCGGTGCACTCCCCGATGCCACGATCCAAGCCCTGCCACACGGGTTCTGGTCGAGCTTTGGCTATGTGTCCCATGACACCATGGCGAAAATGCCGAATAGCTTGCTCACAATCACCCTGGCCTCGAACTTCGGGACCTTTGTGCTCTACATGCTGAGCTGTGTGACCTGCATTTTCTGTTACAGCGGGCACCCGAACTTCAGCTTCATCAAGCACATGCTCATCCCGATATTCGGCATCGCCGCAAACCTGATCTGCATGGGAGCCTACATTGTTCTTCCATTCATGGGTTACGGCACAAAGATGGAGCCGTTTTTTGCCCTGGGCATCGCAGCGGTCTGGGCCATCTACGGTGGCATCTATTTCACACTCAACAGCAAGAAACAGGGAAAGACGACACTGGTTACAACCCGTGCCTGATCCATCCTAAATCCCCTACACACTCAGGGCGGGCGCGAGCCCGCCCTGTTTTATTTCCCCAGCAGGGATGAGGTCTAATGTACCGAGGTCTTCAGGCGGCAGCGGCAGCCAGTGTTGAAGGTGTTGCCCGAGCCTTCCGCCCGGCCCAAAATCAACCTATGGATGTCGAGTTCGCGGAGCTATCAGACGTCGGGCGAGTCCGCCGGGGGAACGAGGATTGTCTCGGGCATGCGGCCCCAGCGGCGCCGGACGACGCGCGCGCCCGCGGTTACCTTTTTGCTCTCGCCGACGGAGTGGGAGGACACGATCTGGGAGAGGTCGCCTCGCACACGGCGATTGAGTCCGTCTTGACCGGATTCCGCGAAGCGACGCCGGGCGAACCCCACGGTTCGCTGCTGACGCGCCTGGTGCGTACGGCAAACACACGCGTGATTGACGCCGGTCACGCAGCGAAGTCCGGCGGTGCATCGATGGCGACCACAATTGTGGCCTGCGCCCTGCGCTACGACCGCGCAACGGTCGCCCACGTGGGCGATTCGCGCTGTTATCTGATCCGCCGGGGCCAACCGAACCTTCTCACCCGCGACCACACCGTTGCGAACGAACATCTCCGAATGAAGCTTCTCTCGAAGGAAGATGCGGCCCACGCCGAGACACGCCACGTGCTCAGCCGTTCGCTGGGAAATGATCTGGCCGTCAATGTTGACGTAAACGAGCACCAGGTGTTTGTTGGAGATGTCCTGCTGCTTTGCTCAGACGGACTGCATGGATCCGTAGAGGCGTCGGAAATGGCCGCGCTCGCAGGCCACGGAAGCGATTTGTCAACGGCAGCAAGACGGTTGGTGGATATTGCCAATCAGCGGGACGGTAGTGATAATATCAGCCTGCATTTGATCCGCGTTCGAAGCGTCGAGCGCGTAGGCATGTACCGCGGGCGACCCTACAGGCTTCCTTAGCGCCGGGCTAGCCGGCGGTCTACTGCCAGGCCCGCACTCGCGAGGACTCCAGTCCACCCCGGCGACCAACTCGACCACTACCGCATCGACAGCGTTGCGGCCCGCAGCGGAATGGCCTCCATTTTTCGCGGTACCGATCTCCGAAACGGACGCCAGGTCGCGATCAAGGTCCCCCATCCCGAGATGGAAATGGACCCGGTTCTCTACGATCGTTTCCATCGGGAGCAGGATATCGGCAAAGTCCTGGATCACCCGGCTGTCATGAAGGTCTTTACCGATGACGACCGCAGCCAGCTCTACATGGTCATGGAGTGGGTTGAGGGCCGACTGCTGCGCAAGATTCTGGATGAGAAGAAAAAGTTCCCCCCGGAACGCGCCATCAAGATCACCTTGGGCATCTGCGCGGCCCTGGACTACATCCACGCGCACGGGATCGTGCATCGGGACCTGAAGCCGGAAAACATCATGGTGGACCCGGAAGATCACATCAAGCTCATCGACTTCGGAATTGCCGGACAGGCCGGAGCACGACGACTCACCTTTGCAAAACTCTCGCAGGTAATGGGAACACCCGAGTACATCTCCCCCGAGCAGGTGAAGGGCAAGCGCGGCGATGCCCGCAGCGATGTCTACGCGCTCGGCGTAATGCTCTATGAGATGCTGACCGGCGAACCCCCTTTTCAGGGACCGAACCCTTTCGCCATCATGAATGACCGGTTGCTGAACAACCCGGTGCCCCCCCGCGAGCTTGACCCCACGATTTCGCCCGAACTGCAGGAAATCATCTATCGCGCAATTGAGCGCGATCCCAAGAACCGCTACGCCTCCGCCCATGAAATGGCCCTGGACCTCCAGCATCCTGAGAAAGTGGGGGTTGCCGAGCGTCCCGAATTGCGCGACTGGAAAACGCGACGGACGCCATGGGTGCAGAAGCTCCTGTTCTACATATTTCTGGCACTGATCCCGGTCGTTATCTTCGGCCTGATGTTCTATTTCGCAAGGCGTTGAACCCCAGGGGGAAATAGCACCCCGTTTCACGCCCCGCCCCCCTCCCTTGCGGGGCCAGGCCCACTCTACGCCCCTGCCCAGGGGTCCCTGCAGGCCCATCCGTACGGCGACCTTGCACCTATCGCCGGTGGTTTTCTTGCGACCGCCGGCCATGGATATAAAGATTTCATAAGCATCCTTCAAAGATCCATTGATTCAATCCATAGATTTAATGAGTTGGACCATTCCAATGCCGGTCTGTATTTTGTGTTACCGCATTTTTTCTATGCACAGGTCGCGAACTCATTAGGTGGAAATGTGAGCGCGGCAGGGAGGGAGAGGATAACGACATGAAGCGCACTAACACATGCCTTATCAAATGGGCCGCCACGCTATTCGCCGTGACCATAGCGATCGCTGGGTCGCCTGCGTCCAGAGCGGACGACCAACCGGCCGCGACGCAGCCGGCAGCCGCAACGCAGCCAGCGGCCACGTCGCAACCGGCAACTGCGGCGCAGCCAGCAGCTACAACGCCGCTGACTGCGGATCAGCGATTGGAGGAGCTCGAAAAACAGGTGACGCTCCTTCAACAGGAGATCGCCGCGCTGAAGAGTGACACCACGCCGGGAATGAAAACCGCAGCGTTCACAGAACCGGCACCGGGAGCAAGCTCGCCTGCGGCGAGCCCAACGGGAGCAGGCGCCCTGAATCCGGCGTCCGCTGCCGATGATGCGCCACCGAAAATCAGCATTTCGAGCCTTCTGGGTCCGGTCACACTGAGCGGATTCGGCGACGTCTACTACGGATACGACAACAATCACCCGTTCAACAACCTGGCTGGTCTGCGTTCCTTTGAGGCGCCCACCAACGGGTTCAACTTCAACATGGCTGAGCTGATTCTGGACAAACCAGCTGATGCGACCTCGGCAGAGAGCAGGCTCGGCTATCACGTGTCGGCCGGCTACGGCTACGCCGCCAGAATCATCGATGGTTCCGACAACACCGGGTTCAGCTCCACACCTGGCGCGGGAAGCAACTTCTTCCTCAAGGAGGCGTACTTCGATTATCTGGCTCCCATTGGCAAGGGCCTGACCATTACGGTCGGCAAGTTCGTCACGCCCATGGGCGCGGAGGTCATCGAAAGCAACGCCAACTGGAACTATTCGCGCGGGCTTCTGTTCAACTACGCGATCCCGCTGTTTCACTTCGGCGTGAACGCAAAATACGCGTTTAACAGCAAGTGGGCCCTGACCGGCTACCTGGTGAACGGCTGGAACAACACCGTCGTCAACCACGATGTCGTCATCAACGATGCGTTCGTGTTTGGCGACAGTTCCGGGCTGACCTACGGAGCGAGTCTGGTCTACACGCCCAACGCAAAGTGGACGGCCACGGAAAACTACTTTGCCGGACCGGTGCTGGACGGGTACGGGCTTGGCCTGCAGTCGCTAACCGACTGGAAGCAGATCTCCGATACCGTGATCGCCTACACGCCAAACACGAAGTGGGCATTCCAGATAAACGGCGACTACGGCTTCGGGCCCCGCTTCTATCCCTCGGACTGCACCGCGGTCAAGACATCGTCACCAGTTACCGACGGCGGCGCACCTACTCCGTGCGTCGGAACTCCGGCGGTTGACTGGTGGGGCGTGGCAGGCTACGCGAAGTACACCTGGAGTCCCAAAACCAACTTCGCGGTTCGCTACGAGTATTTCGATGATCCGCAGGGCTACGTGGGCTTGACGGACTTTGCACGCGGCTGGGCCCAGGAAGTTACGGGAACCTATTCCTACAACCTGACCAGCGCATTGCTGATCCGTGGTGAATACCGGTATGACTTTGCGAGCATACCGATATTCGATCAAAGCTTCTCCAATGAGAAGTCCGTGAAAGAACAAAATACAGCCACGCTCAGCTTTGTTTACACGTTCAGCAGCGCGAACCTGAAGTAGAAAAAAGTACTGCGGCTCCGTCTTGATCTGAACGGAACCGCATTTCTGCACGGAATTGGCCGCCCGGCACGATATCCCCCGCCGGGCGGCCGTTCCATTCTCCCGGAAATTTCACATCGAGCCAGCCCGCGGATTCAGGCCCCGCCGTCGCCCGGCTCGCGCCTAGTTGTGCGCCGCAGGAACAACGCTGCCATCGGCATTCTGGACGAAAGTGACTTTTGACTTGGTCTTTCGCGCCGTGGTGTTCTCGGCAGCGATTTCTCCCAGCGACTTCTGGCTGGCAGCATTGATCGCTTTCCCCTCGGCCACGGCCTGATCGAAGCTAAGGAATGTCGAGGGAGCGAAGGAAGGATCTCCGCCGCTCACCGCGCTCACGGCGAACGCCGTAGGCGGGTTTCCTGGGAGCCGGCTGCCACCGCCACCGCCAGCGCCGCTAGAACCGGTACCGCCGCCACCCTGGGAGATCGAGGACGCAGAGCTGCCGACGGCCCCACCCTTACTCTGGGCATGCGCAGGAAGCGAAGACAGAAGAACCAGTGCCACAACTCCGATAAGCTTTTTCATAATGGTATGCCTCTCATCTACCGGCCGCGCCGGTCGTCCAGGCTTTGGTGGCAATTGCCCTGCCAGAAGCACCCGACAGGCTATCCAAAAGTGAATGAGTGACTTACGCTCGGAAGCCCGGCGGCAGAATTGAGGCTATCGGCCAGAGCGCGGAAATCACAATCACTTGTGGGAAAATCCGTGGAGCCGGCATCGACGTCCCAGTACCAGGACTAATGGAACAGGGTCATAGCGCTCAGGAGACAAGGTCAGCAAGGCGATACGCGGTTGGGAAAACTCAGGCGCTGTGTGCGCGACGACGCCGGCTGCCAGCGCCTTCGGGTGCGACCGTCGAGACGGGATTAGGCGAACTAGAGGCCTTTCCACACGGCGTAGGCCGCGCCCTTCAGCGGGCATTCCTCGTCGAGCACCACGTGAATGGGCACTTGCGCCAGGAAATCCGTCATCTTTTCCTTGTGCTGGAGTGCGGCTGCGAATCGGCCATTCTTCAGTATGGGCAGGATCTTGACGGCGATGCCTCCGGCGACATACACGCCGCCTCGCGCGACAGTCCGCACCACCAGATTCCCCGTCTCCGAACCGTAGATCTCAACCCACAAATCAAGCACCGCGACACACACCGGACACTGTTTGGTCAGTGCCATCCTTGTGATTTCGGGCGCGGGATCGATCGAGGAATCATCAAAACCCGGATGCCGCACCGACGGATTCAGGAATTCGTGCAGGGTCTTGAATCCCCTTCCGGAAAGGATGAGTTCGTTACTCACGAATTCGCTCTGGGCCTTGATGAATTTCCACAAATCCACCTGCTGGTCAGTTTGCGGAGCGAAATCGGCGTGGCCACCCTCGGTTGCCGTGGGAATGTGTTTGGTTCCGTCCCAGAACAGGATGGCCTCGCCCAATCCCGTGCCGGCGGCAATAACGACGCGGGGAGCCTGCGGCGCAGGAACGCCGGCGTGAAGAGTTTCCAGATCCGCCGGCCCCATCACGCTGATTCCAAAAGCGGTGGCTTCCAGGTCGTTCAACAGACGGACTCGCTCAAGACCCAGCTGCTTCGCCATTGTCGCGCCATCCACAATCCAGGGCAGATTTCCGGTATGCACGCGGTTATCGACCACTGGACCGGCGATGCCAAACCCAGCAGCGGTCGCCTTCACACCGGTCACGACGACGAAATCCGCGACGATTTCTTCCAGGCCGTGGTGTTCGCGGCTCGGGTATCGCTTTTCCGCGACGCGATTCAGCCGTCCCTGCTGTACGTCGAACAAGCCAAGATTGGTCTTCGTTCCCCCGATGTCGCCGGCAAGGATCACGCCTTCCTCCCAACTGTGCGATGAAACTCGACAGAATTTTCGAGCCTGGGAAACGGCGAGGCCCTAAATCGGACGCCAGCGGCGGCCCTCGGAGACCGTCAAGTCATCGGCCGCTCGCGGTCCCTCGCTCCCCGCCGGATAGTTGGGGAATGGGGGTGCGGACGCGTTGTGCCAGGCCTCCAGAATCGGGTCGACCAGACCCCACGCCGCCTCGACGCTGTCGGCACGGTCAAACAGCGTGGCGTCTCCGCGAATGCAATCGTTGATGAGCGTGGCATACGCCTCACGCGATCCTCCGCCGAACGCCTGTTTGTAGCGAAAGTCCATGGTGACAGGACTGATATGCATCTGTGAACCGGGCGATTTTGCGCCGAAGGAAAGTGAAATTCCCTCGTCCGGCTGAATATTCAGGACCAGCGAGTTCGGCTCCACGCTCTCACCCTGAAACACCATGTGCGGCGCCTTTTTGAACCGGATCGCGATTTCGGTCATCGGTCTGGCGAGCCGCTTTCCAGAACGCAGATAGAAAGGCACGCCACTCCAGCGCCAATTGTCCACCAGCAGCTTCAGGGCGACGAACGTCTCGGTCGCGGACTCCGGTTTCACGCCGGGTTCCTGGCGGTAACCCGGCACCGCTGTGCCCTTTATCGTGCCCGGTCCGTACTGTCCGCGGATCACGGATTTCCATACGGTCTCGGAGTTGAACGGGCGAATGGACTGCAAAATCTTGATTTTCTCGTTGCGCACCGACGTGGCGTCAAATCTGGCGGGCGCTTCCATTCCGACCAGCGACGTCAGCTGCAGCACGTGGCTCTGAATCATGTCGCGCATGGCGCCTGCCGATTCGTAAAACGCCGCGCGCCGCTCGACGCCGAGTGATTCGGCAGCCGTGATCTGCACGTGGTCAATAAAATTGCGGTTCCAAAGCGGTTCGAAGATGCCATTTCCGAAGCGAAAGACCAGCAGGTTCTGCACGGTCTCCTTGCCCAGATAATGATCGATGCGATAGATCTGATGTTCGGTGAATACTTGCAGAACTTTCGTATTCAGCTCGCGGGCGGAGGCTCCGTCGTGGCCAAAAGGTTTTTCGATAATCACGCGTGTCCAGGATTCCTCGGTCTTCGATTTCGCCAGGCCCGCGCGCCCCAGCTGTTCGATCACATGTTCGTAAACTTCCGGAGGAGTCGCGAGATAGAACAAGCGATTGCCACCGAGCTGGCCTTCGGAATCAAGTTCATCCAGGCGCTGCCCCAGCTTTTTGTAGGACTCCGGGTCGTCGTAGTTTCCCTGGAAATAGCACAAGTGCTGCAGAAATTCCTGCTGGGTGCCGCCGCTGGCCCCGTCCTGACCGCTCTTGGGCAGAAACTCCCCGGCCCCGCGCCGGAAGGCATCGTCGTTCATCTCGGTGCGCGCAAACCCCAGCAGCTTGAATCGCGGAGCAAGACAGGAATGAAGTGCCAAATCGTAGAGCGCCGGCAGTAGCTTTCGCCGTGCCAGGTCGCCGGAGGCGCCGAACATCACGATGGCGCAGGGATCGTTGGGAATCTCACAATAGTAGGAATCAGCTCGCGGCGCTTCGGCGACTTCGGTGGGGCGGGTACTCATCGGTCGTCTCCATTGGGGTTGTTGCGGAAAACTCGGTCGAAGGAGGGTGCCGGGGAATTTCATCCCTGACCCAAATCGTTCCGCAAGCGAACAGCCTATCATAATCCGCGCCGCCACTCGTTACGTTCCCATGGACGGATCCTGGCGAAATCACTCGGCCCGATTCTATAAAATTCTCTCCGGTCTTGCGGCCCTGAGCCGGCCGCAGACGGCAGCGCGTTTCCGGATTTCGGTGCGACAAAACCGCAGGACATCGGGCATAATCCGGTCTCGCCCGGACCCGTTTGGTCGGGATGTCGCACTCGAGGAACTTCCCTATGGTCAAGAAAGCCTCAACGACCGGCTTCGCCGCAGCCAGACTCAAGCACCTGAAGTCCGCAGTCGAGTGCGACATCGAAGACGGGAAATACCACGGTGCGGTGATCCTGGTCGCCCGCCACGGCAAGATCGGTCTTCACGAAGCAATCGGTTATGCCCGGTTCTCGGACCGGCAACCGATGCGCAAGGACAAAGTTTTCAACCTGTTTTCCGTAACCAAGGCGTTTACCAACGTCCTGGTGTTTCGCGCCATCGAGCGCGGAGATCTCGCGCTGACAACGAAAGTTTCCTCGATCATTCCGGAATTTTCCGGTGGCGCGCGGGAAAAGATCACTCTGGAACATCTGCTGACGCACACCACCGGCCTGCCGCCTCTGTTCGCGCCGGTCCCGGGCATGTGCATCGATCGTCTGGACGAAGTAATCGCCGCGATTTGCACCCACATGCACACGACCAGCGCGCCGGGCGGGGCTGTCTCGTACTCCCCTATGGCGGGACATGCGCTTCTCGGGGAAGCCGTTCGCCGTGTGGACGATCGCAAGCGCTGCTATCGCAAAATAGTCGAAGACGAAATCCTCACTCCGCTGAAAATGAAAAGCTCCTCGATCGGTGTGCGGAAGGATCTTCGCCCGCGCCACGTCATTCCCTTTTTTATGGAGACGGTGCCGCCGCTACAGCATCGTGGCCACAGCAACCTGGGTGAAAACGGTGCGTTCGAGGAAGAACTAGCGGAGATGCCTTGGGTCGGCGGACTCGCGACGGTTGCGGATATGTTTCGCTTCGCCGAGATGCTTCGGCGCGGGGGAGAACTTGACGGCGTTCGCATCCTGTCGCCCGCGATACTGGACCAGGCGACCATCAACCGCACCGGGACCAAGCAGAATGATCTCTATACCGCCCTCGGGGCCGCCAAAGGCTGGGAGCCCTACCCCGCGTATATCGGCTTGGGCTTTTTCTTGCGCGGCGAGGCCATCTGCCATCATCAGTTTGGGACTCTTGCCTCGCCGCGGACGTTCGGCAACACCGGCTTCGGCAGCACGCTGTTCTGGGTCGATCCTGCAAAAGACATGACCTTCGTCTGCCTGACGTCCGGCGTGATGGATGAGGGTGACAATATCAATCGCTTTCAGCGCCTGTCCGATATCGCCCACTCCGCCGCGATCTGATATCCGTGAGACGCAATGACGGCGTCCCCTAAAGAAGTGCGAAGTAGCGAATGAGGTTTCCGTCCGTCTTGCGTTCCCCGACGCCGACGAAAACGTGACGTGTGAGCCAGTCGTGCTTGCCCGCCGGGACTTCAAATGACGGAAAAGCGCGCAAGTAATATTCCGACGGGTTTACTGTCGGCCCTCCGGCAAACGCCATCTCCCGCAGGCGCCGCATCGTATCGTCGGCGTAGCCCCAGAGATAGCCCCGATTCTGGACCAGAATCAGCGTGCCGTCGTCCTCCTCGAGCATGTAGCGCGCGTCGAACGCCGCCGTGTCGTCGGGACGGAACAACGCGTAATCTCCCCCGCTATTTGGCACGGCCTTGCCGCGCAACCGCGGTCCCGAAAATTCTCCGCTGTCCAGATACACGGCGCCACGACTTGCGCCGCTCGGCATACCTTCGATCATTTGCACGCGCGTGAACCGCAGCCGGACCTCGAAGGCAAATTCAAGCCTTGGCTCCGCGATCGTAGAAACTGCCTCACCGAACGGCCTGGTTTTTGCCATCGGAAATCTCACCTCTGGATTGCGAAGTGATACAATCCACCGGTTCTTGCGGCCTGTCAATCACGACACGCGGAGAAAATTCGCGGTCACGCGTCGCCGCTCATCTCGGTTCCCAGGGAGGTTGGCAATGAAAATCGCACTCATCGGGGCCAGCGGGTTTGTCGGCTCCAAGGTTCTCGCCGAAGCTCTTGAACGCGGGCATCAGGTCACGGCAATCGTTCGAAATCCCGACAAACTTCCGTCGCACAAGAATCTCACCGCGAAAAAAGCCGACGTGCTGCAAGTCGACGAGCTCGCCCGGATCCTTGCGGGTCATGACGTCGTGGTCAGCTCGTTTAATCCCGCGCGCGGCGTGGCCGGCCCGGAAGTTTTCGACAAGCACGTCGCCGGGCACAAGGCCATCATCGCCGCCACCAAGAAATCCGGCGTCAAGCGATTCCTGGGAGTAGGTGGTGCGGCGAGCCTAAAAACACCCGCCGGCATCGAGCTCATCGACTCGCCCGATTTTCCTGCGGCCTACGAAGCATTCAAGCCCGGCATCCGCGGTACCCGCGAGCTGTATTATCTGCTCAAACAGGAACCCGAACTTGATTGGGTGTTTGTCGCTCCTTCGGTCACCATTGCGCCGGGCGAGCGAACGGGCAAATTCCGGCTCGGCAAGGACCATGTCCTGTATGACGCCAGTGGCGTGAGCAAGATCTCGCTGGAAGACTATTCGGTCGCGCTGGTGGACGAGATGGAGCGCCCGCAGCACCACCGCGAACGCATCACCGTTGGCTATTGATCGAGCATCGTTTATGCCTAGCGCCGGCCCTGTTACAACCGAAGACCGCATCGCGATCAACGATCTGCTCGCCGCATACGCCTGGGCACTGGATACCGGCGACGTGGACGGGCTGGTTGCCTGCTTTACGCCGGACGCCGTGGTCATCGAGGAAGTTTTCGAGGAACCTGATCGCTGGGAAGGGCATGAGAACATTCGCCGCTTCGCCGAACACTTTCGCAACGTCCCCAACTTTCCCGGTCGCCAACACCACCTCACCCAGTCCGTGGTGAAAGGCGATAGCGAGAAATGTTCGGTGCGATCGTTTGCGCTTGTCACCGAATGTCAGGGCGAGCCACCTTACGTCATCCGCTTTGCCGGCTATTGGGACGATCAGGTCGCAAAAATCGCAGGCCGATGGCTGTTCACCCGGCGGATTATCCGTCTTTGGGATGGTGAGGTGCTCGCGCGCTTTCCCGGCCGTGGGAAAAGGCTTCCGCGAAAACGCCCGCGCGAGCTCGTGATCAAACCGACTTGAAGTCACACATGGCGACGGTCCACAATTCCCGTCCGATCGGAGCAATGATGATGAAGCGTTTCAATTTCATGGTGTTCGCCGCGGCGATCGTCTCAGCACTCGCCCTAGCGTCCTCACTCGGCGCGCAAACGCCCAAGCCCGTTCGCACCGAGGCGGGTCTGGTCCAGGGCACCGATGACCACGGCATCGCCGTCTATTTGGGCGTGCCGTTTGCCGCGCCACCGACCGGCGAGCGGCGCTGGCGCGCGCCTGAGCCCGTCGCGCCGTGGACCGGAATCCGCCAGGCCGACAAGTTCGCGCCGGGTTGCGTGCAGTCTCCGCTCATCAACCGGGCGCTTGGCCTGGAGCCCGTACCGACGAGCGAGGATTGCCTGTATCTCAACGTCTGGACCCCGGCGAAATCTTCGCGCGACCGACTCGCAGTGATGGTCTGGATCTACGGCGGCGGATTTACCTCCGGGGCGACCTCCATTCCTCAGTACAACGGCGCCAATCTCGCAAAGAAAGGCGTCGTGCTCGTGAGCGTGGGCTACCGCCTGGGGCCGTTCGGTTTTCTGGCGCATCCCGAACTCAGCGCCGAGAACCACGGCCACTCGGGCAACTACGGACTGCTGGATCAGATCGCCGGGCTTAGATGGGTGAAGCGCAACATTGCCGCATTTGGAGGCGATCCGAACCGGGTCACGATCTTTGGCGAATCCGCCGGCGGAATCGCCGTCAGCATGCTCGCGGCATCGCCGCTTGCGAAGGGACTGTTCCAGGGCGCGATCTCGGAAAGCGGCGGATCTTTCGCACCAGCGCGTCTGGCAAATGAAGGCGGCGAGAACGTGCCTCCGCTTGCTGTGGCCGAAAGTAACGGCGTGGCATTTCTTTCCAAACTCGGGGCATCATCGATTGCCGACGCCCGAAAAAAACCCGCGGACGAGATATTGAAGAATTCGGCTCCGGGCATCGGCGGCGCATGGCCTACCTTCGACGGCTATGTGCTTCCCGGCGACCAATACAAACTCTACGAGGCGGGCCACTACAACGACACACCCGTTCTGATCGGTTCAAACGCGGACGAAGGCGCGCTGTTCGTCCCGGCCACAACTGCCGCCGCGTACCAGGCAACCGTTCGCGCCGGCTATGGCGACTATGCCGATAAGATTCTGGCAGCGTATCCCGCGGGTTCTGATGCCGAAGCCCTGCGGTCAGCCCGCGACTTGTTTCGAGACTCCGCGTTTGCGTGGAGCACTTGGTCCTGGGCGCGTCTGCAATCGAGGACCGGCAAGGGAAAAATCTACGTGTATTACTTCAGCCACAGACCGCGGTATCCCGACGCGCCGCAGTTTAAGAACTGGGGAGCAGCGCACGGGTCGGAGATCGCATTTGTATTCGGCAATTTCACCGCAACCATGCCTGCGACCGATGCTGACAAGGCTGTGTCGGACCAAGTCTCGTCCTACTGGGTGAATTTCGCCAAAACAGGAGACCCGAACACTTCCGGCCTGCCGGCGTGGCCCGTCTTCACCGATGCGAATCAGCAGGTGATGAATCTCAACGATCCCTCGAAAGCGATCCCCGTCCCGAATCTCGAAAAACTCCAGGTTCTTGACGGCTACTACAGCTGGCGCCGAAGCCAGGCTGCCCAGAAACCCTGAGCGGCCGAGGCGCTTTTTTGCACCGGAGATTTCGCCTGCGGCTCCGGGTCGGTCAACCAGTCTACCGAAACTGACTGGTGGCCTTGTCCAGCTCCGCAAGCAGCGCGGGATCAAGTGTGATGTCCAGTGCAGCAAGCGTTGCGTCCATCTGGTCGGGACGGCTTGCGCCGATGATAGGGCTCGTAATCGTGGGATTGGCCAGCACCCAAGCCACCGCGAGGGTCGTGAGCGGGATGTTTGCTTTCGCCGCAATTCGCGCGAGTTCATCGACCGCGTCGAATACGTGCTCCTGCCAATAGCGGCCCTTGTACAGCTCGCCCACCCGACCGCTGACCGCAAATCTTGTGCCCTCGGCGGGCGGTTTCGACCGATCGTGCTTGCCTGTAAGCATGCCGCCCCCAATCGGATTGTAGGGAATCACGCCGACGCCCTCTTCTGCGCACAACGGCAGCAGCTCACGTTCGATTTCGCGATACAGAAGATTGTAGCGCGGCTGCACAGAGACGAACCGGGCCCACCCGCGGACGTCGCTGCGGCCCAGCGCGCGCGCCACTTGATACGCCAGATGATTTGAGCAACCGATGTATCGAACCTTGCCGGCATGGACCAGATCGTCCAGCGCCCCGAGGGTTTCGTCCACCCTCACCTGGGGATCGAATCCGTGCAACTGGTAGAGGTCGATGTAGTCGGTGCCCAGCCGCCGCAGCGAGGCATCGATCGCGTCGAAGATGTGACGGCGGTTGTTTCCGGCATGGAACGGCTGAGGCCCGGTCGCACCGAAACACTTGGTCGCGACCACCCAGTCGTGCCGCTTGCCGCGCATCCAGCGCCCGATGATTTCCTCCGTGCGCCCGGTGCGCTCGAGCCCGCCGCCGAGCGGGTACACGTCGGAGGTATCAAGAAAGGTGATCCCGCCACTGGAAGCGCGGTCCAGAATCGCAAACGACGTAGCTTCATCGCACTGGTAGCCGAAGGTCATCGTGCCCAGGCAAAGCCTTGAAACTCTCAAACCCGTTGAACCAAGCCGAACATGTTGCAAGTAGTCCCCCTATTACACAAATTGAGGTACGCGGGATTTCGAAAAGACCAAGATTCTGTTGGCGCATTCCGCGAAAGTCAAGCCGCGGGCAGCCACGAAAGTGCGGCTCCGAGTTGCGGTTGCCTGCATCCGCGCTTAAGATGGTCCCAGCATCACAACGGAGGCTTCCCCGCGATGGCCGATGAAGGGCAGAAAGTTCGCATGGTTAAGTGTGTGAAACTCGGCAAAGAGCTGCCCGGTCTGGATCGCGTCCCCTGGAAGGGCGATATCGGAAAACGCGTTTACGAAAATGTCTCCAAGGACGCCTGGAAGATGTGGGTCGACCACTCCAAGATGCTGCTCAACGAATTCCGCCTCAATCCCATGGACCCCAATTCGCAGAAAATCATGGAAGAGCAGATGGAGCAGTTTTTCTTCGGCGATGGCTCAAAGCCTCCCGAAGGTTTCGTACTTCCCAAACATTAACGGCAACCAAGCGTGCCCTCCGCGCCTCCCTGGGGCCCCAGAAACTGCGTCCAGCTCTTGCGTTCGCTTCTGACGGACCGTCATCGGCTTCCGCCGCGACTCTAGCGACTGCGAGCCCCCGGGACCCGGAGCTTGAGCCGTTGTGTTAGAATTTCGCCTGTCAGGATCGCTGCTTTGCCTCTGAGGGAGGACACACCGATGCAGATTCGAAATCTACTTATGATTCCCGCTCTGCTGTGCATTTGCGCTGCGGCCGCTCTGGCCGATACCGCCCCGAAATCCGCGCATGCAGATATCATGAACGCCCAAGGCACGAAGATCGGCACCGCCAAGCTCAAAGCCGTCAACGGCGGAGTCGAGATCGAGGTGAAGGTTTCCGGGCTCACTCCGGGCGATCACGGCATCCACATTCATGCGGTTGGCAAATGCGAAGGCCCGGATTTCAAGACGGCGGGCGGACATTTCAATCCGACCAGCGCCCACCATGGCGTGAACAATACGATGGATCCTCATCCGCACGCCGGTGATCTGCCGAACCTGACGGTCGGGGCGGACGGCAAGGGCAGCGCCAGCGCAGTTGATAAAGGCGTAAGTCTCGGCGACGGCGCCAACTCCCTGTTCCAGGATGGCGGCACTTCTCTGGTGATCCACGCCAAGGCCGACGACTTGATGAGCGACCCGTCGGGAAATTCCGGCGATCGCATCGCTTGTGGCGTCATTCAGAAGTAGGGATGCATGCGTTGTGTGAAGCGCACGGCGGCGCGAGCCTTTCTAGCGCTCGTGTTCGCCGTGCCCGCCGCGGCGCAGTCCCCGCCACAGCCAATCTACGGTCGCGATATCGCCCCGATCCTGTACCGCTCCTGTGCCTCGTGCCACCGTCCCGGTGAATCCGGCCCGTTTTCCTTGCTGAGCTACGAGGACGCCAAGCGGTACGCGCCGCAAATTGCCGCCGCGGTGCGCACGCGCGCGATGCCACCCTGGCTTCCCGAGCACGGGTATGGTGACTTCGCAAGCGAATCCCGCCTCGCGAACGACGAAATCCGCCTGATCGTCGAATGGGTGAAAAACGGCGCGCCCCAGGGCGCGGCTTCGCCGCCTCCGCCGAAATTCACCGAGGGCTGGCAGCTTGGCCCTCCCGACATGATTCTGGACGCCACGCGCGCCTACTTGGTACCGGTTTCCGGCCCGGATGTTTTCTGGAACTTTATTTTCTCGCCTCCAGTCACTACTCGGCGTTACGTGCGCGCGATCGAGGTTCGCCCCGGGATTCCGCGCGGCGTGCATCACGCAAATCTGCTGGTGGACCGCTCGCGTTCCGCGCGCCGTCGTGAACCCGTGCCCGGCTCAGGTTTCCCCGGAATGGATCTCAGCGTTCAGCACAGCGTTTTCGATTTCGACAGCCACTTTCTTTTCTGGAAGCCCGGAAGCGCGCCCTGGGTCGAGCCGGACGGCCTCGCATGGGAACTCGATCCCGGCACCGATCTGATACTCAACGCGCACATGATGCCGATGGGTATGCCCATGCAAGTGAAACCCTCGATCGGCCTCTACTTCACCGACAAGCCGCCGGACCGTTTTCCGCTGCTGATCGAGCTTGAACGCGATAGCGAGCTCGACATTCCCGCCGGAGCGGGCGATTTCGCCGTCGGAGATGATTTTCGACTGCCGCTGGACGTGGACGTGCTCGCCATTTACCCGCATGCTCATTATTTGGGGCATCAGCTTGAGGGCTATGCCACGCTCCCTGGCGGCGAGCGCAAGTGGCTCATCAAAATTCCGCAGTGGGATCCGAACTGGCAGGCGGTGTACCACTACAGCGCGCCCGTATTTCTTCCCAAGGGCAGCGTCGTTTCAATGCGCTGGCACTTCGACAATTCCTCCGCAAATCCGCGCAATCCCCACCATCCCCCGCAACGCGTCCAAGGGGGCGATCAGTCGACCGACGAAATGGCCCATCTATGGCTTCAAGTCCTGCCGCGCGGACCTGGCGACCGCCGCCGCGAACTTCAAGAGGCCGTGATGCAGCACGACGTGGAGAAGAATCCCCGCGATTTCTGGGCGCACCTGTGGCTCGGCGCGCTGATGCTTTCACGACTGAATCCCGGCGGCGCAGAACAAGCACTGGAACAAGCCGTGCATCTGGATCCGAAGCAGCCGGAAGGTCACAACTGGCTCGGACTGGCGCTGGGTTCGCTCGGCCGCACGCGCGAAGCAATCGATCAGTTCCGCACGGCGCTAGAGCTTCAGCCTGATTACGCCAACGCCCGCTACAATCTGGCACGCGCCCTGGCCAAATCGGGCCGGCTCGACGAGGCAGCGAAAGCCTTCGCCGCCCTGACAGTCGCCGATCCTTCCGACGCGCAAGTTCACAACGATTTTGGCGAGTTGCTGCTGCGCATGGACAGGAATGCAGAAGCGATCGAGCAGTTCGACAAGGCTCTCGCGCTTGACCCCTTGAATAAAACGGCCCAGGCAAACCGCGAACTCGCCCGAACGCATCTTCCCGCTCGATGAGGCTGGTCGCATGGCAACAGTCTTGCGCCCGTAACACACCCGATCGAACGACTGCGTTATAATTTTCAGGTCGATGCCCGGATTCCTTTCCAATCTCCTGCAGTCTCTTCACGGACGCCGCAGGGACATGCGTTTCCTTTGCCATCGCCTCCTTTCTGAGCGCGGCGAGGCCTCGCAAACCGCGATCGCGCAGGAAATCATCGCCGCATACAACTCCATGAAGCCGGATCAACGGCCAGCCTTCTTTGAGATACTGTCGCGCGAGTTCTCACCCGACGAGGCCGACGTCCGTCGTGCCGCAGCCGCCTATGAGGGTTCACCCAGCACGACCACGCTTGCGGCCCTTTCTGAAGCTGTCGAGGCGCCGCGCCAGGAACTCATTCGCAGGATCAATACGGCGCCTGGAGGCACCGAGACTCTGGTCACCCTGCGGGAACATCTGCTGTCCCTGCCGTCCAACGGCTCGAATTTCGACGCGCTCGACTCTGACCTCAGGCATCTTTTCCGGTCTTGGTTCAACCGCGGCTTCCTGCGCCTGGAACGGATCAGCTGGCAGACTTCGGCTCGCATCCTGGAAAAGCTTATTCGCTACGAATCGGTCCATGAAATCAACGGCTGGCCCGACCTGCGCCGCCGGCTGGAATCCGACCGCCGGTGTTTCGCCTTTTTTCATCCAGCGCTCGCCGACGAGCCCATCATCTTCGTCGAAGTGGCTCTGTCCAAGGGCCTGAGCGGCGACCTTGAGCCCTTGCTTGACGTAAACGCTCCGGTACTGCCGACGGACAAGGCCGATACGGCCATCTTTTATTCCATCAACAATTGCCTGCAGGGACTGCGCAACGTTCCCTTCGGAAATTTCCTGATCAAACAGGTGGTAACGGAGCTGGCAGGCGAATTCCCGAATATTCGAACCTACAGTACGCTGTCGCCTTTGCCCTTGTTCTCCCGCGCGCTTCAGGACACCGGAAACGAGCTCGGCTTCACGCGGGAGCGCTTGTCGCGATTGCTGGCCGAATATTCAGGCGAGCTCACGTCCGCCGCCAAGCGCCGTGACCCTGTGGAGGCTTTCTTCAAGCTGCTGGAGCAACCGCTGTTGTACCGCAGGGTTCTCGCCGAACCGCTCGAGCGCCTCGCTCTCGCCTATCTCACCAGGGCGCGGCGCGGAACAAAACTCTACGATCCGGTCGCCACTTTTCATCTTTCCAACGGCGCACGCCTGGAACGAATCAACGTTTTTGGAAACTTGCGGCCCTACGGAATGGAAGCCTCGTTCGGGGTGACCGTCAACTATCGCTACTTGCCCGACGAACTTGAAGACAATCACGAACGCTTCGTGCGCGGGGGCCAAATTCGCGTCCCCAGCAACCTGTTCCGTGAACACAAGACCGTCGCCGAGGCCTGGGACCCCACCCCGGAAAAAGCACCGCGCGAAAAACGTCGCTGATGCTCTTGTTGCGCCGGCGCCCCATCGCACCGTCCTTTACTCACCGTGACTTGAGTCCTCGGACAAATCGGCCCGGCTCCGGTCAAGCAAAGCCGTCGCGACTTCGACATCCTCTTCCCGCACGCGCAACTTGACCCCGCCCAACGCGTTGGACAAGAACCAGTCCATTCGAATGATGTTCTGATCACCCAGAAAGGATTCGATGCCCGCCGATTCCAAGATGCTCTTTGCCAGAAGCGCTTCAGGCAGCGTCATGTACTGGCGGAGATTCACGACCTTGGAGAGCTTGGCTGCCTGGACAGGCGGAGCCGGTGCCTCGAGCCTGGTTTTTAGACCTCGCCGGGACAGGTCCAATTTCAGGGCCCATCTTGCGGCGTCGGAAAGCGAGCCCGCGTCCGCTGCGAGCTTCTCGACCTCACCTTCAGTCATGCTTCCGTATAGGCGGGATAATCGCCAGCGTTCCTTGTCCGTGTCAGCCATTGCCGTCCTGGAAAAATATACGCGAGGCAGCCGCCGAAGCCAACCAGAAGGCCGGCTCAAACAGAATAGTGCGTGTCGGCCATTTCAGAATATCATTGGCGCCTGATGCAAGCTTGGCCTCTTGCCGGTATCGCACTGGTTGCTTGTCTGGCCGGTTGCGCCGGCGACTCCTCTGGGAAAAGCGATGCGCAGCTGGGATTGAACGCCCAACAGGCGGCCGGGCGGCACCTGTATGAGCAAAGCTGTGCGCCCTGCCACGATGCGCACTCGGTTCCGGGACAAAACGGTCCCGACCTGAAGGGGCTTCTGAAGAAGCAATTTCTGCCCAGCGGCTTGCCAGCCAACGAAAGATTCGTTCGCCAGACAATTCTTAACGGCCGCAACATGATGCCAGCCGTCGGCGGCTCGCTAACCCCGCAAGAGCTCGACGATCTCCTCGCCTACCTGCGTACCCTGTAAAAGTGGAGGGCGCAGGAAATGCTTCCACTGTGATTGCCGTGCGCCCTGCCGGGCTCTTGGTCGACCCTCGGCTTCGCCAAGCCTTTGATGCGAGTTCAGGAAGCGCGCTCAGCTCGCGCTTGACAACGATTTTCGCGCGCCTAACATGGATACAGTGAAATTGTCCGCCAATATCGAGGTGCGCAACGAGCGCACCGCAACAGCTCACCGGACGCCCACTATCAGCGATAGCCTCTGCGGGACCCCCAGGATTCAGGAAAGTCCGCCGCGTTTTCGCGCCCCAATTCTCAGAAACACCCCAGCCGTCAGGCGCCCGTGCGCTAAAATAGGCAGTCTTGAACGACAGGAGCGACCTTTTCTCGCATGAGCCTACCTTCTAAGAACTCGTTCGGCACCCGCGCGAAGCTTCGCGCCGGGCGCGATTCGTTCGACATCTACCGCCTGGATGCGCTGGAAGCCGCTGGAGTCGGCAAAGTGGCTCGGCTTCCCTTCTCGCTCAAGGTTCTGCTTGAGAATCTTTTGCGGCACGAGGATGAACGATTCGTGCGCACCGACGACATTCCCGCGCTCGCCGGCTGGGACCCTTCCAGCGCCGGTGGCGCAACCGAACGAGAAGTCTCCTTCATGCCCGCGCGTGTTTTGCTCCAGGATTTTACCGGTGTGCCCGCGGTCGTGGATCTTGCAGCGATGCGGGACGCCATCGGCGCGCTCGGCGGCGACCCCAAGAAAATCAATCCGCTGCTCCCGGCCGAACTGGTGATTGACCATTCCGTGCAAGTGGACAAGTTCGGAGCGGCGAACGCGTTCGCATTCAATGCCGATCTTGAAATGCAGCGCAATATTGAGCGCTACGCGTTCCTTCGATGGGGCCAGAAGGGCTTCGAGAATTTCAAGGTTGTGCCCCCGGATACGGGCATCTGCCACCAGGTGAACCTTGAATACCTGGCGCGCGTGGTTTTCCGCGAAAAACAGAATGGCGCGTGGATCGCATTCCCGGATTCGCTGGTCGGGACCGATTCCCACACCACGATGGTCAACGGTCTGGGTGTTTTCGGATGGGGCGTCGGCGGCATTGAGGCGGAGGCGGCCATGCTCGGCCAGCCGCTCTCGATGCTGATTCCTGCGGTCGTCGGATTCAAGCTCCACGGACGCCTGCCCGAAGGTGCGACCGCAACAGACCTGGTCCTGACCGTCACGCAAATGTTGCGCAAGAAAGGCGTCGTCGGGAAGTTCGTCGAGTTCTACGGCACGGGACTTTCAAGCCTGACGCTTCCGGACCGCGCCACGATCGCGAACATGGCGCCCGAATACGGTGCGACCATGGGATTCTTCCCTGTGGATTCCGAGGCGCTCGCCTATCTTCGCTTCACCGCTCGCGCCGAAAAACAGGTCCGGCTGGTCGAGGCCTACACGAAGGAGCAGGGTCTTTTCCGCACCGATCAGACGCCCGATCCGATATTCTCCGATCGCCTCGAACTCGATCTCGCAACCGTCGTCCCCACGATGGCCGGCCCGAAGCGTCCCCAGGACAGCGTGCCGCTCACGCATGCAAAGAGCGCATTCGAACAGTCGCTCACCGAAGCGCCGCGCCATGCGAGCGTCCAAAACAACGGCGACAAGTTCGACCTCGCCGACGGTTCGGTCGTGATCGCCGCAATCACCAGCTGTACCAACACTTCGAATCCCTCGCTCATGCTCGGAGCGGGCTTGCTCGCAAAAAAAGCGGTCGAGCGAGGTCTCTCCTCGAAACCCTGGGTGAAGACAAGTTTCGCGCCCGGCTCAAAGGTCGTCACCGATTACATCGAAAAAGCAGGCTTGTGGCCGTCGCTTAATTCCCTCGGCTTCAATCTGGTCGGATACGGCTGCACCACCTGCATCGGCAATAGCGGCCCTCTTTCCGAGCCGATCGGCAAGGCGATCAAAGACAATAACCTTGTTGCCGTTTCTGTGCTCAGCGGCAATCGCAATTTCGAAGGGCGCATCAATCCGTTATGCCGAGCGAATTATCTCGCTTCACCTCCGCTGGTTGTGGCCTACGCGCTTGCGGGGCGCATGGATTTCGACATCGTCAACGAGCCCATCGGGAACGACCGGGCCGGGCAGCCGGTCTACCTTCGAGATATTTGGCCGTCTCCCCAGGAAGTCGAATCAACCATGCGCAGCTCGGTCACCAGCGAAATGTTTTCCAAAGAATACGCCGACGTGTTCACCGGCGACGAGCACTGGCGCGCCCTGCCGGTCCCGGAAGGCGATCTCTACGCCTGGGACGAGAAATCCACCTACATCAAGAACCCGCCGTACTTTGAAGGTATGCAGGTTCAGCCGGCTCCGATTGCGGATTTGCGGGGATTGCGCGCGCTGGCCGTCCTAGGTGACAGCATCACGACCGACCACATCTCGCCGGCCGGCTCGATTCAAGCCGACGGCCCGGCCGGAAAATATCTGATCGCGCACGGAGTTCAGCCGAAAGACTTCAATTCCTACGGCGCGCGGCGCGGCAACCATGAAGTGATGATGCGCGGAACCTTTGCGAATATCCGCCTGCGCAACCAGCTTGCGCCCGGCACCGAGGGCGGCTGGACGATTCATCAGCCGAGCGGCGATAAAATGTCCATCTACAGCGCGGCCATGCAATATCGCGATGAGGGAGTGCCGCTGGTCATCATTGCGGGAAAAGAATACGGTTCCGGGTCGTCCCGGGACTGGGCCGCCAAAGGCACGATTCTGCTCGGGGTCCGGGTGGTCCTGGCCGAAAGCTTTGAGCGCATCCACCGCAGCAATCTGGTGGGTATGGGTGTTCTGCCGCTGGAATTCATGCCCGGCGAAAACCTGAAATCGCTCGGCCTGACGGGTCTCGAGATATTCGATTTTGAAGGTCTCTCGCAGTCGTTTGAGCCGCGCAAGGCGATACAAGTTACCGCGCGCGATGCGAACGGCCAGTCCGAGCGCCGGTTCACCGCGGTCGCGCGCGTGGACACGCCGTTTGAGGTCGCCTATTACCGGCACGGAGGCATCCTGCAGTACGTCCTGCGCCAGATGCTCTAAGTCGCCGAACTAGGGCCCTGCGCCGTCGACCAGGGTCGGAGGTCCCGGTCGATCGCCCAGCTGGTTTCCCTGATATAAAACCCTACAGTAACCTACCCGTTGACGCTTTTTGCGCCATTTGGCACTATCCCGGTGCGACTTTCGGACCTACTTTATCCTGCAACCGATCATGCGACACAAGCCAACCCTAATCTTGCTCGCTCCATCTATGCGGACACGAGCATTTCTACCCACTGCTTCAGCCGCACCCCGAGGCGCCATGCAACAGCAGTGGATTTATCGGGCCCGATTACGGCTGGCCGCGGCAATCTTTCTGCTGGCCCCTGGGTTGGCGTCCGCGCAGACGACCTACAGCCCACCGCGCATCACCTCGGCGATTGACAACACCTCTCGCGTGACGATCCCTCACTCGACCCACCCGCTTGCCGTGCCCGCTGCTGATGCCGGCCCCCTTGACGGCTCCGCACCCATGCAGCGCATGATCCTGATGCTGGACGGGTCCGCCGATCAGGATTACCAGCTAAGCGTGCTGCTCGACAGCCAGCAGACGCAGAGCTCGCCCGAGTATCACCACTGGCTCACGCCTGATGAATTCGGCCGCCAGTTTGGTCCCGCGCCTCAGGACATTCAGGTGATTTCCGGATGGCTGGAGCAGCAGGGATTTAGCGTGGACAGAGTGGCACACAGCGGACGCTGGATTGAATTCTCCGGCACCGCTGCGCAGGTCGAAACGGCGTTCCAGACCCAGATGAGGCGCTACCAGGTGCGCGGCGAAGCGCATGTGGCGAACTCAACGGACATCTCGATCCCCGCGGCTCTTGCTCCGGTCGTTCGCGGCGTGGCATCCCTGCACAACTTCTTCAGCAAACCGATGCTGAGCCGCTACTTCGAAGTCCAGCGAAACGCTCAGGGTAAAATTGCACCGGTTGACCCCGACTTTACCCAAGGATCCTCCCATTTCCTGTCCCCGGACGATTTCGCGAAGATTTACGACACTGCGCCTCTGCTGACTGCCGGCACCAACGGCAGTGGCGAGACAATCGCGATCGTCGCCCGAAGCGACGTAAGCCCAACCGATGTCCAGACTTTCCGAACAATGTTCGGCCTGCCTGCAAATACCACGAATGCGATTGTAAACGGAACCGATCCGGGAGTCGTTACGACCAACAACGACGGTGTTGAGGCTGCGCTCGACGCCGAATGGTCAGGCGCCGTGGCTCCGGAGGCGACGATCGACATCGTGGCGAGCCAGTCAACTCTCATTGTCGACGGCGTGGACCTGTCGGCGTCCTTTATCGTCGATGGCAATCTCGCGCCGATCATGAGCGTAAGCTTCGGCGGTTGCGAGGCTAACGCAGGACCTCTGGAACCAGGCAATGAAAGCTTTTTCCTGAATGCTCTCTGGCAGCAGGCGTCCGCGCAGGGTATCAGCGTCTTCGTATCGACCGGCGACAACGGGGCTGCCGGCTGCGACCCGGATGGTGCGGACTCAACCGGTGCTGAGAACGGCGTAGCCGTCAATGGAGTGGCTTCCACTCCCTTCGATACCGCGGTCGGCGGCACGGAATTCAATGAATTGGGCGCTGGTGAAACTCCTGCACCGGCGACGACGGAAGCCACGTTCTGGAGCGCGACCAATGGCCCGGGCTTTGAGTCAGTCTTGGGATACATCCCCGAAATGGTGTGGAACGACAGCTGTGCTCCGACGACCGTCGGCTCTCCCTGTGACACGCCGGGCAGTTCAGTCGAAGGAGAGTTCGAGATAGCGGCAGGAAGTGGAGGAGTCAGCAAGATTTATGCGACTCCGTCCTACCAGACTTTGACCGTCACGGGACTCCAAGCTGCGCTCAACCCGTTTCTTATCTCCGGGAGTACAACGATCCATCCGCGCGGTATACCGGATGTCGCGCTGACAGCGTCTCCCAACAACGACGGCTATCTATTTTGTTTTTCAGGAATCTCTTTTCTCTCTTGCCAGACCAGTGGCTCGGGCAGCCAGATCGTAATTGAAAATGCTGGAGTAGTGGGCGGAACTTCGGCTTCCTCGCCGTCGTTTGCCGGCATCATGGCGCTGGTGGATCAGAAGATCGGCGGCAGCAAGCCCCAGGGACTTGCCAACTATGTCCTGTATCCACTGGCGGCATCGGAGACCTACAGTGCCTGTAACTCCAACAGCCGGACCGTTCCAGCGACTCCGACCACCTGCGTATTCAACGACGTGACGGTCGGCAACAACGGTGTTCCAGGCAATGATGTTACCGGCGTCCCGGCGGCCGGTGACCTGGGATATCCCGCTACGGCCGGTTATGACCTGGCGAGCGGTCTGGGTTCAGTCGACGCCGTGAACCTCGTAACGAAGTGGACCACCGCAGCGGCGGCCTTCAAGGGCTCGGTCGCCGCACTTTCACCCACCACCAGCATCATGATTACGCACGGCGCAACCGTCAATTTGACGGCCATGGTGACGAAGGTTGCCGGCGGCGTCGGGCCGACAGGCAATGTCTCGCTGATCGCCGAGGGAGGCAATCTTCCGAGCACCATGGGTGTGGCTGCCAGTGCCCTCACCGGTGACTCCGCGGCATTTGCGGTAAACAATCTCCCAGGCGGGACCAGCTACAACTTGATCGCCAGTTATCCGGGCGATGGAACCTACGCGGGCAGCACTTCCAATGCGATCTCGGTTACCGTCGGGAAGGAAGCCTCCGCTGTTGTGCTTTTGGATGCAACCCAGCAGTCGTTGCAATCCTCGGGAGGGAACTTCTCCAACGCCGCACTCAGCATGCCCTATGGAACCCCGCTCGATTTCGAAGCCTTCATCTCGGGTGAATCGCTCGCAACGAATCCCAATCTGGACGGCGACGGTAATGCAACGGGAAACATTGGGGTCACCGACACGGTTGGTTCGACAACCGTAAATCTCCTGTCGGCCGTACCGCTGGTCTTTTTTCCCCAACAGAACGCTGGATATGCCGAGTTCCTGAGCTGTTCCGGGTCGCCCAACTGCCTGGCGGTTGGTACGCACGCCGTCAACGCGAGCTATCCGGGGGACAACAGCTTTTTCGCGAGCAACACGAGTCCCAATTTCACCTTGGCCATCACGGTCACTTCGGCGACGACCGCAACCTCGGTTTCATCTCCCGCGGCTGGAACGACCGTCAACCAGGGGACGCCTGTCACACTGAATGCGACGGTGAGCACCACCAGCAGCGGCGCGGCGCCAAACGGCACGGTGACATTCTTTTCGGGGACAACTCAGCTGGGCAGCGCAGTTTCGGTTTCTGGAACTGCTGGCAGCAGAACTTTTTTCGGTGTGGGATCTTTCGCCGGGGCTACAGCTTCGCTTACGACCAGTTCTGTTCCGGTCGGCGCCGATAGCATCACCGCCAAGTATAGCGGCGACATCGGCGATACCAACTACCTTGCTTCTCAGGCTTCGGCGGGCATCACCATAACCGTGCAGTCGACGGCGCCGGCGTTCACGGTGACGGCGATCCCGACCACTGTCCCGGTAAGTAGGCCGGGCGCGTCTGGGTCGACCACGCTTACGTTCACGGCCATCAACGGATTCAGCAGCAACGGCCCGGCCACGATCACGCCCGTGTGCACGGGCTTGCCTTCGGAAACGACTTGCAGCTCCGGGGCCTCGATCACTCTTGCGACGAACGGAACCGCAACCGCAATGCTGCTGTTCCAGACGACGGCCGCTTCCTCCGTTGCGCCCCTTATGCGCAATCGGCGGGATATTTCTGGATGGCGGACGGCGACGACCAGCGCCCTGGGCCTTTTGTGTGTGTTTTGCGCGCTATTGGTGGCGCTGGGTTACCGCAGAAAACAGCGCCGATGGGGCTTCGCGCTGGCCTTCACGATCTTCGTGATGCTGGTGGTAGGCGCCGGTTGCGGGGGCGGTGGCGGAGGGGGAGGCGGAAACCCGGGTACGCCGGCACCTTCAAACACGGCCGTAACGGTCTCGGTCACGATCAACGGAGTAACCGAAAGCGTCCCTAACCTGATACTGAACGTCCAGTAGCGAAAGCCCCGGGTGATGCTCCCAGATATCGCGGCCCAAAATCGGGGAGGCAAACACTGCCCCGATCGCTTAGGGCACGCGAGCTAGTTCTGCTTCTTCTTCCCGAACAGGCCGCCGATCGCTCCGGTGGCCGATTTGGCGGCACCGACCGGAGCGGTGCCTACACCCTTGGCCATATTGCCGGCCATTCCGGCGACATCGGGCAGGAATACAGGATCTTTCGTCGTGCCGGTAATCGTGAAGGGAATCCCACCGCTCTTTGAATTTTTCCCGCCGCCGAGTGACATTACCGAAGTCATCGCCCCCATGGCGCCAGCCAGTTTCGCGGACATTTTGCAGTTCAACTGGCCGCCGGGGCTGACATTGGCGGTCCCGGTGACTGTCCCGATCGAAGGCACAACGATATTCAGATTGGTCGCCTGTGTTCCGGTAGGATCCACGTGGAGGTCGGCGTGCAGCGTTTGAATCTCGGTGTTTGACCCTCCCCCACCGTTGGTGCCGCCCAGTCCAGGGAACGAGGACAGCGCTCCGAGTTTCGATTTCAGGTTGTAGCCCGCAATCTTGCCGTTTGAAAGATTCACCGGTCCGCTGATGACCAGCTTGTCGACAGGGCCGCTGAGCGCGAGATTCAGATCCAGGCTTCCGCTTTCCAGTTTCGCGCCCGAAGGGAGTTCGATGCCCGCGGCCGGCAGCATGCCCTCGAGATCGGCGACCGGCATTCCCTGACCGTTCAGTTTCATGCTGAGCGTCGCCGAGTCGCCGGTAATATCGTAGCCGCCGGTAAGACGTACGAGTCCCTTGCCAATGTGCACGTCGCCCTGCTTCAGAGTACCGGCCTGGCGCTTGAGATCGTAGGACGTGTCGTAATCAACGTCCACGGGTACGTTCGCCTGAGATCCTCGAGCGACCAGCTTGATCTTATTCGCCTTCAGCGTGCCCTTGGAGTTCATCTGGTGACCATCGGAGCCAAGATCGCCGCTGAAATCAATCACACCGGCGAGGCCGATCGACGAATCCACGACGCCGCTTGCGGCAATATCGAAATCCCTGACCTCAACCTTGGCATCGAGCGGCGTAAGCGAAGCGTCGGTCGCATCGACAGGGCCGGCCTTGCCCTCGAGCTTCACGCTGCCTCCGCCCGGGGTCTTTGCCGAGAATTTAAACGGAAATTGCGAGGTGTAGGAAAGATCGGAGGCTTCCAGATCCACTTCCTGGTAGGTCTGCGTTTTCGGATGCGCTCCGCCGGTGCCTAGGACGATCGTGCCGTGGGAAATCGTCAGTTTTTCGACGGAGAAATTTGCCGGAGCCGAGGCATCTTTGGATTTCTGCTTTCCGCCTCCAGCACCCATGGTCGAAAAGTTCCACTTACCTGAAGCGGAACGCAGCAGCGAAACCTGCGGGTCGGTGACGGTGAAGGAACTCACTTCAAGCCTCTTGGAAAAGATCAGCGGGAGAAGCGCCACCCCCACCTTCACTTGCTTGGCCTGAAGGAACGGCGTGGGGCTGAAGGCAGGATCATCGGCGATCACGACGCTATCGACCGCGACGCCGCCGGAGAGAATGGCGAGTGAAATGTTGCCGATTTCCACCTTGCGGCCGAGCGCGTCGGAGATGTTGGTTTCAATCGTGGGCTTGAATTTGTTGACGTCAATCGCGAAGGGCAGCGCGACCAGGATCACAATCAGCACTGCGGCGATGATTCCGACAATCGTCAGAATCTTTTTCATGCGAGCCTCCGGGAAAACACCTCAAGCGGGACGGACTACGCGGTCCGAGTGGGCGGTATCATAACTCCGCGGGCAAGGAAAGTCGCGACAAGAAGTTTCTTACGAGAAGTTTGGCTGGGAGGCCTGGACTCGAACCAGGATAATCAGATCCAGAATCTGATGTACTGCCAATTGTACGACCTCCCAGCCGAAGGGGAGACAACAAAAAAGGGCCGTTCGCACGACCCTGATCTACTTTACTGACGGATCGGATTTTCGTCAACCACCCGCCGTGCATCCACGTTCGAATTCCCACGATTTCCACAGCAATGCACGCCCCAACAACAAGCGCAGATTTGCTTACGACTTGATGATTTTCACGAGCCGCGGGGCCCCTTCCATTCATCTCTAGCCAATTCATAGAAATTGATGATGCGGCCGCGCCCAGGAACTGCTTCCCGTCGCACATATTTGAATCCGCACGCGCGCAAGATATGTTCCGACGCGGCGTTGCCTTCTTCCGCATCCGCTACCACCCACTCCAGCCCCAGCCGCGTAAACGCAACCTCAATGAAAGCCCGCGACGCTTCCGACGCCAGCCCGCGTCTCCAGTAGGGCCGAGCTAGATAGTACCCAAGACTTGCGCCCATGCCGTTGCCCGGAGCCCGCAGACCACAACATCCGATGTACTTCGCTTCTGGTTTGAAAACGGCGGCCCACAAGCCGTAAGTTTCCGCAGGCCTGCCTAGATATTGTTCCCGAAAACGAGACCGCGCTTTCTCCGTCGTCCAGGCCTGCCTTCCCACGTACCGCCGCACTTCAGCGTCGGTGTGCATGCTCACAAAATCAGCCTCATCGTCAGCTTCGTGCGACCGGAAGAGCAATCTTGCTGTCTCGAGAAAAATCATCATGCCCGCCGAACAGATGAGAACTTTATCACAGCAGAAAACCGCCGCCCCAAACACCCGCTTGCTCCGCAGCGAACCATTAAGTTAGGCTCGGGCCATCGTGGCGCCTGAAAGCGAAACAAACATTCGCGTAGGCACTTCCGCATTCACCGCGGCCGGTTGGGAAGGCGCGTTCTATCCCGCCGGAATGCAGACTCGCGATTTTCTCACCTAGTACGCCACAAAATTCAACACCGTCGAAGTGGATAGCACTTTCTATCGCACCCCGGCGCGCTCCACCGTCACTGGATGGTCCAACAAGACCCCGCCTGGCTTCGTGTTCTCGCTGAAAGTTCCTCAATCCATCACCCATGAAAAATGCCTGGAAGATTGCGACGAGGAATTCAAGACATTCGTGGACACTGCGGAAATCCTAGGCAAAGACAAGCTCGGCCCCATGCTCTTGCAGTTTCCCTACTTCAATCGCACCAAGTTCAAATCCGGCGCCGAATTTCTCGCGCGCCTGCGCCCCTTCTTGCAGAAACTTCCCAAGGACCATCAATTCGCTCTGGAAATCCGCAATAAGAATTGGCTCGACGACAATTTCACACAACTCTTGCGCGAATGCCGCGTCGCGCTCGCGGTGATTGATCAAGCCTGGATGCCAGGGATCGTGGAATTGACCAGTCGCCTCGATCCCATCACCGCCGACTTTACCTACGTCCGTTGGCTGGGGGATCGCAAAGGAATTGAGGAAGAGACCAAAGTGTGGGACAAAACCATCGTGGACCGCCGCGCCGCCCTATCGCGCTGGGTGGACTACTGTTACCAAACCACGCGTCGCGGCATCAAAGTGTACGCCTACGCCAACAACCACTACGCGGGCTTCGCGCCGGCAACGGTCGCGTTGTTCTGGGAACTTTGGGAAAAGCGCCGGGAGAACGCCTGACGCGGCCTGCGCTTCTGACAGCAATCTGAGTATGATGGTGAATGAATGAACGAGCTTTTCAAACAGGCGATGTCTCTCGGGCTCGTCGGGAAGTGTGTCGCCGCGATTATCGGAATCCTTATCATTCATGGCGGCTTTCACTTGCTGGAGCAAACGCTGCCCCGGCGTTTTGGCCGCGCTGATGCGCGCTACAAGGTTCGCAAGTTCGTCGTTTTTACTGGATACCTCGCGATTCTGCTGTTCCTGGCGATCCTTTTTGAAGATCGCCTAGGCCGGCTCAGCTTTGCCCTCGGCGTCGCCGGCGCGGGCGTCGCTGTCGCTCTGCAGGACCTGCTGGCCAGTATCGCCGGCGCCTTCTCTATCGGTTTTTCGAAGTTGTACGTCGTGGGAGACAGAGTTCAGATCGGCGAAACGCGCGGCGACGTGATTGATATCGGCTTGCTGCGTACCACCTTGATGGAAGTCGGCAGCTGGGTCGGCCGGGATTTGTACAGCGGACGCATCGTGCGCATCCCCAATAACGCCGTCTTAAAAGGTTCCGTTTTCAACTACTCGCAAGGATTTCGCTTCATCTGGGACCAGATCAAAGTCGTGTTTACCATCACTAGCGACACCGAGCTGGCCAGGGCCACTCTCCTCCGCGTCGCAAACGAAGTGATCGGAGAATACCTGGTAGAGGCGCAGAACTCCTGGAATGCAGTGAGCGACGACTATCGCAGCGAAAATCCGTCCATTGAGCCTGTCGTAGCCCTCGCGGTGAATGCCGCCTCGCTGGAGTTCACAGTCAACTACGTGGTGGACTACACCAAAAGAAGCGAAATGCAGGATCGCTTGTTCACGAAAATCGTGGACGAAGTCGCCAATAGCAGTGGGCGCCTCGTATGGAACTCTTCGGGAGTCACCGTTATCAACCAGACGTCCAATCCCGACCCGCTTGCCACGCGGCCGCCAGCTTCCCGGCCCATCGCGCCGCACCCGGCTGAAACCCGCTGATCCGACCGCAAGAATCGGCGACGCTCCCGGCAGATTGCCATCGTCGAACACCTGAGCGACTCGCAGCCGTTCTTTCCCCGCTGTGCTGGGGACTGTTAATTGGCGTCGGCAATATTGCGCACGCGAATCATGTCCGAGCGTCCATCCAACACACCCGTCACCACCACGTTCTTGCCAAAATATTTTTGCGCCTGCGCCTGATCGTCCAGGTGATACCAGACCTCATTCGCATCGTCGCGCAAGATGTATCGGACGCCATTCTGCGAAAGGATTTTGCCCGTGAACGTCGAGGTTGCTGGTTCATCTCCCGGCGACACGCCCACGAACGCGACTGGTGCAGCAGAAGCTCGCGGTTGGCTGGACGGTGCGCCCGCAACCAACAAAGCGGAACCGGAAAGAAACAGCAGTGTGAAGCGCAGCACTGAAGTTTTGCTCACAACCGACCTCTCTCACAGAAATGGGGCGGGCGAAGCAAATGATAGTAGCGCAGAGAAATTCCTGCCCTCAGGTATTCCCTGTAAAACCATACCAATCAGCGCTGTAGGGTCCTGGTACGCAATCTTGGGGAACTTGGCGCGTCATGATTTTCGCCGCTGCGTCCGCGACTAGGGCAGCGCGGATGGAGCGAGGCCCGCGCGGCGCGCGGCGTCTTCATTTTCGCTGAGCGCGTTTTGGATCTGCTGGGCGCGCTCGTCGAGCGACTGGATCCGGTTGGTGGTCAAGTTGCCGCCCCAGTTGGGCGTCACCGGCAGCAGCGTGATCCCCTGGGCTGCCGCTTCGTTCGACATGTCCGCCAACTGATTCTGCACACCGTCGTACTGGCCGATCAGATCGCTCTGTCTTTCCCGCAGCACCGCGTGTTCCTGCCCCGGGCTCAACGGCCTCTGCGCCGCTTGCAGGACCTCCGCTGGATCCTGAAATACTGCGGATGACACGCCATTCTGCTGCGCCGTATCCTGCAGCGCGCCAATCTGCTGCTCGATTTCCTGCCCGCGAATCGCGAGCTGCTGGATCGCGTTGTCCGTGGTGATGCCTTCGCAGGGCGCATCGAATTGCAGCCCGATCGTCACTCCCGGGTCCGTGTTTCCCGTGGCGCGGAAATCGCGCAAGCTTGCTTCCCGGCTGCTGATGTCATCGAGTTCTGCGTAGAGCGATTCAAGCTGCGATGCGTACCACACCGGGTTCTGCTCGGCGATTGCAGGCACGTTTGTTGCGCGCGCGATCTGAGATCCGGAAACTCGCCGCCGCGCTTGTGCCGGAGCAGAACTGCTCGCCGGAGCGGGCTGTGCGTCGTTGGCCGCTGCCTGCGGCTTCGGCCACATCCGATCAATGTCGTCGTTGGTGTACACTTTCTTCTCGCGGTCCGGCCGCGCCACGGGTGGCACAGGCGTCGCACTTGGCGCTGCTGTCGCGGTTAACGCGGGCGCCGTACTTGTCGCAGACGTCGCGGTTGGCGCGGGAGTCGCGGGTTTGTCGTCGCCCAGAGCGAACGCCGGAATGGCGATCAGCGAACAGAAAATCGCGGCGAGCACAGCGTGGGAAAACGAAAGAGCAGGAATCTTGTTACGCATGGACGTGCCTCCGTCCCTCAGTGTGGGAAGTATGGCATGCACGCGGGACTGATGTAAATACGGCGATACCCTGTGTCGTCGACATAAATAGGAAGGAAGGCCCATGAAGCTCGATTCAAAAAAGACAGCATTGCTGACTCTCGATGTGCAGAATGGAATCTTTGGGTTTGTCCCTGCGGCCGACGCCATCGTTCCCAACGCGGCCAAGGCTGTGGATTTTGCGCGCAAGAAACAATTTCTGATCATCCACGTGGGACTGGGATTCGCCCCGGGCCATCCCGAACTTCCGGATACGGAGTCGCGCTGGAAGCGGCTGAAAGAAAACAATCTTTTCGTTATCGGCACGCCCTCCGCTCAGTTCCACACCGCCGTCGCGCGTCCCGAAGATCTCATCGTCTACAAGCAGCGAGTGGGCGCGTTCTCGGAGAACCAGCTGCACCTGGTTCTGCGTTCGCGTGGGATTGAAAATCTGGTGATCTTCGGAATCTCCACCAGCGGCATCACTCTCTCCACGCTGCGGCGCGCCGCTGATCTGGATTACCGCTGCGTCGTGCTGCAGGACGCCTGTTTCGACGCCGATACCGAAGTTCACCGTGTCCTCACCGAGAAAGTTTTCCCGGCGCAAGCAACGGTCCTCACCGTGGACGCCTTCATCGCGGATCAGGGCGAGTGACGGAACGGGCGCTCCGGCCGACGTCACGACAGACCGCGCGCCGCGACACCTCCACACCATCGAACTGAAGCGCGACGGAATTGCGTACGCACACCGACGGGTGTAATTTATCCGCCAGTCGGTCCGCACTTCAAAATGGAAATCGCGCTGTAGCTCATGAGGAGGAAGTTTATGCGCCGAGCAATGTATTTAGCCCCGGTTCTCGCGTTGGGACTGGCACTGGCGTGCGTAGCGCCCGCGCTGCACGGTCAAGATTCGCGCGCCGAAATTCAAAAGCGCCTCGCTGCTGAATTCAAGCGCACCAAGTTGACCGCGGACCGCTCGGACATTGCGACGGCCGGGTCCGTTCTGGACCTGCATAAAGACGGCCTGGTGATGTGCAGCACCGAAGCCATCGCGTCGCCGACCAACACGTACAAGAACGGCGCGCTCTCCTTCGGCTTTGGTGCCAACATGGCCTGGGGAATGGCGCTCGCTCCCGCCAATCAGCAGACCACCGCTATTCCGCAACGCAAATTCGTCACGGGTGAAAAGTTTTGGGTCACGGACTATATCGTGAAACTAGATGGTGTGGTTTTTCAGTTTTACAGCGATCCGTATAACGACGTGCGTTACTACGGCCAACTGAAATTTCCGTTTACGAAAAACGTCGCGCCTCCGGCCGACGAGGTCATGAAGGCCATCGAGGAAGTAATCACCGCGGAGGCCGACACGCAGGAGGCTGCGCCCGCGGAAAATGCCGCTCCTGCGGCGCAGCAGGCCGCCGCGCAGCCGGCCGCGGCGCCCAAGACCATCGCTCTGGGCCAAACCACAGATCAGGTCGTCGAAATCCTCGGCCAGCCGCAAAAGATTGTCAACCTCGGCGCCAAGCAAATGTACTTCTACGCCGACATGAAAGTGATCTTTACAAACGGAAAGGTCACCGACGTTCAGTAGGGGCACCGGCATCAAAATCCGCTCCCTCGCCTGCCGGCCACGGCGGACGAGGGTGCGGACTTGGCACTAAAAGTGACTGAAGAGGCCGATCAAGATGATGAAGGGTATCGGAACACCCAGTAGCAGCAATATGATTGAGCGCATTGGTAACGCCTCCAGAGGAAATGAAATTCGTCAGACGAAGAGCACGCTGTCGCGCTGCTTTCCTCCGATTGTTGCCGCGAAGCTGGCGGAAAACGCGCCAATCAATAGCGCGAGGAAGGTCCAGTACATTGAATGCGCTACGGCCTTGCGCGCGGTATCGGCTGCCTGCATTGCTTGAGCAAACGTGTCATCCACTCTTTTTTCAGCCTCGGGTTCGCCGATTCCCGTTCTTGCCGCCACTACCTGCACGAGATAGCTCTTGTCTGTCGGCGGAATATTTCCTTCGCGCAGGCCGTTTACTAGAATCAGTCCTACCTCACTGCGGATCGCAGCATCATCCGGGCTGGTCCTGGGCGGAGTCGTCCGCAGCAGCGAGTCTACGAGATACGCATTCGGGCTGAATGTGCTGCGGGAAGCCGTGGCACTGGAACTCTCGACAGCCGTGCCTCCGGCGCGTGCGTTTCTGCCTACAGACGCGACTGCGGACGCCAGAAAAGCCGCCGTGATCACCAGGCCTACTGCCCAGACCAGAAAACCGTGCGCGGTGTCGCGAAAATATACTTCGTCCGTGTGAACGTTCACCCATTTCGTGCGCAGCCGCCCAGCTAGATAACCGCCGATGGACGACGCAATCAGCTCCGTAAGAATTAGCCAGACGATCGCTCCCTTGCCCACGGAGGAAGCGGATGCGCCCGCGCCGTCCCACGGTGAAATCGCGGAAAGCCCGATTCCGGTTCCCAGAGCCACCAGTATCAGCGACAAAGCCGCAGCCACGAATGCTCCGGCAAACACAGCAGCCCAGGACACACCGGAGGAATGCGCTTCGTTTTTTGTTTCGTGCTCCGCGTGCCAGGTCTGCTCTGGTACAGACAATGTTCGTGTTGCCATGCGCGTTTCCTCCTGACTTATCCAGCCTCTAGGCCTACTGAGCTTGGTCCGCGTGCTTACATTTGGTGAAGCGACAGTAGCACCCGCGCTATACCACGCCATACACACAAGCCCGTAGCGGCCCGAACGATATGCTGTACGGAAGCGCGCGCTGGAAGTGGGTGGCGGATACTTGCAGGTGAAGACGGCAACCAACTTTTTAGAAGTGTGCATCTAACTATACTGGAACACTCCCTCGCGCCTCCGTCGTTGACGGATGGCCGTCAGGCGGAAAAGCGAGCCTACGTTCCTGAGAAACGCTTAGAGGGGGAATATATGAAGAGAATCGTATTGCTTTTGGCAGTTTTCCTCGCGGCTGTCACCGTACTTCACGCACAAAATCAAGGAAAGTCATCATACGCGACCAACATGCTGGACGGCACGATTTTGCCCGTTCAACTGAGTTCAACCATTTCACTAGACAGGGCCGTACCCGGCCAACCAATTTCCGCACGAATCGCACAAGATGTTCCGCTCGAGAATGGCGTCGTGCTGCGACGAGGCACGAAGGTCTTGGGCCACATCGTCAGCGTGACGCCGGGCAACCCATCTCGGATCGCATTCACTTTCGACAAGGTCGAATATTCCAAATCCAACTCTGTTTCCGTCGCTACCAATCTTCGTGCGCTCGCTTCAACTTTGGAAATAAATGGTGCTTCGTTGCCGAACACGGGACCTGACCGAGGAACGCCATCCGTCTGGTGGAATACCGTGCAAGTGGGCGGAGAGGGCCTCTATGGAAGCGGTCCCTTGACGCACGGCGACCAAGTTGTGGGTCATTGGGTTTGGGGCGGCGGCGCGGTCGGTCAAGTTGCAGAGAACGGCGCATGCCGCGGCGAAGTCGCCGGCAACGCGCGCGAGCAATCGCTGTGGCTATTTTCCACTGATGCTTGCGGCGTTTACGGCTATTCCAATGTTGCCATCGAACACTCCGGACGCACATCGCCTGAAGGCGAAATCACTCTGACATCAACAAACCCGAACCTGAAGATTCGTGCGGGAAGCGGCATTCTGCTCCGCGTGGACAAGAGTTCACCGGCTGACGTGCGGCAAACCTCGTAGTTGTATTCGACGCGCTCCTCGGCAGAGGGCCAGGCAACGATGGCCGCCTGGCCCTTCCCGCCGGTGTAAGGTCACGCGTCGGCACGCACTGCTCACCAATCTCTACTCACACCGCGGAGCGCCGGTGCGCTTTTTCCTCCGCGATGCGGCGGCCTACTGCTGGAGCGATCATTCTGGCTTCGGCCATTAGCTGGGCGAATTGATCGGGGTAGAGAGATTGCGCGCCGTCGGAGAGCGCGCGCTCGGGATCTGGGTGCACTTCGATCAGCAGGCCGTCGGCGCCGGCGGCTACTGCAGCGCGGGCCATGGCGCCCACTTTATCGCGGCGTCCGGTGCCGTGCGACGGGTCGGCGACCACCGGCAGGTGCGAGAGCTGCTTGATCACCGGAATCGCGGCGATGTCCATGGTGTTGCGCATGTAGGTGTCGAAGGTGCGGATGCCGCGCTCGCACAGAATCACGTTGTAGTTTCCGCCGGACATGATGTACTCGGCGCTGAGCAGCAGTTCTTCGATGGTGGCGGACATGCCGCGCTTCAGCAGCACCGGCTTCTGGATTTCGCCGAGCGCGCGCAGCAAATAATAATTCTGCATGTTGCGCGCGCCCACCTGCATCACGTCCACGTAGGGCAGCATCACGTCAATCTGCGACGGGTCCATCACTTCGCTGACTACCAGCAAACCGTTGTCGTCCGCCGCTGCGCGCATCAGCTTCAGGCCTTCTTCGCCGAGGCCTTGAAAGGAATAGGGTGACGAGCGCGGCTTGAACGCGCCGCCACGCAGGAGTTTTGCTCCGGCGCGCGCCACTTTTTCGGCAATTTCGCCGATCTGCGCCGCGGATTCCACAGCGCACGGCCCGGCCGCCGCCACAATCTCCGTGCCGCCGATGGAAACGCCCTTGCCGAGCTCGACCACGGAGCCTTCGGGGCGAAAATTTCTGGACGCGAGCTTGAATGGATGCGTGATGCGGATGATTTCCTCGACGCCCGGCGCCGCCTGCAGCGCTTCGAGTTCGCCGCGATGCTTTTCGCTTTTGCCGACGACTCCGATTACGGCTCGCTCCTCACCGCGGCTCAGGTGCGCTTGAAAACCGCACTCCTGAATGCGCTTCACTACGTGGTCAATCTGCTCTTCGGTTGCGTTTACGTTCATGTTGATGATCATTGCATCCCCTCGGAGATAAATTTATCGGCAGACACTGTTTCCGCCGATTTATACGAGCCAAGAACTTTCAGTTCCACTGCTTGCTGCTCGAGTTCGCCGAGCGCGGCTGCGAATTCCGGATCCCTGGCGGAGGCTTGCAGGTCGAGATAGAAGCGGTACTGCCAGGGACGCCCGTGCACGGGGCGGCTTTCGATTTTCATCATGTTGATATTGCGGCGCGCGAAAGGCTCCAGGGCGTGATGGAGTGCGCCGGGCTTGTGCGCTAGCTGAAAGACGAGCGAGATTTTGTCGGCGGAGGGAAATTCCTTGGGAGCTTCCGCTGATCGCGCGAGCAAGAAGAAGCGAGTGTAATTTTCGCGGTCGTCTTCCAGATGCTCTTGCAAGATCATGGCGTCGTAGAGCTCAGCGGCGCGCTTGCTGGCGATGGCCGCGCGCGTGGCGTCGCCCGCGCCCATCACTTCGCGGACGCTTCCCGCGGTATCTTCGGCAGGAATACGCTTCAGGCGCGGATGCTCGATGAAGAATTGCTCGCACTGGGCCAGCGCCACGGGATGCGATTCCACGGAAGCGATTTTTTCAAGCGTTGCTCCGGGCACGCCGATCAAATTGTGCACGATCGGAATGATCACTTCGCCGACGATGTGCAGGCCGCTTTCGACCAGCAGATCGAACGAGCGATGCACCGAACCCGCGAGGCTGTTCTCCATCGGCGCGAGCACGTAATCTGCCGAGTTGTTGCGAATCGCGGCGAACGTCGCGTCAAACGTCGAGCACGGCACCAGCGCGACGTCTGCGCCGAGCAGCTTCAGCGCGGCTTCTTCGCTGAATGCTCCGCGCTCACCCTGAAAAGCAATCCGCGCTGTGGCCAAGGGTTTCATGCAGCTGCCGCTTTGCGCCGCTTTTCTGGCAGGCGCGTCTTGCCGCGCTTGGAAAGCTGCATCGAGCCCAAACCATGATCCGCCTGGACGCGGATGGATTCATGCAGGATCTGGCTGTAGATTTTTTCGACAGCTTCGCTATCGAGCGGCCCCGGATTCAACTTCTTCATGCGCGCGAGAATTTCCTGTTCGCGCGCGGGGACGCGCAGCGCGATGCCGCGGGCGCCTTTCAGACGGCCTACTTCGAGAGCGAAACTCGCGCGCACGTTGAGCAGGTGCAGCAGAGTGGTGTCAATCGCGTCAATTTTCGCGCGCCAATCGCCAATTTTGATTTCGCTCATCCCGCTTCTCCCTTTGCATCTAGCGCTGAAAATGACGCCAAAAACAAAAAAGGCCGCGTTTCCCTTGCGGGTCGCGGCCGGCTTGAAAGACTTGGTGCGGTTCTAGTTGCTAAGTGCTGGGTGATCCGCGCGCGTCTCGCCGGCCCGCTTCCCCGGATAAGGGAAGCGGTAGGCAAAAGCGAAACGGTAATAAAACCTATTACCCACGCGCCTTGTGTCCTTTTAAATCCCTAGCAAGATTCACTATACGAAAGCTCGGGGCCGGCGTCAAGCGCGGAGTGCGTAAATTCGTATATAAGCCTGATTTATGAATTCTCCAAGAATTACAAATTGGACTTATCCCCCTCCTGGATGCCTACTGACAGAGACGATATGCAAAGCGACGCTATCAAGAAGGGGATTTCCCGCGCGCCGGCCCGCGCGATGCTGAAGGCCACCGGCCTCACCGACGCCGATTTGGCGCGCCCACTCGTGGCGATAGCCAATACCTGGACCGAAGTGACACCCTGCAACTTCCATCTGCGGCAATTGGCGGAGCGCGTGAAGGCCGGAGTGCGCGCCGCAGGCGGCACGCCGATCGAGTTCGACACGATCACGATTTCCGATGGCATCACTATGGGCACCGAAGGCATGAAGGCGTCGCTCGTGTCGCGCGAAGTAATCGCCGATTCGATCGAGCTTTTCGTGCGCGCGCACGCGTTCGATGCGGTGGTGGCGATTTGCGGCTGCGACAAAACCATTCCCGCGACGGTGATGGCGCTGGCGCGGCTGGACCTTCCTTCCCTTTCGCTGTATGGCGGCTCGATTCTGGCGGGACATTTCGCGGGGCACGAAGTCACCATTCAGGATGTGTTTGAGGCAGTCGGAGCGTGCGCTGCGGGCAAAATGACGGAAAAGCAGCTGGGCGAGCTGGAAGACGTGGCGTGTCCTGGAGCCGGCGCGTGCGGCGGGCAATTCACGGCGAACACGATGGCCACGGCGATCACGTTTCTCGGCGTCTCGCCGATGGGCGCGAACGAAATTCCGGCCACCGATCCGCGCAAGGGCAAGGCGGCGTTCGATTGCGGCAAGCTGGTGATGCAGCTGCTGAAGGAAGATATTCGCCCGAAGCGAATTATCACGCGCGAATCACTGCACAACGCGATCGCATCGGTCGCCGCCACCGGAGGCTCGACCAACGCCGTTCTGCATCTTCTGGCGATTGCAGCGGACGCAGGCGTGCCGCTGACGTTGAAAGATTTTGATGAAATTTCGGCAAAGACTCCGATTCTGGCGGACCTGAAGCCCGGCGGGCGTTTTACTGCGCCAGACATGTTCCGCGCGGGCGGGATGCGTCTGCTCGGCAAGCGTTTGCTGGAGGCGGGGCTTCTACATGACGGGCTCACCACCTCGGGACGAAAACTGTTCGAAGAAATTCACGACGCGACGGAAACGGCGGAACAGGAAGTAATTCGGGCGCTCGCGAAACCCTTAAAGGCGGACGGCGGCCTGGCGATTTTGCACGGCTCGATTGCACCGGAAGGCTGCGTCGTGAAACTTGCCGGGCACGAACGCGTGCTGCACACCGGACCGGCTCGCGTGTTCGATTGTGAAGAAGCCGCATTCGCCGCGGTGCAGAGCCGGCAGATTCAGCCGGGAGACGTGGTCGTCATACGCTATGAGGGACCGAAGGGCGGGCCGGGGATGCGCGAAATGTTGGCGGTGACCGGCGCGCTCGCAGGTCAAGGAATTGACGGAAGTATCGCACTGATCACGGATGGACGTTTCAGCGGTGCGACGCACGGGCTGATGGTCGGCCACATCGCTCCGGAAGCGGCGAACGGCGGACCGATCGCGCTGTTGCGCGATGGCGATATTATTACTCTCGACGTAAAAGCGCGACGCCTGGACGTGCAGGCCAATCTCGAGGAGCGTCGCGCGCAGTGGAAACCGCCCGCGCCGCATTACACCAGCGGCGTGATGGCTAAGTACGCAAAGCTTGTGACATCGGCATCGCTGGGCGCCGTAACCAGCGCCGCGTAGAAATTGCAATAACAAGGAGAATGACGATGGCGAAAATGTTCTGGGACACCGACACGAATCCGCGCGCGCTCGAGGGAAAGCGCATCGCCGTGCTGGGGTACGGCAGCCAAGGCCGTGCGCACGCGCTGAATCTGCGCGACAGCAAACTCAACGTGACGGTAGGACTGCGCCGCGGCGGCCCGTCGTGGAAACAGGCCGAGCAGGATGGCTGGAAGCTTACGGGCCCGGCGGAAGCAGCCGAAGGCGCGGACGTAATCGTGATGCTCGCGCCGGACATGGCGCAGCCCGCGCTGTATCAGAACGAAGTCGCGCCGAGCCTGAAGGAAGGCGCGATGATTTTGTTTTCGCACGGCTTCAACATTCATTACGGGCAAATCACACCGCCGAAAACGGTGGACATCACCATGGTCGCGCCGAAGGGGCCGGGAAATCTGGTGCGACGCACGTATGAAGGGGGCGGCGGCGTGCCCTGCTTACTCGCGATTCATCAGGATCATTCGGGTCAGGCGTTTGACCGCACGCTGGCTTACGCGAGCGCCATCGGCGGTACAAGAGCCGGAGTGATTCAGACCACGTTCGCTGAAGAAACCGAGACGGATTTGTTCGGCGAGCAGGCTGTGCTGTGCGGCGGCGCACGCGAATTGATTCAGGCCGGTTGGGAGACGCTGGTGCAAGCTGGATATCAGCCGGAAGCCGCGTATTTCGAGTGTCTACATGAACTGAAATTGATTGTGGACCTGATTTACGAAGGTGGCATCGCCAAGATGCACCAGTTCGTCAGCGAGACGGCCAAGTACGGCGACATAACCCGTGGTTCGCGCGTGATTGACGAGCATGTGCGCGAAAGCATGAAGAAAATTCTCACGGAAATTCAGTCCGGAGCGTTCGCCAAGGAATGGATTCTGGAAAATCAGACCGGTCGGCCGGTTTACAACCAGCTTCTGGAGAAAGACAAGAATCACCCGATCGAAAAAGTGGGAGCAGAACTACGCGCGCAAATGTCCTGGCTGAAGCCGGAGACAGCGGCGACTGCAAGAGGTGCCAAATGAAGGGCGCAGAATTTTTGGTAAGGGCTCTGGAACACGAAGGCGTCGAAATCATTTTCGGTTATCCCGGCGGTGCGATCATGCCGGTGTACGACGCGCTGCTGGATTCGAAGATCCGCCACATCCTAGTGCGCCACGAACAGGCCGCCGCGCTCGCCGCGGACGGTTACGCGCGCGCCACAGGAAAAGTGGGCGTGTGCATGGCCACGTCCGGCCCCGGCGCAACCAATTTGGTCACTGGAATCGCGAACGCCTACATGGATTCTGTTCCCATGGTCGCGATCACCGGCCAAGTCGCAACTTCGCTTATGGGCACCGACGCGTTTCAAGAGGTGGATATTTTCGGCATCACCCTGCCCGTGGTGAAGCACAGCTTCCTTGCGAAAACTGCCGCGGAGCTGCCGCGCATCGTGCACGAAGCTTTCCGCATTGCGCGCTCGGGACGTCCTGGGCCGGTGCTGATTGATTTGCCAAAGGACATCGCCAACACCGTCGCCGAATACGATTTCCACGAAGATGACCGCAGCGAAGAAAGCGCGGAGCCATCGAAGGAATCCATCACGCGAGCGCTCGCACTGATGCGCGAGAGCCGCAACCCGGTGGTCTATGCCGGCGGCGGCATCGGCATGGGCAACGCGATCGAGGAATTCCGCACGTTCATCGAAACAACGCGCATTCCAGTAGTGGCCACGCTGAAAGGACTGGGCGCGCTGCCCACGACGCACGGGCTCGCGCTGGGAATGATGGGCATGCACGGCACGAAGACCGCGAACCACGCGGTGCAAACTTGCGACCTGCTGATCTGCGTGGGTGCGCGATTCGACGACCGCGCGACCGGACGGCTGAACGCGTTCGCGCCCAATGCCAGAGTGATTCACCTGGATGTGGACCGCGCGGAAGTCGGCAAGCTGCGGCGCGCGGACGTTCCGGTGATCGGCAACCTGCGTCATGCTTTGAAAGCGCTGACGTGCAAGCTCGGGAGTATCGAGCCATGGCGCCGCGAGTGCACCGCGTCCAAAGAAACGCACGCGTGGGACTACGCCGCGCCCGGCACGGAAGTGTATGCGCCCGGCTTTCTGAAAAGCCTTTCAGATCGCGCCGGTGATGATTCCATCGTTGCTTGCGACGTGGGCCAACACCAGATGTGGGTGGCGCAACATTTTCATTTCAACCGTCCGTCGCAACATCTGAGCAGCGGCGGCCTGGGCACCATGGGGTACGGCCTGCCCGCGGCGATTGGCGCGCAACTCGCGTTTCCCAACGCCACGGTGATCAATGTTTCCGGCGACGGCTCGATCATGATGAACCTGCAGGAACTCGCGACGCTGCGGCGTTACGATTTGCCGGTGAAGATTGTGCTCTTTGACAATCGCGCGCTGGGCATGGTCCGTCAGTGGCAGGAATTGTTCCACGACAAGCGCTACAGCGAAGTGGATCTCTCCGACAATCCCGATTTCTGCCGCGTGGCGGAATCCATGGGCATTCCCGCGTTTCGCGTGGAAGATCGCGCGGACGTTTCCAGCGCGATCGACCGGCTGCTCGCGGAGCCTGGTCCGGTGCTTGCGCACGTGCTGATTCATCAGGAAGCGAACGTCTGGCCGATCGTAGGGCCGGGCCGCTCGAATTCCGAAATGTTGCACCAGCATGAAGTCGCGCGCGAGGTTGCGCGGTGAACAAATTCACCCTGCAACTGCGTGTTAAGCAGAGCGAAGGCGCGCTGGTGCGCATTCTGGGAGTCACGCGCCGACGCCGCTTCGACTTGCTGCATTTGACCGCGGACACCACCGAGGACGGCCACTTTCTGGACGTACAGATGACCGTGCAGGCCGATCGCGCCGAAAATACGCTGGTGCGGCAAATCGAAAAGCTTGAGGACGTCTCGCAGGTAGCAGTCGTCGAGCCGGATGAAGCCCCAGCCCAGCGGCGGGCTGCTCGTTCGACGGCGTGCTGACTGACGAATTTCGCTGATTTGCATTAAACTATCGCGTGCCTTCGACGAATAGCGCAGTTCCCTTCTCACGTGTAGCCATCCTCGGAACCGGCCTGATCGGCGGATCGTTCGGCCTGGCGCTGCGTAAACATTTCCCGGACATTTCAATTGTAGGATTCGACCGCGAGGAAACGGCCAAGGCTGCACTCGCGCGTGGCGCGGTGCGCGAAGCGGCGCGAGATCTTGCGGCCGCGGTGCGCGGCGCGGATTTAGTCTATGTGGCGCTGCCGATTGGCGCGACGATTGAGGCGCTTCCCGCAATTGCTGCAGCGGCGAAAGACGGCGCGCTTGTGACGGATACCGGCAGCACGAAAGCCACGATTTGCCGCGCGGCGAAAACTGCTTTTGTGGGCGGTGCACGTTTTCTTGGCGGGCATCCCATGGCCGGAAAGGAAACTTCGGGAATCGCGCGAGCCGATGCTGAATTATTTTCCGGCGCGCGGTATGCGTTGATTGGTTTGGAAAGCGATCCGGATCCTCGAATGCATGGATTTGCTGCGCTAGTGCGGGAGTTAGGTGCCGAGCCCGTGTGGACCGACGCGGAAACCCATGATTGGGCGGTAGGCATCGTCTCCCATTTGCCGCAGTTGCTGGCCGTGGCGCTGGCGCGCGTGGTGCAGGACGAAACGGACGAGACCGGATTGCCTCTTTCGCTGTCCGGTCCCGGATTGCAGGACATGCTTCGCCTCGCGGGCAGTCCTTATAGCGTGTGGCGCGACGTCGCGCATACGAATACTGAAAATATTGCGCGCGCGCTGGATCGGCTGGAGCAGGCGGTGGAGTATTTGCGCACGCGGCTTACTTCCAAGGAACTGGAGCAGGAATTTCTGGTGGCAAATCAGTTGCACAGGCAGCTGAAGAAAGCGGAGTAGGCGCCACATCGCAGCAGTTTTCTCACCGCGAGCAGATCGTGGCGTGACGCCGATGGCGCACCAAAGTGCGCCGCTAGGAGTTCAGAACTCCGAGCACTACGGCTCGCGCGTCTCAGCCGGAACCAAGCGCTTATCTCGGACGTAAAATTCGCGGCCGCGCCAGTGGATGCGTTGCGGGAAGAAGCTCGCGACCCAGACGATGAAGGCGAAGGCGTCGCGCAGCGGCAACAATTCCATGTGCCTGCGCACGCCGGCGTCACGCATGCCGTATTCACCGACGACCCACGCCGAAATTCCTCGCAGCAGCAAATACCCGACGAGCAAGTTGATCGCCCACGCAGCGGACGGCGCAAAAATCGCAGCCAGCAAAGTGAGCGGCAATGCTTGCGTGAAAATCAGGCCAAGGTGCCCGGCGGGGCGCGAAAAGCGAATGCTGACATTCCAACGCAACTGGTGGCGAAAGGCGTCGGCGAGCGTCTGCTGCGGGTACACGATGGAAACCGGAAAAGTACTGAGCTCGACCCGATGGCCGCGCGCCGCGATGCGATTGCCCAGCTCGTAATCGTCGGAAAAATGGTCCACCAGTGATTCGAAGCCGCCGATCTCAGCCAGGCGCTCTTTGGTGGTGGCCATCGTGGCACCGAGCGTGAAACTCACCGGAGCGAAAAGCCACGCCACCAAAACTCCCGCGGTGAAATCCGTACTGTTTCCGATCGCTTCCAGATTTGCGGCGAGCGAGCCATCGGTAAGCCCGCGATAGAGACAAGTGACCGCGCCGACAGCAGGGTCACGAAAGGGCGCAGCGATGGCCCGGAGATATTCCGGCTCCACGCGCACGTCGCTATCACTGACCGCCAGAATTTCGTGCCGTGCCTCGCGCACCATGCGGCAAAGCTTGTTCACCTTATCGCTGACGCCCAGCGGTTCCGAGCCGATCAGAAGATTAATGCGGCGCTGCGGAAAATCGCTTGCCAGCTTTGCAATCACCGGAATCGCGGGGTCCAGCTCGTCGCTGACGCAAAATAATATTTCGTAATCAGGATAATCCTGCGCGCAAAGGCTGGCGTAATTCCGGTAGGTCTCGCGGTCCAGTCCGTAGATCGGTTTGAGGATGCTGATGGGCGGCGTGAAATCCGCAGCAAGCGAAGCAGCGCCATCACGAAGGCGAAAAAATCGCAGTGCCGCGAAGATCGCGACCAGGTAATAAGCGAACGATGCGAGCGCCAGCACTAGTAGCGCGTCGCGAGCCACCGTCCAGGCCATCAGATTCGCTCAGTGGTTCGCGGCGGGGTGTAGCCCACAATCAAAACGCCCATGCACAACAGCGCGATACCCGCCCAGCGCAAAGGGCTGACAAGTTCGCGCAGAAAAAAATGGCCCAGCAACGCCACGATCACGTAGGACAGCGAGGATGCCGGCTGTACGAAACTGAAATCCGCCCAGGAAAGCACCAGCGTGTAGGAAATGAAAAACGCGAGCAAAAGAATCACGCCAAGCCAAACCGTTCCAGAAGAAAATGCGCGCACGAAAAAGTGAAATGTCGCGACGGGATCCTGCATGTTCAGAGCGCCCACTTTTTTCATGCCGTCGGCCAGAAACACGTCGCCCAGCGGGCCGAACGTGACCATAAACAAAAGGAAAACGTAGGTTTTCAGATGCAGGCCGTGCGAAGACGTCATGCGCCGTGCGATTCGCCCGCCGCGCCGGAAGTTTGCGGCTCCATGGGAGGCGCTTGTACTTGCACCATGGCTTTTTTCTGCACGCCTTTCTTGGCCACCTTGCGGCGGTCGTGGCGCAGCTTCATGAAATCCACGGCTTCGTGGAACAGGCGTTTGCGTTCGTGGGAATCCCACAGAGCTTCGCGCACGATGCGCCAAGCCACCCGTGGACGGAAATAATATTCGTCGTAAAAGCGGTTGACGGATTCGACCATGTATTCGCGCGAGAGGTGCGGATATTCCAGGTGCGGAAGTTGGTGGCCCATGTCGTCGGTGATTGCTTCACCAGCGAGAAAACCTTCGCGCATGCCCTGATCGTAAAGCTCGGTGCCGGGATAGGCGTGCGCCATGGAAACTTGAATCGTCTCGCAGTCGAGTTCCTTGGCGTAATCAATCGTCTTCTCGATGGTCTCTTTCGTTTCGCCGGGAAGGCCGATGATAAAATCGCCGTGCACGTGGATGCCGACTTTCTTGCAGTTCTGCACGAAGGTACGGCCCATTTCCACGGTCGCGCCCTTCTTCAGATTCTTCAGAATTTGCGGGTCGCCGGATTCGAAGCCGACAATCAGCAGACGCGCGCCCGCATCGGCCATGGCTTTCAGGGTTTCGTAATCGCTGTGCACGCGAGCGGTGCAGGACCACTGGAAGCCCACGGGCTTGAATTCCTTGCAGAGCGCCAGCACGCGGTCTTTCCGGATGTTGAACGTGTCGTCATCGAAGAAAAATTCCTTCGCTTGCGGAAACATTTTGTGCGCTTGCCTGAATTCGCGGGCGACGTTTTCCACTGAGCGCACGCGCCAAGCGTGGCCGGAAAGCGTCTGCGGCCACAGGCAGAATGTACAGAGCGCCGGACACCCACGCGTCGTGTAGAAAGAAACGTACGGATTCAGCAGGAACGGCACATTGTATTTTTCGATGGTGAGATGTTTCTGGTAGACCTCGGTGGCGAATGGCAGCGCGTCCAGCTCGGCGGTCTGCAACATGGGCCGCTGCGGATTGTGTACGACTTTCCCGTCTTTAAGGTAGCTTGCGCTCAAAATTTCGGAGAGTGGCTTGCCTTGCGCGTACTCAACGACAGAAAGATCGAACTCACCGCGCACCACGAAGTCGATATCGGGACTCGCCAGCAGGCTTTCTGCGGGTTTGATCTGCACTTGGGGCCCGACAAAACAGATTTTCAGGCCGGGCTTCTTTTCTTTCATGGCCCGCGCCATTTTCAAGTCGCTCCAGAAGCCCACGGTGGAGGTGAACAGCACGACGAACTCGTAATCCTGGGCGATCTGCACTACTTCCGCGGGCGTGATGTGGTGTGGAGGACCATCGAGAAGACGGCTACCCTCGAGCATTCCGGCGGGATACGTGAGCCAAACCGGATACCAGTATGATTCAATTTCGCGCGTGGCGGGCCAACGCGAGCCCGCGCCGCCATCAAATTTTTCAAAGCTCGGCGGATTCAACAACAACGTTTTCATTACAGACGCCATGTACTATAACCCCCTCAGGGCTTCCAATAAGACGTATGACCTAAAGCCTGACTGCCAAGTAACAATTTTACTCGATTTCCACAGCCAGCCCAAGCCATGCTTTTCGCGCGGCGTGCTACTGGAACACTTTGGCCAGCTGGCCGGTAGCCTGCAGCAGCGTCAATTGGCTGCGTTGGCGCGCGAAATCTGCATCCAGGAAGGCGACCCACTTGTCGCTCTCGTCAAGCCGGGCATTTTCGATATCGCGCAGGTTGGCCCGGCCCTCGTCGAATTTCGCCTGCGTCAGCTCGACGGTTTCCTGCGCGAGCTTCAGGTCCAGGCGTGCCACTTCCCGACTGGCATCGAATTCCAGCACGTTGCGCTGTTTCTGCTGCAGGTCGAGGCGCACTTGTTTGCGTTTGTTCCCCAGGGTGATTTCTGAGGCGTTTAATTCGCTTTTGGCGAGCGTGATAGCCGCACGGGTCTTCGCGGAGTAAATCGGGATGGTGTACTGGATCCCCACTGCGACATTGTTTCGTTCAAACTTTTTGTAAAACTCCAGATAATTGTTGGTGTTGCTGAGAACGGAATATTGGCCGAGGACGCTGAGCGTCCCGAAATAGCCCAACTTCGCGCCGTGAAGAATGCGCTGGTGAGCGAGTCGGTCATTTTCCGCTTCCTGAATGTCGCGGTCGCTTTCCATGCCGAGCTCCACCAATTGCGCGTCTTGCAGGTCGGTGGCGAAGCCGGGATCTTCCGGCTGGACCGCAACGGCTTCGCCATCCGCGATGCCCGTTAAGTTGCGGATTTGCTGGGTCAGCGCCTCATCGCGGCCCTGGAGCTTGATGATCCTCTCCTGGATGCGCGCCGCCGTGAGCTGGCTGCGGGTCACTTCAATGGAAAGTTCCTGATTGGCCTGCACGCGCTCCTGGGTCACTTGCAGAATTTTTTCAGCGCTGGTTTGTTCGGCGCGGAGCAGTTCGAGAGCGTGGCGAACGTTGGCCAATTCCAAAAATGCGGAAGCGGCACGCACGATGACGTCGTCGTGCGTGCGATCGACTTCCAGTTTCATGGATTTGGCGTGTTCTTCGGCAGCCTGTTGCTGCGCCTTCAACACCGGGTCGAAAATATCCTGGTTGTAGTTCAATTGAAAAGCGGCGGGCGGCGAGCCACCCAGGGAAGGAAAGCCAGAGGTGTAGGCATAGCCGGAGCCAGTGTAAAGATTCGGCCGGAAGGCGGAACGATCCACGGCGGTTTGATTCAGGGCGACCGTATATTGCACGCGCGCCAGCGCGAGTTCTCGGCTGTTTTGCAGCGCTAGCGCCACCGCCTCGCGCATGCTGAGCTTGCGATCTTCCTGTGCGCGCACCGGAACCGCGGCGCATAGCGCGAGCAGCGTCAGCAGCGCCAGTTGCAGCTCCAGCAACCTAGCCGCGCGCGATTTTCGCAATGGCGTTTTATTCATAACGCAACGATTCCGTAGGCTGCAATCGCGCCGCGCGATTCGCCGGAAGATAGCCGAACAACAGGCCCGTGGAGCAAGATACCAAAAACGCCATGACCACCGAGACCCACGACACCGGAATATGCACGCCCGCGCGCGCCAATTCCGGCACGAGACTGATGAAAATGTTCGCCACGACGGGAATCGCCACGGCGATCGCAATGCCCACCAGCGCGCCCGTCCCGCTGATCAGAAAAGCTTCCATCAAAAACTGGTACAG